>NZ_JIAX01000011.1:0-315358 GCF_000620605.1 Ahrensia sp. 13_GOM-1096m
CAGAGCCAGAGCCAGAGCCAGAGCCAGAGCCAGAGCCAGAGCCAGAGCCAGAGCCAGAGCCAGAGAAAAATGACTCAAGCGTCAGCGCTGACAAGCCTGAAATCGCAAAAAGTGACAGCGCGCCCACAACCGATGTTGAGGCGGCGGTCGATGGTGTTTTCCAGCCAACGCCGGAAACAGCACCAGAACCTGTGCGCGAAGAAGAAACACCAGAGCCGTTAACAGACAGCCCTGAGCCGATCATTGAAGAGCCGGTTTCAACTGAAACAACACGCACAAGTGTCACCATTGGCGATGTGAAACCTGCCCCCGCGCAGGCTGAACCGGAAGCGGAGAACAAGGGCTGGATCGCACGGCTAACATCAGGTCTGTCACGTTCATCAAAACAATTGACGGATTCCATTTCCGGCATTTTCACCAAGCGCAAGCTGGATGAAGACACGCTGCAAGATTTGGAAGATGTGCTCATTCAAGCCGACCTTGGCATTGAAACGGCAATGCGCATTACCGACACGCTTTCATCGGGTCGTTACGGCAAAGATGTGTCGACCGACGAAGTGCGCAAGATCATGGCCGCAGAAATCACCAATGTTCTTGGCCCCGTTGCCAAGTCGCTGGAGCTTGATCTTTCGCACAAACCGCATGTCATTTTGGTCGTCGGTGTCAATGGCACAGGCAAAACCACAACCATCGGCAAGCTGGCCGCAAAACTGCGCGCTGCAGGCCTTAAAGTAACACTTGGTGCAGGCGATACATTCCGCGCGGCCGCCATTGAGCAGCTTAAAATTTGGGCCGATAGAACAGGCAGCGAATTTGTTGGCACGAAACTTGGCGCAGATGCCGCAGGCCTTGCCTATGGCGCTTATGAAACGGCCCGCGACAACGGCTCTGATGTTGTCATCATCGACACGGCAGGCCGCCTGCAAAACAAAACAGAATTGATGGACGAGCTGGCCAAGATTGTGCGCGTGTTGCAAAAACATGATCCCGAGGCACCGCACACCGTATTGCAAACACTAGACGCAACGACAGGCCAGAACGCGCTTAACCAAGTGGATATTTTCCGCAATGTAGCGGGCGTCAACGGACTTGTCATGACCAAACTCGACGGCACAGCACGCGGCGGCATTCTGGTCGCCATTGCGGCCAAATTCAAATTACCGGTTTACTTCATTGGCGTTGGCGAAGGCGTTGATGATCTTGAACCATTTAGCGCCGATGATTTTGCATCCGCAATCGTTGGAACAGCCAACATAGAAGAAGAAGAAAAATAAATGAAAGAGCTTTCCGACAGTAAAAAAGAAGTCAATCCGGCCCTCAAACTCGCTTTGGAAATGGGCCCATTGATCGTGTTTTTCATCGCGAATAATCGCGGCGAAAAATTAGCAGAAATGTTTCCTGCATTAGCAGAACTTGGCGGTCCATTATTTATCGCAACAGCATTCTTTATGCTTGCAACTGCAATTGCGCTTATCGCCTCTTGGGTTCTAACGCGCACATTGCCACTCATGCCCGTCGTATCGGGCGGTGTGATTTTTATCTTTGGCGCATTGACGCTTTATCTGCACGATGAAACCTTCATCAAACTCAAGCCAACAATCATCAATTCACTTTTCGGCATCACATTGCTTGGCGGCTTGGTGTTTAAAAAACCGCTTCTTAAATATGTGCTCGGTTCAGCTTTTGAATTGAACGAAAAAGGCTGGTTTCATTTGACCATTCGTTGGGCTTTGTTTTTCTTTGCCATGGCCATTGTCAACGAAATTGTATGGCGCGGTGCCAACTTTTATTATGGCGAAGGTAAAACAGCCGACGATTTCTGGGTTGCTTTCAAAGTCTGGGGCAATATTCCCATCACAGTCATCTTTATGGCATTTCAGTTCCCGCTGATTAATCGTCATAGCCTTGAAGAGCCGGACGCCCAATAATGACCAACAACCCTGCCGCAATTCTCGAAAATTTATGGTGGCAGGGTGTTAATGCCGTGCGCGGTTTCAGCGCGGTTTCCACAGCCCTTTCCAAGAGTAATATCAAAGCACCTGATTTGATTATCGCTGTCGGCAAAGCCGCTGGCGATATGGCGCTCGGCGCGCGCAGTCATTTCGACAGCTCAATCCAAACACTTGTCGTGACAAAATACGACCATATAAGCGAGGCGCTTGCAGCGCTTGATGATTGTGACATTATTGAATCCGCCCATCCTGTCCCCGATCAAAATTCACTGATTGGCGGGGCGCGCGTGCTTGAATGCGTAAAAAATATGCGCGCCGATCAAAGCCTCTTATTGCTCGTTTCAGGCGGTGCATCAGCACTGGTTGAAGTGCTGGAAGAAGGCCACACGCTTGAGAGCCTCAAAGCGCTTAATCAAGGCTTTCTGGCAGAAGGTTTGAGCATTGGCGAGATTAACGCCGAGCGCCGCAAAATCTCCCGTATTAAAGGCGGGCGCTTGCTTGATGCCTTTAATGGCAAATCGGCCCATGTGATTGCCATCTCCGATGTTGAAGGCGACAGCATCAATGTTATCGCGTCCGGTATCGGCGCTTATAATGGCGATGACAATCGCGTTCAGATTGAAATCGCAGCCTCAAATGCGGTTGCGCGACAAGTGATTGAAAGCGCAGCACAAGGCAAAAAACTTAACATATGTCTGAACGAGGAATGTCTTTACGGACGCACCGACGACATTGCGACAAGCCTTTTTGATAAAATCAAAAACGGTCCTGCTGGGCTTTATATTTTTGGCGGGGAGCCGACCGTTGAACTGCCAGAAAATCCAGGACGCGGCGGGCGCAATCAGCACTTAGCGCTTCTGCTCGCTGGCAAAATCAAAACGCGCGATGATCTGCATATTCTGGTCGCTGGCACAGACGGCACCGATGGTCCAACCGATGAGGCTGGCGCAATCATTGACGGGGCAACGGTCAAAGACACGGCGCAGACCGCCAAATATCTGACCGCTGCCGATGCAGGCACTTATCTGAACGAGCGCGGTGCACTTTTAACAACTGGACCAACCGGCACCAATGTAATGGATATTGTGCTGGTGCTAAAAACTTAAAAAGCATTTGCAAGAAAAGCGATCTCTTTAACCAGTCGGCGCTAACTTATCAATTTCAGGCATCAGCTGTTTTTCAATAATTTCTGGGTTCAGCGGGCCGGCAAATTTGAACTTAATCTTGCCATCCGGCCCCACAAGAAATGTCTCCGGCACACCGTAAACACCCCAATCTATCGCCCCGCGGCCATTATTGTCCACGCCCACAGCATCATAGGGATTGCCGTAATTACCAAGAAATCCCAGCGCGTTTGCCGTCTTGTCTTTGTAGTTGAGACCTATCAATTGCACACGCGGATCTTGTGACAATTTCGTCAAATAAGGATGTTCTTCGCGGCACGGCGCGCACCATGATGCCCATACATTGACCAGCGTAATATTGCCCGCAAAGGCGGCCGGATCGAGGCCCGCAAGCGCAGTGCCATTTGTGTCTATGAGCCCCTCAAGCGGCGGCAAAACAATCTGCGGTGCATCACGTCCCAGCAGCGCAGAAGGAAGGGCCGAAGCATCGCGCCCTTCTTGCGTCAGCATCAGCGCAAAAACACCGACCAACACAAAAAATGCAAGTGCTGGCACATAAACGAACCAAGCTGCGCGCGGCTTCTTTTCAACTCTATTGCTCAAAACTCACGCCTAATCATCTTGTGTTTGTGAACGCCTGCGCACGCCCATTTCCTCTAACCGCGCCAATTCCTTGACCGTAATATTGCGGTCAATCCATAACCATGCCAGCAGCACGGCCATGATAAGAGCGCCAAGCCCATAGCTGGCATAAACAAATATTTCATGCTCAGACATTTTTATCCCTCAAGAACCGCTGTCGTTGGTGCCGATGATTTTCCGCGCGCGCCTGCTTTGCGCAAACTGGCCGCACGGCGACGGCGTATTTCATTGCGCATCGCCATCATATGCATGGCCAAAAACAAAAACGTAAAACCAATGGCAACAACAAGCAGCGGCCATAGCATCGACGCATGAATCGTCGGCCCATCAAGGCGCATAACGGATGCAGGCTGATGCAGCGTATTCCAAAAATCGACAGAAAACTTGATGATCGGAATATTGATATAGCCAACCAAAACGAGAATCGCGACAGGCCGCGCCGACCGTGCAGGATCTTCCATCGCGCGCTGCAACGCCATAATGCCAAGATACATTAGCAAGAGCACGAACACCGAGGTCAACCGTGCATCCCAAACCCAATAGGTGCCCCACATCGGACGGCCCCACAGCGAACCAGTCACCAGACATAAAAGCGTGAACGCTGCGCCAATGGGCGCTGCTGCACGTATCGACACATCCGCCAGCGGGTGCCGCCATACCAATACGCCGAGCGCCGACAGCGCCATCACCGTATAGGAGAACATCGCAAACCACGCTGCAGGCACATGAATATACATGATGCGCACGGTGATGCCCTGCTGGTAATCTTCCGGTGCTTGCCACCCAAGATAAAGCCCAATGGCAACAAACAATGCGGCCAAAAGAGATAGCCAAGGCAATAGTGTGCCTGACAAGGTCATAAATCGGGTGGGATTAGCCAATGCTGCTAACATGCCCACTTTCTTTATGTCTTTTTTGCTCATGACAATCTCTCAATTTCAGTCATTTTATCGCTGATGCTTTAACGTTGCAATTGAGGCACAATGATGCAGCCCAATTGCCCATTTTAGCAGACTTCACCTATTGCACGAATATGCGACCAAAAAACAAGCGCCGCCCTCAAAATTGAAGACGGCGCTCGCATGAATTTCGAAATGCGGTTTAAGCTAAACTGTGCTTTCAACTTCCACTTTTTCAACCATTGAATTGACAATATCATCAAGGGTAATCGAGCCGATCACCTTGCCCGACGCGTCCGTAATCTGAGCGTTGACAACATCAGCTTCTTGCATCTGGCGCGCCGCATCATCCAGTCTGGTGTCTCGTTTCAGTTTGAGCGTGCCAGCATTTGTCATATCGTCAGACATCAATGAATCAATACGCAGCACCCGCGCACGATTAATGTCTTTGACAAAATCTTTGATGTAATCATCCGCAGGGTGCAAAATAATATCCTGCGCATTGCCCTTTTGAATGATCCCGCCATCGCGCAAAATACAGATATTATCGCCAATACGCAGTGCTTCATCCAAATCGTGGGTGATAAACACAATGGTCTTTTTAAGCTCGGATTGCAGCTCAAGCAGCACATCTTGCATGTCGGTTCTGATCAGCGGATCGAGCGCCGAAAAAGCTTCGTCCATCAGCAAAATTTCTGCGTCCGTTGCAAGCGCGCGCGCAAGCCCAACACGTTGCTGCATGCCGCCCGAAAGCTGTGAGGGATAATTATCCTCAAAGCCGCTAAGCCCTACACGGTCAATCCACTTTTTTGAGCGCGCATGGCGTTCCGACGACGAAATGCCCTGCACTTCCAAACCATATTCAACATTGGATTGAACGGTGCGGTGCGGCAGCAATGCAAATTTTTGAAACACCATCGATGTTTTATGAGCGCGGAATTTACGCAAATCACTGCGCGACATGTCAAGCACATCCACACCATCAACAATCACTTCGCCAGCGGTTGGCTCAATCAATCGGTTGATATGGCGAATAAGCGTGGATTTACCCGAGCCGGATAAACCCATTACCACCTGAATACCGCCTTCGCGCATATCAATATTAATGTCTTGCAGGCCCAAAACATGGCTATGCTGGTCCTGTAATTCGGTTTTGCCCATACCGTTTTTAACAAGATCGAGCGCCATTGCAGGATCTTCGCCAAAAATTTTGTAGAGGTTTTTAATCTGAATGCCACTCATCGGATCAATGCCCCTTTTCACGGTGTGATTGCAGTCGTTGGCCATAGGCCTGCGATGCACGGTCGATAATGATTGCGAGTATGACGATTGCCATACCGGCAGAAACACCCATGAATAGGAATTGGTTATTGATCGCTTTGAGAACCGGTTGCCCAAGCCCTGGTGCACCAACAAGCGCAGCCACAACAACCATTGCCAATGCCATCATAATGGTCTGGTTTACACCAGCCATAATCGTTGGCAGCGCCAGTGGTATTTGCACATTGGTCAGCCGCTTCCAGCTTGTTGAGCCAAACGCATCGGCCGCCTCAAGCACTTCCTTATCAACCAAGCGAATACCCAGATTGGTCAGGCGTATGATCGGCGGGATAGCGTAGATAATAACCGCGATGATGCCGGGAAGTTTGCCAATGCCAAACAACATAATCACAGGGATCAGATAAACAAAGCTCGGCATTGTTTGCATCACATCAAGAACCGGATTCATAATTGTTTGAACGCGGTCTGACTTCGCCATAGCGATGCCCAGAGGAATACCCAAAAGAACAGAACCAAGAGTTGCCGTGGAAATCATTGCGAGTGTTTTCATCGCATCTTCCCACATACCGAAATAGCCGATGAGCGCCATCCCAACAAATGTGCCCAAAGTGAGCCAAGGGCGGCGGCTGGCAAAATAGACAATGCCGCACAAACCGATCAGAACAAACGGCCAAGGCGTATCCAGCAGCAAGTTTTCAAAATGTTTTAAAAACCATTCAACGGGATAAAGCGCGTTTTCGATGGACTCGCCATATGCGCGTGTAAACTCACGAAACCCTCCGTCAATTGCTTTACGCAGGTCGCGCAGTTGCTCTCGCTCCATTTCTGGAAACTCAGTCCATTCCATATTTTAGCCCTTGGTTATGTTAATACATACGAAAACGGCGCGAAATATATCTCGCGCCGTTATTATTAAAGGTTGTTAGCCCTTGATCTTGGCGGCCACTTCTGGGCTCACCCATTTTGACCAAAGCTCTTCATAATTTTCGATGAAGTGAATAGCACCATCTTCGTTGGTGCCCTGCTCATCTGTCATCCAAGCAAGAACTTTGCCCACTGTGGTGTTGTCCCACTGGCGTGCTTTAAGGTAATCCATTGCAACTGCATTTTCTTCAGAAAATTCTTTTGTCACAATAGTGAAAACGTCCGAACGGCGCCATTCATTTGGCTTAGGGTCCGCACAATCATCTTTCACAATACATGTGTCCCAAGCTTCTGCATCGTGCTCAACTTCACGGTCCAGCATAACCATCTCGTATTTACCAAGAATAGCCGTTGGTGCCCAGTAATAGCCAAGCCAACCTTCTTCACGGGCAAATGCTTTAGCAATTGAACCGTCAAGACCGGCAGCTGAACCTGGATCAACAACTTCAAAGCCTTTTTCTTCAGCATTGCGGGCTTTCGCCATGTTGTTTGTGATCGGCTGACATGCCCAACCTGATGGACATGTAAAGATCGCGCCCTTGTCGTCATCTTCGCCGCCAGGGAAAAGCTCAGGATGCGCAAGCGCGTCCTCAACAGTTTTGATGTTGTTAGCTTCAGCGATTGTTTTTGGAATCCACCAGCCTTCAACACCGCCTTCACTCAAAATTTCAGCAGCGATAACGAGCTTGTCTTCTTCAACAGCATTGTCGAGTGCAATCTTAACCGCGTTTACCCATAGTTCCGGCGCAATGTCTGGTTCACCTTTTTCGGTCATAGACGTAAAAGTTGGCATTGTATCACCAGCAACCAACTCGACGTTACAGCCATAGCCTTTTTCAAGAATGAGTTTGTCGACCTGTGCGGCAACACCAGCAGATGCCCAATTCATCTCCGCGATTGAAACATCACCGCATTGTCCGTCAGCGGCGTGCGCTGTGCCCGAAAATGCGACGAATGCGACACCTGCGAGAAGTGGCAAAAGTGCTTTTTTCATTTCAAGAATTCTCCCAATAAAATTTTGATACCGGTTGATCCGGCAATCTTCTGATACCTACTAGGATAGGGACTGAGGGAGCAGAGTCAAATTTTCACGCGTAAAAATTGTACAAAAAGTCAAATTTCTTACATCACAACGGCAAATATAACCTATTGAGAATGCAGCTATTTTGTTCAAAAACGGTCAAAAACTGACAAGCTAACCTTACGTTAATCGCCGGCATTTTTAAGCGCGTAACCTGCAGCCAATGGGCCAAGAACAGCAAAGAATAAAGTTAGCGCTGCCAGCAAAAACAAGGGCGCTTTAAACGGCGCACCATCAACCACAGCACCAAAAGTTGCCATAACACCAAAAATCAAAACCGGTATCGCAAAGGGTAGAATCACAACGGATACCAGCAGGCCGCCGCGTGGCAACGAGACCGCAATCGCCGCCCCCACAGCACCAATAAATGTAATCGCAGGTGTGCCAATCAACAAGGTTAAAACCGTTGCGCCAATGGCCGCGCCGTCCATGTTTAACAACAATCCAAGCAGCGGCGTAATAATAACCAATGGCAGGCCTGTCGTGACCCAATGCGCCACACATTTGGTAAACACAACCAGCGACAAAGATGTCGTGTGCCGATTGAGTATCATTAAATCGAGTGAACCGTCTTCGCGGTCAATTTGAAACAAGCGCTCCAGCCCCAAAAGCGAAGCAAGCAACGCGCCAGTCCACAAAATAGCAGGACCAATTTTTGCCAGTAAATTTAAATCCGGCCCCATGGCAAACGGTGTCACCGCTGCCACAGCCAGATAAAACAATATGCCGATCAGTGCCCCGCCGCCTGCGCGCAGTCCAAGTTTTATATCGCGTATGAGAAGCGCCGTCATTGCGCTGCCTCGGCAAAGCGTAAATTCTTCATCGCATCAACGCCCAAGGACAAATGCGTTGCCGCAATCACCATGCCGCCTGTTCGAAGATGCCGCACGATCAAACGCGTGAACATATGTTCCGATGCGCGATCAAGCCCCGTGGTTGGCTCATCAAGCAACCAAATATAGCGCGGCGAGACAAACAGGCGCGCAATCGCAACGCGGCGCTTTTGCCCCGTCGATAAATCCGAGAACGGCACATCGTGAACATGGCCAAGGCCCACTTCATCAAGCGCATCCAGCGTTGAACGCCCGCCGCCGCCACAAAAATCTTGCCAGAAGAGTAAATTTTCTTTGACCGTAAGATTAGGCTTCATGCCATTATTGGGGCCAAGATAATGGCTGTGCTCTGCAAGCTCACCATCTGAGACTTCCACAAAACCTTCGCTTGGCGGCAAAAATCCGGCCAATACCCGAAGCAGCGTTGATTTACCTGCGCCATTGGGACCTGTAATCGTCATGCCTTCGCCAGCACGCAGCGAAAAGCTAACACCTTCAAAGATGCGCGTATCGCCTCTATTGGCCGCTAAATTTTCCGCAATGAGCTGCATTAGGGACGCGTGGATACCTCTATTTCGCCGAGCAATGCCATAGTTTTAATCAAACTTGCAATGCAAACGTAATTTTGACTTTAGAATAGCTTTAAATTTACAACGATTACGCTTATGCAGTGCAGCATAGTGACTGAATTAAGCGCCGCTGCTACCAACGAGCAACGCGCAACAATCGAAGGGAAAAGAGCCATGTCAAAGATCGACAGCTTTAAATGCCGCAAAACAATGACGGTCGCGGGCAAAGAATTCACCTATTACAGCCTTGCAGAAGCCGAGAAAAACGGCCTGACTGGCATTTCAAAATTGCCTTTCTCCATGAAAGTGCTGCTTGAAAATCTTCTTCGCAATGAAGATGATCGCTCTGTCACCAAAAAAGACATCGAAGCCGTTGCCAGCTGGTTGCAAAACAAAGGCACCGAAGGCTACGAAATCGCCTACCGTCCGGCCCGCGTTTTGATGCAGGATTTCACCGGCGTTCCAGCCGTTGTTGATTTGGCTGCGATGCGCGATGCGATGGTTTCTCTTGGCGGCGACGCTCAGAAGATTAACCCGCTTGTGCCTGTTGACCTTGTGATCGACCACTCGGTGATCGTTGATGAATTTGGCAACCCGAACGCATTTGCGCGCAATGTTGAACTTGAATATCAGCGTAACGCAGAGCGCTACCGCTTCCTTAAATGGGGCCAGAACGCCTTTAACAACTTCCGCGTTGTGCCCCCTGGCACAGGTATCTGCCACCAGGTAAACCTTGAATATCTTGGCCAGTGCGTTTGGACCAAAGAAGATTCAGGCGAAACTGTTGCTTACCCAGACACATGTGTTGGTACAGACAGCCACACAACCATGATTAACGGCCTTGGCGTTCTTGGTTGGGGCGTTGGCGGTATCGAAGCTGAAGCTGCAATGCTCGGCCAGCCGATCTCTATGTTGTTGCCAGAAGTTATTGGCTTCAAACTTACCGGCAAAATGAAAGAAGGCGTCACAGCAACCGACCTTGTGCTCACCGTTGTTCAGATGCTGCGCCAGAAAGGCGTTGTTGGTAAATTCGTTGAGTTCTACGGCGAAGGTCTTGACCATTTAACGCTCGCAGATGCGGCAACCATCGGCAATATGGGCCCAGAATATGGCGCAACATGCGGCTTCTTCCCAATTGATGATGAAACGCTTAACTACCTCAACATCACTGGCCGCGACAAAGATCGCATTGAACTTGTTGAAGCTTATGCAAAAGAACAAGGCATGTTCCGCAACGCCGGTTCTGAAGACCCAATCTTCACCGACACACTTGAACTTGATCTAAGCTCTGTTGTGCCATCAATGGCGGGTCCAAAACGTCCTGAAGGCCGTATCCCGCTTGAGAACGTTGGCGCTGGCTACAATGATTCATTCGTGAGCGAATACAAAAAAGACAAAGCTGAACTCGACAAGCGCTATGCGGTTGAAGGTGAAGATTTTGACCTTGGCAATGGTGATGTTGCAATCGCAGCGATCACATCATGTACCAACACATCAAACCCATCGGTTTTGATCGGTGCTGGCCTTTTGGCACGCAACGCCAACAAGCTTGGCATCAAGCAAAAACCTTGGGTTAAAACATCGCTTGCACCTGGCTCACAGGTTGTGGCTGAATATCTTGAAAATTCTGGCCTGCAAAAAGAACTCGACCAAATCGGTTTCAACCTTGTTGGTTTTGGCTGTACGACATGTATCGGTAACTCCGGTCCACTGAATGCGCCAATTTCTAAAACAATCAACGAAAAAGGCCTCATCGCAGCGGGTGTGCTTTCTGGCAACCGTAACTTTGAAGGCCGTATTTCACCGGACGTTCAAGCCAACTATCTGGCTTCACCGCCATTGGTTGTTGCCTACGCGCTGGCTGGTACGGTTAAAATTGACCTGACAAATGAGCCAATCGGTCAGGACAAAGACGGCAATGATGTGTTCTTGAAAGACATCTGGCCTACCAACAAAGAAATCCAAGAATTCATCCAGAAATATGTCACACGCGAAATCTTCGCAGCGAAATATGCAGATGTGTTCAAGGGCGACGAGAACTGGCAGGGCGTGTCCATTCCAGAAGGCGAAACCTATGCATGGGAAGACGGTTCTACCTATGTGCAGAACCCACCATATTTCGTCGGCATGTCAAAATCAGCAGGCACAATCGGCGATATTAAAGGCGCGCGGATCATGGGTCTGTTTGGCGATAAAATCACCACCGACCACATCTCGCCTGCGGGCGCGATTAAAGCCCAGTCTCCAGCTGGTGCTTACCTCATGGACAATGGCGTTGGCGTGATGGACTTTAACCAATACGGCACACGCCGCGGCAACCATGAAGTGATGATGCGCGGCACATTCGCCAATATCCGCATCCGCAACCACATGCTCGGCGCAAACGGCAAAGAGGGTGGCTTCACCATCCACTACCCGTCAAAAGAAGAAATGCCGATCTATGATGCGGCCATGAAATACCGTGAAGAAGGCGTGCCACTGGTTGTGTTCGCTGGCGGAGAATATGGTAACGGCTCATCGCGTGACTGGGCGGCCAAAGGCACAAACCTTCTGGGCGTGAAAGCTGTGATCGCAGAAAGCTATGAGCGTATCCACCGTTCAAACCTTGTTGGCATGGGCGTTGTTCCATTCGTGTTTGAAGAAGGCACATCATGGAAAACGCTTGATCTTGAAGGCGACGAAATGGTTTCAATCGAAGGCTTGGCCGACGTTAAACCACGCCAGAAAGTAACCGCGAAAGTCACCCGCGCAGACGGCACTACTTTTGACCTGCCGCTTGTGTGCCGTGTCGATACTGCCGACGAAATCGATTACTTGAAAAACGGCGGCATTTTGCAAACCGTTCTTCGCGATTTAGCGGCCTAAAACACTCACTTCCCTCTCCCGCTTGCGGGAGAGGGATGCGAAGCTTCATCCGCATCGCGGATGCTAGTTGCAGCTGGGTGAGGGGTAGCCTTCACTACAAAATCCAAAACCCGCCTTACAGAAATGTGAGGCGGGTTTTTACATGCGCCCTTCCTCCCACTTTCAAGGGACAGGGTGGGGGTTATTCAAACAATAGCTCTAATTATATTATTGTCTTCATTCCCTCCCAATGCTTAAATTAAAGAGTTGAGGGGAAATCATATGGCAAACAGTTCTTGGGTAAATCCGTTGTCGGACAAGCAATGGATTAAAATATCTAGAGAAATTTTACGCAAATTTCCGGAGTTGGAAATTAGATTTTCTGATAGTTTTCAAAACTATGATCTTTCAGATGTCACACATGAATCGGCTATTCAGGAATTTGAAAAATCCCAAGGTTTTGCTTTGGCAAGTTTGACAATCAGTTTGGATTCTTTCTCGGCTACACTTCAAAGAAACCACAATTCAATAACACCACTCAATAAGTTAGATTATCACCACAATTCGCAAGGTGCAACGAATTGGGATTTAATGCGCCAAGTGCAAATTGAAATTTCAAAACGCTTTGGAATGCCGCCATCGAAAGCAAATGAAAGTGTATCTGATTTTGACCCAATAAGCCACTTTGCTCAAATGGAAGCCGCTCTAGCTGGTTCTGTTGATAAGTTCAACGAACTACAATCGAGCTTTCAAACGAAAAACGAAGAACTACGCGAGTCTCATCAACAAACTATTGAAACTCTACGTACAGAAGTTGAGGAAAAGAAAAAGCAATTCGAAGCTGAAGTTGATCAACAACGTAAAGAGTTAGAAAAAGCTAAAAAAGCACTAGACGATAGATCAAATACACATGCACGAAGAGAAATTCGTCAAGACATTAAGGCTGACATAGATAACGCCCTTAAAAAGAGCCTATTTTCTAAATCGACAGTTGGCCAGCGGACTCCGGTTCGTATGGCTTTCTTCGTTGGCATAGGTTTTTTAATGTTGCTGTCAGCTGTTTCAATAATGCCAACGATTGGAGTCGGCTCGCTAAGCGGCACTGATTTATGGCTAGCGTATGCAAAATCTACAGTGACTGGCTTTGCAGCGCTGGCGTTTCTAGCCTTTTATATACGATGGGAAACTTCTTGGACTCATATTCAGGGCGAGTACGAAAAAGCATTAGCAACAACGCGCATTGATATCGATAGAGCGAGCTGGGTAACAGAAACTGTGCTTGAATGGCAAAAAGAATCCCCTGAAAAAGATATACCTGTTGCTCTGTTAGATAGCTTTACTCGTAGATTGTTTGATTGGGATGCACGTGCGGAAGAAGGCCAATCAAATGCAGATGATCTTGCATCTGCAATTCTCGGCTCTGCCGCCCGTGTTAAAATAGGTCCCGATGGTGCAGCTGTGGAATTAGATCATAAAGGTGTCAAGAAGCTACAAAAGTAATAGCATATAGAAGGCGTAGCTTGCATAGCGACCTTCACGGAATGGATCCTAGGCTCAAGGCCTAGGATGACGGAGGGTGGGCCACCTTTCCCTCTCCCGCTTGCGGGAGAGGGATGCGAAACTTCATCCGCATCGCGGATGTTAGTTGCAGCTGGGTGAGGGGAACTTTCGCCACACATTCAAAATGTAGATTTCTATCAAGACTCTCTTACGTCAACTCACTCGAGAACAAAGAGAGAACTTAAGCCTTGGCATAAACGGAGATTTGTTTTAGGATTTTATTTTTATCTGAGATATTATCGATGCCCAACCGAGATCCTGATCAAATTCTAAGCAAGCTCACAAACAAGAATGATTTCGAGCAAGAACCCGTGCGTCTAACTGAAGATCATACGACCGGTGACCGTTTTCTTATTTACAGCACTGACAAAGGTGCTCAGGTTCAACTACGTTATGAAGGTAGTGGCCTTTGGATGACACAAGCTCAAATTGCGAACTTATTTGGTCGAGATATTTCTGTCGTTTCACGACATATTTCCAACGTACTGGATGATGGGGAACTCGATATAGAGGGCAATTTGCAAAAAATGCAATTTGCAAACTCAACTAAGCCAGTAACACTTTACAGCTTAGATATGGTAATTTCAGTTGGCTACAGAGTAGCAAGTGGCCAAGCAACATTATTTAGAAAATGGGCAACTCAAAAACTTGTTCAGTTCGCCACCAAAGGATTTGTTGTTGATGCCGAACGTTTAAAAGACCCTGACAATCACGACCACTTTAAAGAACTTCGCGAAATCATTCGCGATATTCGCGCTTCTGAAGCCAATGTTTACAAAGAGGTTCGTGCAATTTGCGCTCTTTGCAGCGACTATGAAATGTATGATGATAAAGCTAAAAATCAGTTTTTTGCGACCGTACAAAACAAGCTACATTACGCAGTTACATCAATGACGGGCGCTGAAATTCGTGTGAATCGTGCCGATCACCGAAAACCCAATATGGGTTTAACAACATGGAAAGGCGTAAAACCGCTCTCAAGTGACTGCAACACTGCCAAAAACTTTTTAGGTGAAGCTGAAATTAGAGACCTGAACCGTTTCACAAACATGCTTCTTGATTACTTTGAGCAAGAAACCGATTTGCAGCGTCTCGTTAAAATGTCCGATGCTGAAGCCGCATTGGACAAATTCATTAAAAATAACGAGCGCCCATTGCTCAATCATGCCGGTAAAATTTCCAAAAAAGTAGCCGACTCTCATGTAACATCTGAGTATAAAATATTCGCCGAAAACCGGCGTAAATTCCTAGATGCTGATGGCGGCGAGGAATAATTTCACCAACTTATCCACCGCCACACGCCCGACCCTAACTACTTATACAAAGCGCGCAAAACACGGCAGCTAGCCACCTTTCCTTCTCCCGCCCGCGGGAGAAGGTGGATACGAGTGATAACGAGTAGACGGATGAGGGGCCGCATCCAATTCCCCTCACCCAGCTGTGGCTAACGCGCAAATGCGCGAAGCCTCACATCCCTCTCCCGCCTGCGGGAGAGGAAAAAGCACGCCAACTTATCCACCCCCACTAACCCGCCCCCATAATACGTTCCAAACAATGAGGGTGGTATGAACTGGCAGGCGGCAATCAATCTTAATCGTGATGCATTGCTGCGTGTGCTTGGCACATTGCTCGCAATGACAACGCCGCACCTATCGCGCCAAAGCCGTAGTGCTATTTTGCGTGTGCTGCGTCCGGCAGAAAGCGCGGCGCGGCGGCTCATCGTTATTGCGGCAAGGCTTTATAAAGAGGCACCACGCAAACCAGCGCCAATTGCGCAGAGCAATAGGCTACCCAATTTTGCAGCGTTTAAGCCCACAGCTAAGACGCCACGCTTCAAACTGTTCGATCCGCGCAAGCGCTTGATCGAATTTCAAAAGCCAAAACAGACATCCAAATTCATGCCGCGCATCAGCGTGATTGGCGTGTCCACTCCTTTGTTTTATACAGCCAAACCACCGCGTGAATTGACCGCAAAACATCTGTGCCAGCGCCTTGCTGCACTGCAAGAAGCGCTGAACGATTTACCCAAACAGGCAAAGCGTTTGGCGCGGCAACTCGAAAAGCGAAAGACTGCCTCCGCTGGCCCAAGGCGCGTGCCGCCGCTGCGCCCAGGATTACCGCCCGGATATAGGTCAAACCCCGCTCATGAAGTCGATGCACTTCTAAAGGAGTGCCACAGACTTGCGCTTTATGCGCTGGAGCCACCGACATAGCGATCTCCTAGTTAAAGGCCGTTGAACGCCATCCAAATCATGGGCGGTGATCGCACAGGCATGTCTTGAAACACACTGTCTTCAAAACGCTCCATTGCCATAATCATTATGTTCGCTAATCTATTTTCAAGGAGACCAATCATGACATTTCATATCGACCTTGAAGAAACGACGAGCGGCGGACGTTACATTTACCGCGATGGCGATAATCCCGAAGCGGAAATGACATTTTCCAAAGCGGGCGAAAAATTGATGATCATTGACCACACCGGCGTGCCGGAATTTTATCGCGGTCAAGGCGTTGGCCTAAAACTGGTTGAACGCGCCATTGCCGATGTGCGCGCTGCGGGCAAGAAAATCATTCCGCTTTGCCCATTTGCCCATGCGCAGTTCAAACGTCATCCCGAATGGGAAGATGTTTGGTCGGGTCACAAAAAGGATAGTTAAATGAGCTGGAACCCAACAATCGAACCACACTGCCCCGATGCGTCGAGCATGGATTTAATCGAAACATTGATCGTGCCGCGTGCGCGCGATGTTGCGGGTTTTGAGGTACGCCGTGCATTGCCTTCGCCCAAACGCCAGATGGTCGGTCCATTTATCTTTTTCGATCAGATGGGGCCAGCAGAATTTCTAACCGATCAAGGCATTGATGTGCGCCCGCACCCGCATATCGGCTTGGCGACGGTGACATATCTTTATAAGGGTGAATTTCAGCACCGCGATTCTCTTGGTACCAATCAGATGATTTATCCAGGTGAAGTCAACTGGATGATTGCTGGCAATGGCGTCACGCATTCTGAGCGCACCAGCGCCAATACGCGCCAAGGGCCAAGCTCTTTGTTCGGTATTCAAACATGGGTGGCGCTGCCCGAAGAGGCCGAAGATACGGGCGCAGCGTTTGAACATCACGGCGCAGATGCTTTGCCGTTTTTAGAAGGCGAAGGCAAACAGGTGCGCCTGATTATCGGCGATGCTTACGGGCAAAAAGCACCCACCAAAACCTTCACCGAGATGTTTTATGCCGATGCGATTTTAGAGGCAGGCGCAGCGCTTCCCCTGCCCGACAATCATGAAGATCGCGGCATCTATGTCACACAAGGTTCTATTGATGTCGCGGGGGATAATTTCACTCAAGGCCAGATGATGGTGTTTCGCCCCGGCGATAAATTGAGCTTGACCGCAGGGCCAGCCGGTGCGCGTCTGATTTTGCTGGGCGGTGCAACGCTTGGCGGTCCGCGTCATATCTGGTGGAACTTTGTTGCCTCATCAAAAGAGAAAATCGACGACGCCAAAGCCTCTTGGGCAAAAGGCGATTGGCAACATGGCCGCTTTCAATTGCCACCCGATGATAATGAGGAGTTTATCCCGCTGCCCGTATGACCTCGCCGATTTGCATAAGTTGGTCGCTCAAGCGATTTGTTTTGCGCCAAACCATGCCAATCGTGCGGCTTGGTTCGGGCGCATCAAAATGATTGATCGACACCGATGCAGAACGGGTTTCAACGCGAACCGCCATTTCTGGAATAAGCGTCACACCAATACCGGCGCTGACCATTTGCACCAAGGTTGAGAGCGAACTACCATCGAGGCCATCACGCGGTTGTTCCGGTTTGATCGAACAAAATGAAAGCGCTTGCTCGCGGAAACAATGGCCTTCTTCTAAAAGCAGCAAGCGCATTTCAGCTAATTTTTCAATGTGAGGAATCGGCTTTCTTGCATCGCTTTGCGGCCGCACGAGAACAAATTTCTCTTCAAAAAGCGGCATCTCAAAAAGCGATTTTTCAGAGGCGGGCAATGCCACCAACGCAGCGTCCAGCCGTCCGTCATTAAGTTCATTGATCAGTTTTTGCGTTTGGGTTTCGCGCACATGAATATCAAGGCCGGGAAATTTATTTGTCAAACCCCGAATAACCGATGGTAACATGTAAGGCGCGATCGTTGGTATGACACCTAAACGAAGCCGTTCGAGCACACCGCCGCGTGCCGCGCGCGCCATATCACCAAGCTCATCAATGGAGCGCAAAATGGAACGGATGCGTATGACAAATTCTTCGCCAAACCGCGTTAAACGTATCGTTTTCGGACCCCGTTCAAACAGCGCAGCACCAACCGATTCTTCAAGCTCTTTAATTTGCATCGAAAGTGCAGGCTGCGAAATAGCGCAAGCATCCGCAGCGCGGCCAAAATGATTATGCCGCGCAAGTGCATCAAAGTAGCGGAGCTGTTTAAGGGTCAATCCGTTCATAAGCTAAACTTATCACCTCTATCAATTAATTCAACTTCGCCTAATGACATATTTCTGTTACGAAGCCCTATCACAAACAAACGATCATAAAGCGCAAGCAAGCGCCCACGAACACTGAGGAGTTCAACATGAACGATATGAGCAACGAGCCGGGAAAATGCCCCGTCGCACATGGTTCCAAGCAAACGCTGGCAACCGGTAATGCTGCCAATATGAGCTGGTGGCCAGATCAGTTGAACTTGAAAATTCTAAATCAGAATTCAGTTGAAATTGACCCAATGGGTGACGATTTTAACTATGCCGAAGAGTTCAAAAAGCTGGACCTTCAAGCGGTTAAAAAAGATCTCGCTGATCTGATGACTGATAGTCAGGATTGGTGGCCTGCCGATTATGGTCATTATGGCGGCTTGTTCATCCGCATGGCTTGGCACAGCGCAGGCACATACCGCACCTATGATGGTCGCGGTGGTTCATCGTCTGGCTCACAGCGCTTTGCACCGCTTAACTCTTGGCCTGATAATGGCAACCTTGATAAAGCGCGCCGCCTGCTATGGCCGATTAAACAAAAATACGGCAAGCAGATTTCTTGGGCTGACTTGATGATCCTGACCGGCAATGTCGCGATGGAAACGATGGGCTTTAAAACATTTGGCTTTGCTGGCGGCCGCGAAGATGTGTGGGAACCAGAAGAAGATATTTACTGGGGTCCAGAAACCGAATGGTTAGGCGACAAACGCTATAGCGGCGAACGCGAACTCGCCAACCCGCTCGGTGCAGTTCAAATGGGTTTGATCTATGTAAACCCTGAAGGCCCGAACGGCGTGCCTGATCCGCTAAAATCTGCATTTGATATTCGCGATACTTTCGCACGTATGGCGATGAATGATTATGAAACCGTAGCTCTTATTGCTGGTGGACATACATTCGGTAAAGGCCACGGCGCTGGCCCTGAAGAAAAAGTCGGCCGCGAGCCGGAAGGCGCTGGCATGGCAGCTCAAGGTTTTGGCTGGGCCAACAGCCATGGCACAGGCAAAGGCGGCGACACGACAACGGCCGGTTTTGAAGGCGCATGGACAACCAACCCAACAAAGTGGGACATGGGCTATTTTGATGCCCTTCTTGGCAATGAATGGGAACAGGTAAAAAGCCCTGCTGGCCATGTTCAATGGCAACCAACAGCAAGCTCTAATGCTGCGCAAGCACCCGCTGCCCATGATGCATCACGCACAGAACCGCTGATGATGACGACGGCTGATATGGCGCTCAAAATGGACCCTGAATACGCCAAAATCTCAAAACACTTCCATGAGAATCCGGCAGAATTTGCGGATGCTTATGCACGTGCATGGTTCAAACTCACACACCGCGATATGGGTCCAACAACACGTTATCTGGGCGAAGAAGTACCATCAGAAGTCTTGCTTTGGCAGGACCCTGTTCCAGCCCATGAAGGTCCAATGATTGGCGACAAAGAAATCGCTGAACTTAAACAAATGATTACAGCTTCTGGTTTGACCGTTGAGCAGCTGGTCTCAACAGCTTGGGCATCGGCTGCAACCTTCCGCGGTTCAGACCGCCGCGGCGGTGCTAATGGCGCACGTATTCGCCTTGAGCCGCACAAAAACTGGGATGTCAACAATCCAGCTGAACTATCAAAAGTGCTGGATGTTTACGAAGGCATCAAGAAAGATTTTAGCGGCAATGTTTCCATTGCAGATCTTATCATTCTTGGTGGTTCTGTCGGTATCGAAAAGGCAGCAGGTGGCAGCATTACTGTGCCATTTACACCGGGCCGCACTGACACAACGCAGGAACTGACAGACATTGATTCGTTCGATGTTATCGAACCTAAATATGACGGTTTCCGCAACTATAAGAACACGGCTGATCTACGCTCAACAGAAGCATTGCTGATCGACAGAGCACAATTGCTCACGCTCACAGTGCCTGAAATGACCGTTCTAGTCGGCGGTCTTCGTGCTCTTAATGCCAATGCGCATGGTTCAAAACATGGTGTGTTCACTGACAAGCCAGGCACATTGAGCAATGACTTTTTTGTCAATTTGCTCGACATGGCAACCGAGTGGAAATCAACCGACGATACAGAAGAATTGTTCGAAGGTCGTGACCGCAAAACCGGCGATGTCAAATGGACAGGCACACGCGCCGATCTTGTTTTTGGTTCAAACTCAATCCTGCGTTCAACAGCTGAAGTTTACGCAATGAGCGATGCAAAAGAAAAATTTGCCCGTGACTTCGTTGCAGCTTGGACAAAAGTGATGAACCTTGATCGCTTTGATCTGAACTAAACAAATTTAAGGCGGCATCTTTTGGTGCCGCCTTATCCAACACGGATTACTCCGTGGTAATGTTGAAATTTCTCAATTCGTCACTGCTTAACGTGTCTCTAGGCGCTCAAAATAAGACCATGTTGACGCATTCCAGTTGAGATATTTTGTGATCGAGCAGCAATCCATCACATATTAAGCTCTTCACTTTATCGCTCCTCACCGTAAAGTGAGTTTTCAGTGAGGTCATGACTATCTAGGCTGATATTCAATGAGAACGATGAAGGTAGCCAAGATGAAAATCACCCAATGGGCGCGTGTCGCGCTCTCAAGCGTCGCGTTTAGCCTCTGCTTGGGAACAACAGCGATAGCGCAAAACGTAGCCAAACTTACTGGCGTCGTTGAATTATTTACGAGCCAAGGTTGCTCATCTTGCCCACCAGCCGATGCCGCATTGGAAGAATTCATCGAGCGCGATGATGTTTTAGCGCTGTCTTACCATGTTGATTATTGGGATTATATTGGCTGGAAAGACACGCTTGCAACGCCGAAGAATACCGCGCGCCAATATGAGTATCGCAAAACATTTAATGCGCGCAGTGTTTATACGCCGCAAGCCGTCATCAATGGCCAGTCGCATGAAGTAGGCTCTCGCAGTGATTCTATTCGCGAGAAACTGGCGAGCGATACCGCTCAAGGAAATAGTCTTAGCGTACCTGTTTCAATCACGAAAAACGGCAATCGTATCACGGTCAAAGTTGGCGAAGGTTCAGTGCCAAAAGCCGCTGGTGTGAAACTCATGATGGTCTATTTCAAAACAGAAGCACCGGTAGATATTCAACAAGGCGAAAATGCTGGCAAAAACATCAACTATAAAAACTCAGTTATAGACACCGTAGTTTTAGGCATGTGGGACGGCATGTCGATGAGCATTGATATTCCAATCAATGAAATCAACGCCCATGATGCCGATGGCTGCGCGGTATTGCTTCAAGCGATCACGGATGAAAATTCGCCCGGTACAATTCTCGGCGCAGCAAAGTTGATGAAACAAAAATCATAATCAAAGTGGAATTTGCTGCCCTTTAGGCCGGTTCAATGTTGCTGGAAGGGGCTGGGGGCTAGAGAATCCCAACAATCGTAGAACCGGCCGTAGGCATCCGCTCGATTTCAAACGGTGCTAGGGTAACTAACACGCCCGATCGGGCTTGAATGGACCGCGTTAGCCCTCAAAGCATTGATTTTAAGTGCGGCACGCGCACGGCAGAAATACGGCGAGACTGTGACGACCGATCACGCTTCAACTGCAAATGTACGACTTTGTGAGCAAGCCGTTAAGCCGGAATTAAGGACTTATAATCTCAAGCGGCACAATATAGGGCGGCGCTTGCAAAGTTGGTAAATTCAAGCGACCATCGCACAAACCGATGGAGAAAATCATCAGCCAACAAAGCAATAGCGTCGACAATGTCGTATCGATTATAGATGCCCGCAAAAAAGACCAAAAGACTGAAGTAAAGTTCGACCGCCGTGAACTCGACCAGATTTTGCAGGTTTATTCTTTTATGGTGGCAGGCGGGGATTGGCGTGATTACGCCATTGATCATCTACAGGACAGAGCTGTATTTTCAGTGTTCAAACGAACCTCAGAAATGCCGCTCTTCCGGATTGAAAAAGACCCTAAGCGCGCCCAAAAACAAGGCGCTTACAGTGTTATTACAGCGGCAGGACAAGTCATTAAACGCGGTCATGATTTAAAGCAGGTGCTAAAGGTTTTCGATAAAGCGATCAAACTCGTTCAATCAGACTAGCGCTTTAAGGCTTGGTTTTTTGCCGATATAATGTGCCCGGATAAGCATCCAAATCAGGATCTGTGTCAGCACCCTCGCCGAGCGATAGCTGCATAAACACCGAATCAAGCCATTTTCCATGCTTAAAGCCCGTCGCAGGCATGATACCAATATGATTAAATCCAAGCTTTTCATGCAATCGAATTGAAGCGCGGTGCTCTACCCCGCCGCCAATAACGCCTACCATTTGGCGAAAGCCAAGTTGCGTGCAACGCGCGATCAACTCAGCCATTAATTTGCCGCCGATACCCTGACCTTGCGCCTTATCATCAATGTAGACCGAGTTTTCGATACACCAGCGAAATGCTGGCCTGCTTCTAAATGTGTTCGCATAGGCATAACCAAGAAGCGTATTATTGGCATCGACGCCGACGATATAAGGAAAGCCGACATCCTTAATGGCTTCCATCCGCATCAACATTTCGGCTTCGTCAGGCGGATCAAGTTCAAAACTCGCCGTGCCATGCAAAACAGCTTCGCGGTAAATAGCGGTGATTGTAGCAATATCCTCTGCAACGACATCACGGATTATTAGTTCAGACATAGCACACTCCAATAGGTACTCATCTGATACTCAAGAATCTTTAGCTGCGAAACAAAAAAGGCGGCCCGAAGACCGCCTTTTGAAAGTTATTTTTGTTCAAATCACTCGCGATTACCGAGGAAATACAACAAGAATTGGAACATATTAATGAAGTCCAGATAAAGCGACAAAGCGCCCATTGTTGCTTTCTTGGAGATAGTTTCGCCGCTATCGCCACCATAGAACATTTCTTTGATTTTCTGCGTATCGTAAGCAGTTAGACCTGCAAAGATCAAAACACCGATACCAGAAATTGCGAACTGAAGTGCAGATGATTGCATGAAGATATTCACAACCATCGCAAGCAATAGACCAATCACGCCCATGATAAGGAATGAGCCCATGCCTGTCAGATCACGCTTGGTTGTATAACCATAAAGCGAAAGCGAAGCGAATGCGGTCGCAGTGATAAAGAATGTCTGAACAACCGAACCCGATGTGTAAACGAGGAAGATTGACGACATTGAAACGCCCATCAAAGCAGCGAATGCCCAGAACATGGTGCTTGCTGTTGATGCTTTAATATTTTCGATACGGAAACCCATAAAGAAAACGAGTGCAAGCGGCGCAAGCATAACAACCCAGCGCAAAGGCGAGCCGTAAAGCAATGAACCGAAGTTCGTTAGCATTTTACCGTTGCCCAACTGCGCTACAGCCTGAGACGGATCAACAGTCGTTGCCAATGAAACAGTTGCCAAAGCAGTCAAACCTGTAATGGCAAGACCGCCGCCCATCATATTATAGACGCGCAACATATAAGAACGCAGACCAGCATCGACGCTCGCATCATAGCGACCAGCCGTCTGTGCGGTTTTTTGATAATTTTGATATTCAGCCATAGTGACCTCTAAATCTAGCAAAGTGTCCCGTCGGGTGTCCGATTTCAAAGCTATTTTTGAAACCGAGGCGCCGCTGGCGGGACTCCAGCATGCCTGTAACCAATATGATAAGAATATTTGGTCAAAACAAGACCATAAGACTCAAGAATCGTAGTAAAAAACGCCGATTTGACGTTTTTACTGAATTCGAGATCAATTCGTTAACAAACGAAACGATTCTATTAACGAACTTGGCGGCTTCTATAGGTTGCGCAGCACCGGTGCTGCTTTTTGTCCCAAGACTCGCCATGTGCCTGCGAGGCCAAAACCCACCGTGCAAACCAGCGCGATGATAATCGTAGCCGCAGCAATATTTGGCTCAAAAGTCCAAGGAAGCGTCATAATGCGGCTGACGATAAACCAAGCCGCAAAGCCACCTGCGCCCAAAGCAAAAACGGCCGTTGCAGCACCCAAAAGCGCATATTCGGTCACAAAAGCAGCGATAAGCGTTCGGCGCGTCGCCCCAAGCGTTTTAAGAACAACCGCATCGTGAACCCGTGCGCGGTTACCAGCGGCAAGCGCGCCTGCCAAAACCAGAACCGAGGCAATGAGCGCAACAGATGCCGCAGCGCGAATAGCTGTTGCTAGCTGACCAACAACACGGTTGACCACATCAATCGCGTCTTTCACCCGCACCGTCGTAACAGCCGGAAAAGACTGCGTCACAGAGGTCAAAATAGCTTTCTCGGTCGCACTGTCAGCTTCTGGCATGGTCAGCGTTGCAAGCCATGAATGGGGCGCACCTGCAAATGTATTGGGCGAGAAAACCATCACGAAATTGATCGCAAGGCTTTCCCATTCCACTTGGCGCAAATTGGCAATTTTCGCCGTGATATTCCGGCC
This sequence comes from Ahrensia sp. 13_GOM-1096m, assembly GCF_000620605.1. NCBI lineage: Bacteria > Pseudomonadati > Pseudomonadota > Alphaproteobacteria > Hyphomicrobiales > Ahrensiaceae > Ahrensia > Ahrensia sp. 13_GOM-1096m. Next base: position 24,613 of record NZ_JIAX01000011.1, read on the forward strand.
AAGAACATTGACCGTTACCGTGTCACCAATGGTGAGACCCAATTCGCCCGCTTCTTCGGCAGCAAAAGACACCAGCGGTTCGCCAACATAATCAGCATTCCACCAAGTTCCCTCTGAGAGAGTTGAGTTTTCAGGGATGTTTTTCGCATAGGTAATACCGCGATCACCGCGCAGAACCCATCGCGCTTCTGGTGGCACATTAATGGTAGCAACATCTTGCTCGTTAAGCGCAATAACGCGGCCACGCAGCATCGGCACACGCACCAGCTTGCCATTGTCTTGCACTTCATTTTCAACCAGCGTTGCGAAATTTTCCACGACATTGGATTGAATATCAACAAAGAAGAAATTCGGCGCACGCTCGGTAATATTGCCCGCAATTTGACTGCGCAAATTACTATCAATAAGCGCTAGCGTTACCAGCAATGTGAGACCAAGACCAAGCGCCAAAACCACAGATGGTGTTAAAGCGCCTGGGCGGTGAATATTGCCGACAGCAAGGCGAAGCGGCGTGCCTTTGATCGTACCGACACGGCGTGCGGCTGCCATAAGCAGCAGCGACACAAACCGCAAAACCACAAATGCGAACAGAACACCGCCAAGAAAATAGGCGGCGATTTGGCGATCAACAGAGAAGTAAATCGCAAGCCCCGCCAGTAAAAGCGCAGCAACAAGTGCACCTGCCCAATAGACAAAGCGCGGCAGACTGTTAGCGGTCAGATTTTGATCTCTAAAAAGGCTAGACGCGGCAATATCGCGTGCACGGCCAAGCGGCAAAAGTGCAAATACAAATATTGTGAGCGTAGAAAACAACACAGCGAGGCCCAACGCACCCGGATAAAGAAAACCGGTTGTTGGTAGCGGGATAACACCCGCCAATGCCGCCTTGGCAGCAATCGGCGCAATCATCGCCAAGATTAAACCAAAGCCAATGCCGATCGCACCAACAATCAAGATTTGGAAAAGATAAATCAGCGACACCAGATCGCCCGGTGCGCCCAAACATTTAAACGTCGCAATAACATTGCGTTTTGAATCGAGAAAAGCGCGCACTGCATTGGCCACACCAACCCCGCCGGTCACCAGCGCGGTCAAACCAACAAGCGTTAAAAACTGCGCAAAGCGTTCAACATTAGATGAAAGCGCTGGCGCCGCATTGCCGCGTGAACGCGTGGACCAACCCGCATCTGGATGCGAAGCATTTGCGCTGGCAATCGCAGCTTTAATATCATCGCTTTGCGTGCCTTGCGGCATGCGGATTTTATAAACCCGCTCGACAAGCGATCCGGGCTGGATGAGCCCTGATGCTTCAAGCCCCTGCGTGCTCATGACAAGCCGCGGTGCAAAACCAATGCCGTCCGATAGCGCATCGGGCTCTTCATTGATGATACCGCGTATCTGATAGGTCTCGTTGCCAACCAACACATTATCGCCAACCGCGAGATTAAGGCGGTCTAAAAACAGTGGTTGAACAATTGCCCCAAAGGCACCATCGCGCTTTGCAAGCACATCATACTCATAGGCAGGCTCGGTCTTAAATTCCCCATAAAGAGGATAGGCCTGATCAACCGCTTTAACCTCAACCAAGGCCTGATCAGACTGGTCCGCAAGCCGCGCCATGGAACGACTATTGGCACTAACTGCCACATCGCCAAGATTTTGAAGCGTTGCAAATTCATCAGGCGTCGCATCGCGCTGATTAAGTTCAAACCGCACATCGCCGCCAAGAATGGTGCTGCCTTCTGATTCGATACCTTGCGTGACCGCTTGGCTGACCGCATTAACACCGCCAATGGCAGCGGTGCCGAGCGCAATACAGGCAAGGAACACGTAAAACCCCGAAAGGCCGCCGCGAATTTCACGGCATGCAAAACGCCATGCCAGCGCAATCATATTCGCATTGCTCATGTTAAGCCGCCGTCTTTGATTTTGCTTTGGCATCAGCTTCCACAATGCCGGAATTTACGCGAACCTTGCGGTCGCAAGACGCAGCAAGCGCGGCATCATGCGTAACAAGCACAAAAGTCATACCGCGTTCTTTTTGCTTTTTGAAAATAAGTTCTGAAATCTGTTCGCCCGTTGCCGAATCAAGATTACCTGTTGGTTCATCCGCAATTAGAATTTTCGGATTTGGCGCAAGCGCACGTGCTACAGCAACGCGCTGCTGTTCACCGCCAGATAATTGTCCCGGATAATGTGTGAGGCGGTGGCCAAGGCCAACGGCCTCAAGCTCAGCGCGCGCAATATCAAACGCATCCGCAACACCGGCAAGTTCCAATGGTACGGCGACATTTTCAAGCGCTGTCATATTGGCAATCAAATGGAAGGACTGGAAGACGAACCCGATATTCTTACCGCGGAACTGCGCAATTGCATCTTCGCTCATGCCGCTAAGTTTAGCGCCAGCAACCGTCACCGTGCCGCTATCGGCATGCTCTAATCCCGCCAGCACCATCAGCAATGTTGTCTTGCCTGAGCCCGACGGGCCGATAATGCCAATCGCTTCGCCCGCATCAATCGTCAGGTCCACATCTTTGAGAACATGAACGGCACTTGCACCCTCGCCCAACTTCAAATTGACATTTTTTAAGTCGATCACGGGTTCAGACACGGTAATTACTTCCTATATGGTAGGGGAGACTGTTGAGCTAGCGTAACGTTAAATGGGAATTCTGTATCAATGTTCAAATTATTGTCGCGCACTTTTTCGTTATGTGGACTAATTGTAATGTTTGCCATGACGCCTGTTCACGCAGAAAAACTGCAAGGCGTTGGCTTTGGCGACAGTCTCATGGCCGGTTACCAACTTGAAAACGGAAACGGTTTTCCAGACCATTTACAAGCCGTGCTTCGTGAAAAAGGCCACGACATTGCAATCGCCAATGCGGGTGTTTCTGGCGATACGTCATCGGGCGGCCTTGCGCGGCTTGAATGGTCAGTACCCGATAATACCGACTTTGTCATATTAGAACTTGGCGGCAATGATGCCTTGCGCGGTATTCAGCCGGAGATTACGCGCCAAAATCTTGACCAGATGATTGAAGCGCTGAAAGCCCGCAACATTGATGTTCTTCTTGTTGGCATGATTGCGCCGCCAAATATGGGCGATGCCTATGGCGCAGCCTTCAATAAAATCTACGCCGAGCTGGCTGAAAAGCATGATGTGCCGCTTTATCCTTTCTTTCTTGAGGGTGCGATTACCAATCCTGAACTGATGCAGGCAGATGGTATTCACCCCACAAAAGAGGGCGTAAAAATCATGGTTGAGAACTTTCTGCCCTTTCTTGAAACTTACCTCGCCGCGCAAAAGACTGAGTAGAATTCGAGCGTTGTCTTGCATCTGTTACAAAACCATGATCGGCTCACTTAAAGGGGAAAAGTGATTTGCTCGCCAAATCGCGCAGTTAATGGGGATCGTCTGATGCCACGTTTGTTTGCCGCCTTGGAACTACCGCACGCCACTATGATGCATTTATCAATGATGCGCGGCGGCCTGCCCGGTGCCCGATTTATCGATCCGGAAAACTATCATCTAACATTGCGCTTTATGGGCGATCTTGAAAATCATATCGCCGATGAAGTGGCGTTTGAAATGGGGCGCATTGATCGCAAACCATTTGATCTAACGCTTTGCGGCCTTGGTGTGTTTGGCGGCAAGAAACCACATTCCTTGTTTGCAGTTCCCAAAAGCTGCCCTGAAATTTACGAATTGCAGGAAGACATAGAACGCACATGCCAAAGGCTAAACTTGCCTGCCGACCCGCGTAAATTCACACCCCATATTACGATTGCGCGTCTGCGTAATGTAACGGCTGAACGCGCTGCCCGCTTTTTGTCTGAGCGCGGCGGATTTTATGCACCGCCGGTTAAAATCAAAGAATTCGTACTCATGTCATCGCGCGATTCGATTGGCGGCGGCCCTTACCTTCGCGAAGAAATATACCCGCTGACACGTGATCAATATTATCAAACTCAGCTTGAGGCTCAACATCTTTAGCCTGATAGATATACGGCGCTTAAGAAGTCTTTGACGCTCAAATAATTAGTCCTTGATGGCTTGCAAAATCCGCCCTAAACCAAGTAGGGATTTGCTTTATCTTTAAGAGGTGAGCCCTATGAATAGGCACAGTTTTGAACATGATGGCGTGGTCTTTTCATTCCTCGATATGGGAGGCGATGGAAAGCCGCTTCTAGCTCTCCACGGACACTGGATGGGCGCATCCGATTTTGCTGATTTTGCCACCGACATGGGGCCGGCCTGGCGGGTCATAGCCCTCGATCAACGTGGCTTTGGCGAAACAGATCATGGAGTTGCACATGACATGGCATCTTATGTTGACGATGTCGTTGCCCTGCTCGATCACCTTGGAATTCAAGAATCCATACCAGTTTTAGGGCATTCCTTTGGCGGCATCGTCGCCTATCATCTTGCCGCAAAACACCCAGATAAAGTTTCAGCAATGATTATCGAGGATATCGGCGTGCATATTCAGGACGACTCCGCACCCTTTGTAGAGCGCTGGACCGGCACTTTTCGCCTACGCGAAGAACTTGAAGATCGACTAGGAGCTCGACTTGCACCTTACCTTCAAAAATCCATTCACCGTGTCGCAGAAGGCTGGACACTAAATTTTGATCCAGCGGAGTTTCTCATATCTGAGCAAGCAACCAACGGAGATCACTGGAGTATTTGGCTTCAAAGTCACTGTCCAGCTCTTGTTATTTCAGGCAGCGAGAGCCGTGTCTGCGATGAAACTGAATTAAGGGCCATGGCCGTACGCCGAAACAATACCGAGTTCGCGCAGATTGAGGCAGGTCACTCTGTTCACATTGATCAACGACAAAATTTTACGAAACTAGTTAATACGTTTCTGACGTCTTGAGGTTCATAACCTGCAAAATCATCACAACTAATCCTAAAATTAGTGCGATGCGTTAAGTCTCTATGTAACGAGGAGAAACATCATGGCGAAACCAACGCTTAATCAAGACGAATTGAACACTGCCCTTGCAGAGCTTGAAGGCTGGGAGCTTTCCGGCGACGGCAAGTCCATATCTAAAAAATTCAAATTTTCGAACTTCGTCAACGCATTTGGTTTCATGACCAAAATGGCGATTGTTGCTGAAAAAATGAACCACCACCCTGAATGGTTCAATGTGTACAACCGTGTTGAGGTGACGCTGACCACACATGATAGCGGCGGCATTACTGAATTGGATGTTAAATTGGCGGCCAGAATGAACAAAGCAGCAGCATAAACGTTGTGGTGAAAATGCTTCGAAAGCTTGAAGCACACGAAAGCAATCACCATTTATAGATTATGCAAATGAAGAGCGATAAAATAGAAGAAATCCTAGAACCCGGTTCGGAGCGCCAGCGCAACAACCGTGAGGAAAGAGTGCGCGAAAAATTCTGGTCTACCTTGCGCAAGGCAGCAAATATTCTGCCAATGGGCGAAGAAGTAACCGCCGCCTATTACTGCGCCCTCGACAAAGAAACCCCAACCAGAGTGCGCGGCACATTGCTCGCGGCTTTGGCCTATTTCGTGCTGCCTTTGGATATAGTGCCAGATTTTATTCTAGGCCTCGGCTTTACGGATGATTTGGCGGTCATCATGGCCGCAATTGGTGCTGTTCGCTCCCACATCACGGATGCACACCGTTTGGCAGCAAGGCAGGCACTTGCCGAGAAAAGCGACGATATTTAAAACTCGGTATCGACCAGCGCATCATTTTCAAGCGCCCGCCGCAAACGCCCAAATGCGAGGCGTATGCGCGATTTAACTGTGCCTAGCGGCAAGCCGGTCTGTTCTGAAATCTGACTATGTGAAAGCCCTAAAAAAAACGCCTGCCGAACAAGTTCGATCTGCTCTTGCGGCAAAGATGCCATAGCCAATTGCACCCGCTCATCGCGTTGGTCATCATCCATGGCCTCATCGGCAGGCTGAACGCTTGCAGGCTGCAAAAGCGGTTCATCAGGGTTTAAAAGAGCCGATTTATCACGGCGCGCAAGATCAATGCGCCGGTTTCGCGCCACACGAAAAAGCCATGTGCTGAGCGATGATTTTGAGGCGTCATAAAGATGCGCTTTATGCCAAAGAACGAGCATCACCTCTTGCGTTAAATCTTCGGCAGCACCATCGCTCATATTCAAGCTGCGTAAATAACTTTTCAAGCGCGGTGCAAAATAATCAAACAGTTGAGCAAAAGCCTGCCGGTCTTTTGATGTGGCAACGCGCAATGCAAGCACGGCAAACTCTTTTTGCAGTTCAGTGCTCATATAGTTGGTGGTCCGACGTCAACACGTTTGAAAATTCTCCCATGACACAATTGTAGGGCATGATTACAAGAATTCACGCAATATTTTATTTTTAGGCCAAACTCTTGCCGTTTTTGGGGAACACCACGACCTTAGGGACTTCAGACTAGGGTTTAAACGGGCCGCTTTGAGAAAAAATCACATTTTAAAGCTTTTGTTTAAGCTTTAGTAACCGCATTAAGCCATTTTCAAAGCTAACCGCGGCGGCAGAGTTCGCATCGCGTCGTCATCGCCAAACCCACAAAAGTGGTAGGATATATGTTTCAGGGATCTAAAATAACAACGTCAATTCTAGCCGCAGGCGCACTTTTCGCTGCAACGGCTGTCGCTTCTGCACAAACGCCGAACCGAATTGGCCAATTCAATGACTGGAGCGCGATCAGCTATCAGGGTGCAAACGGTAAGGTCTGCTATGCAGTCTCCGTTCCGACATCAAACGCGCCAGCTTCTGTAAACCATGGTGATAATTTCTTTGTGGTAACACAGCGCCGAGGCTCCAACGTTTCTTATGAGCCGCAATTCATTGCTGGCTACACGTTAAAAGAATCATCAAAAGTCACCGTCACGATTGATGGCAAGAACTTCTCATTCTTCTCAAAAGCCAATACGGCTTGGACAGAAAATGCCGCCGAAGATCCAGCTATTGTTGCTGCGATGCGCGCTGGCTCAAAAATGAGCATCAAAGCTGTTTCGCGCCGTGGCACAAACACATCTTATGAATATTCATTGTCCGGCATCACGGCCGCGCTCAATGCTATTCAGGCTTGCAAGTAATTTAAATAATTCTTGCATTTAAATCCTACGGGATTTCAATCATTAGACGGTCGGGCAGCAATGTCCGGCCTTTCTTGCATTTAACCTATGCAGCACACGATAGTGACGGGACCATCAATTCATGATAGGCCGCGCTAAATTAAAACAGTAGTTTGTATTATGGCTCTTTCACTCGACCTGACGAATAAAGAAACACGCAGCGCGCTCAGCGCCAATCAGTTTATGGATCAACGTCCAACACTGATCGGTTTAACGCGCGAACAAATGGGTGAGGCGCTGCGCGATGCAGGCGTTGCTGAAAAGCAGGTCAGAATGCGCACGCAGCAGCTTTGGCATTGGCTTTATATTCGCGGTGTCGATGATTTTGACCTTATGTCAAATCTTGGCAAAGAATTGCGCGGCCTTTTAAAAGACAAGTTCACCATTGCCGGGCCTGAGATTGTCGAAGAGCAAATTTCCGTTGACGGAACGTGCAAATGGCTCATGCGCTTTCCTTCACGCGGGGCAGGTGCACCGGTTGAAATCGAAACTGTTTATATTCCAGAACAAGGCCGCGGCACATTGTGCGTTTCAAGCCAAGTCGGCTGCACACTTACCTGTACATTTTGCCATACGGGCACACAAAAGCTGGTGCGCAATCTGACATCTGGTGAAATCGTGGCGCAGGTTATTCTAGCGCGTAAACGCTTGGGTGATTTTCCCGATATTGATACGCCTGCCGGTGCGATTGTGCCAAGCGAAGGCCGCAAGGTTACCAATATTGTCATGATGGGTATGGGCGAGCCGCTCTATAATCATGACAATGTACGCGATGCGATGAATGTATTTACCGATGGCGACGGGCTGTCTCTTTCTAAACGCCGCGTCACGCTCTCAACCTCCGGTGTTGTGCCCAACATCATCAAAATCGGCGAAGAAACCGGTGCGATGTTGGCAATTTCGCTTCACGCTGTGAACGACGAATTGCGCGATGTGCTGGTGCCTATCAACAAAAAATATCCGCTTGAGAAATTGCTTGAGGCATGCCGCAATTACCCCGGCCTGTCGAACGCACGCCGCATCACCTTTGAATATGTCATGCTTAAAGGCGTCAATGATTCGCTTGCAGATGCAAAAGAGCTGGTGCGCTTGCTCAAAGGCATACCGTCGAAAATCAATCTCATTCCATTTAATAAATGGCCAGGTTCAGACTATGAATGTTCTGACTGGGATAAGATTGAAGAATTTGCCGATTTCATCAACGCCAATGGTTACGCATCGCCGATCCGCACACCGCGCGGACAGGACATTCTAGCAGCATGCGGCCAGCTTAAATCTGAATCTGAACGCATGAAAAAAACTGAGCGCTTGGCCTATGAAGCCATGATGATTGCAGGTCACGGCGATTAACATTCAAGACAGCTAGGTCGTCAACAATGCAAATCGTGCGAACTATATTTGTTTTGCTTGGCGGATATTTAATCGCAGTTTTTGTGGCATCCATCTGTGTAACCAGTGCCATATTAACATTGGCAACGTTTGAAGAAGCCGCGACTGAAACACTCCTTGAAGCTACCAGAATTTACGCAGCAACTTTGCTTATAGTTTTCATTATGACCGTGGTCACGGCCATACCTGGCTTTCTTATTTCACTGGTTGCAGCTTATGCATTGAAAAAAGATTCGCATCTGTTTTTCACAATTGCAGGCACCTTTACTGCAATCATCGCTGTGTGGTTAGTATTTGGCCCTTTACCACTTTCAGACCATGATCCAAGCGAACCTGCCCAAAATATATCAATCCTATGGCTTGCACTTATTATTGTCAGTGGCAGCGTCGGTGGCTTTGCCTATGCCCTATGGCACAGGCGATTGTTTCATCGCGCCTGAGTTGTCAGTATTTTTACAGCAAATGCGCCAAACACCGTTGCTAGTGTCCAGTCCATTGCGCGCATAATGCGCGGGCTACTAATTAAAAACGCTGAAAAACGGTTCGCCATAAATATCATTGGCAGAATAATCGGAATCGCCACACACAAAAAGAATACGCCCAAAAACACCAGTTTGCCCAGCGCATGAGGGTCATCTGCCGATACGAACTGTGGCAAGAATGTCAGGAAGAAAATCACTATTTTCGGGTTCAAAATATTGATGCCGATACCGGTCAAATAATGGCCCCATAAAGAGCCAACTTTGGTTGTCTTGCCGCTGCGCGGGGTAAACGATGAACCGTGACGGACGGATTGATAGGCCAACCAAATCAGATAGCCCGCACCGACGATCTTAAGTGCCAAAAATGCGGTGGGTGCCGCGACGAGTAATGCAGACAAGCCAAGCGCAACCAACATCGTATGGATAAGAATACCTGTCACCGCACCGCCAAAGCAGGCAAGGCCCGCCGCACGGCTATGGGTGATCGCCCGCCCAACATAAAGCGCCATGTCAGGACCAGGTGTCACAGCAAGAATTGCGCTAGCCAATGCGAACTGCAAAAGCACCGCAATTGAAGGAACATATGATAGCATAATCGTTTTCCAATATTACTTGCCCTGATGGGACATCCCATGCCAAACCCCGCCTAAACGAAAGGCAGAAAAGTGCAGACACAAAGTGATAACGGATTTGGGTTTTGGAGCAAACCGCTATTCTTGATAGCGATGCTCTTTTTATGGTCAGCGATATTGGTGTTCTTTCGCACTTATCCGGCCATCGATATGGCGGTTGCAAACTTCTTTTATCATGAGGTTGCATGTTCGGCGAATGCGGCAACGCAGCCATGCTTTGGCTTTCCAGTCGCGATGAATTCCATCATGGCCACCATCCGCAATATTTTGCACCGAGCGCCTGTCTTCATTGGCGTTGGCTTAATCATCTTGCTGATTTACAGCTATTATAAGGGAAAACGAGCCGTTGATAGCGCTTTTCGCAACCAGTCCTTGGTTCTCGCCAATCTGATTATCGGCACTTTGTTGGTCGTCAATAGCGGCTTTAAAGAGAATTTTGGCCGTGTGCGCCCGCGCGATATCATCGATTTTGGCGGCAAGAGTGACTTTACACTTGCTGGCGATTTTATAGGTCAATGCGTATCCAACTGCTCTTTCCCGTCTGGCGAAGCTGCTGCCGGCGGATGGCTGTTATGCTGCGGGCTACTGTTTGCACCGCGCTGGCGTAAACCCGCTTATATCGCACTGTTTATTCTTGGTGCGGCCATGGCCTTGCTACGCGTCACATTTGGCGCGCACTTCATTTCAGATGTATTACTGGGCTATATAACAACATTGATCACCTGTAGCATATTGGCGATTGCTTTCGAACGAATTCAAAAATGGCGCATGTCGCGCTAAAGCGAACTTGCGCTAACGGCAAATCCCAATATGGTGCGGCCAAACGCTCCAAACATTCCCAAACTGGAAAAACTGATGTCGAAAACTATTAAAGATGTAAAAAAAGTAGTGCTGGCCTATTCTGGTGGATTGGATACTTCCATCATCCTCAAATGGCTGCAAACAGAGCTTAACGCCGAAGTTGTCACCTTCACTGCCGATCTTGGTCAGGGTGAAGAACTAGAGCCAGCGCGCAAAAAAGCCGAGCTGCTTGGCATCAAGGAAATCTTTGTTGAAGATGTGCGCGAAGAATTCATCTCTGATTTCGTGTTTCCAATGTTCCGCGCCAATGCGACTTATGAAGGTGTCTACCTCTTAGGCACATCCATCGCGCGCCCACTTATTTCAAAGCGTCTCGTTGAGATTGCACAAGAAACGGGTGCCGACGCTATTGCCCATGGTGCAACCGGCAAAGGCAACGACCAAGTTCGCTTCGAACTTTCTGCCTATGCGCTAAACCCGAACATTAAGGTCATTGCCCCTTGGCGCGATTGGACATTTAAATCACGGACAGACCTTTTAAAGTTTGCCGAAGAAAATCAGATCCCTGTGCCAAAAGACAAACTCGGCGAAGCGCCGTTTTCTGTTGATGCAAACCTTCTGCATTCATCTTCTGAAGGCAAAGTGTTGGAAGATCCTTGGGTTGAAGCGCCTGAATATGTGCATATGCGCACGGTTTCACCAATGGATGCGCCTGATGTGGCAACAGACATTGAAATCGAATTTGAAAAAGGCGATGCGATTGCGCTGAACGGCGAACGCTTAAGCGCTGCAACTCTCTTTGCGAAGCTCAACGATCTTGGCCGTGACAATGGCATTGGCCGTCTTGATCTGGTTGAAAACCGTTTTGTTGGCATGAAATCACGCGGCGTTTATGAAACACCGGGCGGCACAATCCTTCTAGCGGCGCACCGCGCTATGGAATCGCTCACGCTGGACCGCGGCGCAGCGCACCTTAAAGATGAATTGATGCCGCGCTATGCTGAACTGATTTATAACGGCTTCTGGTTCTCACCAGAGCGCGAAATGCTTCAGGCAGCCATCGACCATTCGCAGCACTATGTTGAAGGCAAAGTTCGCCTGAAACTCTACAAAGGCAATGTGATTGTTACGGGCCGCGAAAGCGATAAATCGCTTTATTCTGAAGCACTCGTTACCTTTGAAGATGACCAAGGCGCTTATGATCAAAAAGATGCCAATGGCTTTATCAAGTTGAACGCTTTGCGCCTACGCACACTCGCTGCGCGTAACCTGAAAGCTTAAATGGAACAGCGCAGTGTCTGAAAAAGCAGGTAGCAGGGTTCCCATTGATATGGCGGCTGTCAACGCAGCCTCCAAACAAGGGAAATCCAATCGGCTTTTTGCATTCATTGCGCTTTTCATTCTTGCAATAAGCTCGGTTGGCGGCTGGCTTTGGCTTAACCGCGAACAAGAGCCCTACACACTGACAATTGGCGCCGGACCATTTGGTTCGGACGCTTTCAATCTTCTCAGCGAAGTCAGACAAGTTGTGCTGCGCCATTCAGATGAATTGCGTCTCAACATCAAGTCTACACGCGACGGCTCACAAAATATCGCTCTTTTAAATAAGGGTGAAATTGATGCAGCTGTCATACGCTCTGACACACCCGTTGTTGCCGATGTGCGCGGTGTGGCTGAACTTTATCCAGACGTTTTCCAAATCATTGTCCGCGATGATGCGCCAGCATTTACTGTAACTGATCTCACAAATATTCAAATCTCAGTGCCTGAATATGGCAGCGATGGTTTTCGCTCTTTTTGGGTCATTGGCGACCATTATGATTTGCCAATTGACCAAATGCGCTGGAAGGCTGAACCCTTTAATATTGGCGCTAAAAAGCTACTGAGCGGCCAAATAGATGCCTTGTTTACGGTGCGCTCATTGCGCGATATGCCGTTGATTAGGCTGTTCGAGGATGCCCAGCTTAAAAGCATCAAACTACGCTATCTGCCGATTGCACAAGCAGAAGCGATTGCGCTTAAGCGTCCATTTTTGACCACGGCAAACATTCCCAAAGGTGCGTTTACCGGCGCAACACCTGTGCCCGGGCACGATACGCCGACATCAGCGGTAAAACGCATTTTGGTCACCCGCGCAGATGTTGACCCAGAGGCGATACGCGAATTAACGCGTATTATGTTTGAAAACCGCCTCGACCTGACCATCCGGTTCGCGCTCGCCTCTGCCATTAGCGCGCCAGACGAAACACGAGGGCTTTCTGTTCCGCTACATGAGGGTGCACAGGCTTTTTATAATCGCGACCAGCCAAGCTTCGTGCAGGAAAACGCCGAACCACTCGCATTGGGCGTTACAGTTCTCACGCTTCTGCTATCGGGTTTATTTGCGCTTAGGTCACGCTTTGTGAGCAGCCAGAAGAACAAAGCCGATATTTATAATTACCAATTGCTCGACATTCAAAAACAGGCAATGCTTGCCGATGAAGCCGATGAGCTTGATCTTCTAAAGGTTGATTTGAGCAATATTTTGCAAACAGTTGTCATCGCGCTAGATACCGATGAAGTCACCGATGAAAGTTTCCAATCCTTCTCGCTTTTGTGGGATGCTGTGCGCGAAACCATCAATGACCGCTACCGCCAGATTAAGACATAACATTCGAAATTATTTGAGGACTGCGTGGCCTTGGAATAGTGCGCAAGGCTGCTTACCTCTCAGATAAGTACCGACAAACATCAGGAGCAAAAATGACCGATTCAAATATTAACGTGGCCCTTACCCAGTGGGATGGTCCGTTCGGCATGCCCCGTTTTGATGCCATTAAGGACGATGATTTTGGCCCCGCAATACGCCAAGGCTTTAAAGCCAATCTTGCGCAAGCCGAAGAAATTGCAAACAATCCTGATGCGCCAACATTTGAAAATACGATTGAAGCGCTAGAGCGCACCGGTGAAATTCTAAACCGCGCGGCCACGCTGTTTTTTGTTAAAGCTGGTAACGATACAAACGCCACCATTCAAAAATTAGAACGTGAATTTTCACCGCTTTTTGCCCGCCATGCAGGTGAAATCGCCAAAAACAAAAAACTATTTGAGCGCATTGATACGCTTTGGAACAAGCGCGACGCGTTGAATTTAACCGTTGAACAAGCGCAGCTTTTGAAAAAACACCACAAAAGTTTTGTGCGGATGGGTGCTGCATTAGAGGGCGAAGAGCAGCAAAAGCTCATCGCCGTCAATGAAAAGCTCGCAGGTCTTGGCACGCAATTTGGCCAAAATGTGCTTAAAGATGAAGCTGACTGGGTGATGTTTTTGGGCCAAGACGATTTAACGGGCCTGCCAACATCGCTGAAAGACGCCATGGCCTCAGAAGCCTCAAGCCGTGGCAAAGACGGTCAATATGCGGTGACGCTCAGCCGATCGCTTGTATCGCCGTTCCTAACCCATTCAGATCGCCGTGATTTGCGCGAAAAAGCCTATAAGGCATGGATAGCGCGCGGCGAAAATGATGGAGAGAGCGATAATCGCCCGATCATCGCCGAAACGCTGAAGCTTCGGGCCACCCGCGCCAAACTGCTTGGACACGACAGTTTTGCAGCGCTCAAACTCGATGGCACAATGGCCAAAACGCCAGAAGCCGTAAACGAGCTTTTGCAAACAGTGTGGGAAAAAGCCAAGACACGCGCTGAAGAAGAAGCAGCAGACATTGAAAAGCTCATGCGTGAGAGCGGCGACAATGCTGATTTGGCAGGCTGGGACTGGCGCTATTATGCAGAAAAGATTCGCAGCACACGCTTTGCCTATTCTGATGACGAAGTGCGCCCCTATATGCGCCTTGAAAATATGATCGAGGCCGCATTTAGCGTCGCAGGTCGCTTGTTTGGTCTAAAATTTGAAGAAAAAGAGGGAATACCGCTACATCATCCCGATGCCCGTATTTGGGAAGTGAAAAATGCCGACGGTGAACATCAAGCAATGTTTATTGGCGATTATTTTGCACGGCCATCAAAACGCTCCGGCGCGTGGATGAGCGCGATGCAATACCAATCTAAATTGCTCGGCAAATCTGCGATCATCACCAACACGATGAATTTTGCCAAACCGCCAAAAGGGCAAGAAGCATTTTTGTCCTTTGATGATGCGCGCACATTGTTTCACGAATTTGGCCACGCGCTGCATGGCATATTGTCAAATGTCACCTATCCGTCGCTGTCTGGCACAAGTGTGTCGCGCGATTTTGTGGAATTACCATCGCAGCTTTATGAACACTGGATGACTGTGCCAGCCGTGATGAACGAATTTGCAACCCACAAAGAAACGGGGAAACCAATGCCAAAAGCCTTGCTCGACAAGGTTTTAGCAGCAACAACATTCAATATCGGTCATGATACGGTTGAATATACCACATCGGCGATGGTCGACATGGCCTATCACCAAAATGACACAGGTGTGGAAAATCCGGCCGCTTTCGAAGCCGAGCTATTGGCAAAAATAGGCAAGCCCGCCCCAATTGCGATGCGTCACCGTTCGCCGCACTTCCAGCATATCTTCTCTGGTGATGGTTATGCGGCAGGATATTACTCTTATATGTGGTCCGAAGTGCTGGATGCTGATGCTTTCCTAGCTTTTGAAGAAAAAGGTGATGCGTTTGATCCTGAACTCGCCAAGCGTTTGCTGGATAATATCTACTCTTCCGGGGCCACAATGGAGCCAGAAGATGCCTATATTGGCTTCCGCGGCAAGCTTCCAACCCCCGATGCAATGCTCAAAGGGCGTGGTCTGATTTAACCAAATAGAGCACTATTTTGCGCTTAAGGGTTTTCGCAGCGCACAAACTCGTCTATGAGCGGCACAAATTGGCTTTTGTGCCGCTTAAATCATATCCGGAAAATGAACATGGAACTTCGCAACATTGCGATCATCGCGCACGTTGACCACGGCAAAACAACACTGGTTGACGAATTATTGAAACAATCTGGCGTCTACCGCGAGAACGAGCGCGTTCAAGAACGCGCGATGGACTCAGGTGACATCGAAAAAGAACGCGGCATTACAATTCTTGCCAAAGCGACTTCCATCGAGTGGAAAGGCCACCGCATCAACATCGTTGATACACCAGGCCACGCCGACTTTGGCGGCGAAGTAGAACGTATCCTGTCTATGGTTGATGGTGCGATCGTTCTTGTCGATGCGGCCGAAGGCCCAATGCCACAGACAAAATTCGTTGTTGGCAAAGCGCTTAAAGTTGGCTTGAAGCCAATCGTTGCGATCAACAAAATCGACCGTCCAGATGGTCGTCACGAAGAAGTTGTCAACGAAGTGTTTGACCTGTTCGCTGCATTGGATGCAACCGATGAGCAGCTCGACTTCCCAATCCTTTACGGTTCAGGCCGTGGTGGCTGGATGGCCGATGTGCCAGAGCAACCAGAAAACTCAAGCCTTGAGCCATTGCTCGACCTCGTGCTCAAACATGTACCGAAGCCAAGCGTTGGCGAAGGTCCGTTCCGCATGATCGGTACATTGCTTGAATCAAACAACTTCCTTGGCCGCATGATTACGGGCCGTATCCATTCTGGTTCGATCAAGCCAAACCAAGCTGTTAAAGTGCTGGCACAAGACGGCAAAACAGTTGAAACTGGCCGTATTTCAAAAATCCTCGCTTTCCGCGGTCTTGAGCGTACAACGCTTGAAGAAGCCCATGCTGGCGACATCGTTGCGATTGCAGGCCTTCAAAAAGGTACTGTTGCGGACACATATTGCGACCCATCAATCAGCGAAGCGCTGACAGCACAGCCAATTGACCCGCCAACCGTGACAATGAGCTTTATCGTCAACGATTCACCTTATGCCGGTACTGAAGGCGACAAGGTAACAAGCCGCGTTATTCGTGACCGCCTGTTTAAAGAAGCTGAAGGCAACGTTGCGCTTAAAATCGAAGAAGCCGAAGACAAAGACTCGTTCTATGTTTCAGGCCGAGGCGAATTGCAGCTTGCTGTTTTGATCGAAACAATGCGCCGCGAAGGTTTTGAATTTGCCGTATCGCGTCCACGCGTTGTTTTCCACAAAGGTGAAAACGGCGAACGCCTAGAGCCAGTGGAAGAAGTTGTCATCGACGTTGATGAAGAACATTCCGGCGTTGTTGTTCAGAAAATGAACGAGCGCAAAGGCGATATGCTTGAGCTAAAACCATCAGGCGGCAACCGTGTTCGTTTGGTGTTCCATGCGCCAACACGCGGCCTTATCGGCTATCAGTCAGAATTGATGACCGATACCAAAGGTACTGCCATCATGAACCGTTTGTTCCATGATTATGTGCCATATAAGGGCGATATTGGCGGACGTACGCAAGGCGTTCTGATTTCCAACGATCAGGGCGAATCAGTATCATTTGCATTGTTCAACTTGGAAGATCGCGGCCCAATGATTATTGGCGCTGGTGTTAAAGTTTACCAAGGCATGATCATCGGCATTCACATGCGCGAAAACGATTTGGAAGTGAACGTCCTTAAGGGCAAGAAACTCACCAACATGCGTGCATCTGGTAAAGATGAAGCGGTTAAACTAACAACGCCGCAGGCAATGTCTCTTGAACGCGCTTTGTCATGGATTCAGGACGATGAATTGGTGGAAGTAACACCGAAAACAATTCGTCTGCGTAAAATTCACCTTGATCCAATTGATCGCAAACGCTTGGCAAAGTCGAAATCTGACGGCTAATTTTGCAAGCCAAAACACACGTCTGAGCAAACGACTTGTGAACATCTGTTAATATTAAACCCCGCATCTTGCGGGGTTTTGTTTAATGACTCATGGTTCTTTAACCATGACCGCATTGACCATTGACATCAGGCCAGCAGAGCGTAGCGATGCAGAGGCCATATCCCAAACCCACGCTTCTGCGTGGGATTATACTTATGCGGGTATCATCCCCTATCAGTCCTTGCGTGAAATGATTAATCGGCGTGATCAACGCTGGTGGGCACGCGCAATTGATCGCGGCACATCCGTTATGGTGCTGGATATGGGCGGCGGCCAGATTGCCGGCTATGTGACGTTTGGCCTTAACCGCGCTCGCGCATTGCCGCAGGACGGTGAAATCTACGAAATTTACCTGCGCCCTGAATATCAAGGCGTTGGCCTTGGCTCAAAGCTGTTTAATGCAGCCCGTGCACGGCTCAAAACACTGCGCTGCACCGGACTTGTTGTCTGGGCACTGGAAGATAATTCCGGCGCGGTTGATTTTTACGGCAATATGGGCGGCAAAGACATTGCTGAAGGCTATGAGACATTTGCCGGACGCACCTTGCGCAAAATCGCTTACGTCTGGGAATAGAGCTTAAGGCCCGAAAGTCCGCATCGGGAAGCCTGCAGCCAGTCCTTCATTGCCGTGAAATTCAGGCTCATCAATCCGGCAGCGGAAATCCCTTGCCAAACTATCAGCAACCTCGCGTGCCATTTCATTGGCATTTTCGTTTTCAAGCGCATCCACATAGCCAACAACGCAGCCATCGCCAACAGCAGGCTGTGCAACCTTAGAAACAACCAGAACTTGGCCCTGATCGCCGTCTGCAGTGCCATCTTCGGCAGAAATGTGCCAACGCAAGATTGCGGCATAGGGAATATCGCCCACTAAGCGCCATTCGATTTTATCACCAACATTGTTAAATGCTTGAAAGCTTTCAAACGCACCTTCGCCAAACCAATCGCCGACAAAGCCATAAAATACAGATTCGCGTGCATCGCCTTCCTGAAAAATGACGCTGTACCCTTTATAGCCCGAACAGGCGAAACTACCGCCCAGCATATCCATCTGATAGGCGACGCAGGCTTCATCGATGTTGAGATCCGTATAGACGCTAGAGACTTCCGTGCTCATGGCTATTTCCTGCGCGAAGGACGGCGCAGCAATGATTTGAAAACCGATTAGACCTGGAATCAACAGTTTACGCATTTCAATCTCCCAATTTAAATGAAATCTAACGATTTCAGAAAAGCAGTCCAGATACAAATTTAGCCTTCGTCTATGTTGCACCAACGCTTTTGACGGTTTATCAGAGCGCAACTGGAGATAAATCAATGAATATTGACGCAATTGCGATTGGTGATAACCCACCTGAAGACGTAAATGTAATCATCGAAGTGCCGGTTGGCGGCTCACCGATTAAATATGAAATGGACAAAGCGTCCGGCGCGCTCATGGTAGATCGGTTTTTATACACGCCGATGACATATCCGGGCAATTACGGCTTCGTGCCGCACACATTGTCAGATGACGGCGACCCAATTGATGTGCTGGTCATGAATACCCGCGCATTGGTGCCGGGCTGCGTGATTAATGTACGCCCAATCGGCGTTTTGAACATGGAAGACAATTCTGGCGAAGATGAAAAAATCATCGCTGTTCCGTCAAGCCACCTTACAAAGCGTTATGAAAACGTCATAACACACACAGATCTTCCGCAGATCACACTTGATCAAGTTGAACACTTCTTCAAGCACTACAAAGATCTTGAGCCAGGCAAATGGGTCAAAATTGGCGCATGGGAAGGTCACGAAAAAGCACGCGAACTAATCGTTAACTCGATTGCACGCGCCAAAAAATAATTAATATGATTATTGACTAAAACAATGCGCTGGAACTCAAAGTTTCAGCGCATTTTTAGTTTCAGCATATTTTATGCGTAATTATATGATCGCAGGTGCAAGCACATTCACGATGGCTTGCTCAACAAAATAGATAATCACAAACAATACGATCGGTGAAATATCAATTCCGCCAAGATCGGGAATAAACCGGCGAATAGGTGCAAGCACTGGCTCTGTTGCTTTGTAGAAAAAGCTACCAAGCATCGCGACGAACTGGTTGGAATTATTCACCACATTAAACGCATAGAGCCATGAGAAAATAATCGCGCCAATAACGATGAATTTATATATGCCCAAAGCATATAAAAGGGTTTGAATTATTGTCAGGCCCACAACGCTCTCCTTAGTTGGTCTCCTACCAAATAGGCAAGCCTTGCCCGTGAGGCAAGACCAATGCGCATTAACGATCATTTAGCGTGGATAAAAAGCTTGGTTATCGCAAATAAAGTGCTTATCGATGACGAATGGAAAGTGAAACACCAATATCTGAGCAACCAACCCGCTTTGCCGCGTTTTCCTATTCGGCATATGCGAAATATTGGACAGCACGCCTTTTTTCCACATTCGCAATTCAGATTGTCGCCGTTTCCGTTGCTTGGCAAATTTATGATTTAACGCGCAATCCAATGGATTTGGGCATCATTGGCTTGGTGCAATTCGCGCCCGTGCTTTTGCTGGTTCTTGTTACTGGCGCCGTTGCCGACCGCTATGGACGGCGCACCGTTATGGGCCTTGCTATAGCTGCAGAACTTGTTTGTGCTTTAGCGATCTTATATTTTTCCATGCGCGGCCTTGCATCACCGCTCCCCATTTTTGTGGCACTTTTCGGCTTTGGCATTGCACGCGCCTTCTACGGACCTGCATCGCAGTCGCTCGTCGTCAATCTTGTGCCCACACACATATTTCCAAATGCCGTCGCTTGGAACTCATCCGCATGGCAATTAGCCTCGATTGGCGGACCTGTCGCTGGCGGCCTGCTGTATGGATTGGGCGCTAATATTGCTTATAGCGTCGCCTCCGTTTTATTCGCGATTTCGCTCTTTCTGATTGTTTTAATTCCAAAACCAAAAGCGCCCGCTAAAATTATCAAAACGAGCTTTTCATCGCTGTTTGATGGGCTGCGTTATATTCGCAAAGAAAAAGTGGTTTTGGGTGCAATTTCACTCGATCTTTTCGCCGTTCTCTTAGGTGGTGCGGTCGCATTATTGCCGATTTACGCACGTGATATTCTACATCTTGGCCCTTGGGGGCTTGGGCTGCTGCGTGCAGCGCCCGGCATTGGCGCTCTGCTTGTTGCTGCATGGCTCGCAGCCTCTCCAGTGCGAGATCACGCTGGACGCATTATGTTCGCCTTCGTAGGGCTATTTGGTGTCTTCACAATAATCTTTGGGCTCTCCACAAGCACATGGTTATCCATCATCGCGCTCGGCCTGATTGGCGCTGCGGACATGGTCAGCGTCTATATCCGCGAAACATTGCTGCAATTGTGGACACCGGACGAAGTGCGCGGCCGCGTTAATGCGGTCAATATGGTGTTTCTTGGCGCTTCAAACGAACTGGGCGAATTCCGTGCAGGCTTTATGGCTGCATGGCTTGGCGCAGTGCCAGCTGTTGTATTTGGCGGTGTCGGCGCAATTGCTGTTGCAGGCATTTGGGCATGGAAATTCCCGAAATTGCTCAATGCACGCCATTTAGAACACCGCGATTAAACAGCGAAGTTCTGCTTGCCAAAAACAATATCGAGAAAATCATCGAGCCATTTAGAAACCGGTCCATCATAAAGATAGCGCCCCAATAAATGGTCCTTGCCAATTTGTGCATTGGGTAATTCAAAACGATGTGCACCATGCACGACCCAGCGGTGCATCATGGCCAGCGTGAGTTCGGTATGAAACTGCACAGCCCAAGCATTCTTGCCATAGCGAAAAGCCTGATTAGGGAAGTCAGCAGATTTGGCTAAAAGTTCCGCACCAGAGGGAAGCGTAAAGCCTTCCATATGAAACTGATAAATCTTCTCAGGCCAATCCAACAGTGCTTTGCCTGCTTGTGTTGGCTCTAAATCATACCAACCAATTTCAACATTATCTGCTGGTTCGCCATAAACGCTGCCACCAAGATGGTTCACCAACATTTGAGCGCCAAGGCAAATGCCTATCAACGGCTTGTCTTCGTTCAGCGGGACTGAAAGCCAATCGGTTTCAACCCGCATAAATTCTTCTTTAGCATTGGCGCTCATAGGACCGCCAAAGACAACCACGCCTGAATGTTCATCCAATGAGTGAGGTAGACTATCGCCAAAGCGTGGGCGGCGTATATCCAGCCCATAACCGCGTTGCATAAGCCGCTGGCCAACACGGCCAGGTGTTGACGTTTCTTGATGAAGAATGATGAGGATCGGCTTTTTAAGCTCTACAATACTCATCCTTCAGCATCGCCCTCCATGCGCCTTTGAACACGTTGACGCATAGCAACACGGTCGCTCCCATCAACACCTAATAGTTCAGATATGCGCCAGACAACATTGTCTTCCAATTCATGACGCTCGCCATCAGAATAGACCAGTTCCCACAAGAGTTCGACAAAGTGAACGCGGTCTTCCATCTCTAAACCCATGCGCAAAACGCTGGTGAATTTATAAAGATCAATCGCTTCATTATCGGCAAGCTTTGCGGCCTCAAGCAGTTTGTTAAGCTCAGCGCCCTCGAAATCATTTTCGCGGCGCACCAGCGTTTCAAACCGTTCTTTTTCAACGTCGCGTAACACACCATCGGCGCGGATGACATGATACATTAAGGCCGTTGCGCACAGACGAGGATCATTGTCTGCAAAATCATCGCTTGAGGCTTGGCGATCCTCGCCAAGAGTGCCTAAAAAGTTCAGTATTTTGTCAAACATATTTCGTCCCTAAATTTTCTTCAGAACAACCGGAACCGTCGATCTTCTTCCGATTTTTCATCTGGATCAACACCAGGATCATCCGGTATTGGCACTTTTAGCTCTTCCGCAGAACTATCAAGAGCCTCATCTTGTTCCACGTCTTCTTTCAAAGGTGTCTCAACCACAATCGCTTGAGCAACCTCAGCGGCAGTGTTTTTTGCCTCTTTAGGTGGCTGTGTTTCAGCCGCATCTTCAATATCGGCTTCCACTACACCTGCAATAATTGCGCCAGCGGCTGCAATTTCTGCGGTTAAGACTTCAGCTGTTTTGCCCGGCTCCATTGGATCAAGATCGTTTTCGATCATCTTAGCGCCAACAGTTTCAACAGGGACTTTCCATTCGAATGCGTCGATCTTGCCAGTTAATGGTGAAAACGGTGCCCATTTTTGCGAAACAAAACCGTCAGCTGTCCAAGCTGCATCGCGCGGCGCACGAACGGCCCGCGCCATCCATTCACGCACTTTGCCCTGATCGCCTGTTTCAGCATCTTCAATATCGGCCATCAGCACGAAGGCGCTTTCGCGCGGTTCAGCTTTAAGCACGTCAGCCACAGCACGGCGGGCTGTTTCAAATTCACCCGCTTCCATCGCCATCTGGCCAACAATCATATTGGTTTCCACATGGGACGGTTTGATCTGCTCAAGCCGCTTGGCACGTTTAAGTCGGTCAGCAGCCGATTCGCCAGCTTTTGCATTCACATAGGCAAGGCCAACTTGCGGATGGGGCTCTTTGCGCCACGTTGTCTCTAGAATTTTAACGCCGCGCCGTGTTTCATTAAGCCCAAAGGCAGCTTCTGCTGCTGCGACCGCCGCTGGCGCAAATTCCGGCGCAAGCTTATGGGCTTCCATGCCAGCAGATTTTGCTTTTGCAGGATCCGTTTCAGCAAATTCCATCGCCATTGCCGTTAAAAGAACAGCGCGCTTACGCGCTGCATCTTCTTTGCTAACCTGTTTTGCGCTTTTTTGTTTATCAAGCAGGCGAATGGCACCATCCCAATCACCATCTGCCGTTTTAAGATCAAGCGCTGCATTGCTTGCCCAGTTAAGCTGCGGTGCGACCTCAACAGCCTTTTCGGCATAGTGACGCTGTGCATCACGTTCGCCAAGGCGCTGTGCCTCAACATAAAGCCCGCGCAAACCAAGCAAACGCGTTTCAGGATCTTCCAGCATTTCTTCGAACTTTTTACGCGCATCATCATAACGCCCCTCAAGCATCATCGCTTGCGCGTCTAGCAGATGCAAAAGTGGTTCTGTCGTCGAATCAAGCAGGCCGTCAGCCCGTTTGAGCATTTTGCGCGCAGTCGCGCCGTCACCAGCACCTGCCGCAATCATGCCCGTCGATAAGGATTGATACCCTCTATCGCGTTTGCGTGAGCGGAAAAACCGTTGCACACGGTCGGGCGATGTGAGCAAAAGCTTCAAAACCCACCAGATAAACATCACGGCGACGATTGCCGTAACAATAGCAATGGCCGCAACCATAAGCGAAATTGTGATTTCTTGATTGGCGACCGTTAAAACAACTTCACCTGGAATATCGGCAAGAAAAGCAAAGCCAAAGCCAAGTGCAAAAACGATCAATACGAAGAATAATACGCGTAACATCTGTTATTTCCCTTTGATCGAATTAATTCGCGGATGTGGTTGCCATCGCACTGGTCAGCGCTTTTGCGACCAGCTCATCCACACTTTGCCGTGCCCGCATTTTCTCAGCAAACGGTGCCGATACATTCTTGGCAGCTTCCGGCAGTGTTTCCCACTGAGCAAGCGCACCAGCAAGATCGCTGCTTTTCAACCGTGTTTCGATGCGTGCCGCAATGGCACCGGGCGTTTCGCCTTCAACTTCGCCAACAGGACGCACTTGAACAAGCGAGCGTGCCGATTGCATCAAACGCTCTGTAACACTGGCATTTTCATCAAGGCCCTGTCCGGTTGCGACAATTTTATTGGCAACAGATGAAAACTCATCCGACAGCTGGTTTATCGTTGGAACGCCAGCAGCTGCGTAATTGCGCAAGCCATCAATAATTTCTGCTTTTTGCGAAACCGTAGCAAAAGCTTCAAGCTCGGCCATAAACGAGCCGCCGCGATCAATCGCTGATTTTAGGCCCGCAGATGCAATCGCTGTTGCAACACCTGCATTGGTATTGCCATCGGCTGTAATGTCCTCGACTTTGACAACACGGCTTTCAAGCGCATTGATCTGCTCGGTAAGTGCGGTTTCAGCAGCACTTAATTTCGTGCTTTGCTGGGCAATATTTTCCTCAAGCCCGCTGAGCTGTTCGGTTAAACCTGATAATTGTTCGCTAACGGCAACCGAGACGCTGCCAGCTTCACCAGTACCGGCGCTTGAAACATTGGATTCAAGCGCGCCGACCTTTTCACCAAGATCAGCAACCGATTGTTCAATGACCTGAATGCGTGTTGTGGCTTTTTCAAAAGCAATCGAAGCAGCGCTTAATTGCGCTTCGACATCAGATGACATGGCAGCTGCATCATTATTGCCGCTTGAGGTTTCTTCCAGCTTAGCAAGCTGGCTTTTCAATGTCGCAATATCGGTTTCAAGCAATGAGGTGTCTGCGGCTTGTGTTTGTGCACTCCCAAATGAGGGCAGCACATTAGCCCACTGCAAACCGCCGAGCCCTATCAGCGCAATAAGACCGCCAATCAATCCACCCATAACAGCGCCCGAGCCGCCATTACCTGATTTTTTAGCGCTCGGTGCAGCGCTTGGCGTAGCTTCTTCCTGTGGATTAGATGCTGAATCATCAGCATCCGGTTCTACGGATTTTTTATCATCAAGCGCGTCAAACGCTACCGGTTCTGGAGTTTGATTTTCATCCGCAGGAACATCTACAGAATCAGTTGGCGTCGCATCAACCGGCACATCGTCGGTCTCAACCGGCTTTGCCTCAAGATCAATTGTTACAGGCTTTCGCGTGTTCGGGGTGCGGCGTGTATTATTGGACCTGGCCATTTCTGTCTCCAGTTGGGATTGTCTCATAGATATTTAGCATGGTGATAGCAAAGCGAAAGCAGCAAGGACAAAGAATCTTACAACTATGCGTTATAGTGCTTAACGAGGAGGTTGATCATCGCATCATCCTTGGGTTTTTCGCATATATATGCGCGGCCTCTAAATGGTTCTGGTAAGCTTAATTTAGCGCGCTCTGATATACAAAAATACTTTATATTCAGCATCTTAGATTGATCGGCAGCCGCCTCAACATAACCCGCAAAAAGCTGCGCTGAAACGCTTGAGTAAAAACAAATTGCATCAATATTGGTTTTTACAAAGAGCGCATTTAATTTATCAGTTAACTGACTTATTTTCTCAGTGTGATATGTTTCAAGCACAGTGAAATCTAATTTCAGGCGATCAAGTTCTTCTTCAATGTCTGGTGTGCGAATGGCACCGCACAGATAAACAACACGGTCTGTGGGCGTGAGTTCGCTGCGCAGTAAACTGATTAGATTTTGCGCATCCCCATCGGCAGAGCGTACATTTTTAAACCCTTGCCGCAGCGCTTCCTGCTGCGTTGCATCGCCAACGGTAAACACACGCAAGCCAGATAGTTCTGCCGCAATATCACTTGATAGATAGCGCAGCGCATTAGCACTTGTCACAATAATAGCGGTTACATCGCGAAACCTAGCGTGATCGGCATCAACAGGCTTTGCAACCATCTGCGTAAAAGGCTGAATGACGACATTAAAGCCAGCGGCTTTCAACTTCTCTGCGGTAACAGAAGCGCCCGGCTCTGGTCTCGTAACAAGAATTGTCGGCGCGTTAGCCCTATTCAAATTATTGCCAGTCCTTGAAGAAATCATCGCCTGCGGTCGCTCTTAACTGTGCACCAGCGCGCATGCCGATTTCCGCCGCCTCGCCAATGCGCCCCTCCATTTTAATGTCATATGCCTCTGTGCCATCAGGGCGCAGAATTGTGCCGTTAAAAGAAATATGGTCCCCATCAATCGTCGCGTAAGCTGCTATCGGCGTACGGCAAGACCCATCAAGGGTCGCAAGAAAGGTACGTTCGCACACAAGTGCAATTTCAGTTGGTTGATGTCTTAACGGTTCAATAAGGTCGAGTACGCGCTGATCACCAATTCGGCCTTCAACACAAATCGCACCTTGGCCCGGGGCAGGCGGAAAAATGCTCATATCAATAAGATCAGCAGCAATATCTATCATGCCAAGCCTGCGAAGTCCGGCACTGGCAAGCAATGTCGCATCGGCAACACCATCACTTAATTTTTTAAGTCGTGTTTGCACATTGCCGCGAAAGCCAACAGTTTTTAAATCAGGACGCGCACGCAGCGCCAGCGCCTGACGCCGCAAAGAGGAGGTTCCAAGCACCGCACCTTCTGGCATTTCGAGAATGTTTTTTACCGAATGGCTGATAAAGGCATCGCGCGGATCTTCACGTTCAAGAAACGCAATCAGCGCCAAACCATCTGGCAATTTAGTCGGCATGTCTTTGGACGAATGAACAGCAATATCAATGTCACCGCTGGAGAGCTGTGCTTCGATCTCCTCGGTGAAAAGTCCCTTGCCGCCAATCTCGGAAAGCGAGCGATCTTGAACACGGTCACCCACAACAGAAATGACGTGAATCTCGATATCGACAGCATCTGAGCCGTGAGCGGCAATCAAGCGATCACGCACTTCATGCGCCTGCGCCAATGCCAACGGACTGCCACGGGTACCAATCCCGATTTTTTGCGGGGTCGAAGCCACTATTTGCAACCTTTTTCATTCGTGTTAGGCCAAATCCAAGCAGCACGCGGTCCGCTTTGGTCTAGCTGTGTGATGCAACAAACCGACCTTAAGAACAAGCCATCTATTATGCTAACCATATTGGGTATTGAAACAAGTTGCGATGAAACCGCTGCATCTATTGTGCGCGGCGATGCCAATCTTGTCCAAGGTGAAATCCTATCAAATGTCGTCCATAGCCAAATTGACGACCATGCAGCCTTTGGCGGCGTTGTGCCTGAAATTGCCGCGCGCGCGCATGTGGAAAAACTCGACGGCATAATTCAACGTGCACTAAGCGATGCCAATTGCAGTTGGAACGATATTGACGCCATTGCTGCGACAACAGGTCCAGGTTTGGTGGGCGGCTTAATCGTTGGCGTGATGACTGGCAAAGCCATTGCTTATGCACAGAACAAGCCTTTTTTACCCGTCAATCATCTGGAGGGCCATGCCCTCACCGCACGTCTGACCGATGGCATTAAATTTCCCTATTTATTGTTGCTGGTCTCCGGCGGGCATACACAAATCGTCCTTGTGCGTTCGCTTGGCGATTATGAACGCTGGGCATCAACAATTGATGATGCGCTGGGCGAAGCCTTTGATAAGACGGCTAAGCTTTTAGGTCTTGCCTATCCGGGCGGCCCTGCTGTTGAACAACATGCGCTTAAAGGCGATGCAGAGCGCTTTTCTTTGCCGCGACCGCTCAAAGGTGAAGATCGTTTGGATTTCTCCTTTTCAGGCTTGAAAACAGCCCTGCGCAGACAGGCAACCGAGCTTGGCCCGCTTAAAGAACATGACATTGATGATCTGTGTGCTTCGTTTCAACTTGCCGTTACAGAATCGCTTAAAGATCGTGTTTCGCGCAGCTTGTCACGTTACCGAAATGAATTTACCGATGATCAACCAACGCTTGTCGTTGCCGGCGGTGTCGCGGCCAATAAGGCAATACGCACGATGCTGGAGGCAGCATGTGCCGAGCAAGGCTTTTCATTTCTTGCGCCGCCTATCGCGCTTTGTACCGACAATGCAGCAATGATTGCTTGGGCAGGGCTTGAGCAGCTGGCAGCTGGTGCACAATCTGATATGGACGCTATTCCCCGCCCGCGCTGGCCATTGGATAGCGATAGCGCACCGATTATCGGCTCAGGCAAAAAGGGCGCAAAAGCATGAGCAACAAAATCACCGTTTTAGGTTCAGGCGCATGGGGAACTGCCCTTGCCTCAAACCAAGCCGCCAATGGCAAAACTGTAACATTGTGGGGCCGCGATCCAGCGCAAATGCAATTGATGCGTGAGAGCGGCCGAAACGATAAATATTTATCCGGCGTACAACTGAGCACGAACCTCACCTTTAGTGATGATTTGCTGGAAAGCATTTCAGGCGCCGATATCATCTTGCTGGTCACACCGGCTCAAACACTGGCAGATACGGCACAAAAGATTGCCGAGAGCATCGGTTCCGGTACAGTAATTATTTCCTGCGCCAAGGGTATCAATCAGAACACGGGCGAAACAATGGGGCAAATTCTGCACCGCATTTTCCCAAACCATCAGGTTGCAACGCTCTCCGGCCCAAGTTTTGCCATTGATGTTGCAAGCAATCTGCCCACAGCCGTAACAATTGCCGCCGATGAAACCAAAACAGCGCTGGCGCTATGTGCGGCGCTTTCGAATAAAAATCTACGCTGCTATGCCAGCAATGATCAGATGGGCGTTGATTATGGCGGCGCTTTGAAAAATGTTTTGGCCATAGCGGCTGGCATTGTTCACGGACGGTCTTTGGGCGCAAGCGCTCTTGCTGCGCTCACAACACGTGGATTTGCCGAATTACAGCGCGTTGCACTAGCCTTGGGTGCACAAGCCGAAACATTGAGCGGCCTATCTGGCTTTGGCGACCTCGTATTGACCAGCAGCTCTGAAAAATCACGTAATTTCGCCTATGGTGCCGCCATCGGACGCGGCGAAGATCTCACACATATGAAATTAGCCGAAGGTGTCAAAACAGCTCAAATTGCCGCTTCAATCGCACAGAATAACAATATTGATGCGCCGCTGATTTTTGCCGTCAATGAATTATTATCTGGCTCTATCAATGTGGATGAAGCCATTGCCCAATTGATGGCCCGCCCGTTAAAATCAGAAGCAGTCATTAAGCCCGCTTGACCAAACCGCTCAATTAGCTAGCTAAGCGATCAAACATAAAGCCCGACAGAGAGTATGTAATGGAAAAGAACTATTGGTTGTTTAAATCCGAGCCATTTAAATGGTCATGGGAAATGCAAAAAGCCAAAGGCGAAGCCGGCGAAGAGTGGGACGGTATCCGCAACTATCAAGCGCGCAACAATATGCGCCAGATGAAAATCGGCGATAAAGCATTCTTCTACCATTCCAATGAAGGGTTAGAAGTTGTTGGCATCGCGGAAGTTTGTGCGCTCAGCCACCCTGACACAACCATTAATGACGACCGCTGGGACTGCGTGGACATCAAAGCCGTTTGCGACATGCCAAAACCTGTAACGCTCAAAGCGGTAAAGGCTAATCCCGCACTGGAAAAAATGTCGCTTGTTACATCCATGCGCCTATCTGTGCAGCCCGTTACGAAGCAAGAATGGTTAGAAGTTTGCCGCATGGGCGAGTTGGAAAACCCGCCGCTTTAAACAAGCTCGAGTCTTAGTTTAGCGGCAAACAATTATTGTCGTATCGATTGTCATATATTGGAGTAGCCAACGCATGTCGGCTTCTTCAACAGCGATGCAGCCTTCTGTCGACTTGTAGCCAGACTTGCAAAGATGAAAGAAAATCGCCGAACCACCATAACGCTTTCGGCCTGTCACTGGCATATTCCAATCCAGAATGATGCCAATGTCATAAAGCTTGTCATCCCGCATCATCTTTTCATGCGAAGCGCCGAACGGCAGATCGACAGGCATATTATAATTTGGATGCGTGGGCGCGTCACACCAGCCGTCATTTGGCATAAGCGCTTCAAAGGACAATGTGGACTTTGGCCGTTGCACGCGGTCACCGCGAAAAAACCCACTGATCGGGCGCAAAGGACGGTGCGCTGGTGTTGCGCCATCCCCCTCACGTTTAAAAACGCTGGGCCCAGAGCGCCCCAAAGCGCAAGAAATAATGCGGTTTTGGGCAACGATAATGCCTTTGCAAGGATCACCCGGTTGGCGCTGTACACGGAGAGTTCTCAAAAAGTTCATCGAAATTTAATTGCCCCTCAAGAAAAATACCGCAATAGGTCATGAATTGACGATATTTTACGATTAGCCCTTTGTTGCTGTATATATATTTAAGTAACATATTCGTATCGATGAACATATCGAGACTGAATTCTAGCCGATAAGGTGATCTATGACGACACGCACAGTCCTACTGGTTGATGATGACAACGACCTTCGCGAAGTAATCGTAGAGCAATTGTCCCTTTATGAAGAGTTCGAAGTTTTGCAAGAAGCTTCTGCTGCAAAGGGTATTGAAGCTGCACGCAGCCAAATGATTGACCTCATCGTGATGGATGTTGGCCTGCCAGATATGGATGGCCGCGAAGCGGTAAAGCTTTTGCGCAAAGGCGGCTTCAAATCGCCTATCGTTATGCTTACAGGTCACGACACTGATTCAGATACAATCCTTGGACTAGAAGCTGGTGCCAATGATTATATCACCAAGCCGTTCAAATTTGCCGTTCTGCTTGCCCGTATGCGCGCACAATTGCGCCAGCATGAGCAGTCCGAAGACGCAACTTTTGTAGTCGGACCTTATACGTTCAAACCAAGCCAAAAATTGCTCTTGGATGCCAATGGCGGCAAAGTGCGATTGACGGAAAAAGAAGCGGCAATCATCAAGTTTCTTTACCGCACGGGCGGCAAGGTCGTTAGCCGCGACACATTGCTTGAAGAGGTTTGGGGTTATAATTCTGGCGTTACAACGCACACACTTGAAACACATGTGTATCGTTTGCGCCAAAAAATTGAGAGCGATCCGTCTAACGCTGCCATTCTCGTGACAGAAAGCGGCGGCTATAAACTGGTCCCTTGAGCAGGCTATAGGTGTAGTTTCGCTCTGTGCGATCTTTTCAAATGAACTGCGCTACTATAACAGCCCCTGATGGGCTAATATGGATATCAGTTTAGGGGACTTGCTTTGTCATTGGATGATGACATTCGGATCATTGCATCCGCACAAATTTTCGACGCATTGCACACAGAGCAATTGCGTCTTTTGGCGTTTGGCTCAGAGCGTTTGAGATTTAGCAAGGGTCGCAACATTTTCCGTGAAAATGACCGCGCCGACTGTGGTTTTGTTGTCGCTAGCGGCGAGATTGATCTGGTCCGTTTAGCGGGCGATGAAATGAAAACCGTCAAAACAGTCGGGCCGGGCGCGATTATTGGCGAAATGGCCATGCTCACAGATACCAACCGATTAACAGGCGCAGTGGCCAAAACCGATTGCGAACTGATTCGCATCAACCGTTCATTGTTTCACCGCATGTTGACGGAATATCCAGAAATCGCAGCCAATATTCACCGTGATATCTTGGAAAGACTCCAAGAGTTTTTAGCCAGCATCGGCACCATGGAACATCGGTTTGACGATAGGCACGATTTTTAAGCGCCAGTGCGCTTAAAGTGCAAAACGCGCAATAACAGGAACGTGGTCCGATGGACGCTCCCAGCCGCGCGCCTCACTAATAATTTCAATATTTTCAAGCGGCGCCACAAGGTTTTCAGAAGACCAAATATGGTCAAGTCTGCGTCCACGGTTCGATGTTTGCCAGTCTTTCGAGCGGTAACTCCACCATGTAAAGACAGGTGTTGGCTCTGGAATATGACTGCGAATCAAATCGGCCCAACCACCTTTAACGCGCAAATCTTCCAGCGTTTCAGTTTCAATTGGCGTGTGGCTGACAACTTTCAAAAGCTGCTTATGCGACCAAACATCTGATACCAGCGGCGCAATGTTTAGATCGCCAACAAGAATGGACCCATCAGCTGAACCAGGCTCAGCCGTAATCGCGCGCATTTCTTCAAGGAAATCCAGCTTATGGGCGAATTTCACATTGATCTCGCGATTTGGCTCATCGCCGCCTGCAGGAACATAGAAATTATGGACGCGTATTTTTTTCGTCCCCGTATCAACGATACATTCAATATGCCGCGTATCGTCAATTTCACAAAATTTGCGTTTGTTAATTTCAGTCAGCGGATATTTTGAAAGCGTTGCAACGCCGTGATAGCCCTTTTGGCCGTGGATCGCGATGTGGGAATAGCCCAATTTAGCGAACGCTGCGGCTGGAAAATCACTGTCTGGACATTTCGTTTCTTGCAAACACAAGACGTCCGGCTGATGTTCATTTAGAAAACTTTCAACCATTTCACGTCGCAAACGCACCGAATTGATATTCCAAGTTGCCAATGAAAACGAACTATCTGCCATCTGCTGATCCTCATAAGTGAGGTTGATCTTGTGCAGACCCAGCGGCAAAAACACAAGCGGCGACACCTGAAAAGGTGCCACCGCTCACAAATTAGATTTTTTAAGAGTTAGTTGTTCTTTTTAGATTCGCGAATACGGTTGTAATCAATAGCAAATGTGCGCGCGCCAAACTTCACGCCCTCTTTGACATTGAAAATCATCACTGTGGTGTCTTTGCCTTTTGCGTCTTTAATCGTCCATTGGCGCAAATCATAATTCTTAGGGTCGAACATCATGGTGATTTCGCTGTCACCAAAAACTTGCTTATCATGCATGACAATGGTGGTCAGATCGTCGGCTTGTTTAACAGACTTAACTTTGTTGCCGGACAGATCAATTTTATCGCCCAGCACAATCTGAAGCGGCGTTTTGTTTAATGGATATGTATCCCAAGTATCCAGCTTCTTATTGTTCACAACAACGGTGGAGCCATCAGACACCACACGAATTTTCGATGGTTCTTCATAAAGAAAAAGAACTTTACCCGGCCGCTCAATAAAGAACTTTCCGCCCGTTTGCTCGCCCGATGGGCCAAACTGCACAAACTCACCCATCATGGTTTTGACGCTTGAGAAATGATCCGCAATCGCTTGAGGCGCATCAGCTCTAGCTGGCGACGATAAGATGGACGCTCCCAAGACAGCGCCTGTGCAGAGCGCAAGAAATGATCGACGTATTAAAGCAGTGTTCTTATTCATAATGTTCTCTTTTCCATCTTGCCCTCAGGGACTTCATACGCAGTTCATAAGGAGATAGTTTGACTGTTATGTGGCGGCAATCCGGCACAATGTTGCAATTATCGCCTACATCATGCCGCCCATTTGTTGCTCTTCTTCCGATGGCACCAGAATATCGCGCTTACCTGCATGGTTAGCAGGGCCGATCACACCTTCATCTTCCATGCGCTCAATCAATGATGCAGCGCGGTTATAACCAATGCCAAGGCGGCGCTGAATATAGCTGGTTGATGCTTTGCGATCACGCAGCACAACGGCAACCGCTTGATCATATGGATCTTCCGAATCGCCCATGCCGCCAGCGCTATTACCGCCGCCAGAGCCCGAATCACCATCGTCTTCGTCATCGTCTTCTGTCACAGCTTCAAGATATTGCGGCACGCCCTGTAGTTTCAGGTGCTTGACGATTTCTTCGACTTCTTCATCTGACACAAACGGTCCGTGAACACGCTGAATGCGCCCGCCGCCAGCCATATAAAGCATATCGCCCATACCAAGCAGCTGTTCAGCGC
The DNA here is from genome assembly GCF_000620605.1 of Ahrensia sp. 13_GOM-1096m. Lineage (NCBI taxonomy): Bacteria > Pseudomonadati > Pseudomonadota > Alphaproteobacteria > Hyphomicrobiales > Ahrensiaceae > Ahrensia > Ahrensia sp. 13_GOM-1096m. The sequence goes on from NZ_JIAX01000011.1 coordinate 58,119, forward strand.
CCATTTCACCAAGAATAGTTCGGCTGTCGATCTTCGATGTTACTTGGAACGAGATACGGGTCGGGAAGTTAGCTTTAATTGTACCGGTGATAACATCAACCGATGGGCGCTGCGTTGCCATAACAACATGAATACCCGCTGCACGCGCCATCTGCGCAAGGCGTTGAACCGCCCCTTCAATCTCTTTACCGGCGACCATCATCAAGTCAGCCATCTCATCGATCACCACGACGATATATGGCATATGCTCAAGATCAAGCGCTTCTGTCTCATAAATCGCTTCACCGGTTTCACGGTCAAAGCCCGTTTGAACAGTACGGGTAATTTCTTCACCCTTATCCATCGTCTCTTTTACGCGGGTGTTAAAACCATCAATGTTTCGAACACCGAGCTTCGCCATATTTTTATAGCGTTGCTCCATTTCGCGCACAGTCCATTTAAGCGCGACAACGGCTTTTTTAGGATCAGTAACAACCGGCGTCAGCAAATGCGGAATACCGTCATAGACAGATAGTTCGAGCATTTTTGGGTCGATCATAATCAACCGGCACTCAGCAGGTGACAATTTGTAGAGCAGCGACAACAACATCGTGTTGATAGCAACAGACTTACCAGAGCCTGTTGTACCAGCCACGAGCAAATGCGGCATTTTTGCCAGATCGGCAATCACCGGTTCACCATTAATGGTTTTGCCCAGCGCCATAGCCAGTTTTGCTTTGGAATTATCATAATTTGCAGAAGCGATCATTTCGCGGAAATATACCGTCTCACGCAAATTATTTGGCAATTCAATACCAATGGCATTACGGCCAGGAACCACTGCCACACGCGCTGCAATAGCGCTCATAGAGCGGGCAATATCTTCAGCAAGGCCGATCACACGGGATGATTTTATACCAGGCGCTGGCTCTAGCTCATACATTGTAACAACCGGACCGGGCCGTACATGAATGATCTCACCTTTAACGCCAAAATCTTCTAAAACACCTTCAAGAACACGGGCATTTTGCTCCAAGGCTTCGGGTGAAAGGCTTTCATCGCGCACAGTGTTTTTTGGCTCATTGAGCAAATGCACTGGCGGCAATTCATAGCCATTGTCCTTAATCAGTGACGGCTGGGCTTCACGTTGAACGCGAACACTTGGCTTTGGTTTCGGTGCAGCAGGCTCAACCCGTGCTGATCCGCCAGAAGCAGGTGCAATTTGTGCAGGCGCTGCAACGCGCGGTGTAGCATCTGGCCGCACTTCATTTGGAGCCACTTGCGGTGCCCAATCTTCAGCGCCATCCCAATTTTCGCCAGCATATTCAGCTGAATAATTTGCATCATCAACTTCATAAGAATCTGGTGCAGCATACCCCATATCCGGATCAACAGGGTGCCCCTGCGCTGAAGCCTCAAAAGATGGCTCATCATAATGTGCAGCACGCCGTGCCATTTTTGCAGCTGGTTTAGCACGCTGTGGCAAACGGCGGCGAATCGCAGCTTTTGCAGAATAAAATCCATGCATGATCGCGCCCAAGCTTACGAAGCGTACAAAACCTTCGCCCTCATCATGTGCCATGGCATCATGCGGCATATCATTTTCATTGTGCGCTCTTTGTTTCCAAAGAAAACCAGAGGCAATCGCAACCGACCACAATGCAGGCACAAACAGAACTGCACCAACTAGAAATGCGAAAAAGCCTTGCGGGTAACCGCCAAGAAATAGGCCCGGTATTTTAAGAACCATATCGCCCATAACACCGCCAAGGCCCGTTGGCATTGGCCATGCTTGCGTTGTTGGAAAACAGCCAAGAAATGCTGCAAAAAGTAAGCTACCTGCGAGCCATGCACCTAAACGGCGCAGCGCCAAGTTCCAGTGATTTCCACGCACAAGCGCATAGCTTTTAAATAAAAGCGGCACGAGAACAGCAAGGGATGCAAGGCCAAAAAATTGAATAAGCAGATCTGAAACCGCTGAACCAGCAAACCCCATCGCATTGGTGACAGGCGAATCGGTTGCATGAGAAAAGCTTGGGTCCGCTGCATTCCATGTCGCCAAGGCGGCAATCACAAAAACAACGAACAACAGCAAAACCAGCCCGCCAGCAATTTCCGCTTGCCGCCACAGCAAATGGGTCATTTTACTGCTATGGGCTTCTTGTGGAAGCTCATAGGCATCAAAATCCGAATCTGCCGAAGCAAAGCGATCGCGTTTGACCTGCATTTTACGTCCCTAATACTGAATCTACTCAAGGAATTAGGGTTTAATCTAGCCGCGTATGGTTAAGCGCTCATTAACCATGCAAATTTCCGTGTTGTTTAGGTAACTAAAAAAGATCCGGCACCAGAAGTAAATCTGGGCCGGACAAGTTGTTGTGATGTAAACATCACGACGGGATGGGAGGATCATTTTGTATTCTTATGAAAGGGGCGAGGCCGCCCCTTCCTATATTTTTTAATTATGATCGGAATTCTGGGTAGGCTTCGACACCGACTTCGGCTTTGTCGAGACCCATCATTTCATCTTCGGCGCTGGCGCGTAGACCAATAACCGACTTGATGACGAACCACACGGCAAACGAAGCAACCAGTGTAAACACACCATAGGCCACGATACCGAGTAACTGCGTGCTAATTGAAGCGTCGCTATTCGTCCACGCCACGATAAGTGTGCCCCAGATACCGGCAAACAAGTGAACTGGAATAGCACCAACAACGTCATCGATTTTTAGCTTGTCGAGAAGCGGAACTGTGAAGACCACGATTGCACCACCAACAGCACCGATAACAAGCGCCTGCCATACGGCTGGAGCAAGCGGTTCAGCTGTAATCGCAACAAGGCCAGCAAGTGCACCGTTGAGAACCATTGTTACATCAACTTTTTTGTATAGAAGCTGAAGAAGAACGATTGTTGTTACAACGCCGCCTGCAGCCGCGATATTTGTGTTGGCAAAGATACGTGACACGTCAGAAATGTCTGAGATTGTGCCCATTGCAAGCTGTGACGCGCCGTTAAAGCCGAACCAACCGAGCCAAAGGATGAATGTACCCAAAGTCGCAAGCGGGATGTTTGAACCAGGCATTGGATTAACGCGGCCTGATGCATCATATTTGCCTGTACGAGCGCCAAGTAGAAGAGCACCAGCAAGAGCAGCCCAGCCACCAACAGAGTGAACGAGTGTTGAACCAGCAAAGTCAGAAAAGCCCATTTCAGACAACCAGCCACCGCCCCACTGCCATGAACCGGCGATTGGGTAGATGAAACCTGTCAAAACGACTGTGAAGACGAGGAAAGGCCAAAGCTTGATGCGTTCTGCAAGCGAACCAGATACGATTGAAGCAGCTGTTGCCACAAACACCATCTGGAAGAACCAGTCAGATGCCGTTGAATAGCCCGTATCAAGAAGAGCAGCAGTATCTGCGCCTTCAAGACCAACAGGATCAAAGCTATACGAGCCGATTGTGCCGATAAAACCGCCATCAACACCTGTATACATAAGCTTATAACCAACAAGCCAATACATAATGCCGGCAATCGCAAACAATGCGACGTTCTTCAAAGACTGCATGGAAACGTTTTTCGAACGCACCAATCCAGCTTCAAGCATTGCAAAGCCTGCCGCCATCCACATGACGAGAAAACCGCCGATGAGGAAAAGCAATGTATTGAGAATATAAGCAACGTCCGGCGTAACTGCCGGTGCTGCGTCCTGCGCAAATGCAGGCACTGACAACAGGCAAGCAGCGGCGCTACCCAACACTGTCAGTTTTGAAAGTTTAGAAATGGTCATGTAATTTTCTCCTGACGAAATGCTGCCGCTTAAAGCGCTGCAGAATCCGTTTCGCCGGTACGAATGCGTACCGCATGATCAATAGAATAGACGAAGATTTTGCCGTCACCGATTTGGCCAGTTTTTGCAGCAACAGTAATGGCTTCAATAACTTTGTCAGTTAGATCGTCATCGATCACCAATTCGAGCTTTAGTTTTGGCAAGAAACTCACGGCATATTCAGCACCGCGATAAATCTCTGTGTGGCCCTTTTGACGGCCGTAACCTTTGACTTCTGTCACGGTAACACCCTGAACGCCAAGACCGGTCAGTGCTTCACGCACCTCATCCAGCTTGAAAGGCTTAATAACTGCCATGACTATTTTCATGCGCGTATTTCCCCAGTTTCATTTTGTGATCCGACACCATGTCGGGCTCACTACGAAAAACACGAAACCGTGCTTCGCTTCACTGGGGACTATTCACGTAGCGTGCCAAGTCGAAATTTTTATTTAACTAGTTGTATTCTATGGGGAATATTCTGCTTAAATGCTGCGGCACCCAAAGCGCTCAACATTTGAACAGGTGAAAAAATAGGCGGCATTTTAATTCTGCCTAAATTTTAGGCTTAACCTGCCGAATGAGGCCTTCTTGTGCAACAGAAGCAACCAATGAACCATCACGGGCATAAAGCGAGCCACGGGTGAAGCCGCGCGCGCCCGAGGAATTTGGGCTGTCTTGGCTATAAAGCAGCCAATCATCCAGCTTGTTGGGCCTGTGGAACCACATGGAATGGTCAAGGCTGGCAACTTGCAAATCACTATCAAAAATTGACCTGCCATGGGCAAAAAGCGCCGTATCAAGCAAAGTCATATCTGATAAATAACCAAGAACCGCAGCCTGTACGACACGGCTATCAGGAACATCGCCCGTTGTTCTAAGCCACATATCTTGAAGCGGCGGCAAAGGATCCTTGCTCATATAATGCTTTAAGGAAACAGGGCGAAGCTCAACGGGCCGTTCACGGCCCCAATATTTTCTCACATGTTCCGGCAGGCTGTCTTTGATTTGCTCAACCAATGCCTTTTCACCAGCCAAATCTTCCGGCATCGGAATGTTAAGAGGCTGCGGCATATAATGCTGTAACCCATCTTCTTCGATTTGAAATGATGCAGACATGGCAAAAATTGGTTTTTCATCTTGATGCGCAACCACACGCCGCGTTGTAAAACTCATACCGTTGCGCAGCGTATCAACATGATAGTCGATCGGCACATTGGGATTACCAGGCCGCAGGAAATAACAATGGATCGAATGGACGAAGCGGTCACTTGCAACCGTGCGCTGCGCAGCAATAAGCGCCTGACCGATCACCTGTCCGCCAAAAACCCGCTGCCAACCTGCTTGCGGGCTGCGACCACGGAACACATTGTCTTCCAGATGCGTGAGGTCCAAAGTTTCTAATAGTTCATCCATGGCAGCAGACATCGGTTTTTCCTTGTATTCTCATCGATGGAAAATTACTAAGTGTCTTGCTACAAGGAAGGCGTATTAAGTCAACTGCATACACGGGTTCACGCGTTGGACCACAGCAGGAAGGTAGGCCGCTCAAATGGCAAAAGCAGCAACATCTAAAAAACCGGCAAAGCAAAAACTGCCGCAAAAAGCAGATACCCTCATTGCGGGTGCTGGCTATGTTGGACTTTTAACTGCGGTTTCTATCGCCAGCTCAGCGCCAAGCTTAAAAATTGTTGTGGTCGATGCTGCGCCTGAAAATGTGTGGCAAAATGACGGGCGCGCATCTGCTGTCGCCGCCGCTGCGGTGCGCATGCTTGAACAGCTCAATTGCTGGCAGGATATTTTGCCGCACGCACAGCCAATCAATGAAATGGTCGTCACTGATAGCAGAACAAGCGATCCGGTTCGGCCCGTCTTTTTGACGTTTGCAGGCAATGTCGAAGAGGGCGAACCTTTTGCTCGCATGATACCCAATGTCGAAATGATCCGCGCATTGCGTAAACGCTGCGACGAATTTGGCGTTGATATCATTCAAGGCGTCGGCGTTACAAATTTTGAAAATAGCGAAGAAAATCAATCTGCCGAGATACACTTAGCGGACGGCAATACAATCAGCGCCAAACTGCTTATTGCTTGTGATGGGGTAAACTCACGCCTGCGCGATATGGCAGGCATAAAGACCGTTCACTGGGATTATGGCCAGTCCGGTATCGTTGCAACGATTGCCCATGAACGCGATCATGAAGGCCGCGCCGAAGAACATTTCCTGCCTGCCGGTCCTTTTGCAATCTTGCCACTTACCAATAATCGCTCATCCATTGTGTGGACGGAAAGCACCGAAAAAGCGCAGCGCCTGATCGAGGGCGACGAATTTACATTCGACATAGAGTTAGAACAGCGTTTCGGGCTCAAGCTGGGCGACATCAAAGTCGAAACAAAACCACGCGCTTATCCGCTTGGCCTGACATTGGCCCGTGACTTTGTAAAACCGCGCTTTGCGCTCGCTGGTGATGCGGCCCACGGCATTCATCCCATTGCTGGCCAAGGGTTGAACTTAGGCTTCAAAGATGCGGCAGCACTGGCAGAAAAAATCGTCGAAGCACACCGCCTTGGTCTTGATATTGGCGCGATCAATGTTCTGGAAGAATATCAGCGCTGGCGCCGGTTCGACACCGTGCAAATGGGTGCAACCACCGACATTTTAAACAGGCTATTTTCCAATGACATCGCACCGTTGCGTGCTTTGCGTTCATTCGGGCTTGGTGTGGTTGATCGTTTGCCAAAGCTAAAAGATTATTTCATCAGCCAAGCTTCCGGCATTTCAGGCCAAACACCGCGCCTGCTACGCGGCGAAAAAATCTAACTTTTTGTTTTATATAATTGCAGGAAAACCAGCCTCCACTTTCCTGCAATTGCTCAGCTGGCAAGCGTGCGCTCCATGCGCGCATATGTTTCAGCCAGCACATTGGGCTGTTGTAATCCGTGCGCCAGTGCAATGCCGCCTTGCCAGTCGGCAATGACATGACGCGCTTTAAGCAAAGCAACCGACGGTTTGCGCCCCGTCTTACCCAGCTCCTCGGCAATAAACGCAATCAAAAGTGAAAAGCTTTCGCCTGCACGCGTACTCGCTTCGGGTGCAGTCTCGCGAAAATCGCGACATGCAGCCGCAATAGGGCAGCCATAGCTAAGCCGTTTGCCCTGTGTCGCGCGCATTCGCTCCACCAGAAATTTCAAACGCGCACGCGGTTCGGTTTTTTCCTCTGATACCGATTCAATCAGCGCACGGGTTTCATCGGCAAAAAAATTGGCAACACCCAGCGCTAAATCCGCTTTGGTTTTATAATAATAGTAAAGATTGCCAAGCGGCACATCGGAAGCCTTGGCAACATCGGCAAGGCTTGTTCCGGTATATCCCTTAATCCAGAACAAGGCAGCGGCCGCTTGAATCAACGCATCGCGGCGAAGCGCACCCCGCTTATGTTTGCTCTTTAAAGGCGCGTCACTCATTTCTTCTTTTTCATTTCATCTTCATCAAGACGGCGCGCCTCTGATGGCAATAAAATAGGAATGCCGCCTCTCACAGGATAGGCCAATCGCGCTGAGACTGAGATAAGCTCTTGGCGCTCCTTATCATATTTCAAAGATTGCTTCGTGAGCGGGCAAACAAGCAATTGCATCATCTGTCCAGCAAGCAAAACATTGTCCGCTTTGACGCCTTCTTCGATAGGTACAATATCAATATTATTGGGATCAGCCATCAAACGCCCTTGCTTCAATTGGCTCAAGCATAGAGCCGGATGTCACTATTGCAACGTCTGTGCATACTCATCGCCATCCGCATCACGCGCAAGGGCAATCTGCGTCAGTGCGATCAATGTATCTGCGCGGCTTTTCAAATCAGGAGCCTCTAGCAGTGCCTGTTTTTCGGCAGGACCATAAGGCGACATCACAGACAAAGCATTGACCAGTGATTCATTGCCCGCCTTGTTGACGTTCTCCCAGTCTGCCTCAAGATCATTGGCATCAAGGTAAAGCCTAAATGTTTCGAGAAGCTCGTCGCGGTTTACATCATCCCCATTATTGCTCTGGCTAGAAAGATCATGGGCAAAGGCTGCGATGCGGCACTGCCTAAACGGCGTCTTCGCGCTCACCTCTTCTATAATCCGGTAGCGGCTTACGCCTTGGAGGTTGATGAGGTAGCGCCCATCTCCGCTCTCGGTGAATGAGACAATCCGCCCAAGACATCCAACTTTGCAGAGGTTAGGATTTTCCTTGCTGCCGATATCACCGCTAAAAACCGGCTGAACCATACCGATCAATCGGTTTGTTTTTAGCGCAGCATCACACATCGCCAGATAACGCGGTTCAAAAATATTCAAAGGCATCTGGCTTCCCGGCAGCAATAGTGCAGCGGAAAGCGGGAAAACAGGAACGACGGCCGGAATGTCGTTAAGGTCCTTATAAGTAAAGTTTCCTGCCTTCATTAAAACTGATCCAATTATGGGGGCTGTTGTTTCACTTAAACAAGAGATGGAACAGCAAACCGAAATTGCAAGGCAAAGATCGGTCTGGATTATCGACTTTGAGCTGAATTTGGATTTAGCACCAATGCGCTAAACCCAAAAAATCATCACCGGAATAAAATGGCCGATAATTTGCGGCGCGCAGATTGCGTTGCAGGATCCATTGGTCCCCACGCCTCAAAGAACACAAGAAGTTCCTTGCGCGCACCGTCTTCGCGCCATTCGCGGTCAGCCTTCATAATGCCAAGCAACAAATCAGCGGCATTATCCTTATTGCCGCGTGCATTTTCAATTTGCGCCATATCAAACGCTGCATCGTGATCTGCAGGATTTTGATGAAGGCGTGCTTTTAGCGCCTCAGGATCACCAAGTCCTGCAACTTTTGCTGCCAGTTCCAACTTTGCTTTTACGCCAGCTAAGGCGGCATGATTTGCAAATTGTTCTGGCGCTTGATCAAGCATCGCTTGTGCCTGATCAATCTGGCCATAATCAGCCATCAAACCAGCAAGCGCACCATAGGCATCTGCATTGTCAGGCGCGTGCTGCATCACCGCTTGGTATATTTGCGCTGCGCCATTGATATCGCCCGCATCAATCGCTGCGCGTGCCTGCTCAAAAGCTTGCTCAATCATCGCCGCCGTATCATCAGCGCCTGCGCTATCGGCAATCTTTTTAACAAAAGCGTCAACTTCGCTCTGGCTCTTTGCGCCCATAAAACCATCGGCAGGCTTACCATCGATAAATGCAACAACCGCTGGAATAGACTGAATGCCCATCTGACCTGGAATTGCCGGATGTTCGTCAATATTCATTTTAACAAGCTTGACCTTGCCGCCCGCTTTTTGAATCGCGCTTTCGATAATCGGTGTTAGCTGCTTACACGGTCCGCACCACGGTGCCCAAAAATCGATCAATACCGGCGTTGTTTTCGATGCTTCGATAACATCGGCTGTAAATTCAGCTGTTGTCGTGTCTTTGATCAATGGACCAGAATCACCCGAAGCTGAACCAGCGCCGATAATCGTTGATCCCACGATCGGTTGCGGTGCTTGAGGCGCAGGCTGTGGCGCCTGAGGCGCTGGTGCTGCCTGATCAACAGACTGCCCGCCATATCCAACAGAAGCTGCGCCATAACCGCTGCCTGCACTGGGTGCAAAAGGATTGTCGTTATTGCTCATCTGTTCATTCCTATCGCATCAATCTACAATTATGACTGCATGTCGCGTTTTCATGCACTTTTTTCAAGTCAAGAAGTCGGTTTTTCATCCAAAGCAATGATTTGCAACGCATGGTCCGTTGCCGTGACAAACTTCTTTAAATCCTCAGCAGCAATGGATGTTGTGGCTGTATTGCGCAGTGGATGGCAATTGATGATCTCATTTTCCATCAAACGCGCATCCAATATCAAGCTAACCTGATTATCCGTATCATTGATAATGCCAAAGGCAGTGACGGAACCTGGCAAAACGCCTAAATATTCCAGAAGCGGCTCTGGCTTACCAAAAGAGACACGCCCTTGCGCCCCGATCTTTTGATGAACTGTTTCAAATCAATCTCGGCATCTTCTAATACCGTTAAAAGGAAATAGCGGCCCTTTTTGTCTTTAAGAAAAAGGTTCTTGGTATGCCCGCCCTCAATCTCATCACGCAGCGCCTGTGATTCGGCCACAGTGAACACCGCTTCGTGCTCTGTATTTTTTACGTCGATTGAAAGTTCACTCAAGAATGAAAATAGATCGTCGCTGCTCTTCATCCGCCATACCGCCTTGAATAAAATCTAATGTTGGCCCTGTATCTTGAACATAATAGAGCATTGCAAGCGCACGTTGAAAACCACTTCGAAATTATGTGACAAATTTTTTGCAAAATCATATTGCAATTAGTTAGCGCTTGACGCATATAGCGGCAGTTCGAAGGAATGCTTAGCATTTCACGAAGATGAGCGGGCGTAGCTCAGGGGTAGAGCACAACCTTGCCAAGGTTGGGGTCGGGCGTTCGAATCGCCTCGCCCGCTCCATTTTCGACGAACACAGACAATCATACCAAAGCGTATGATTGCACAATTTCCTGAAATGAAAATAATATTGAGCAGCGGTCACCCGCCGCATCTTTGCGATCTATTATATGCACTCGCCGATTTTATACGGCAGGCACCTGATCGCTATTATAAGCGGATAGAGCCGCTTCAACGCCCTCACGGGCCAAGACTTCATACCAATGGGCAAAGGCTGACGAGAACACTGCGTTTTCGCTAAGGTCGCCATAATATTTGCGCATCTCAAGCCAAGCTATCGGATTATTTTGTGCAGCATGAGCAACTATTTGTAATTCATCCCAGTAGGGATCGTTCGGCGCAATAGCTGAGCCATCCTCGCGCTGCGCCAAGCAATAACGTGCCCACAAAGCACTCATGAGCGCCAAACCATCAACAGGCTGACCGCCAGCCAGCGCATCACGGATGGAAGGTACGATAAAGCCCGTCTGCCGGCTTGAACCATCAAAGGCAACGCGCCGTGTGGTATCAACGATTTCTGGATTTGAAAAACGCCGTTCAATAAGCTGCAAATAGTCAAGCGGTGCCATATTTGGCACAGATTTTACGTTCGGTGCGACTTCTTGGCTGATAATCTTTTGCAGCATGGCGCGAATGCCATCATGAGCCATCGCGCCCGATATGGTGTCGATGCCGAGCAAATCAGCCGGAACAGCAATCATTTGATGACCGCCATTGAGAATACGCAGCTTCATGGCTTCATATTCATGAACATCGCCAGAAAGCGTTGCGCCTACTTTATCCCAATCAGGACGTCCGGCACAAAAATCATCCTCGATAACCCATTGACGAAAATTCTCATGGGTAACGGGCGCTTTGTCATCAATGCCAAATGAATGCACAAGCTCAAGCTCTTTCGGGCCCGTTGCCGGAACGATGCAATCGACCATGCTGTTCGGGAATGTACATTGATCTTCAATCCATGTCGCCAAATCAGGGTCAGACATACCCGCTAAGCCCACAACAGCACGCTTTAAAATTGTGCCATTGCCCTGCAAATTATCGCAGCTAAGGCCCGTGAAAGGGCCAAGCCCTTTTTCACGGCGTAGTTTTAAAGCTGCAACCATCGCGCCAAATGCAGTCTTGGGATGTGTAGGATTTTGCGAATCATACACAATGTCTGGGTGGCTTGCATCAAAACCACCACTTGAAGGGTCAATATAATAACCGCCTTCTGTCACCGTGAGTGAAACAATGCGAATATCAGGCTGAGCCATACGCTTAATCAGCGCTTGATTACCCTCTTCGACGGGCAAAAAATCAATCATCGAACCGCTGATTTCCGCCGACATGCCCGAAGGATCAAGCTCAATCAAAGTGGTCAGGCAATCTTGCGCGATCAGTCTTTCGCGTTGCTGCGCATCATTGGCGCGAACGCCTGCGCCAATAATCGCCCAATCATGACACAGGCCTGCATCCATCAATCGGTGCAAATACCAAGCCTGATGCGCACGGTGAAAATTGCCCAGTCCAATATGAACAATACCAGCAGAAAGCACAGAGCGATCATAGTGCGGAACACGCACGCCTGACGGCAGATCCTTCAATGTAATGTTAGAAAGCGCGGTTAGCTCATCCATTGGCCGCCGTCCACATTATAGGTTTGAGCAACGATGTAGTCAGCTTCTGCGCTGGCCAAGAATATAGCCATGCCAGTCAAATCTTCCGCAACGCCCATACGGCCATAGGGAACACTTTCGCCAACTTCTTTCTTCTTTTGTCCAAGCGCTTTGTTTTCATATTTGGCAAAAAAAGCATCGACAGCTTCCCAATGTTCACCGTCAACAACACCAGGTGCAATCGCGTTCACATTGATGCCGTGCTGAATGAGATTTTGGCCCGCAGACTGCGTCAGCGAAATAACTGCCGCTTTGGTCGCGCAGTAAACAGCTACAAGCGGTTCGCCGCGTCGTCCGGCCTGACTTGCCATATTGATAATCTTGCCGCCCTTGCCGCGCGCAATCATATGGCGTGCAACGGCCTGCATCATAAACAATGTGCCAGACACATTGATGTCAAAGACACGCGCATAATCGCTACGCTCAATTTCAATGATTGGTGCGGCGCTAAAGATGGCTGCATTATTGATAAGAATATCGATCTGACCAAATGCAGCAATCGTTGCCTCAACAGCCGCATCAATGCTGGTCTGTGATGTTACATCACAGTGCACAGCAATGGCTTTATCGCCCAGCTCCGCAGCTGTTTGTTTGGCTCTATCCAGATCAATATCAGCAATGGCCACGCATGCGCCTTCACGAATATAGGCTTGCGCAAAGGCCTTACCGATACCGCGTGCTGCGCCCGTTATAATGGCCGCTTTTCCTGTCAAACGGCTCATTAGATAGCTTGCCCATTTCGATCAAATTTATAGATGCGGCTGTCATTTTCAGGCGACAGATAAACTGTATCGCCATGATAAAGCTCAACATCGCCTTCGGCGCGAACGACCAAACCTTCTTCGATCCCGTCGACATTCACGCGCAAAAACGTGTCAGATCCTAAATGTTCAGAAACGCCAACCACACCTTTCCAAACGCCTTCGCTTTTTGATGCACGCAAATGCTCCGGGCGAACGCCAATCGTGTGTGCACCATGTTGTTGAGCGCTTGTTCCATTGATGAAGTTCATTTTCGGCGAACCGATAAAACCAGCAACGAACAGATTTTGTGGGTTTTTATAAAGCTCGATGGGTGAGCCGACCTGCTCGATATTTCCTGCGCGCAGGACAACAATCTTATCAGCCATCGTCATCGCTTCGACCTGATCATGCGTTACATAAATCATGGTTGTTTTAAGCTGATGGTGCAGTTCTGAAATCTCAAGACGCATGTTCACACGCAGCGCCGCATCAAGGTTGGACAATGGTTCGTCAAACAAAAATGCATCCGGCTCGCGAACAATCGCACGGCCAATCGCAACACGCTGCCTTTGTCCGCCAGAAAGCTGACCAGGCTTGCGGTCTAAATAGTCCGTTAGATTAAGAACCTTGGCCGCATCATTGATTTTTTTGGATGCCTCAACGCCCACAATACCGGCCATTTTAAGTGGGAACCCGATATTTTTGCGCACGCTCATATGCGGATACAGCGCATAGGATTGGAAGACCATCGCAAGACCGCGCTTGGCTGGCGGAATATTGGTCGCATCCATATCATTAATGTTAATCGCGCCGCTGGTCACATCTTCAAGGCCAGCGATCAACCGCAAAAGTGTTGACTTACCGCAGCCCGACGGGCCGACAAAAACAACGAACTCGCCATCATTAATCTCAAGGTTGAGCGGCGGAATAACCTGCGTTTCACCGAAGCTCTTTGTTACGTCTTTAAGTGTAATACGTCCCATGATTATCTACCTATTTCACCGCGCCAAACGTCAGGCCGCGTACAAGTTGCTTCTGGCTGAACCAGCCCATGATAAGAATTGGCGCAATCGCCATTGTCGATGCTGCCGATAGCTTTGCGTAGAACAGACCTTCAGGGCTTGAATAGCTTGCAATAAAGGCTGTGAGCGGCGCGGCATTGATCGTAGTTAGATTGAGCGTCCAAAAGGCTTCGTTCCATGCCAAAATAATATTGAGCAGCATGGTAGACGCGATGCCCGGCAGCGCCATTGGCGTGAGCACGTAAATGATTTCCGATTTAAGGCTGGCGCCATCCATGCGCGCCGCTTCCAAAATATCGACCGGAATCTCTTTGAAATATGTGTAGAGCATCCAGATGATAATCGGCAAATTCATCAACATAAGCACGACGATCAGCAGAATATGCGTGTCGAACAAACCGGTATTGCGCGCCAGAATATAGATCGGGAACAACACACCAACAGCAGGCATCATTTTGGTGGAAAGCATCCACATCATGACATCTTTGGTGCGTTTACCCGGTTGAAACGCCATCGACCATGCCGATGGAATGGCAATCATCAATCCAAAAATGGTTGATCCAACGGCCAAGATCACGGAGTTCCAAAGAAACTTGCCATAGTTAGAGCGCTCTCCAACAACCTCATAATTTTCCAAGGTCCAGTCAAAAAAGAACAGACTTGGCGGATCAGCAATCGCTTCAGCTTCCGTTTTGAAGCTGGTCAGGATCGTCCACAGAATTGGGAAAAAGATCAGCAATCCAATCGCCCAAGCGATGATGGTTACAACGGTTTTCCGTCTTTTTGAGACTTCACGTGCCATGATACACTCCTCCCTAATTATCTAGGTTCTTGCCAACGACCCGCATCAGGAAGATCGCAACAATGTTTGCAAGAATGACCGCAATAATACCGCCAGCCGAACCAAGGCCGATATTCTGGCTCTCAAGCACCCGCTGATAAACAAGATAAGTCAGCGTGCGGGTTCCAAAGGCACCATTGGTGGTCACAAAGATTTCCGCGAAAATAGAGAGCAGAAAGATCGTCTGAATAAGAACAACAACGGTTATCGCGCGCGCCAAATGCGGCAAAGTAATATAGGCAAAGCGGCTAAGCGCGCTGGCACCATCCATCTCCGCAGCTTCCATCTGTTCGCTATCCAGCGATTGAATGGCTGTTAGAAGGATCAGCGTTGCAAATGGCAACCACTGCCAGCTCACGATCCAAACAATTGAAAAAATTGGCGCTTGGCTCAGCCAATCTATCGGCGTTGCCCCGAAGAATTTCCATAAATAAGCAAACAGCCCATTCACGGGATTCATAAACATGTTCTTCCACACCAAAGCCGAAACAGTTGGCATAACGAAGAACGGTGCGATGACCAAAATACGCACAATGCCCTGACCCCATATCGGCTGGTCCAGAAGCAAAGCCAAAAGCACACCGCCAATGACCGTAATCATCAAAATACCGCCCACCATTATGAGCGTGGTCAAAATACTATCGGTAAATGAGCTTGAGCTTACAAAGCGGGCATAATTTTCAAAACCATCGGCCCATTCATAAACACCGCGCAGTGGCCGATAATCGAGAAATGAGAAATATAAAGTCATGCACAACGGCACGAGCATCCAGACGAGTAGAAGAAATACCGCCGGAGCATTCATCAGTTTTGCAGCAGATCGTGAATGTTGTGTCGCCATGACTTAACCCTTTCAAGAATGCCAGTTTTGTTTTGATTATGGCAAATAGGTCGTCAGTTTTTGAAGTTTTTCAAATGAGAACGAAACTCGGACACGGAGGTTTGTGCCCGAGCTTCTAAGAAAGACCGACTAAAGCTTATTTGTAGCCAGCCGCTTCCATTTCATCATTGGTAAGCGCCTGTGCTTTGGCAAGGGCTTCTTCAGCTGTCTGTTGACCAGCAAGGGCAGCAGAGAACTCTTGACCAACTTGCGTTGCAATACCGGCAAACTCCGGAATAGCGGCAAACTGGACACCAACATAAGGAACCGGATCAACGGTTGGGTTTGTTGGATCAGCTGAGTTAATGGACTCAAGCGTCATCTTAGCAAACGGAACTTTTTGATATTCTGGGTTCTCGTAAAGCGAAGTACGGCTGCCTGGAGGCACGTTAGCCCAACCTTCTTTTTCAGCAACAAGCTCGATATATTCTTTCGATGTTGCCCATTCGATAAACTCTTTAGCCGCTGCTTCTTTTTGAGTACCGGCAGGAATTGCCAATGCCCAAGCCCACAGCCAGTTTCCGCGTTTGCCAAGACCTGTGTCCGGTGCAAGTGCGAAGCTAACTTTATCAGCAACGGTTGAATCAGTTGGGTTCGTCACGAATGATGCAGCAACTGTCGCATCAATCCACATGCCACATTTGCCTTGCTGGAATAGTGCAAGATTCTCGTTAAAGCCGTTATTAGCAGCGCCTGGAGGGCCCGCGTCATTCATCAAATCAATGTAGAAGTTCAGTGTGTTTTTCCACGCATCTGAATCGAACTGAGCATTCCACTCTTCATCGAACCAGCGTGCGCCAAAAGCATTACCAGTTGCTGTGAGGAACGCCATGTTCTCACCCCAACCCGCTTTACCGCGAAGACAGATGCCGTAAATTTCGCCGTCTTTGTCGGTCATTTTGCGTGCTGCATCAGCCACAAATTCCCATGTCGGCGCATCCGGCATTTCAAGACCAGCTTTTTCCATCAGGTCCGTGCGATACATGATCATGGAGCTTTCGCCATAGAACGGCGCAGCATAAAGTGTTCCGTCAACCGACAAACCACCGCGCATCGCAGGCAAAATATCGTCAACATCATATTCAGCAGACATATCATCAAGCGCAACGAGCCAGCCGTTTTTGCCCCAGATCGGCGTTTCGTACATACCGATTGTTGTGATGTCGAACTGACCACCCTTTGTTGAGATATCAGTGGTCACGCGCTGACGTAGCACGTTCTCCTCCAGTGTGACCCACTCAACAGTGTGTCCAGTTTTTTTGGTGAAATCCTCAGTGAGACCCTGCATGCGGATCATATCGCCATTGTTAACAGTCGCGATAGTAAGTGACTCGGCGTGAGCGCCGGTAGCTGCAACGATTGCAATAGCAGTCGTCAAGCCAAGCGTTTTCTTGGAAAGCATCCTATTTCCTCCCTTGGTAATGGATGCCTTACCCTAGGCGACAAAGATACGCGCGGTCAATAGTTTTTTTACGCGCGTAAATTTTAAGGCTTTAATTCGCCATTCACGCAGAATCTCTCATGACAAGCTTCCCTTCAAACAATGTATCTGCGGAGGGTGTTGCATCGCTTTCGCCCGCTATAAGCTCAAAGAGCCTGCGAACACTTTTCTCTGCGATAGCAGAATAATCCTGCGCTACAGTTGTCAAAGATGGACATGTAAACTTTGAAAAGGGGTGATCATCGTGACCAGCCACACGCAAATGGCAGTCCTTTTTGAGCCCCACGCGCACACCTTTTTGATAGCAAGCCGCCAAAAGACCGATCGCTAGTCGGTCATTACTGCACAGCACGGTCGAGGTCTCAAACGCATCATGACTGATCGCTTCCATACCGCCGCGATGGCCGATTTCTTCAAATTCCCAGCCTGTACCATCCACCTGAACGAATTTCGGTTGATGCCCCAAACGCTCCATCGCTTGAATATAGGCTTGCCTGCGTTTGCGCGCATTCGGGTTTGCTGGTGTTTTCATTTCAAAGAAACAAGGCGCGTCGCCAGTGCGATTAAGATATTCCACCATCATCGATGTAAATTGCATATTGTCAGAGCCAATAAACACATGGCCCACACCTTCGACTTTGCTGTCAAACAGCACCGTTGGCACATCATTGCAAAACCGCTCGACGAGGCTTTTGTCTGAAATTCGGCCCAAAGGTGCCATCAACACGCCGGCTGGTTTCATAGAGCGCAGCGTTTCTAAAATATCATTTTCCTGCTCTTGGCGCCCATGCGAGCTAAAAAGCGAAGGCGAATAACCCTCTTCAATACAGCGCGTCTCAAGGTTACGCGCAATTTCGGCAAAAAACGGGTCAGCCAGATAGGGCACAACAATGCCAATTGTTTTGGTGAGCTGGCGGTTTTGGTTGATCGCGTAAATATTGGGACGGTAATCAAAGCGCTCCAGCGCCTCCTCAATACGGCTACGCGTAGAAGGCCGCACACTTTGAGGATCATTGAAGAATTTTGAAACTGTCGGGCGTGAAAGACCGCTAACAGTCGCAAACTCTTCCATGTTCTTGATTTTAGTGACAGTCATCGGCACGTCCTAAAGTTACGCGTGTAAAATTTGTAACTTACAATGGAAACAAACAAACCAGATTGTCAATTGCAGCACAGAGCAATAAAAATTAACGCGGCCGAATGCCGTTTAAAATAATGGATAAAACAGCCTGCGCTGATTGCTCGTAAAATCCGGGCTTACTTGCTTGATTTCCCAGCAAAGCATTCACCTGAACATCAAAGTCCGCATAGTGCTGTGTTGTTGCCCAAATTAAGAAAATCAAATGATAAGGATCGACTGGCGCAAGCTTTCCATCATCAATCCAACGATGAATAACTTTTGCTTTTTCATCGACAAGTGCTTTGAGCGTTGTTCCAAGAAAATCCTTAATGAGCGGCGCGCCGCGCTGGATTTCATTGGCAAAAAGCCGTGATGCTTCCGGATTTTCATGCGACGCTTTCAATTTAAGCGTAATGTAGCGACGTAGCTGCTCAATCGGATCGCCATCACCATCAATGTCACGAAATGGGTCGAGCCAATTGACCACGATTTGCTCTAGTGCGGTGCGATAAACATCTTCTTTTGACGGGAAATAATACAGCAGATTGGTCTTCGACATCCCTGCTTTTTCAGCAATACGGTCGAGCGTTGCACCGCGATAACCGTCGGTTGAAAAAACCTGCAACGCAGCGTCTAAAATGAGCGCACGGTTCTCCGTTTGAATGCGGCTACGCTTCTTTTTAGGTTGCTTTTTGCCAGCCTCAACAATTTGATTTTCTTTGCCAGCCAACACAGCCTCCAAAAAGTTCTTTAAACACGCTTGACCTTACGCGATTGCTCTCATAGCCTTCAAATTTGACCAAGTAGTCAAGTTTTATTTTGAATGTACTTTGAGGTAAATATGGTGTCTCCAGGCGAAAATCTACGAATAAATGGCGATAGGCTATGGAATTCTATTCACGAGATCGCCGAAATTGGTCCCGGTATCGCCGGAGGTTCCAACCGCCAGACAGTTACAGATGAAGATGCGCAAGGTCGCGCCCTGTTTCAGAAATGGTGTGAAGATGCCGGTTTGACAATGGGTGTCGATGAAATGGGCACCATGTTTATGACGCGCGCAGGCACTGATCCTGATGCGCTGCCTGTCTATGTTGGCTCTCACCTTGATACACAACCAACCGGCGGACGCTATGATGGTGTGCTCGGTGTTTTAGCCGGTCTTGAAATTGTACGCACACTCAATGATCTCGACATTCAAACAAAACACCCAATCGTTGTGACCAACTGGACCAATGAAGAGGGCACACGCTTTGCCCCTGCCATGATGGCCTCTGGTGTGTTTGCAGAACAATTTACAAAAGAATGGGCCTACGCAAAAACCGATGCTGAAGGCAAAACCTTTGGCGAAGAATTAGAACGCATTGGCTGGAAGGGCGACGAAAAAGTAGGCGCCCGTAAAATGCACGCTTTTCTCGAACTCCATATCGAGCAAGGCCCAATTCTTGAAGCTGAAGGCAAGGACATTGGTGTTGTCACCCATGGCCAAGGCCTGTCTTGGACACAAGTAACGATTACCGGCAAGGACAGTCACACCGGCTCAACCCCAATGCCAATGCGCAAAAATGCCGGTCTTGGCATGGCGCGCGTGCTTCAACTTGTTGATGAAATCGCATGGTCACACAAACCAAGCGCTGTCGGCGCAGCAGGCCACATTGATGTTTATCCGAACTCACGCAATGTGATTCCGGGCAAAGTTGTGTTCACCGTCGATTTCCGCTCGCCAAATCTGGACGTTATTCAGGATATGGAAGCGCGCCTTGAAAAAGGGGCAAAGGAAATCTGCGACGAAATGGGCTTGCAAATAGAGTTTGAAAAAGTCGGCGGCTTTGACCCTGTAACCTTTGACGAAAAGCTTGTAACATCTATTCGCAATGCAGCCGAACGCCTTGGCTATTCGCACATGAATATCATTTCAGGCGCTGGCCATGATGCGTGCTGGGTTAACCGCATGGCACCCACCGCCATGGTGATGTGCCCTTGTGTTGATGGCCTTTCGCACAATGAAGCTGAAGAGATTTCCAAAGAATGGTCCACCGCAGGCGCTGAAGTGCTGTTCCATGCGGTTGTCGAAACAGCGGGGATAGTGGGATAATATGTGCCGTATTTTCTTCTCCCCTTGGGGAGAAGGATACGAAAACACAATGAATGGAGCTTTTGAAAGCGGAGTGAATTGATGTTGCAGTTGGATGAGGGGGCTTATGCTTCAAAATTACCGCGAATGCTGGCAACCGTAATCATTTTATTTTGCACTATTGGTACGACAAACGCATATGCAATTGATCCAAATGGGATGTGCCTTATGGAAAATGAATGTATGGCCGAAAAGTCACGAATAGCTGGCAATCAATACGGAACATGTGAATCAACTTGTGTATTGCATTCACCAGAGCCGCTTTCTGGCCTCAATGCCACTAAGTACGATATTGTCTGTGCGGGCGATTGGGGGGCTCGACCTTTTACAGCAATATTTATAAAACTTGAGAATTACGGCAATTCGCCAACCACAGCAATGATTACAGAAAACTCAATTGAGGAACTTGTATCGTGCGATTAATACCCCCTCACCCAACTTCGGCATCGGCTCAGCTTCGCTTCACCGTGCCTACATATCCCTCTCCCCTACGGGGCGAGGAACAAGCTGGAGAAACATTATGACCACCATCATCAAAAACGGAACCATCGTCACCGCCGATCTGACCTATAAGGCGGATGTGAAAGTCGAAGGCGGTGTGATCACAGAGATCGGGCCAAACCTTTCCGGCGGTGATGAGTTAGATGCAACAGGTTGTTACGTTATGCCAGGCGGCATTGACCCACATGTGCACCTAGAAATGCCATTCATGGGCACCTATTCAACCGATGATTTTGAAAGCGGTACACGCGCTGGCCTCGCAGGCGGCACAACCATGGTGATTGATTTCTGTCTGCCGTCACCGGGCCAATCACTGCTTGAAGCCATTCAGATGTGGGATAACAAATCGACCCGCGCGAACTGCGACTATTCTTTCCACATGGCAATCACATGGTGGGGCGAACAGGTTTTCAACGAAATGGAAACTGTCGTTAAAGAAAAAGGCATCAACAGCTTTAAGCACTTCCTCGCCTATAAGGGCGCGTTGATGGTCAATGATGATGAACTTTACGCATCCTTTAAACGCTGTGCAGCGCTTGGGGCAACGCCTATGGTTCATGCAGAAAACGGCGATGTGATCGCCGAACTATCTGCCCAGCTTTTAGCACAGGGCAATAATGGCCCAGAGGCGCACGCCTATTCGCGCCCAAGCCAAGTGGAAGGCGAAGCCACCAACCGCGCCATTATGATTGCCGATATGGCAGGCGCACCGCTCTATGTGGTTCACACATCGTGCGAGGAAAGCCATGAGGCAATTCGCCGTGCCCGCCAAAACGGCAAACGCGTTTGGGGCGAGCCGCTGATCCAGCACCTAACGCTGGATGAAACCGAATATTTCAACGATGATTGGGATCATGCCGCACGCCGCGTGATGAGCCCGCCTTTCCGCAATAAGCAGCATCAAGATTCGCTTTGGGCTGGTTTGCAAGCAGGTTCGCTGTCTGTTGTTGCCACCGACCACTGCGCGTTCACAACCGAACAAAAACGCACTGGCGTTGGTGATTTCACCAAAATTCCAAACGGCACAGGCGGTCTTGAAGACCGTATGCCAATGCTATGGACCTACGGCGTTTCAACGGGCCGCTTAACGATGAATGAGTTCGTGGCCGTCACATCGACCAACATCGCAAAAATCATGAATATGTACCCTAAAAAGGGTGCAGTGCTTGTCGGCGCGGATGCCGACCTTGTGGTCTGGGACCCAAATAAAGAAAAAACCATTTCCGCAAACGGCCAGCAATCTGCGATTGATTACAATGTGTTTGAAGGCAAGAAGGTCAAAGGCCTGCCGCGCTTTACAATGACGCGCGGCATGGTTGCGATTGCCGATGGTGAAGTGAAAACGCAAGAAGGCCACGGCCAGTTCGTCAAACGCGAGCCCAATGCGCCAGTTAATGCCGCGCTTTCCAAATGGAAAGAACTCAGCGCACCAACACCGGTCAAACGCACCGGCATTCCAGCGACAGGGGTTTAAAAGATAGTGGAGAAAAATGAGACATACTTTGAAAGTAGGCGATGTCTTAGATCGCCGATTTCTGATATTTTTCATGCAGCACACTTACTAGACCGAGCAGCAACTTCACTACTCGACGATGATATCGAAACGGCTTCAGATCTTTTAAAAAAAGCGGATATGCCCACAGTTAGAGAGTGGACTGAGTCGCTCTGGGGAAGTGCCAAAGAAAATCCTCAGCAAACCCACTATTTGCGACTTCGCCCTGTTGCTGAATCATCGTCCAAATCTGCGAAAGAAGACAAAACGACGACCAGAATGCCAAGTACAAGCCAACAGAAGCAACTAATGGAGAATAGTGGATATCATTGCGCCTACTGTTCGATCCCACTTGTTCCTGTAGAGGTACGTAAAGTCTTTATTAAAAGGCTGGGTTCATGGGTATGGGGCGCCTCAAACAAATCTCAAAATGCTGCCTTGCAATGTATGTGGCTTCAATTCGATCACGTCGTTCCCCATTCACGTGGTAGGAGCAACCATCAAGAAAACATAGTGGTCTCTTGTGCACCATGCAATTACGGTAAAGCTGAGTATTCATTGGATGAATTGGGTTTAAAAGATCCTCGACACACAGAATCTTTGCGAACATCATGGGACGGATTAACACGCTTATTATGACAGTAATTTCCACAAAAAATCTGGACCTTACGTTTCAGACCGCCGACAGTCCGGTTCATGCCCTATCGGATATCAATCTTGATATTGAAAAAGGCGAGTTTGTTTCACTCATCGGCCCATCGGGCTGCGGCAAGACCACGCTTCTGCGCGTGATTGCTGATTTGGAACAGCCAACGGGCGGTGAAATTTCCGTCAACGGCATGACACCAGAGCAAGCGCGCTTGGCGCGTGCCTATGGCTATGTGTTTCAGGCAGCAGCGCTCTATCCGTGGCGCACGATTGAACAAAACATCGCCCTACCGCTTGAAGTGATGGGCATATCCAAAGCCGAACAAAAAAAGCGTATTGAGCAAAATCTGGCGCTGGTTGATCTGACAGGCTTTGAGAAAAAACACCCATGGCAATTATCCGGCGGGATGCAGCAACGTGCGTCGATTGCACGCGCTTTGGCGGTAGAACCCGACATGCTTTTGATGGACGAACCCTTTGGAGCGCTCGATGAGATTGTTCGCGACCATTTGAACGAGCAACTCAATAAGCTCTGGCATCGCACACAAAAAACAGTGGTGTTTGTGACCCACTCCATTCCCGAAGCGGTTTATCTATCGACCAAGATTGTCGTGATGAGCCCGCGACCTGGCAAAATTTACGATATTATAGATTGTGATCTGGGCGATGAGCGCCCGCTCGAAATACGTGAAAGTGCAAAATTCTTGAAAATCGCGCACCGTGTGCGTGAAGGTCTAAAAGCAGGTCATGCCTATGATTAAAGACCGCGCACTTCCCATTTTAACTGTCGTCGCGTTGATTATCGCGATTTGGTATGCTGGTGCCGCTCTTTTAAATCTCCAATTTGAATATGATCAGGCTGAACGCATCGGCAAGCAAGTTTCTTTTAGCGAAGCATTGCCAAAAACAATGGCGCAAGAGCGCCCCGTATTACCAGCGCCGCATCAAGTCGCCGTCGAGATTTGGCAGACGACCGCCCAAAAAAGCATCAGCTCTAAACGCAGCCTTGTTTACCACGCATGGATTACCTTATCCGCAACAATGCTGGGCTTTGTGTTCGGTACAGTGCTCGGAATTATTTTGGCGGTCGGCATCATCCATTCGCGCGTTTTGGATAAATCCTTAATGCCGTGGATTATCACCTCGCAAACCATTCCCATTCTTGCCATCGCTCCGATGATTATCGTGGTGCTCAATTCCATTGGCATCACCGGATTGGTGCCCAAAGCGACAATCTCGACTTATCTGTCGTTTTTCCCCGTTGCCGTTGGCATGGTCAAAGGGCTTGGCTCACCTGATGCAATCAACATGGATTTAATGCGCACATTTAATGCCAGCCGCGCGCAAGTGTTTTGGAAACTGCGTTGGCCAACCGCTGTGCCTTATCTTTTCACATCAATGAAAATCGCAATCGCTGCATCGCTTGTTGGCGCCATTGTTGGCGAATTACCAACGGGAGCCGTTGCAGGACTTGGCGCAAGATTACTAGCCGGTTCTTATTATGGTCAAACGGTGCAAATCTGGTCCGCACTGATCGTGGCGGCAATTCTAGCCGGATCGCTGGTTGCCATTGTTGGCTTGGTTGGCGCATGGCTTAACCGCCGCATGGGTATGAGGGAAGCATAAATGGAAAACCCAACGCTTCTCATAATTTGCATTATCTTTTGGCTCGTCGCGTGGTTTATCAATACACGCCTTGCCAAAATGTCGCCGAAGAGCACGACGCTTGCCACGCTTATCAATCTTACAATTCCAGTTCTTTTTGGCGCAGCACTACTGGCGCTTTGGGAAGGCATTACACGCGGCTTTGGTGTGCCAACCGTTTTGCTGCCACCGCCATCTATGATTTGGGAGCGCATTACGAATTCCGGTTCGATCCTCTGGGCTGATTTTCGCCAAACCTATTTGAAAGCAGTGATTGCGGGATATGCCATGGGATGCGGTTTGGGCTTTCTGGTCGCTATTTTGGTGGATCGCTCACCGTTCTGGAAAGCAGGCATAATGCCTGTCGGCAATCTTGTATCCGCATTGCCAATCATCGGCATTGCGCCAATCATGGTGATGTGGTTCGGCTTTGACTGGCAGTCAAAAGCAGCTGTCGTCGTTGTCATGACTTTCTTCCCAATGCTCGTGAACACGGTGGCGGGATTAAATGTGGCCGGACACATGGAACGCGACCTGATGCATACCTACGCCTCATCCAAATGGCAGATGCTGTTCAAGTTGCGATTGCCAGCCGCCATGCCGTTTATTTTTAATGCGCTTAAAATCAATTCAACATTGGCGCTCATCGGTGCGATTGTCGCTGAATTTTTCGGCACACCCGTCGTTGGCATGGGCTTTAGAATTTCAGCAGAAATTGGCCGATTGAATGTTGATATGGTTTGGGCCACAATTTTTGTAGCAGCGCTCGCAGGTTCCATTTCTTATGGACTTATCGCGCTGCTCGAACGCTCCATTACATTTTGGCATCCCTCTAATCGGGGACGCTAAGAACACGGGAAAGACTAAGAGAGCCTAAGCTCCGTTTAACGATCAAGTGCAACCGAGGAGACGAAAATGAAGAAAATTATCGCATTAACAGCAGGCGCTGCATTCGCGCTTTCTACGACAACGGCATTGGCCGCCGACAAGCTGACACTTCAGCTAAAATGGGTCACACAGGCACAATTTGGCGGTTACTATGTCGCCAAAGATAAAGGCTTTTACGAAGAAGCTGATCTTGATGTTGAAATTAAACCAGGCGGCCCAGACATTGCCCCACCACAGGTGATTGCAGGCGGCGGTGCCGACGTTGTTGTTGAGTGGATGCCAGCAGCCCTTGCTGCACGCGAAAAAGGCGTAGCACTGGTCAACATTGCTCAGCCGTTCAAGCGCTCTGGCATGATGCTTACATGCCGCAAAGATACAGGCATTGCGTCACCTGAAGACTTCAAAGGCAAAACCCTTGGCGTATGGTTTTCAGGCAATGAGTTTCCATTCCTGTCATGGATGAGCAAGCTTGGCATGTCGACAGAAGGCGGCGATGATGGCGTAACGGTTCTAAAGCAAGGCTTTAACGTTGATCCACTTATCCAAAAACAGGCCGATTGCGTTTCAACAATGACTTATAACGAATATTGGCAGGTCATCGACGCTGGCTTTACGCCGGACGATTTAGTGGTGTTCAACTACACAGACCAAGGCGTTGCGACACTAGAAGACGGCCTTTACACATTGGAAGACAATCTTGCCGATCCTGAAATGGTCGACAAACTCGCACGCTTCGTTGCAGCCTCTATGAAGGGCTGGGAATATGCACGCGAAAATCCTGAAGAAGCAGCAGACATCGTTTTGGAAAATGATGCATCTGGTGCGCAAACAGAAAAACACCAGCGCCGCATGATGGAAGAAGTCAATAAATTGACTGAAGGCACAGACGGTTCTTTAGATGTTGCAGCTGCTGAAACGACTGTCGAGTCACTATTGACAGGCGGCGATGCACCCGTAATCACCAAAAAACCAGAAGGTGCATGGTCTGATGTCGTTACTAAAAAAGCGATGTCTATGTCTAAATAACATATAAAATATAACAACTTAGATAGGCCGCAGCGATGCGGCCTTTTTTTATGTTCCAAGTTTTCAAGAAAAAATTTGACCTTTTGATAAAATTTTGTACGCTTCACATATCGCGCAAACTTGAATCCAAGTCGGAGCATGCATATGGCCTCTTCAAACGCCTCAACAGACATTCAGTCCGGACGGCTATCGCCGGATCAATATTCGAAAAATTTCGAGGACATACACGCACCTCTGACAAAACACGAAGCTGTTGTTGAAGCAGACCGCTGTTATTTTTGTTATGACGCGCCATGCATGACAGCATGTCCGACAAGCATCGACATTCCGCTATTTATTCGCGAAATAGCAACGGGCAATCCAAACGGTTCCGCCAAGACAATTTTTGAGCAGAACATCATGGGCGGCATGTGCGCTCGTGTTTGCCCAACAGAAACATTGTGCGAAGAAGTCTGCGTGCGTGAAACGGCAGAAGGCAAGCCTGTCAAAATTGGCTTGCTACAGCGTTACGCAACAGATCACTACATGGCCGATATAGGCTCTCAGCCGTTTGAGCGCGCTGCAAGCACCGGCAAAAAAATCGCTATCATTGGTGCTGGACCAGCGGGCCTATCCTGCGCGCACCGCTCTGCGATGCATGGCCATGATGTTACCATTTTCGAAGCACGGCAAAAAGCTGGCGGTCTCAATGAGTTCGGTATCGCCGCTTATAAATCAACCGATGATTTTGCATCAAACGAAGTTGATTTCATCACATCCATTGGCGGCATTGATATCAAATATGGCGCAGCCCTTGGCAAGGACGTCATGCTCGACGATTTAGTCGATACATTCGATGCAGTCTTTATCGGTGCTGGCCTGCCTCATGTAAATGATTTGTCGCTTGCAGGCGATGATGCAGAAAACTGCATTGATGCGGTCAAATATATTGCAGAACTGCGCCAGAGCGATGATCTGTCAAAACTGCCCGTTGGCCGCAATGTTGTCGTCATCGGCGGCGGCATGACCGCGATTGATATCGCAACCCAGATCAAACTTCTGGGCGCAGAAAACGTAACCATTTGCTATCGCCGTGGAGCCGATGCGATGGGCGCGAGTGCCTATGAACAAGAAGTTGCGCAAACCAACGGCGTTACAATCCGTCATTGGCTACAGCCAAAAGCGCTTCACATGAACGGCAATATGGTAAGCGCCATTGAGCTAGAATATACGTCCGGCGCAAATGGTTCATTGAGCGGAACAGGCGAAACAGTCACCCTCAATGCGGATCAGGTGTTCAAAGCCATCGGCCAATCGCCTGACGACACGCCGTTTACCAAAACCGGCATTGAGCTCGTCAAAGGCCGCATCGGCGTTGATGAAAACAGAAAAACCAGCCACGCAAAAATCTGGGCAGGCGGCGACTGTGTCGCTGGCGGTGAAGATTTAACCGTTGCATCTGTTGAAGACGGCAAAGTTGCCGCTGAAAACATTCACAAAACATTGATGGGTTAAGGGAGATTACGTCTATGGCAGACCTGACAAGCAATTTTGTTGGCATTAAATCACCGAACCCGTTTTGGTTAGCTTCGGCACCGCCAACCGATAAAAAATATAATGTTGAGCGTGCTTTTGAAGCAGGCTGGGGCGGTGTTGTTTGGAAAACACTTGGCGAAGCCGGGCCACCCGTTGTCAATGTGAACGGACCACGCTACGGCGCGATTTGGGGCGCTGATCGACGCCTCGCAGGCCTCAATAATATCGAGCTTATCACCGACCGTGATCTGGAAATAAACCTTCGCGAAATGAAGGAAGTAAAACAGAACTGGCCTGATCGCGCACTCGTTGCATCGCTTATGGTGCCATGTGAGGAAGAGCCTTGGAAACGTATTCTCGACCGCGTGCTTGAAACGGGCTGTGACGGCGTTGAACTGAACTTTGGCTGCCCGCACGGCATGAGCGAACGCGGCATGGGCGCAGCGGTTGGTCAGGTGCCAGAATATATCCAGATGGTTGTTGAATGGTGCAAACAACATTCAAACCTTCCAGTTATTACCAAGCTGACCCCTAATATTACTGATGTACGCCATCCGGCGCGCGCGGCTAAAAATGGCGGCACAGACGCCGTATCACTCATCAACACGATCAACTCTATTGTCTCTATCGACCTAGATTTGATGGCACCAACGCCAACCATCGATGGCAAAGGTACACATGGCGGTTATTGCGGCCCAGCGGTCAAACCAAT
The DNA here is from genome assembly GCF_000620605.1 of Ahrensia sp. 13_GOM-1096m. Taxonomy (NCBI): domain Bacteria; kingdom Pseudomonadati; phylum Pseudomonadota; class Alphaproteobacteria; order Hyphomicrobiales; family Ahrensiaceae; genus Ahrensia; species Ahrensia sp. 13_GOM-1096m. The sequence goes on from NZ_JIAX01000011.1 coordinate 86,687, forward strand.
TGCGCTCAACATGGTCGGCGAGATCGCGCGTGATCCACTAACCGCTGGTCTACCAATTTCAGGTATTGGCGGCATTACAACCTGGCGCGATGCGGCCGAATATATCGCGCTTGGTTGCGGCAATGTGCAGGTTTGTACAGCGGCAATGACATACGGCTTCAAGATCGTTGAAGAAATGATCGAAGGTCTGTCTAATTATATGGATGAAAAGGGCTATAAAACGATTGAGGACTTCCGCGGCATGGCCGTGCCGAATGTCACCGATTGGCAATATTTGAACCTCAATTATATAACAAAAGCCAAAATCGATCAGGATCTATGTATCTCATGCGGCCGTTGCCATATCGCGTGTGAAGACACATCACACCAAGCAATTACGAACATGGTGGATGGTGTGCGTAAGTTTGAAGTGATCGACGAAGAATGCGTTGGTTGTAATCTTTGTGTGAATGTCTGCCCAATTGATAATTGTATCACGATGGAAGAAATGACGACGGGCAATGACCCGCGCACACAAAAACCAATCGATCGTGATTATGCAAACTGGACGACACATCCAAATAACCCAATGGCGGCGATAGAGCCTGCTGAATAAGCAAAACGCCAAAGATTTAAAGCCGCCGCTGCACCGCAATGGCGGCTTTTTATTGATTGCTTGATCGCTATCGCCAAGAGATGCTTGCCGCGCTAAAGTAAAGCGTTAAAAGTCGGATTATTATGGCAATCAAAGACACAACAAAAGACTGGGCGGACCGTTTCGCACCAGACATAGCGGCGCTAGAGGGTATTGCATATCTTGCTTACGCAGCGCTGCCGCAAGAATTTCGCACGCTAACCGCGAATGTGCCGATACACATCACCGATTTTCCAAGCGAAGATATTACAGACGATCTTGGTCTGGAATCACCGTTTGATATTTTAGGATTGTTTGAAGGGGACGGTGTAAGCGGCAAGTGGACACCGGGCCAAAAAGGCTCCGGCAACAAAATCACGCTCTATCGCCGCGCGATTTTAGACTATTGGTGCGAAAATGATGAAACGCTGCACGACATCATCACACATATTCTTATCAACGAACTTGGCATTCATTTTGGTTTAAATGAGTTCCAGATTGCCGATATAGAAAATTCGCTCGACGAACGAGCAAGCGACATAGAGTAGCGGCCAAATCGGCCGCCACATATGATAGAACTAAGAGAAGATCAAAGAGCGCCTAATTTTAGATCAGAACTATATTCTTGATCTGGCACATCTTTAGTCACCGCCTGTGCGCAGCGCATAACGCCTTTTGTGGCATCAAAGCCATAAGACGGGCTACCATAAAGCGTCCAGCCCTTTGAAAGAGCCTCTGTAATTCTGTGGCAAAATTCAGAAGTGTCGTCGTTGGTAATCAGGCGGTAAGCAATCATTTTATTATCCTGTTTTAAAAATCTTCGCGATTAATGGCCAAGCGAAGCCCGCGCAATCGCAGCTTTCGCCAAAAGTGCTTCTGCCTGTACCAAATGCAGCCGCTCTACCATTTTTCCATTCAAAGATATGACACCTTTAGATTGGTTTTCTGGCAAGCGAAATGCACTCACAATTGCATCAGCTTCTATCAGTTCGGATTCGTTGGGCATGAATGCAAGGTTGGTGGCTTGAATTTGTGATGGGTGAATAAGCGATTTGCCATCAAACCCCATCTCAACAGCAGAAAAACATTCGCTATTGAAACCATCCGTATCGCGGAAATCATTATAAACACTGTCGATGACGTCAATTGTGCCTGCCCGTGCAGCAAGCAAAATTTGCATCAACCAAGAATGCGCATGCTGGCGCGCATGTTCGGCATTGATCTGTGTTTCTGTAATTAGATCATTCAAACCAACAATAAAACAACTCAAACGCCCGCCAGAAGCATCAGACACATCCGCAATATCGCCAATGTTCAATATGCCTTTGGCTGTTTCTATCATCGCAAATATTTGCAAATCTTCAGGTGTGTCCATCTCATCAAGTGCATCGCTAAGCTCAAGTATGTCGCGCGACATATTCACTTTCGGCAACACAATTGCATCAGGCTGGCATGCACGCGCACACATAAGATCCTCAGTGCCAAACTCTGTCGATAGCGCATTAATGCGAATCGCGCGTTCAGCGCGCGCATGCGGGTGATCCGCAAAATGTTTTCGCAAATTCTCTCGTGCCTGCGCTTTGGCCTCAGGCGCTACAGCATCCTCAAGATCATAAATCAGGCAATCGGCATCCAAATTATGGGATTTGGCCAGTGCCCGTTCATTGTCCGCTGGCACATAAAGCACTGAACGACGCAGTTTAACGGGTCTTGATGTATTTCGCATAGAAAGCTCCTTAGCTCTACAAATAGCTTTTTTCTCAATCATTCAAGGTTTTGGTCGATTGAGCCGTCAGAAGGCTTCATTTCCGTGAATGAGTTTGATAAACCGTGTCCAACTCTTACAAACTGGAAAGAACGTCATGGATAAGTTCAATAAGCTCTCAGGCGTTGCCGCACCTTTGCCGATCATCAATATCGATACAGATATGATCATCCCGAAGGATTACCTCAAAACAATCAAGCGCACTGGTCTTGGCGAAGGTCTCTTTGCAGAAATGCGTTTCAATGAAGATGGTTCTCCTAAACAGGATTTTGTTTTAAACAAACCTGCTTACAAGGATGTTAAAATTTTGATCGCTGGCGAAAATTTTGGCTGCGGCTCATCGCGTGAACACGCCCCTTGGGCACTTGTCGATTATGGCATTCGCTGTGTCATCTCGACCAGCTTTGCTGATATTTTCTATAATAACTGTTTCAAGAACGGCATATTGCCGATTGTTGTCAGCCCTGAAAACCTTGAAAAGCTTATGGATGATGCATCGCGTGGTTCAAACGCTGTTGTCTCTATTGATTTGGAAGCACAGGAAATCAAAGGACCAGACGGCGGCACCATCGGCTTTGATATCGACCCACATCGCAAACACTGCATGCTCAATGGCTTGGATGATATTGGCCTGACACTCGAAAAAGCATCTTCAATCGATGCCTATGAGAGCAAAGCCGCAACAAACCGTCCTTGGGCGTAACACATTATGACCCGCAAGCTCATTTCATCAGGCTCACCTTTTGAAGAGATTGCGGGTTATTCACGCGCGTTGGTTCAAGGCGATTGGTGCTTTGTTTCAGGCACAACGGGCTATGATTATCAAACGATGGTGATGCCCGATAGTGTGGAAGAGCAAACCCATAATGCTCTTACTACAATCGAAAAGGCGCTTGAACAGGCAGGCTTCACATTAAGCGATGTCGTTCGAATGCAATATACAGTCACCGACGCCGCCTATGCAGATATTGCGTTTCCCGTTCTTGGCCGCTGGTTCAAAACTATTCGTCCTGCCGCAACCATGGTCGTTGCTGGCCTTATTAAGCCTGAAATGAAAATTGAAATCGAAGCAACAGCGCTTCGCGACCAGTAGAAAATTGAACTTAGCAAAAACCTGTAAATCTAACCTCTAACGACGGATGCAACTGATGACTGAACGCTCTATATTCCTTTTGCCAGGTGATGGTATTGGCCCTGAAATTATGTCCGAGGTCAAAGCGCTGATCTCTCAAATGAATGAAAAAGATGGCGCAAACTTTAAAACCGACGAAGGTTTGGTTGGCGGCTCGGCATATGATGCTCATGGTCAAGCTATTTCCGATGGCGACATGGAAAAGGCTCTTGCTGCTGATGCCATTCTATTTGGTGCCGTAGGCGGACCAAAATGGGATAATGTTCCTTATGATGTGCGGCCAGAAGCAGGCTTATTGCGTCTTCGTAAAGATATGGCCCTATTTGCGAATTTGCGTCCTGCTATCTGTTATCCAGCATTGTCGAACTCTTCATCACTTCGCCCAGAAGTCGTCGAAGGCCTTGATATCCTAATCGTTCGCGAGCTGACTGGCGGCGTATATTTTGGTGAGCCAAAAACAATCACCGATCTTGGCAATGGCCAAAAACGCGCTATCGACACACAAGTTTACGAAACATATGAAATTGAACGTATTGCAGGCGTTGCCTTTGAAATGGCGCGCGCACGTGGCAACAAAGTTTGTTCAATGGAAAAACGCAACGTCATGAAATCTGGCGTGCTTTGGAATGATGTTGTGACAGCAACACATAAAGCCAAATATGATGATGTGGAATTGTCGCATATGCTTGCTGATGCAGGCGGCATGCAATTGGTGCGCTGGCCAAAACAGTTTGATGTTATCGTGACCGACAATCTGTTCGGCGATATGCTGTCTGATGTTGCAGCGATGCTAACCGGTTCCCTTGGCATGTTGCCATCTGCATCACTTGGTGCCCCTGATGAAAAAACTGGTGCACGCAAAGCACTCTATGAGCCCGTTCATGGTTCAGCGCCGGACATTGCAGGCAAAGGCATTGCCAACCCGATTGCTATGTTTGCGTCCTTTGCGATGTGTTTGCGCTACTCGTTCAATATGATTGCAGAATCTGAACGTTTGGAAAAAGCAATTGCAAGCGTTCTTGATAGCGGTGTTCGCACCGGCGACATCATGAGCGATGGCTGTACGCAGATCACAACCACACAGATGGGTGAAGCCATCCGCAAAGCCTATAGCGCTCAATAGACCGCTATAATTACAACAAACTGACGCGGTATACCGCGTCAGTACCATTTGAAAAGCGCAAACAATTGACATTTGCGCCGCAGTGCATCAAAAGATCGCCATCATGCTTAAAACGATCCCTACGAAAACGAAGACCGTTTAACTCGCTCCGCCCCACACTCTCCCCGTGGGCGGGAAGAGTGGCGCTTTGACCGCAACCGGGGAGAGACAGGAAAAGAGCAATGAGTTTCAAAATCGCTATCGTTGGCGCAACTGGAAATGTTGGTCGCGAAATGATAGAAATCCTTCACGAACGCGGATTTCCAGCATCAACTGTTGTGCCTTTGGCATCGCGCCGTTCATTAGGCCAAGAAGTCTCCTATGGCGACAAAACGCTAAAGGTTCAGGCGTTGGAAAACTATGATTTTTCCGACACTGACATCTGCCTCATGTCTGCTGGTGGTTCAGTTTCAAAAGAATGGTCACCAAAAATCGGCAAAAAGGGTTGTGTTGTCATCGATAACTCTTCCGCTTTCCGTTATGATTCAGATGTGCCTTTGATCGTTCCAGAAGTGAATGCCGATGCAATTGTTGGTTTCACGAAAAAGAACATCATTGCTAACCCAAACTGTTCGACAGCACAGCTCGTTGTCGCGCTTAAGCCACTTCATGATTTTGCTATAATCAAACGTATTGTCGTGTCTACATACCAGTCTGTTTCCGGTGCTGGCAAAGATGCGATGGACGAACTTTTCGCACAAACACGTTCGGTTTACGTTGGCGACACTTTCGACGAGAGCAAAAAATTCACCAAGCGTATCGCGTTTAACGTAATCCCGCATATTGATGAATTTATGGAAGACGGCTCCACAAAAGAAGAGTGGAAGGTTTCTGCCGAAACAAAGAAAATGCTCGATCCGAAAATCAAAGTGACATGTACAGCTGTACGCGTACCGGTTTTCATCAGCCATGCAGAAGCTGTGAACATCGAGTTTGAAAACGAGATCACAGCGGATCAAGCACGGGAAATCCTGCGCGAAGCACCGGGTTGTCTTGTTGTCGATAATCCTGCTGAAAACAGTTATGTCACACCGATTGAAGCTGCCGGTGAAGACGCAACATTCATTAGCCGTATCCGCGAAGATTCAACATTGGATAACGGTTTGAATATGTGGATTGTCTCTGACAATTTGCGCAAAGGCGCTGCGCTGAACACAGTTCAGATTGCAGAAGTTCTGGTTAATCGCAAACTGATAACACCAAAGGCGCAAGCTGCAGCCTGATACTATCATCAGATCAATAAAAAGGCCGGTGTTTAGCACCGGCCTTTTTTTATTATTACTCTGCCGCTTTAGGATAGGGCGTAACCGTTGATGGCATTTCTTCAAGATCGCCTTCATCAACTTTAGGCTGGTTAGGATCAACCTGCGCAATCGGTTCGTCGTCCATCGCAGCTGAAAGTTCTGTGCGCTTCATTTTACCGCGCAAACGGCGCCAAAAATTACCCATAAGACTGCCTGATTCAATCGACGCATTGTCTCGCGTAAACAGCATCAAGGATGCTGGCGTGACAACCAATGTGAGGATTGTTGAAAATGCCAAGCCGAATACAATCGCGCTCGACAAAGAAATCCACCACTGTGTTGAAGGTGCGCCATATGTCACTTCTTGGCTAAGGAGCGCTAAGTTCGCACCAAAGGCAATCGGTAGAACACCCAAAATCGCCGTCACAGCTGTCAGCATCACCGGACGAACACGTTCGCGGCATGTCTCCAACACGGCTTCCGTTTTATCCATACCTTGGTTACGAAGGTAGGCATATGTGTCGATCAAAACGATATTGTTGTTCACCACAACACCTGCCAGCGCAATCGTGCCGACCGCCGTCATGATGATCGAGAATGGCATACCCATGATAAGCAAGCCCAGAAGCACGCCAACCGTGGACATAACCACCGCAGATAAAACCAAGGCGACATATGTAAAGCGGTTAAACTGAGCCAAAAGCAGTGCAAAAATCAAGAAAATCGCAACACCGAAAGCCTTGCCAAGAAAGGCCGATGCTTCCGCACTTTCCTGATCTGAGCCAACCATTTCCCACTCAATATTGGCAGGGAAATCGAGTGTCTTCAAATGTTCAGCAACTTTCGCCTGAAACACCGCATCCTGCGCACCTTCTGCAAGGTTAGCCGATATTGTGATTGTGCGCGAACCATCAATGCGGCTCAAAGTACCGAGCGAGCGAGCAGGCTCACGTTTCACAAAATTAGAGATCGGCACCGCACCAGATGGTGTTTGAATACGCAGCTGATCAAGCATCGAAAGCGTCCGGCGATCTTCTGGCAAACGCAGACGAATATCAACTGCATCATCCGCGCCAGCAGGCCGGTAATCAGAAAGCACAAGTCCGGTTGTCACCAACTGAACGACAGTACCAATTGAATTAGGACCAACGCCAAATTTAGCCGCTTCCGTGCGATCCACTTTAAGTTCCCAATCGACGCTTAAAGGTGGCAAACCCGTTGAGAGGTCACGCACTTCAGGAATAGTGTTGAGATATTCGCCAATTTTCTTGGCCATCACATCCATACCAACGGGATCATCGGCTGAAAGCTGAACCTGAATTGCTTTGCCTTGAGGTGGGCCAGCATCTGGGACAGAAATTTCAATCTCAACACCGGCAAAACCAGAAAGGGAACTACGCAAATCTGCCAAAATGTCAGATGCAGGCTTGCGTTCACGCCAATCTACAAACTCATATTGAATCGTACCGATTGTATCTTCGCCGCCGCCGCCGCCAAGAGAAAAGCCGCCGCCGCTGCCAACACGCGTATAGACAGTATCGATACCTGGCCAGTTCAAAAGACGCTGTTCAGCAACCCGAACTGCATGATCTTTTTCTTCAAGCGAAAGATTACCCTGCGACTTCACATAAAGAAGTCCGTATTCAGGCTCGACGCTTGGAAAAAACTCCACGCCATTATTGTTTTGGGTAAAGCTGGTGACAATGCCGACCATCAATGCACAAACAAGCAAAAGAACGGCGATAGGATAGCGCACGGTCTTCTTGATGACCGCCATATAAAGACCATCTGGTTTTTTAGGCTCAACACGCGCCTTACCAAAAATAGAACCAAGTGTTGGCGCAAACAACAATGCATAAATCGTTGAGGCAGAGAGCGTTGCGATCAATGTGATCGGCATATAGCTCATGAACTCGCCAACAATGCCAGGCCAGAACAGCAATGGCGAGAAAGCGGCAATACGGGTCAGTGTAGAAATAACCACTGGGCCGAACATACGGCGCGCACCTTCAGCAAATGCTGGTCCTGCCGGCATGCCTTCAGCCATACGCCGCTCGGCATATTCAGTCACAATAATGGCATCATCAACCAACATGCCCACAGCCAAAATAAGGCTGAACAGGACAACGATATTAACGGTAAGTCCTGCCAAAGACAGGAACATAATACCCATCAGGAACGAGGTTGGAATAGCCAGACCAATGAGCAATGACGACCGGAAACCCAGATAGAAAAGAATAACGATGAAAACCAGTATAACCGCGGTCAGAACCGAGTTTTGCAAGTCTTCGAGCATTGTGCGGATATCAGTTGATTTGTCCTGACTGAATGACACATCAATACCAGTCGGCAATTCTGCTTTAAATGCTTCTGATGCAACTTTAACCAGATCGACGGTTTGAATAAGGTTGGAACCGGCTCGTTTAGAAACCTCGATGGCAATCGCTGGTTTGCCATTAAGGCGCGCAACCGTTTGTGCATCTTCGAAGGTTGAGCGAATAGTCGCAAGATCACGTGCGCGCACAACAGCATTGCCATTAACAGCAATAGGCAGGTTCGCAATATCTTCAACGGTTTCGAGCAGAGCAGGAACCTTGACCGCATATTTGCCCTGATCGCCTTCCAATGTTCCTGCAGCAACCAATTGGTTATTGCCGCGAACACCGGCAATCAGATTGTCCAGCTGAAGATTATATGAACTCAGCTTAACCGGATCCATGATGACTTCGACAAGCTCATTACGCGATCCCTGCAATTTGGCTTCCAGAACACCCTGTACTTCTTCAATGCGTTCCTGCAGCGCTTTTGCGCTACGTGTCAAAACACGTTCAGGCACATCACCCGATAGTGTCACAACAAGAACGGGGAATTCAGAAATGTTAACTTCAGACACCGTTGGCTCGTCAGTGCCCGAAGGAAAATCGCGTTTGGCCTGATCGGTTTTCGTGCGCACATCATCAAGCGCAGTCGACAGATCGGCACTTGGATCAAACTCAACAACAACATTGCCGCCGCCCTGATAAGCAGACGCGGACATCTTATCGATGCCCTTAATGTTCTTAAGTTGTGTTTCTAGCGGCCGAATGAGCAAACGTTCCGCATCTTCTGGCGAAACACCCTGCAGGCTGAGACCTACATAAATGACCGGTATTTGAACGTCAGGTTCGGCTTCTTTTGGGATGCTAATATAAGAAAGTGCACCAGCGACCAGAAAGAACAAAAGCGCCATAATTGTGAGGCGCGCATTTTTAACTGCAATATCGAGAAAACCCATTACTGACCCTCAATCTGGCTGCGTGTCTCTTCAATTAACTTATCGATTTGTTCTTGATCTGCCTCAATAGCCTGAACTTTTTGGCCTTCAGAGACAAGGTTTTGGCCTTGAACAATGATACGCGCATCTTCCGGTATGCCGCCAAGGATTAACCCGCCGGTTGAATCATCGACGATATCAATCGGATAAAACAAAACGACATCGTTCTCATCAACCGCTCTTACGCCAAGCTCACCATCAACATTAAGCGTAACAACAGAGCGAGGAACTGGTTTTGCAGAAACGGCTTCGCCCTTTAAAATAACTTCCGATGTCATGCCAACTGGAATATTCATGTCAGCATTTGGCGCTTCAACTTCTACCGTGTAGGTACGTGTTGTTGCCTGTGCGACACGGCTGATATAACGAATTTTACCGGAAACAATTTCTCCTGTAACCAAACGCAGCGAGGCTTCATTGCCAACCTTAACAATTGGCAGGTCACTTTCATTAACTTCGCCAATGCCGATAATCGGGTCCAAAGCAACAAGCGTAGCAACAGGCGTTCCAGCTTGAACAGATGTGCCCGCTTCTACTTTTAAATTATCAACCACACCGGCAAACGGTGCTTTAACCTCAAGAAGGCTCATTTCGACCTTGGCTCTTTCAAGCCCGCTCTCTGCTGAGCGCAGCGCTGACATTGCTTGATCCAGCTGAACTTTAGGAAGCGTTCCACGTTCAACAAGTTTACGTTTAGCTTCCGCATCAATCTGAGCTTGTTCAAGGCTTTGCTGCGCGCTTGCCAATGCTTCTGCACGGCCCTCAGAGGCCAATTTCAAAATGACTTGGTCTTTTTTAACAACATCGCCCTGCGAAACTTTCAGCTCATCAATGGCAGCCGACGTGCGGGCTGAAATTTCAGAACTCTTATCTGCTTGGGTAATGCCAGAAATGCGAACTGAACGGGCATGCTGAATTGATGGCACTTTCGCCACGCCAACCGCTTGCAGTGCTCGATCTTCAGCTTTCGCTTTCTCTTCTTGTCTTTCAACAACAGTATTTGGCTTGCCATCTTCAGTAGAAGCGCTACCAACGAAAGAAAAGTCGCCCGTTAACACCCACGCGGCTGCCAACAGCAAAACAACCATTGCCGCAAATTGATGAAGTTTCATCGTTTTATCCGTAACTTTCCACGTAAGGTATTTATTATGTTCCTAAACCCTTTTTTTTTTAATTATCAATGGCTGGCCAATCATTTGAGTTAACCAATATTTTAAGCGCCCAAGGCAACTCAACGTAAGGTACTGATTTCATAACCTTAATCCAAATGTCAGGAATATCACGTTTGACAAAATACCAAAAAATGTCATAGTGTCAACATCATGCTAAATTTTTGCGACGATAAGCGCGGCCTGATTCTACAATCAGCGCTGACCGTTTTCCTTAATTACGGGTTCAAGAAAACCTCGATGGACGATATTGCGCGTGAAGCGAAAATATCGCGCCCTGCATTGTATCAAATTTTCAAAAACAAATCCGACATCTTTAGGGCGATAAGCCTGCAGCTGTTAGAGAACTCTGCACTTTCAGCCAAGGATGCGTTTTATACGCACGACACATTGCGTGACCAATTATTCGCCTGCATTGATAATGCTATTCTCAAAATGCACAATTATGTCGATGAAACCCCGCATGGCGTTGAACTAACCGGCATCAATCAGGAGCTTGCTCAAGACATCGAGGTTAAGTGGAAAGCAGATATGCTAGTCATTATCACCGAGGGTATTGAGCGTGCCATCAAACAAGGCAATGCAGACTTAAGCAGGTTTACCAATCCGCAAATTAATGCACATTCTATCGCGCAGATTATAATGCATAATATTGAGGGTATGCGGCACACGTATCTATGCGGTGATCCAATCGATCAATATGTCGAAACACTCATGGATTTTATAGCGCAGGCCATAAGTGTCGATAATCAGGCCCAAAACCAAAACTAATCCAGTTTTGGTTTTTTCTTGGCAAGCTCTTCACCCAAATGGCGCCCGATAGTTTTCTTATCCTTGGGAAATATTCGCTGCTCTATTTCTTCAGATAGATCCAATGTTGGCTCATTGCCTATCGCATCGTAATGTTCTTCAAGAAAATCCTGCCCTGCCGCAAAACCCAAATCATGCAAATTTTGCAAAAACCGCCATTCGGCATTCATTTTTGTTGCTGCGGATAAATCAGCCAACGCCTCGTCCGCACCGACACGGTGCATACGGATGTTTGAATAAGTCGTGCCATCAAGGCGGCCTTCTTTTTTCAAGCGGCGCACAAATTCAATCGCCCTGAACTCGCGCAACAGACCTGCATTGAAGGTAATTTCATTCATCCGGTCTTGAATTTCCATTGCCGATTTAGGCGTTTCGCGCCGTTCAACAGGATTGATCTGGATGAGTAATGTATCTTCAGTGTCTGTTGCATAGAAAAACGGGTACAAAGCAGGATTACCGCCAAATCCGCCATCCCAATAAGGCACACCGTCAATTTCAACGGCTTTATACATAGTTGGCAAACATGCCGAGGCCATAACAGCATCGACCGTTAAATTCTCGCCGGAAAAAACCTGCGCTTTACCAGTCCAAACATTGGTCGCGCTCACAAAGGTTTTAAAACTATCGCATCTTGTAACATCATCAAAGTTGACGACCTTTGCAACAACATCGCGCAATGGATTGATATTAAACGGGTTGGTGTCATAGGGCGAGAACACACGGCTAAACAAATCTGCTGCCAAATAAGAAGGCGAATATTGAAAACTGTAATTACCTAAAAGAACATCCAGCGGGTTGCGTTGAATTGGTGAAAAGCGCCCTTTTGCACCAACAGCTTTCCAAAATTCTCGCAGTTTTTTGCGTGCGCCTTCACGTCCGCCCTGCGCCATGCCGGCTGCCATAGCAACCGCATTCATCGCGCCAGCGCTGGTGCCTGAAACGCCGTCAAATTCCAGCCGCCCATCTTCGAGCAAAGCATCAAGAACACCCCAGGTAAACGCGCCGTGAGACCCGCCGCCCTGAAGTGCAAGATTGATTTTCTTTGTTTGTGCACTCTTACTCAAAGTGCCGTCCAACCACCATCAATAGAAATGGTCGTGCCCGTGATTTGCGAAGCACTGTCTGAACATAGGAAAACCGCCGTACCGCCAAGCTGCTCAACAGTTGCAAATTCCCGTGTTGGTTGGCGTGTGAGCATAACTTTATCAAGCACCTCTTCACGGCTCATTTTATGCGTTTTCATCTGGTCAGCAATCTGACCTTCAACGAGCGGTGTGAGAACATAGCCCGGACAAATCGCGTTACATGTCGCGTTCATTTTAGCTTCAGCCATTTCCAGCGCTGTTGTCTTTGAAAAACCGACAATGCCGTGTTTCGCAGCAATATAAGCAGACTTATACGGCGACGCCGTCAAACCATGAGCCGATGCAATATTGATAATCCGGCCCCAGCCAGATTTTTTCATCATCGGCAATGCGACCGCAGTGGTGTGAAAAGCCGACGAAAGATTGATCGCGATAATCGCATCCCATTTTTCGGCAGGAAAATCCTCAATCGGAGCAACGTGCTGAATACCTGCATTATTGACCAGAATATCGACAGTGCCAAAAGCCTCGGCAGCTTTTTCTACCAATGAGCGTGCCTGATCACCCTTTGAAAGATCAGCAGAGATATAAATCGTTTTATTACCAGCTGCCTTTGAAATTGATTCAGCAAGCGCATGGTCATCCTTATTATCCGTATAAGAATTGAGCACCACATTGTGCCCCTCCATCGCCAGCGACCGTGCTATTCCAAGGCCTATGCCGGAATTGGAGCCTGTGACTATTGCTGTTTTAACATCGGCCATCATAGTTTCCTTTTTAATAAACACTGCGTTATTGCACCGCAACATAAGCTTAATTATGTCACATGTCAGGTGACAATTCTGTGTTCAATGGTAAGACAGACAAAAATGTTCCAGAGAGGCAAAACATGACGTTGCACATATTTGGTTATGCGGGCTGCTCAACTGTGAAAAAAGCTGTTCAATGGGCTGAAGCTGAAAAGCTGCCATTTGAATATAAGCATTTCATCAAAGTCGATGATTTGGAAAACTCATTGCGCCAATGGGTCTCGCTTGCGGGCATTGATGCCGTATTCAACCATAAAGCACAGACATTCAAAAAACTGGATGACGCCGAGCGTGATGCAATCACCCAAAGTGAAGACACAATGATCAAAGCAATGGCAAGCGAGCCGCGCTTTATCAAGCGTCCAGTTGGAACAGACGGAAAAACCGCATTAACAGGCTTTGATGAAGCTGCATGGCAACAGGCATTTGCCTAAGACATAAATTGACACCTCACCTGTCATAAATGAGATAGATGCATGACCAAGAATAGCCCAAATTACATCAGTGAACCATTTGCGCGCCACAAAACCGTCGGCGTTGATGTCGGCGGCGTCCTTGTGGGCGGCGGCGGTGACGTCGTCGTTCAATCCATGACCAACACGGACACGGCAGATATTGATGCGACAGTCGCGCAAGTTGCAGCGCTTCACAAAGCTGGTTCTGAAATCGTCCGCATCACCGTAGACAAGGACGAAGCTGCCGCCGCTGTTCCAAAAATCCGCGAACGGCTTGAGCGCCTTGGGCTCGATATTCCATTGGTCGGTGATTTTCATTACATTGGTCATAAGCTTCTTGCCGACCACCCAGCATGTGCCGAAGCACTGGCAAAATACCGCATTAATCCGGGCAATGTCGGCTTTCGAGAAAAACGCGACAGGCAATTTACCGATATTATTGAAATGGCAAACCGCTATGAAAAGCCGGTGCGTATCGGCGTTAATTGGGGTTCGCTTGATCAGGAATTGCTCACCCGTTTGATGGACAAAAACCAAGAAGACGGATTTCCTATGACCGCCCAGCAGGTGATGCGTGAGGCGATTGTGCAATCCGCATTGATTTCCGCTGAACTGGCTGAACAGATCGGTATGCCGCGCGAACGCATCATTTTATCTGCAAAAGTAAGTCAGGTTCAGGATCTGATCGCGGTTTATACCGATCTTGCAAAACGCTCCAATCATGCACTCCATTTGGGATTGACCGAAGCTGGCATGGGCTCAAAAGGCATCGTTGCATCATCAGCAGCACTCGGCATCTTGTTGCAGCAGGGTATTGGCGACACAATTCGCATTTCCTTGACACCAGAGCCAAACGGTGACCGCACGCGCGAAGTACAAGTTGCGCAAGAACTGTTGCAAACAATGGGCTTCCGCCAATTCGTACCCGTTGTCGCAGCGTGCCCCGGCTGCGGGCGCACGACATCAACCGGATTTCAAGAACTGGCCAAGAAAATCGAAGGCGACTTGCGCAAAAACATGCCGATATGGCGCACGAAATATCCAGGTGTAGAAGCCTTAAAGGTTGCCGTCATGGGTTGCATCGTTAATGGCCCAGGCGAATCCAAACACGCCGATATTGGCATTTCCTTGCCCGGCACCGATGAAAGCCCTGCAGCGCCGGTATTTGTTGATGGCAAAAAAACAGCGACCTTGCGCGGCGATAATATTGCCGGAGATTTCGAAACTATGGTCGCAGATTACATTGAAGCGCGCTTTGGCGAAAAAGGTGATACACGCGGTGCTGCTTAAGCGTGCACCTCTTTTACTCTCCGCATGGCTGACAATAACACCTGCGTTCGGGCAAACAGCGGCCAAAGACATAGAGGCTGAATTTCCCGTTGAGCGCATTTGTCAGCTTATTGCGCGCGAAGCATCTAGCAACGGTATGCCCTTAGCTTTTTTCGCAAGACTAATCTGGAAGGAAAGCCGGTTTGATGCCAAGGCGGTTTCTCCGGTTGGCGCACAAGGCATCGCGCAATTTATGCCCGGAACCGCAAAGATTCGAAATCTGGACGATCCTTTCGATCCTGAAAAAGCGATCCCCGCTTCGGCTCTATACCTTGCAAAGCTGCGCGTGCAATTCGGCAATCTTGGTCTTGCATCTGCCGCCTATAACTCAGGCGAAACACGCGTTGCAAACTGGTTAGCACGCGGCGGCAGCTTGCCCATTGAAACAGAAAACTATGTGCTTGATATCACCGGAGAGCCTGTCGACACTTTTTTCGACCGCCGCCGCCAAATCAAAGATCATCCGCTTGAAGAAGAAATCGGATTTTTTGAAGCATGCCTGCGCTTACCCATTATAGAAACCCGTGCGGGATCAATGGCCGCAAGATTGACTATGCCTTGGGCGATACAGGTCGCTGGTAACTTCAAACGCGAAGTCGCTCAGCGTAGCTGGAGCCGAATCAAAGCACGCAATGGTGCCATATTAATGGGCATGCCCCTGTCGATAAGCCGATCACGGTCAGCACTTGGACGGCGCGGCATCTATACCGTTCGCTTGGGCGCACCATCGCGGCAAAAAGCCAACGCTATTTGCGGCCGCTTGCGCAGCAATGGAACACCTTGCATTGTTCAAAAAAACTAAGACTGCCGCTTGGCAACAAATTGTGTAGCAGCGCGGATAATATCTGCTTTTTCTCCATAAGGGGCTAAAAGGCTCTCGGCTTCTTCAACCAGTTGGTCCAAGCGCTTGCGCGCCCATTCAACACCGTGGATAGCAATCAATGTGCTTTTACCAGCGTCAGCATCCTTGCCTGTCGCTTTTCCCATTGATGCTGCGTCCGATGTTACATCCAGCAAATCATCCGCCAATTGAAAAGCAAGGCCAACCAACTCACCATAGCGCCGTATATTTTGGCGCTCCTCTTGGTCACTACCGGCGATAATAGCCCCCGCCTCACATGAATATCGGATAAGTGCACCGGTTTTCATCGCGTGAATCCGGCTAATCATATCTTCGCCTGCGTCTTTATTCTCGTTTTCAAGATCAAGCTGCTGGCCGCCAACCATGCCGCCAACACCCGAATCACGCGCAAGCGAACGCACCAACTCAACCTGCGTTTTAGGCAGAAGCCCGCTTTTTTCGTGAACGGTCAAATCAAATGCCAATGTAAGCAAGGCATCGCCCGCCAAAATCGCAGTCGCCTCATCATAAGCAATATGAACTGTTGGCTTGCCGCGCCTAAGCTCATCATCATCCATTGCCGGCAAATCATCGTGCACAAGAGAATAAGAATGTAAACATTCCAGCCCCGCCGCGGGATAAAGCGCCAAACCTTCTTCAGCGCCAAGCATTTGAACAATTTCCATTACAAAAAAGGGCCGGATGCGCTTGCCGCCGTTAAGCACACCGTGGCGCATTGCACTCACCAACCTTTCCGGCCGTGCAATTTCGCCATTTTGGGCCGCTGCATTGAGATATCCCGATAGAAAATCATCAACTTGCGTAGCGCGCGATTTGAGAATCTCTAAAAATTGAGTTTGATTGTATTGAGCCACAAATTTGCCCCACTATTTAGCCGCGTGCTTGATCGGCCATTTCATATGTGATTATTCAATTGCCTACGGATTGAGAAAAGTTCAACCATATTTCACGCAATGAGCGTTAAGTACTTTCAGGAACGTCGCAATATTTTGGCCAATGCACCTAAGAAAAAATCAGGCAAGAAAACCGTGCGGGCTAAAAAACCCATTATTCTGAGGCCAACATTGCGCCAGCGCATGGCAAGTTTGTTCAAATGGACAATTCTCGCATTGATCACAATTATAGTGCTGCCCTTTGCATTAACAGTGCTCTACCGCTGGGAAGCTATTCATCCAACATCAACACTCATGCTCTCGCGTCACCTTGCTTTTAAGCCCGTAGACCGTCGGTGGATTGAATTGGACGATATGGCCCCTGCGGCCTATCAAGCGGTGATGATGTCAGAGGACGGACAGTTCTGTGCCCATAACGGCATTGACTGGAACGCCTTAAACCTCGTCATTTCCGATGCAATCGACGGCGAAAAAACGCGCGGCGCATCAACCATCACCATGCAGACCGCAAAAAATCTCTTCTTATGGGGTGGTCGCTCCTATGTACGCAAAGCTTTAGAAATTCCTCTGGCTCTTTGGATTGAGCTCGTTCTGCCCAAAAAGCGCATAATGGAAATATATCTCAATATTGCTGAATGGGATGACAATGGCGTTTTTGGCATTGAAGCCGGTAGCCAAAGCCATTTTGGTGTTTCTGCCGCAAACCTGACCCGTAAACAAGCAGCCTATATGGCCGTGACATTGCCCAACCCAATCTTGCGTGAACCAAGCAACCCAACCAAGGGTCTGCGCCGTTTAGCCTCTGTAAATATCAAGCGTGCGCAGAATTCTGGTGCTTATATTAAGTGTCTGCAATAGAATCTGCATAAAATTTCGGTGGATGGCTTCTCAAACAGGCTTGCAGGGTGTATAGCGCGCCAATCAATTCTAGCGCGGAACGGTTATTACGGCCCGGACCAATCACCGGCGACGTTACTGCGCATCGACTTTGGAGTATAAAATGGCTGTTCCTAAGAGCAAGATCTCACGCTCTAAGCGTGGTATGCGCCGTTCAACAGACGCGCTTAAAAACCCAACTTATGTTGAAGATAAGACTTCTGGCGAACTTCGTCGTCCGCACCACATCGACCTGAAAACAGGCATGTACCGTGGTCGTCAGGTTCTTGAAGTTAAAGAATCTTAATAACGAACTATGCGTAAGCATTAAAAAAACCCGCCTGCATCACTGCGGCGGGTTTTTTGTCGTTCTTTAAATTAGCATCAAAGAAACTGGCCGCTTACGGCCAGTTCTTATGATTGGTGGCTTAAATTAGCCGTCGATCTGTTTTGCCATGATTGCGATAGCTTGCTGGTAAACACCGGCAGCATTCCAGCCTTGAATTGCACGGTAGTTTACTTCACCTTTTTGATAGCCGCCACCTTTGCGCCAACCATGTGCACGCAAAAAGTTAGCCGTTGAAGCAAGCGCATCATATTTGTTGTTCAGATCAAGGCGGCCATTGCCGTCACCATCAACGCCATATTTAAGAACATTGCCCGCCAAAAACTGTGTATGGCCAAGCTCGGCATGCGCAGCACCGCGAGTGTTAGAATTGATAACGCCGCGATCAACAAGCTTCAACGCAGCAAGCAAATGCCCCGTGAAAAACTCTGAACGACGGCAATCATAAGCAAGCGTAGCAGCGGCAGACACCATGTTTGTGTTGCCTGTGAAACGGCCAAAACCTGTTTCCATGCCATGAATAGCAAGGAGCGGGCCAGCTGGAACGCCGTATTTTGCTTCCATATTTGCAAAGAAACGTGCATCAGCTTTTTTCTTGCTTTTACCTTGGGACACGATCGTATTGGCACCGCGTACCTGCATAAATTTTTCTAAAGAATATTTGAAAGACTTTTGATTTCGGTCAGCCGCAATTGTTTTGGTTGCATATTGAGCACCCTCAAGTGCTTGAAGGCCGCGTTTTTTAATGCCCTTGCCAGCCGCTTCTTTTGCAAATGATTGTTTCCAAGCATTAAAACCAGAAGCGTTATTACCGCATGTGGCAGCCATTGCCGGCGTCGTAGCGACAATAGGGGCAACTGTAGCAATCGGTACTGCAAGCATTGCCGTTGTTGCCATTGTGCACGCAAGCGCGCGAACCTTATTCATAGACATTCAAATCTCCAAATTTTGCAATTTTGTAACGCGCACGTCGCGGTTTACTCCCGCCCAATATGCAGCAATTATGGTTAATTGTCAGCTAACGTCAAAATTGAAGCCGCTAGTAACAAGTTGCTTGCCCAACGATCATTCAAATCTCTGCAAGATGGACCGTGCTTAAACGGCAATAGGCTTCTTCTTGTCCAACCGCCAAACCAGCGCGGCAAGCAATACAAGCCCTATTGGATACGCAACAAACTGCCCGATGGCGAATATCAGCAGGATTACGATCGCAGCGGCGAGCAATGCTACAAAACGTATAGTTTTTTCCTTTGTGAGCGTGAAAAGTGCGATAGCGCTGACGCCGAACAAAAGAAGAAAGTTTTGGCCTGCAATATGAAGCATGGTCTCAAGAGCAAGCAGGTTAAAATAGTCCATAAGAATGACCGCGCTAAGAATGCTAACAAGCAAGATCACGGCTCCCATCGGCCGGCCCTTATCGTCGACTTCCAATTTTAACGGCAAAACATTTTCCCGCGATAGCGAGTAAATCATACGTGAGACAGCCCAAATCGCTCCCATTAGATTGGCTAGAATGATCAAAGCTGCAATCAACACAACGGATAGAGAGCCAATTTTACCACTCACGGCACCAATTATATTAGCAAAAGCCGCTTCACTGTTCGTGGCGTGTGGGGATACTTGAACCAGAACAGCCATACCAAGATAAAGCAGCGTAGCGGCGATGAATGAGAGAATCATTGCAATTGGGAAATCACGCTTAGGGTTTTTAAACTCCTCCGAAATCCCAGCAGCAACCTCCCAGCCAGTAAAAGCAAAAAAGATCATGAGAACAGGGGCAAGAATTATATCAAAATTTGCCAATTTTGGCATTGGAAAGCTTGTCTGAAACGCTTCTATAGGCGTGCCAGCATAACCAATGATAAGCGTTATCAGCAACGCTATAATGATAAGCGATGCAATGGCAGTCGCTATTTTTGACGCCGTTTCTGGAGCCGTTATTTGCGTGCCCGCAGCGATTACAATTAAAGCCAAAGCTATTATAGCCGGATCAACTGCAATTACCGATGCAAGGTAATGCCCGCCAGTCATGGCAATCGCTGGAAGGCCAAAGAAAACCGCGCCCAAAAACAAAAAGGACGCTGCTAAATACCCAAATCGGCCAAAAGCAGCTTCAGCAAAATGGGCAATCCCTCCAGCATTAGGATAACGGCGTCCCATAATAATAAAGACCAAGAGTAGTGGAATTGCTGCAAGCGCACATAACAGCCAGCTATATATAGCCATCGGTCCAGCAGCTTTTGCTGCAAGGCCAGGCAGCGTAAGTAGGCCAGCCCCCACAACAATATTCAGCATAAGCGCTGCGCCTGAGATTGGGCCTAAAGTGCGTTTAAGATTTGACATTAAAATAGCTCCACATTCGCAAAGGTGCTCAGATCATTGGAGCCGAGTGCGTGTTCAATTTCAGACCTTTTAATGATGGACTTTCTTCATTATAGGCCGCGTTTTTATTGAATTATTCTGTCCGCCTTCATTATGGCTCTAACGGGCATGGTGGGTAATTTGCGAGAAAATGCTGTTGCGCTCTAGCGTTAAAAATGAGCTATATGGTTCCAAATTGGCCGTTTTTGATCAAAATTAGTCAGCCCTGGAAGCATTATGAAACCATCAGAACAAATGTTAGTATCATTGCTGCGTGAAGACTCCAGACAATCAATATCCACATTGGCAGCTAAAACCAGCATGTCCCGCAAGCGCGTGAAGGATACGATCGACCGTCTGACAGACACTGGCATTATCAAACGGTTCACGATTGAGCTTGAAGGCGTCAAAGAAACCGATGGCATCAAAGTGTTCTTTCACATCAGGCTAAAAGAACCACGCTGCGCCGCCTTATGGGCGGATATCAAACGGTTTACAGAAATTATCAGCGCATGGTCGGTAAGCTCAAGCGAGCTAGATATGCAGATCCTAGTAAGCGCTGCAAATCAGGCTAGAATTGAAGAAATCAGAGGGGAGATAGCGACCCACTCCCTCATCCAAACAATGCACAGTAATTTGGTTCTAACAACGTGGAGAGGCGCGGTATAAAGTTACTTGTCTAAGCAACTATATATCATTATTCGCTTCACTAAGGAGCAATCATGATGAAATTAGATGTTTGGGATCGTTTTCAAAACCTCTTTCAAAGTATTGAAAATCAACTGGCTGAAGAGCTCAGAAAGAAAAGCGATCTGGGTCTCAGTGAATTTCGCACTTTGCGAAGCCTAGTTCAACAACCAGATCATGAAATGAGAATGCTGGACCTTGCAGAGCTTTTGCACCTGACCCAGAGTTCAACTACACGATTGGTAGAACGTCTCGAAAAACGGAAATTTGTATACCGAGATAGTTGTCCAAGTGACGGCCGCGGAAAATATTGTGTTTTAACAGAGGATGGGAAAACCTATATTGAAACGGCAATTCCAGAGTTTGAAAATTCTATTGAGCGTATTCTAAAGAGTTCTTTTGAGGAAAAATATGCGCGCTCGTTAATTCGGGAATTAGGTCAACTCGCCTCAACTTAATATTCTAAATTATTATACTCGGCAGCACCGTTTACGTGGATCTATTCGCTCATAGTTTTTACAATTTAGTTGCTTGCAAATGCAATTATATTGACAGCAATGATCCCGTCGTTTAGTTGCACGTGCAAGCAAGCTTATGAAATTGCTTTTATGGTCCCATAAAATATGGGCCGGTATTTCAAGTGAAAGGAAATTTGATGCAGTGGTTATATCTTACTATAGCAATATTCTTCGAAATCGTCGTTGCGATCTCTGCCGGTAAGTCCGAAGGATTCAAAAATTTAAAATGGACGAGTATCACACTGGTGAGCGGGGTTATCGCAACCATTTTTTAAGCCTAGCATTGTTAACTTTCGACGTAGGTGTTGGCTACGCAATGTGGACTTCTCTGTCAGGTATCGGAATTGTCATTCTAGGTGCTGTCTTCTTTAATCAGCAGCTCAATATCAAAAAATTGATCGGTATCGCAATTGTAATTGCTGGTGTCGTCGGACTCCGGCTGAGTGGAGCAGCGTAAAATAGGTTGTTATTACTCTTTTAGATTTCCAAGATGGAGAAAGTTCGTATGAATAATAGTCAAACTAATGATTTGGCCCAAAAAAGGGCTTGGGGTGCGCTGCTTCTAGCCGGTGTTTTTGAAGTAGGATACGCACTCAGCGTGGGTGGCAGCCAAGCATTTAGTGTATTAACTTGGTCGGTATCAGCTATAGTTTTCTTCTTATTGACGCTATATTTTCTAAGCGTAGCCTTGAAAACAATTGATGTTGGCATTGGCTATGCTGTCTGGGCTGGTATCGGTTCAATCGGCGCTGCGATTTTCGGAGCCCTTTTATTGTATCAGTCTTTAACACTTTACCAGTCACTCTCACTGGCCGTAATTATTTTTGGTGTCGTATGGCTAAAACTTGCCGACAGTCAGAAGCTTGCTTGATAGAATGCGCTAGAGTTTTCAATTATTTAGGCGCGCTTTAATTCAAGTGAGTTATATATTGCCGTATGAAACGGCCATTACTCAGCTCCAGAGCGTTGCATTCTGCGAACGCAACGCTCACACCCAAGCGCAAAAAACATTTGCGGCAAACTGTTTATGCCCTTGAGCCAAATATAGCAGAGCCTACCCTCACGGAAGTAGCGCCAAACTCAATTGCTGTTTCAAAATCACCGGACATGCCCATTGATAGCTTATCAAGATTATTCTCCCGCGCTAATTTACGTAACAGTGCAAAATGCGGTCCAGGATTTTCATCAGCTGGCGGAATGCACATCAAACCAACCACATTGAGCTTTAAATCGTCACGGCAAAACGAGACAAATGAACTTGTCTGCTGCGGTGCTATGCCAGCTTTTTGTTCTTCCATGCCGGTATTGACCTGAACATAAACATCCAAATGTCGATCTTGTTTGCGCATTTCGCCAGCCAAAGCATTGGCAATTTTTTCGCGGTCAACGGTTTCAATAACATCAAACAGCGCAACAGCTTCACCCGCTTTGTTACTCTGCAATGGGCCGATGAGGTGCAACTCAATGTCACTATATTTGTCTTTTAGCGCTGGCCACTTTTGTTGGCTTTCCTGAATGCGGTTTTCACCAAACACACGATGCCCAGCTTTAATCACCGGTTCAATATCATCCTCAAAATATGTTTTTGATACCGCGACCAGCTGCGCGGACCCGCTTTCGCGTCCAGTCGCCTGAACGGCGGCCTCGATCTGCGCACAAACATCATTATATCTTGAAACTGTATTCGCCTTCGTCACGTCAGGTTTTCCCATTCAATTAAAGCGTTTTAAGACGAAGTGGATATTGGTCTTTCGTCCCAAAACGCGCCAAACAAAATTTAGATTATTTACGCAATGTAAAAAATGCGAAAATGCTCTAGCTTAGCCACACCTGTTGACCCTTATACGATTTGGCGGCAAGAGAGCAAAAACCTTTTCATTTAAGCCAAATGTTAGCATTTGTGCAAAGAGACGAGAACAATGGCGACCGAACGATATAATCCCCGTGCATCTGAAGCAAAATGGCAAAAGGCATGGAATGACGCGAAGCTGTTTGAAACAGCCGACAACCCTGATGGCGAAACTTACTATGTGCTTGAAATGTTTCCCTATCCATCAGGGCGCATTCATATGGGCCATGTTCGCAATTATACGATGGGCGATGTTGTTGCGCGTTATAAGCGTGCCAAGGGTTTTAACGTTTTGCATCCGATGGGATGGGATGCTTTTGGTATGCCGGCAGAAAATGCGGCTATGCAAAATAATGTTCATCCAAAAGAATGGACATATGAAAACATTGCCACCATGCGCGGCCAGCTTAAAACAATGGGCCTGTCGCTTGATTGGTCCCGCGAATTCGCAACATGTGATGTCGATTACTACCACCGCCAGCAAATCTTGTTCCAAGACTTTCTAAAAGAAGGTCTCATTGGCCGGAAAACATCTAAAGTAAATTGGGACCCGGTTGATAACACCGTGCTTGCCAATGAACAGGTTATCGATGGTCGGGGTTGGCGTTCTGGTGCGTTGGTCGAGCAGCGTGAATTGGCCCAATGGGTATTCAAGATTACTGATTACAGCGAAGAGCTTTTAAGCGCGCTAGACGCTCTTGATCAGTGGCCAGAAAAAGTGCGCACAATGCAGCGCAACTGGATTGGCAAATCACACGGTTTGCAACTCCGCTTTGATTTGACAGATGCCCTCGACAATATCGAACAAATTGAAGTTTACACGACACGGCCGGACACTTTGGCTGGTGCCAGCTTTATTGCGATTGCGCCTGAACATGAAATTGCGAAGAAACTCGCTAAGAACAATCCAGCTCTAGCTGAGTTCAACGTCGATGTTCGCCGCGCTGGTACATCCGAAGAAGCCTTAGAAAAAGCTGAAAAACGCGGCTTTGATACTGGTCTTACTGTTAAGCACCCGCTTTATGAAGATCAGACTTTGCCGGTTTGGGTCGCCAACTTTATTGTCACTGACTATGGTACGGGTGCTGTATTTGGCTGCCCTGCGCATGATCAACGCGACTTAGATTTTGCCCGCAAATATGATCTCACAGTTACCGACAGCTTCTTTGCGCTCGATAACGACACACCGGTCGCCGATGAAGCTTTTACGCCGATGAAAAGCGAGAAAGTGCGCTGGGTTAATCAACCAACCGGACTTGATATCGCCACCGGTGATGAGGCCGTTGCAGCAACCATAAAATGGGCGGAAGAGAAAAATATCGGCGAAGGCCGCGTACAATTCCGCTTGCGTGATTGGGGTATTTCCCGCCAGCGTTACTGGGGTTGTCCTATTCCGATCATCCATTGTGATGATTGCGGTGCCGTTCCGGTACCAACAAAAGATTTGCCGGTTAAGCTTCCTGATGACATCAATTTTGATAAGCCTGGCAACCCGCTTACACGGCATGAAGGTTTTCTCAATGTAGCCTGCCCGTCATGTGGCAAACCTGCAAAACGCGAAACCGATACGATGGACACATTTGTTGATTCGTCTTGGTATTTTGCTCGCTTTACTGCGCCGCATGCCGACAGCCCAACAATACCGGAAATTGCCGATAAGTGGTTGCCTGTCGACCAGTATATTGGTGGCATTGAGCATGCCATTCTACATCTTCTTTATTCGCGTTTCTTCACCCGTGCGATGAAGAAAGTCGGACATTTGAACATAGACGAGCCATTTAAAGGTTTGTTCACCCAAGGTATGGTGGTTCATGAAACATACAGAGATGATAAGGGCTGGGTAACGCCAGCTGAAATTCGCATCGACGATAATGACGGCATACGCACTGCAGTGCATTTGGAATCCGGCAAACAAGTTGAAATTGGCTCAATCGAGAAAATGTCGAAGTCCAAGAAAAATGTTGTCGACCCAGACGATATCATCGCTTCTTACGGCGCTGATACTGCCCGCTGGTTCATGTTGTCAGATTCACCACCAGAGCGCGATGTTATCTGGACAGAATCCGGTGTTGAAGGCGCACATCGTCTTTTGCAACGCGTGTGGCGCCTAATCGTCGATGCTTCTGATGTATTGAAAGATGCTGAACCTCGCATTGGCACAGATGGTGCTGCTCTAGCGGTTTCAAAAGCAACACATAAAACACTGGAAGCTGTTGGCGCAGATATTGAAAAATTAGCGTTCAACAAAGCCGTTGCCAGACTTTATGAGCTAACGAACCAACTAGCCAACCCATTAACCGAGATCGCCAAAGGCAAGGCAGATGCAGCGCTTGTCTCAGCGGTAAAAGATGCAGTTCAAATCTATCTATCGATGATCGCGCCGATGATGCCGCATTTAGCAGAAGAGATTTGGGCAAATCTTGGCAATGAAACACTCATTGCCGATATGCCATGGCCAGATTTTGAACCTTCTTTGGTTGTTGATGATGAGATTATGCTTCCCGTTCAAATGAACGGTAAAAAGCGTGGTGAAATCACAGTTGCCAAAACGGCAAGCAAAGATGAAATTGAAAAGCTTGTGCTCGCATTGGATTTCGTACAAAGCCAATTAGGCGGCAATGCCCCTAAAAAAGTCATTGTGGTTCCGAATCGAATTGTTAACATCGTTCTATAAGCTCGACTTGAGGAAACACTTTATGAAAACCCGCCGCGTCATATTAGGTCTGACTGCAACGCTTTTAATCATGGCTTCTGGCTGTACGGTTAAACCGTTGCACTCAAATACTGGCCTTGGGCTAACCAAAAGTGTTTCCATCGAAAGCGTTAATTCGCGCGTAGCGCAGCAAGTTCGCAATCGATTGATCTTTTTAGTCAATGGCGGTGAAAGCCAACCAGCTAGCCCAGAATATATTGCGCGTTTAACAGTCAGCTCATCTACAGCGGGAATTTTAACGGCGCGCAATACAAGTAATGATTCTGACAATTCAGCCAGCCGCGTTACGCTCACAGGCACGTTACAGCTATCTACCTCTGACGGTGAGATTGTCGGTAATTATAAGCGCACGGCAATAGCGTTGCTTGATACAAGTACGCAGCAATTTGCCAATACGCGCGCTCAAATTGATGCTCAAGATCGTGCTGCTGTCGAACTTGCCGAAACATTCCGCGCTATCTTAATTTCGAAGATTCCCGCAGGTCAATAATATGGCACAACTCAAAGCCGGTGACATTGATCGATATCTGCAAAAGCCAGATTTTAGCAAAGCAGTTCATCTCGTATATGGCCCTGACCGTGGTTTGGTTGCCGAACGGGTAAAAAAACTGGCTGAAAAATCCGGCGTTGATCTTAACGACCCCTTTTCAATGATTAAGCTGGATATGGACTCGCTAAGCGCTGATCCAGACAAGCTGATGAATGAGGCATATACGATTTCCATGTTTGGTGGATCTCGTTTGATTTGGCTACGCGGGGTCGCCAATGATGCGTTTTTCGTGAAACAATTGGAACGGCTGCTTAATGATCCCCCGCAATCATGTTTCTGTATATTAGAAGCAGGCGACCTTAAAAAAGGCAGCAAGGTGCGTGATCTGGTCGAGCGCGGAAAATCTGGCCAAGCCATTCCATGCTATAGTGATACCAGCAGAAATATCGCTTCTCTCGTTGATGAAGTACTGCAAGCCAACAATCAAACAATTGGCCTAGAAGCGCGGCAATTTTTATTATCGCAGCTTGGCGCAGACCGCATGGCTTCTAGAGCAGAGCTCGATAAGCTTTGCCTTTATAATTATGGGAAATCTGAAATCCAGCTTGAAGATATCCAAGCCATTCTAGGCGATGCTTCTGCCACAAGCTTTGATGCCGTTACGGATGCGGTGTTGTCTGGCAATCTCAAGCAGTTTGATATTGCGATTACAAAATTTTCAACATCCGGTGGTTCAAACTTTCAGCTCTTTGCAGCCATGATGCGTCAGTTTCAATCGCTCGACAAAATGCGCGGTGAAATGGATGCATCGGGAAAATCCGCCAGTGCTGTTGTTGCCAGTGCGCGGCCGCCTGTGTTTTTTGCGCGAAAAGCAGCCGTCGAATCCGCTCTTAATAAATGGTCTAGCAAAGCAATTCGTGCGGCCCATGATCGTTTGCAAACAGCCCTACTTGAATCGCGGAAAAACAGTCAGATCGATGTTAACATCGCTCATATTGCTCTGTTAGGTTTAACTGTGCAGTCCGCGCGTCGGCGCTAATATTGATAGCGCTGTGTTCTTCACCTGAAAAACACAGCGCGCAGTTTTATAAAATTTATGACTGCCGCTGAAGCAAACGACACAAAGCATCCAATTGCTCAAGATCTTTATAAGCGATCTTAACCTGGCCGCCCTTCGCACCATGTGTAATCTCAACACGGTAACCAGTTGTATCACTCAGCATCTTTTCAAGCGCCAATGTGTCAGCATCTTTTCCTTGTTCACTTGAACTCGGCTTTGGTTTTCTCGACGCATTGCCTGAATCATTCGCAAGAGCTTCGGCTTGGCGCACAGAAAGCCCTTCATTTACGATTCGTTTCGCAAGCGAATCGGGATCTGATGCCGTAACAACGGTACGTGCATGGCCTGCAGATAATGTGCCTTCGCTCACCAGAGATTGAACGCCTTGAGGCAATTTCAATAGGCGAAGCGTATTTGCAACATGGCTGCGGCTCTTGCCGATCACGTCACCAAGATCAGCCTGAGTATAGCCATGCTCATCCATCAATTGTTGATAGCCCAACGCTTCTTCAATCGCATTGAGGTCTGAACGTTGTACGTTCTCGATAATGGCAAGCTCAAGCGCTGCTTTGTCATCCACATCACGGATAATGATAGGAACTTCTGTGAGCCCTGCACGCTGAGAAGCGCGCCAGCGACGTTCACCGGCAATAATTTCATGGCGGCCAGCATTATCATTGGCCACTGGACGCACAACAATCGGCTGAATAATGCCATGCTCTTTGATCGAATGCGCAAGTTCATCAATTTCGCTATCGGCAAAGAAACGCCGTGGGTTGTTTTTACTCTGAACAACCAACTCAATAGGTATCATACGATCAGAGGCAACAGGTTTCGCCTGATTTGATTCTGCAGGCTGATCCATTTCGCCAATCAATGCAGCTAATCCGCGGCCCAGTCTCTTACGAGAATTATCGTCTGCCATATTGTCGTTCCACTATCTTAATGAGTCGAGTCTATTGTTATTTTGTTTCGGCTAAGAATCGTTTACGCAGCTTTGCTCTGACGCTCTCTTTGAATCACTTCAGAAGCCAAATTGAGATAGGCTTGGCTGCCGCTGCAAGCAAGATCATACAAAATGGCTGGCTTGCCATAAGATGGCGCTTCAGAAAGTCGAACGTTGCGCGGTATCACAGTTTTATAAACTTTAGCGCCCATATGCGCCCGCACATCATCAACAACCTGGTTGGCTAAATTATTACGGCCATCATACATCGTCATAACAATGCCCTGAATGCCCAAATTCTTATTCACAGAGCCGCGCACTTGTTCAACAGTTTTGAGAAGCTGGCTCAACCCTTCAAGCGCAAAGAACTCGCACTGTAATGGCACTAATAGCGAATCAGCTGCGGCCATAGCGTTAAGCGTCAGCAAATTAAGAGATGGTGGACAATCAATGATAACATAGCCAAATTGACCATCTTGCGCGCGCAGAGCATTTTTTAAACGAAAAACACGGTCAGCCGCAGATGCGATTTCCATTTCAACGCCAAGCAAATCCATCGTTGAAGGCACAATAGATAAATTCGGAACCGCGGTCTGAATGGTGGCTTCTGAAATAGAAGCTTCGCCAAGCAATATCTCATAAGAAGAGACTTCGCGGTCATCACGCTCAATGCCAAGGCCCGTGCTGGCATTGCCTTGCGGATCGACATCAACGATCAAAACGTTTTCGCCAATAGCAGCCAAAGCCGTTGCCAAATTAATCGCAGTCGTCGTTTTTCCTACGCCGCCCTTTTGGTTGGCAATGGTTATAATCCGTGTGGATTGACCCATGATTTGAACTCCGCGTATAAACGCTATTTGCGCTTTAGATTTGCAATCTCGAGAATGACCGATTCCGTGTCTATTCTACTTTTATGTATTACCAGATCAAAGTCCCAATTGGCATGGCTTTCTTCCAACTCTTCACGGTATCCACGTCCTTTGTGAAAAAGTCCTACAGCGCCATTTGATAAATGGCACTGCGTCAGCTCAAACAACTTTGGAAGCGCTGCAAGTGCGCGCGCTGTGACATAATTTGGCGTTTGAATAGAAGGCAGTGCATCTTCAATTCGCTTCGAATGTATATTTACACTGCGTGCGCATTGTCCCTTCGCCGCCATCAAAAATGCTGTTTTTTTCCGATTGCTTTCGACCAGATCCACGCGCGTGCCATCAACATCTTCGAGTATGGCCGCTAGAACGATACCGGGAAATCCACCGCCAGAACCAATATCAACCAAATGTCGCATATCTGGCTTTATGAGTAATAGCTGTGCACTGTCTTCTATATGACGCTGCCAGATTTCATCCTTTGTTGAATGAGCAATAAGATTGATCCGTTTCGACCATTGCTCGAACAAGGCTTCAAATGCGATTAAGCGCTGCATAGTTTCACGTGAAACATTCAGCGCGCCATTTAATAATTTTCGATCCATATTAAGCAGCTGATTTCTGTTGTTTGCGAATTTGCGCTATAATCAATGCAATACCAGCAGGCGTCATGCCTTCAATACGCTGCGCCTCTGCAATGCTCTTTGGTTGTCTATCATTCAGTTTATTGCGGAGCTCATTAGAAAGACCGGCGATACTATTAAACTCTATACCCGCTGGAATGAGAAGATTTTCATCCCGCCGCACAGATTCAATATCAGCCTTTTGCCTGTCCATATAAACCGCATAATGCGCTTCAATCGCAAGACGATCTAAAGTATCGCCCTCAAACTGATCAAGCTCTGGCCACACCCGCAATAAATCGGGCAGCTCAATCGTAGCATAAGAAAGAAGGTCATAACCGCTACGTCTGACGCCATCCATATTCAAAGCAATATGGTGTTTACCCGCTTCTTGAGGCGTCAGCGTTTTACTCTTCAACGCCACACGCGCATCATCTAAGCGCGTTTTAACATCCTCAAAATGAGCAGCACGTTCGGAAGAAGCTAAACCAATTTCCACAGCAAGTGGTGACAAGCGCATATCCGCATTATCAACACGCAATGAAAGTCGGTATTCAGCACGAGACGTAAACATACGGTAAGGCTCGCTCACACCGCGCGATGTTAGATCGTCAATCATCACGCCGATATAGGATGATGTACGGCTAAAATGCACAGGCGCTTTTTGGCCAACAAAGTGTGCAGCGTTAATGCCAGCAACCAAACCCTGCGCGCCAGCTTCTTCATAACCCGTTGTGCCATTGATTTGGCCGGCCAAATAAAGACCCGACGTACCCACCAAGTTTAAAGATTGGTCGAGAGCTTTGGGATCAAAGTGGTCATACTCAATAGCGTAACCTGGCTGCAAAATTTGCGCATTCTCTAGCCCAGGGATAGTTTTCATCATCGCCCACTGCACATCTTCAGGCAAAGATGTTGAAATGCCATTTGGGTATACCGTGTGATCATCCAAACCTTCCGGCTCAAGAAATATTTGATGCCCATCACGGTCGCCAAATTTGACAATCTTATCCTCGACCGATGGACAATAACGCGGACCTGTGCCGCTAATATTACCAGAATACATCGCCGAGCGATTTAGATTCTCACGAATGAGATCGTGCGTTTTCTGAGTTGTGCGTGTGATGCCGCAATCAATTTGCGGAACACGAATTTCATCAGTCATCGATGAAAATGGAACAAGCTCTTCATCAGCGCTTTGCAGATCAAGAATTTTCCAATCGATTGTGCGTCCATCAAGACGGGGCGGCGTTCCTGTTTTCAAACGGCCAAGGGGCACGTTTAGTTTAGTCAGACGGTCAGCAAGTAAATTACTCGCCTTTTCTCCCATCCTTCCGGCCGGAAATCTTTTATCGCCAATATGAATAAGACCGCGCAGAAATGTGCCTGTCGTTAAAACAACAGCGCCGCAGGATACATGCGTACCATCCGCCAACTTAATGCCATTAATCGCGCCTGAACCATCCTGTGACAGATCGACAACTTCGCCTTCCAAAACAGAAAGGCCGTCAACAGCGCGAATCTCCGCTTGCATCGCCTCTCTATAGAGCTTGCGATCAGACTGAGTACGTGGACCACGAACCGCTGGGCCTTTTTTGCGATTAAGCATTCTAAACTGAATACCTGATCTATCAGCAACACGCGCCATCAAGCCGTCGAGAGCATCAATCTCACGCACAAGGTGCCCCTTACCCAGCCCGCCAATGGCAGGATTGCAAGACATCACACCAACAGTGTCGAAGGAGTGCGTGGCGAGCGCCGTCTTAGCCCCGAGCGCAGCACTCGCACGAGCCGCCTCGCAGCCAGCGTGACCGCCGCCAATAACAATAACATCGTAATGCATAAAAATACCGCAAGTTAGGAATAGGTGTTGAATGACTCTTATCGACACACAGGTCAAGGCTCTTATGTTTCACGTGAAACAATTAGAGGAATTATAATGGAAAGTGTTTCACGTGAGTCACGAAAACTCGTCGTAATGTTTCACGTGAATCATTTACCAATACAAAATGACGAGAATATGCGCCCTAATACATCTTCTGTATCAAATTGTCCGGTAATACGTCCAAGACTATAGGCAGCAGACCGCAAATGCTCAGCGCGCAGTTCAAGAGCGTCATCGCTCTCTATCGATTTATTCAAATCTTTTAAACACTGAGATAGATGATCGATGTATCGGGACTTAATAGCAGAGCCAATGCGCGACTGATCTAGCTCAATACTAATAATGGCGAACAGTTTCTCTAATAGCGCAGTCACGGAAGCAGCGTCATTAACGCTTACAAAGATAACATCTTCATCGGGTTTAATATCCGAACTTAGATCAGCCTTAGATCGAATATTGAGAACTTTAGAATTCGCGTCAATGAAATCATGATGCCATTCATCCTCATCGCTTAAGAACAAAATAAGGTCTGCTTCTTGAGCTGATGCAATAGAACGGCGGATACCCTCCGCCTCTACGCTGCCTGCTTGTTCTCTGATCCCTGCCGTATCACTAAGCAAAACAAGATAGCCCGCAATATCCAACCGAACCTCAACAATGTCCCGCGTAGTACCTGCTTCGCTAGAAACAATGGCACGGTCACTGCCTGCCAGCGCATTCAGTAAACTTGATTTACCAACATTGGGTTTTCCAATAAGGCTAATTTTAAAACCATCGCGGATACGCTCTGAGCGATCATAGCCGTCAAGATGCGCAGAAATGGACTGATATAGTTTTGCCATATCATTCCAGACTTGGTCCGCTACGGAACCTGGAACATCATCTTCATCAGCAAAATCGATATCTGCTTCGATCATTGCGCGTGCATTTAAGAGCTGGTCCTGCCAATCATTATAAAGGTCTTTTAAACCGCCGCTGGCAAGATATTGAGCAACTTTTCGCTGGGCTGTCGTTTCAGCATCAATAAGATCGGCAAGACCTTCAGCCTCAGTCAGATCAATCTTGCCATTGGCAAATGCACGGCGGGCAAATTCCCCAGCTTCCGCATGGCGAACCCCATCAATGCTGAGCAAAACATCAAGAATACCTGCAACAACGGCGCGGCTACCATGCGTTTGCAGTTCAACAACATCTTCACCAGTAAAACTATGCGGTGCAGGAAACCAAAGGACTAAGCCTTCATCGATTACTGAACCATCATTGTCACGAAAGATTTGTAGGGAGGTTTGGCGGGGCTGTGCAATGCGTGCGCCCAAAACACTAATCACTGTTGCAGCTTTGGGTCCCGATATACGAATAATCGCAACGCCTGAAGGCAAACTGCCAGATGAAAGGGCAACAATAGTATCCATTTGTTGCGCCTTTCATTAGTTTCGGAGTCGAATCAATTGACTCAAATAATACTGACGTAAGATTCGTTTCTAATCCGAATCAAACTATGCGTTCATTGAGTCAAAGAACTCTGCATTGTTCTTTGTCTGCTTCAATTTATCGATCAAGAACTCAACAGCATCCGTTGTACCCATCGGTGCCAAGATACGGCGCAGCACAAAGATCTTCTGAAGATCCTTACGCTCAATAAGCAGGTCTTCCTTACGCGTACCGGATTTCAAAATATCCATTGCAGGATATGTACGTTTATCAGCAACCTTACGATCAAGAACGATCTCAGAGTTACCAGTACCTTTGAATTCCTCAAAGATAACTTCGTCCATGCGGCTACCGGTATCGATCAAAGCTGTCGCAATAATCGTGAGCGAGCCGCCCTCTTCAATATTACGAGCAGCACCGAAGAAGCGTTTCGGACGTTGAAGAGCGTTGGCATCAACACCGCCTGTTAAAACCTTACCAGATGACGGTACAGTCGTATTGTAAGCACGGCCAAGGCGTGTGATCGAATCAAGTAGAATAACGACATCGCGGCCATGCTCTACAAGACGCTTGGCTTTCTCAATTACCATTTCAGCAACCTGAACGTGACGTGAGGCTGGTTCATCAAAGGTAGAAGAAACAACTTCGCCTTTAACAGAGCGCTGCATGTCCGTGACTTCTTCAGGGCGCTCATCGATCAATAGAACGATCAAATAACACTCAGGATGGTTCGCTGTAATTGCATGGGCGATGTTCTGTAAGAGAACTGTTTTACCTGTGCGCGGCGGCGCAACGATCAAACCACGTTGACCCTTACCAAGCGGTGCAACCAAATCGATAATACGAGAAGACAAATCTTTCGATTCGCTATTCTCAACTTCCATTTTGAAGCGCTCATCAGGGTAAAGCGGTGTTAAGTTATCAAAATGGCTTTTATGGCGAATTTTCTCAGGATCATCAAAATTGATCGTATTGACTTTGAGAAGCGCAAAATAGCGCTCACCATCACGAGGGCCGCGGATAAAGCCTTGAACCGTGTCGCCTGTTTTCAGAGAAAACTTTCGAATTTGCGAAGGTGAAATGTAGATATCATCAGGGCCAGGAAGATAATTCGCGCTAGCAGAGCGCAAGAAACCAAAACCGTCTTGCAAAATTTCGACAACGCCTTCGCCGATAATTTCAACATCATCTAATGAAAGTTGCTTCAAAATAGCAAACATAAGCTCTTGCTTACGAAGAGCACTCGCATATTCGACTTCGAGGGATTCAGCGAACGCAACAAGTTCAGGAGCTGATTTTACCTGAAGTTCACGCAAAGACATTTGGTCCATGGGACACCATATAGTTAAAATAGAAGAATAGACGGAAAAGGAGGGACTGGGTTCCGAATTTTCACATCAAATACAGGCGAATTGTGAAAATTTCAAGCCTGATTAAAAATCACGCCCCTAGAGACGCGATTTTTACTTAATCAAAATGGTTTTACAATGACCATAATAACGATGAAAATCATCAAAACTGTAGGAATTTCATTGTACATACGCCATTGGCGCGCAGTTTTATCGTTCATATCAGCGGCAAATTTCTTCACTGCACCGGCATAAAAAGAATGAACACCAGATAATAAAACAACAGCTAAAAGCTTCATGTGAAACCAAGGAGCCGTAAAATATCCAGCTGAATAAGCAAGCCATAGACCCAATACCCATGCGATAATCATAGCCGGCGTCATGATTATTTTCATCAAACGCCTTTCCATGACTTTAAAGGTTTCAGACTGAACTGAGCCTTTTTCAGCATCGCTATGATAAACAAATAGACGCGGCAAATAGACAAGGCCTGCCATCCACGAAATAATTGCGATCACATGCAAAGCTTTAAGCCAGAGATATCGATCAGCAGGACCAGCAAGCCACAATAAAAAACCAATCACTACGAATATAGAAATTGCGATGGCAGCTCTAATCCCTGCCTTTTTTCCAGATTGTTTCGAAGTCGAATCAATTTCAGACATAATTAAGCTTCTCCGCGCACATAACGCACAAGGAAATCCATATCCTCAGGCTTTGCATCAGGTGTAATACCGTGCCCTAGATTGAATACCAACGGCCCCTGACCCAGAACGTCCATAATCCGGTCCACACCTTCCCTGATCGCCGCTTGCCCAGCAACAACCCTCTGTGGGTCAAGATTGCCTTGCACAGGGCCCTCTTTTTGAAGTTCAGCGGCAAATTCAAGCGGAACACTCCAATCAAGTGCGACCATATCAACGCCTGTTTTTTCGCGGTATCCACGATAAAAATGTCCAGCCCCTTTAGGAAACGCTATAATTTTAGCATCAGGACGCTGAGCACGCACTTTATCGACAATGCGTTTGACGGGACGCACACAATTTGCCTCAAACGCAAATTCGTCCAAAACCCCAGACCAGCTATCAAAAATCTTAACCGCATCAGCACCGGCATCCAATTGACCGATCAAATACTCAGCAGAGGCATCAGCCAAGATATCCAGAAGCTTGGCTAGTTCATCAGGCTTTTGATACATGAACAATCGCGACGGTGCTTGATCGCTCGTTCCTCGGCCCGCAATCATATAGGTTGCTACAGTCCAAGGGGCACCGCAAAAACCAAACAATGCAGTTTCATCAGGCAGTTCTGTTCTCAGCCTTTTCACAGCTTCAAAAACCGGCGCTAAATGCGATAGAACATTATCAGGCGTTAAATTATCAACATCGCCGTCAGCCAAAGGCGTCATGCGTGGACCTTCGCCCGTTACAAAGTGAACATCACGGCCCAGCGCATCTGGCATCACCAAAATATCGCTAAACAAAATAGCAGCATCAAAACCATAGCGTCTGATCGGTTGATGTGTTGCTTCAACAGCCATGTCTGGCGTGTAGCAAAAATGAAGAAAGCTTTTCGCTGATTTTCTAAGCTCACGATATTCTGGCAAGTATCGTCCTGCTTGTCGCATAACCCAGATTGGAGGAGGCGCTATATGTGCTCCACCTATCACATCGATGATTTTTCGGTTCGACATGATTTACTCACTTTCATCGATCCCTCTTTAAAGAAGAAATCATTTTTTTGAATCTATTCTTATTTAGAGTCTGTGATTTGTGGGGAAACAGAATTATTCACAGACAGAAGGCCATTTATCCCACTGTTTAAAATAATATACACAATCAACAACATTTTTGTCGGTCAAAATTGACGCAGCTCGAAAATCGCATTGTTTTCAAACTATTCAAAGATAAATCAAATAAAGCGCACATTGTATAACTCTGTGCATAAGCTGTGGAATGAAATGTATATGCTGTGTGTTTTAAACAGCTACATAAAAACGTAAAGATAAGTGTGAACTGGGATAAAAACCATTTAGTTCACAGGCTCGAAGGCCAGCCTATGATTCGCTATTTTTTACGCACATCTTTATCCACAAGGCAAAATCGCTCATAGAGACGAAACTGATCGTTGTTGGAAAATGACAGCAACACTAGATGTTGTGGTTCTAAGATTTATGAAAGCGCGCGACATGTCCCTTATCTTGGCTTCAACCAGCCCCTTTCGAAAAATGCTTTTTGAAAATGCTGGACTGACATTTGAGACCGCTGCGCCTGACGTGGATGAACGCGCGATCGAAGAAACACTAGAAGGCAGCGGTGCAACAGCATCTGATATTGCCGAGATATTAGCCGAATCAAAAGCTAGAAATATTGCTGAAAAGAATCCGGCTAAATTGGTTATTGGCGGTGATCAAACCCTGTCGCTTGAAGGCAGGCAATTTCACAAACCCAAAGACATGGAAGAAGCACGCCAGCACCTTTTAGCAATGAGCGGAAAGGTTCATCAACTTAACAGTGCAATTGTGATTGTGCGCGGTGATGAAATAATATGGCGCCATGTATCGGTCGCACATATGCATATGCGTGTATTAGACCCCGGCTTTATTGGCAGACACCTGGCAGCCGTTGGCGATATTGCATTAAAAAGTGTTGGTTCGTATCAGATCGAAGGGCCAGGTATTCAGCTCTTTGAAAAAGTAGACGGCGAATATTTTACAATTGTCGGCGTACCGATGATCCCATTATTGGCAAAATTGCGTGAGCTTGGAGAAATTGATGGCTGATATAAGGGCTTTTGTTTGCGGTGATCCGATTAAACATTCTCGGTCTCCCCTTATTCATGGGTATTGGCTGAAGCGTTATAAAATCAACGGTTCCTATGAGGCAGTGCAGGTTTCAGCTGAAAATCTGCCAATCTTTATCGAATCTCTTCATGAAAATGGCTGGGCGGGTGGAAACTTCACAATCCCGCATAAACAATCAGTTTTTGATCAACTTGAAGACCTAGATGATGCTGCACGCGCAATTGGTGCGGTAAATACGGTGTGGAGCGAATCCGGCAAACTATATGGTGGCAACACGGATGCCTATGGTTTCGCGGCTAATTTAGATGCGCAAGTGCCAATGTGGCGTGATGCTGAAACAGCCATTGTTTTTGGGGCGGGCGGTGCCGCGCGCGCTGTTATTTTCGCACTTTTAAAAGCGGGCGTTGCGAAAATCATCGTCGTTAATCGCACGATTGAGCGTGCGGAAGATATGGCGCAAAGTTTTGGAAAAACTGTAACTGCTATGACCTGGCAAGATATTACGTCAAAGCTTCAAGATGCCGATCTCTTAATTAACACAACATCACTTGGCATGGATGGGCAACCAGATTTTCCGCTTGATTTGGCGGGTGCGCGCGCCGACGCAATTGCATCCGACATTGTTTATGTGCCGCTGGAAACGCCTTTTTTATTAATGGCAAAAAAACGCGGTCTTCAAACATCGGATGGATTGGGCATGTTGCTGCATCAAGCAACACCAGGTTTTGAAAAATGGTTTGGCCAGAAACCAGAGGTAGATGACGCATTACGGCAAGTCATTATCGACGATTTAGGAATCCGGCTATGATTATTGTGGGATTAACGGGTTCCATCGGAATGGGTAAATCAACGACTGCGGCCATGTTCAAGGAAGAAAATATCGCAGTTCATGATGCCGATGCAGTGGTGCATGATCTTTATCGTCATGGCGCATTGGTTGATGAAATCGAAAATCATTTCCCGGGCACAAAAACACCTTCTGGTGTGGATCGCAAAAAGCTTGGGCAATATGTCTTAAATGACAAAGCTGCGATGAAAAAACTAGAAGCGCTTGTTCATCCGCATGTCAGGCTGGCAGAAGAAAAATTCATCCAAGACAACCGCGCAAAGAACGCAAAAATTGTTGTTCTGGATATACCGCTGCTGTTTGAAACAGGCGGCGATGAGCGTGTTGATAAAATTGTTGTCGTCACCGCGCCTTATGAGGTTCAAAGAAAGCGTGTTTTATCACGTGCCTCGATGACCGAAGAAAAATTCCAGCAGATCCTAGACAGACAAATACCCGATGCGGAAAAACGAGCGCGTGCAGATTTTCTCATTGATACATCGCTTGGCATGGATGCTGCTAAAGAGCAGGTCAAGCACATCATTAGCCAGCTATTAGAGGCTTAAGTTCTGCATAGGTTTATAGCACGCTTGCTATCATAGCTTCTGGGATTCAAACTGAACTAAAGGAAATTCCATGCGCGAAATCATATTCGATACAGAAACAACTGGTTTGGATAACCGCGATGACAGGATCATCGAAATCGGTGCCGTTGAACTGGAAAACCGGTTTATCACGGGTCGTAGCTTCCATGTTTTTGTTAATCCTCAAGGCAAGCAAGTTCATCCCGATGCATTGAAAGTGCACGGCATTACCAATGAGTTTCTGCTCGATAAGCCTGACTTTGCAAAAATTATTGATGACTGGTTGGATTTTACGCGCGGCGCAAAACTAATCGCCCATAATGCGAAATTCGATGTCGGTTTTTTTAATGCTGAATTTGCAAGGGTTGGGTTTCCTGAAATTGATCCAGGTCGCGTCATCGACAGTTTGGTATTAGCGCGCCGCCGCCATCCGATGGGGCCAAATTCACTGGATGCTTTGTGTAAGCGTTACGGCATCGATAATTCCAAACGTGAAAAACACGGCGCATTGCTGGACAGTGAACTGCTCGCAGAAGTTTATATTGAGTTGGTCGGCGGAAAGCAGGCAGCTTTAACACTCGAATCCGATGATAATTCAGCGCAAAAGCAAGGCGATGATGCTGATTTGCCGGAAATCGAAATTAGTGCGCGTCCACGCCCATTGGCACCGCGCCTTACCAGCGATGATATCAAAGCACATCAAGCAATGGTGGATGTTATCGGCGATAAAGCTATTTGGTTAGCCAAGTAAGTGGCAGGCTTGTGAATCCGGCAAATCATTTATGTTTGCACAAAAAAGCCCGCGTGAAGCGGGCTTTGTCGTTAATTTAGATAGGTTTAGTTTGGTTTAACCTGAGATTTTGCTTTTTCTTCAGCAATTCGTTGCTGGAACATTTTAGCAAAATCAATTGGGTCAATCATCAATGGCGGGAAGCCACCGTTGCGCGTAGATTCTGCAACGATCTGACGTGCGAATGGGAAAATCAAACGCGGACATTCAACAAAGAGCAAAGGCATAACATGCTCTTGCGGGAAGCCAGCAATTCTAAACACGCCGCCATAAACCAATTCAACATTGAACAACACGTCATCGCCGTCTTTAGCAATGGCTGTCAAAGTAAGGTTTACGTCATAATCAGTTTCAGAAAGCGGATTAGCGTTGACGTTAACATTGATATTGATCGCAGGCGCTTTTTCGCGTGGACGCAATGAAAGCGGTGCACCAGGGCTTTCGAATGACAAATCTTTTACATATTGCGTCAAAACGCTGAGTTGTGGTGCTTCGCCATTACCGGCGGCTGCGCCTTCAGTACCTGTAGATTTTGGATCTTTAGCCATTAAGTCAGAACCTGTTGAGTTTATTTTGTTAAAGTTGGCTCGAAGTAACACGCTCGAAAGTTGCTGACAAGCAAAACGCAAGCACGCGTTTTAAGTAGCTGAACTCATTTATCAGACCAAGGGCTGTTTGCGTCAGGCTCTCTTTTAAAATCGTCTTCATCAAGATCAATTGTTGGACCGCCGGAAGCATCGCCTTTCGTAGGGCTCTGATCTGAACCACCACGCAGATTGACAATATTGATCCGGCTTTTGGCAAAGTGCCAAACAGCATCGCGAATAGGAGGCACAAATAACAAGAAACCGCAGGTATCGGTGACAAAGCCCGGCGTTAGCAGCAAAATACCCGCAATGGCGATCATAACGCCGTGAACCAGCTCGCGCGCCGGCATTTTTCCGCCGCTTATATCGCTTTGTATTTTTGCAATCAGTCCAAAGCCCTGCACGCGCAGCAAAATGGATCCAATGATGGCCGTGACAACGATCATCGCAAGAGTTGGGAAAACGCCAATTTGGCCACCGACGACCACAAACGTGGCAATTTCAAGCATCGGAATGATCAAAAGCATAAAGGGTATAAGCGAAAAAGGCACAATTTTCTCCAAATGAGTGCTAAGACTAGCTTTTATATAGGTATTTAAGTCATAAATTTGAATGATGACTAGCTGACCTCTATATCAGACTATATGTGCTGATGACGAATCTCGCTAAACAAGGTGTTTTATGGAAAGTTCAAACTTAGTAACCCTCATTTTTGTCGTTGCTGCAGTTTTTGTGTTTATGCAACTGCGCAGCGTTTTAGGAAAACGCACGGGTCATGAACGCCCACCTTTTGATCCTAGCCGCAAACAGCAGGAAGCGCCGGAAAATGACGGCGATAATGTTATTACATTGCCTAATCGCAAAGAGGGTGCGAACGATCCATACAAGCAAATTGATGAGATCGCTGACACTTCCAGCGCTTTGAATAAAAATTTGCGCAAAATCAAAGATGCTGCACCTGCTTTTGAGCCGAAAGAATTCCTAAAAGGCGCAGGCATGGCCTATGAGATGATTGTCATGTCTTTTGCCGACGGTGATAAAAAGACACTGAAAAATCTACTTTCCAAAGAAGTCTATGATGGTTTTGCTGCTGCATTGGACGATCGTGCAAAAGCTGGCGAAACGGTTCAGTCAAATTTTGTTGGTATTGAAAAAATTGAATTTAGCGATGCGGAACTACGCGGCCATGATGCACATCTAACCGTATCCGTGGTTAGCCAGATGATTTCTTCAACCCGCGATAAGGCTGGCGAAATTATTGATGGTGATCCTGAAGCGGTTGTTGAAGTAAAAGATATTTGGACTTTCGCACGCGATACGCGCCAGAAAGATCCAAACTGGAAACTTGTTGCGACAGAAGCTGAAGACTAACTTCAGCATTATCTATGTGGTCACTTCGTCCGATATCCTATAGCGCGCTATCCGGTTGGAAGGACGATGACCACGGCGCTGCTTTAGCAGCGTTTCAGCGCCAAGCGCTCAAACCCATAGATGAGCGCTATAAAACCGGTAGCATCGGGATTACACCCGCTGCTTTCGATCCATTGATCGCATTATCGCAGAAACCGGAAGCGATCAAAAACCCGCGGCATTTCTTCGAAGATAATTTTTCAGTGTTTAAACTTGTCTGCAATGATGAAAAGCGCGGCCAAGTGACAGGTTTTTATGAGCCGGAAGTTGAAGCGCAACGCGGTAGAGATGCACAATTTGCAACGCCTTTGCTGCGCCGTCCTGATGATCTGATTGTTTTAAATGAAAGCAATAGACCTTCGAATTTAAGCGAGGATTATCGCTTTGGCAGACGAGATGGCAATGGAAACATCGTTGAATATTATGATCGTGCCGCCATCAACCGCGGCGCAATCAATGTCGATGATTTTGCGATTGCATGGATAAAAGATCCCGTGGATGCGTTCTTTATTCATGTGCAGGGTGCGGCCCGCTTAAATATGGGAAATAGTGATACCGTCCGCATTACTTATGACGGAAAATCCGGTCATCCATTTACGGCAATAGGCAAGTGCCTCATTGAGCGTGGTGAAATAGCAAAAGATCAAATTTCGATGCAATCCATTCGCGCATGGCTGTCAAAAAATCCAGATAAAGCAACTGCGCTTATGGAAGAAAACAGGTCTTATATTTTCTTCAAAGAAGCCCCTTCAATAAATGATAATTTAGGACCGATTGCAGCCGCAAAAGTACCATTAACCGCTGAACGCTCTCTGGCTGTTGATCGCCTGATACATACGTTTGGAACGCCGATTTTTGTTCAGGCTGATAAAGTGAATGCTGCGCCCTTTCAGCATTTGATGATTGCGCAAGAAACAGGGACCGCAATTGTAGGGCCGTCGCGCGGGGATATATTTTTTGGAAGCGGCGATCTTGCGGGAGAAAAAGCTGGCGCTGTTAATTCACTTTGCGATTTTACAATTCTTGTACCGCATGGCATTGGCTTTGATGAAGCTGGGGTTCAATTGCCATGACACGCAAAATAAATGTTGGGACAAGAGAACTTAAACCTGACGAGAAGGTTCTTTGGAATCTTGTCACGCGAACCGTGGTTCCGATGCGCAAATCAGCAAAACCAGAGCTGGGTGAACCTGAAAGCTTTAGCGAGCATATGGATCAATTCATGCCAGCGCCAAAAAGATCGACACCCATCAAAGATGCTGAATTGCGCCGTGCGAAAGCAGCGAGCCAGATAAAACCGATAACACCGGAACAAAAGCCTAAAACTGCGCCTAGCCCCGCACCCATAGCAGCGCATATTGATAAGCCTGTATATCGAAAAATCGCCAAAGGGCGGCTGCCCATCGACAGCCAAGTTGATTTGCATGATTTAACGCAAGATCAGGCAATTCACCGTTTGCAGGCATTTTTAACACAGGCCCGAAACTTGGGACAAAGGCATGTAT
The DNA here is from genome assembly GCF_000620605.1 of Ahrensia sp. 13_GOM-1096m. NCBI lineage: Bacteria > Pseudomonadati > Pseudomonadota > Alphaproteobacteria > Hyphomicrobiales > Ahrensiaceae > Ahrensia > Ahrensia sp. 13_GOM-1096m. The sequence continues at coordinate 129,836 of NZ_JIAX01000011.1, forward strand.
TGGTGATTACCGGTAAGGGTGGCTCGCCAACCAGTGAAGGCGTGCTTCGCCGTATGCTGCCAATTTGGCTCAATATGCCGGCTTTTTCTTCAATCGTAAACGGCTACCAAGCTGCTAGCCGAGGTCATGGCGGTGATGGTGCGTTTTATGTTCGCCTGAGGCGTCTGCGATAAGGATAACAATATGACACCATTTGGAGAACGCGTTCGCGAGTTGCGCAATGAGCGCGGTATGACTCAAAAGGAAATGGCAAAACAACTCAATGTATCAGCTGCTTATTTGTCTGCACTAGAACATGGCAAACGTGGCACGCCGCGATGGATTTTGGTTCAGCAGATTATTGCTTGCCTCAATATCATTTGGGATGATGCCGATGAGTTGCAAACCCTAGCGCTGCGCTCTGCACCGCGTGTAACGATTGATACGACACAGCTTTCGCCGCGTGCCACAGAGCTTGCTAATCTTTTAGCATCAGGCATCGATGTCTTGTCAGATACGGCGATAGAAGATCTTCGAATCAGACTTGATGCTGCCATTCGAAACAGTGCTAAAATCCCGAAATATTTGCCGCGAGAATGATGCGCTCATAAAAGAGTACGCAGCTCATCAATACGATCATTAATCAGCCAACCATAATAGTTTTCTTGTGGCGTTTCGATTGGTTTGCCTTCGGCTTTTAATGCCTTATTTTTGCGAGCCAGAGTCAGCGCCCGTGCTTTCGGGTTACCCGTATTATACAGTGTTGCTGTGATACCGGGATTTGTTGAGATGTCGAAATCTGCATAACGCTTATAAGCATCTATCGATGATTTTAATGTTGCTGCGATATAAGGCAGTGTTTTTCTCGGGTCCATGATCGTTGCATAAACATCCTTGCCCCTAGAGGCATCAATTTTGCGGGCGCCTGTCACTTTTGATACTGCATCTGTCATCATGAGCGCAGTCAATGGATTAAGCTGGCCTAAGCCGAAGGTCTGTCCGGCATAAAAGGGTTGAAAAAACACAGCACTAAAACGGTTACGCGGGAATTTTTTACCATCAACTGTTTTGCCGCTGAATTTTGAGATCCAAACATTTTCGCGGCATGTCCAAAGCTCAAGGCTTTCTTTTAAGCTCTTGCACTTTTCAAACTGTGGACGCTCAACAAAGGCCGTAATGTTTTCGCCATCATATTCAAAATTAATATCTGATTTTAGATAGGAAATTGCTTTAATATAATAGCTCTGAGCACGGTCCATTGCATCGACATTGTAAGTATGTTCGCCAACAATCGCGCCGACCATATGGATGGGGTCGATGCCAAATTTTTTGGATATGGATTTTATATCGGAAATTAAACCGCGATCATTTTTGAGAAGTTGAAGTACTTTTTGATATTTTCCATCAAAGGTCTTCTTCAGAGCTTGTGTCCGATTTTTAGACGAACCAGGAATAGCAGGCTGTTCCACGTTCACATTATCACCGGACATTTTTGTCAGTGCATAAGCAGTGGAGGGCATAAGCAGCGATACAGCGCATAGAGCGCTCATCATCGCACTTGTGTAATTATTTTTATGAAGTCCCATCACGCCGCCTTGATTTAACTTTCGTAAGGTTAAATAGAAAAAGGGCGCCCCTATGTCGAGTGCCCCTCTTCCTTTAAGTTTCAGCGTGTGAAATCGGTCACAGAATGAAACGCGATAGATCAGCGTCTTTGGCAAGCTCGCCAACGCTTTTACGCACATAGTCCGCATCAATCGTATAGCTGGAACCAGATTTATCCGGCGCTTCAAAGGAGATTTCATCAAGCACCCGTTCCATGACCGTTTGCAAACGGCGTGCACCAATGTTTTCGACCGTGGAATTCAAATCAACGGCAATATCAGCCAAGGCGTCTATTGCATCATCGGTGAATTCCAATGTCACATTCTCAGTAGCCATCAACGCGATATATTGCTTAATCAAGCTTGCATCGGTTTCAGTAAGAATGCGTTTAAAATCTTCTTTTGTCAGAGCGCGCAATTCAACACGGATCGGCAGGCGGCCCTGCAATTCTGGTAGAAGATCAGAAGGTTTGGCCACGTGAAACGCGCCAGATGCAATAAATAGAATATGATCTGTTTTCACCGGACCATGTTTTGTCGCAACAGTCGTGCCTTCAACAAGTGGCAGTAAATCGCGCTGAACACCTTCTCGGCTTACGCCTGCGCCAGATCGCTCATTGCCAGATGCAATCTTGTCAATCTCATCAAGAAAGACGATGCCGTCATTTTCGACAGACTTGATTGCTTCTTCGACGAGTTTTTCCTCATCAAGCAGCTTATCCGACTCATCATTGACGAGATGCTTATAGCTATCGCGCACGCTTGTTTTAATTTTCTTGGTGCGTCCGCCAAAGGCTTTGCCCATCAGATCGCCAATATTGATCATACCAACATTGGCACCAGGCATGCCTGGAATCTCAAAGCCGCCCTGTGATGCGGTGTCAGCGATTTCGACTTCAATCTCTTTTTCATCAAGCGAACCGTCACGCAGCTTCTTGCGAAAACTATCGCGCGTTGCTGGGCTTGACGTTGAGCCAACCAGCGCATCAAGCACACGCTCTTCAGCATTCAAATGTGCTTTAGCGTTGACTTCAGCGCGCTTTTTCTCGCGCACAAGGCCGATGCCAATTTCAACGAGATCACGGATAATCTGCTCAACATCGCGGCCCACATAACCAACTTCAGTAAATTTAGTCGCTTCGATTTTGACAAATGGCGCACCGACAAGTTTGGCAAGGCGGCGAGAAATTTCTGTTTTACCAACGCCAGTTGGTCCAATCATCAGAATATTTTTAGGCATCACCTCTTCGCGCAAATCGCCGTCTAGCTGCAATCGGCGCCAACGGTTACGCAGCGCGATAGCGACCGCACGTTTAGCGTCTTTTTGACCAATAATGTGACGATCAAGCTCTGAAACCGTCTCGCGTGGAGAATATACACTCATAAAAATTACACTCTGATAGGTGGCAGTTTGTTGATTAACGATGTGGGGAGAGTTGGTCGCACAATCAAGGCGCGAATGCGTTGCCAGCCCGCACCGAACATGATGACAAGCAAACCAATGACCAACAAAATCAGCGCAAGCGGTGGTAGTCCCGTAGAGTTCGCGGTGCTCTCAATCATGTAATAAACGCCAAGCGATCCGAAATAAGCCAGCGTTGGAATGAGCAATGAGCGCCGATCAATGGCTAGGGCGACATAAACAAAAGCACTGATTAACAGGCCCAACATGATGGATGCGGTCATGCCCGGCTCAATTTTGCCGAGAACAACATCTTGGCCCGTTGCAAGGATAAACAATGGATGGACGAGCAATGGCGCGGAAATCACATGCAGCCAAAACGCACAATCAGACCAGACGGTGGAGCGTTCGCGGTCTCGTAAATCGAAATAGACAGCGGTGCAAAACACAATAATACCGCAGATGAGCGGCATCATCAGCGCGCGTTCCAAGATCAAAGGTATTTGTTCAAAGGTGGGTAATTCAACACGGCCATCTGTGACACCATCGTAGAAATATAAAATTGTCCACAGAAACGCGAAGCCTGTTAAGCTGACAGCAATTGCAGCGGACATGATAGGTACGCGGAAACGCCAGAAATATAGGATTGAAATCAGCGCAATACCGCCAAAGAAGGCGCTGCCATAAGAGCCAATTGTCGGGCGCAGGCCAAATGCCAATTGTGGATTATCGGCAATTTTTGCCAAGTCCAATGTTTCCCAAATATAAATGCCAAGTATGGCGGCAGTGTAACCTAAAAATCCAAGACCAAGCACGGTGGATGAAAGTTTCATACGGAATTGGCGTGTAACGAACTCTGCAACAAGCCACATCAAAACAGCCATGAGTGCCGCGCGGATAATTTGATTGTCGCCAAGCCATGTCTGCAAAGCAAAGCCGACACCTGAAAACAACATCAAAATACCGACGGTGACAAACAAATCATTGCCGCCGCCGACAAGCCTTAGCTCTTCATCATTATCAATATTTTGAACGTCTTGCAGTTCTGCAGCGCTATCGTCATCACCTTCACGGGCAATGACTAAAATATCTGCCTGTTGGCGGGCGTTAATGACACCGCGCCTAACTGCCTCTTCAAGATGTGCCTGCTTGAGCATCTAAATACCTTTGTGATCTGAACCCTTGCGGACATCTATGAAGTAAACGCGCAGCAAATGCATGATGAAATTAGCGCGTTTGCTTCAAAGTCTATCAGCTTTCTGCGTCAAGGCTTTCTAAAACAAGGCCATCATTTGTATAGACGCAAATTTCTGCAGCAATCTTCATTGCCCGTTTTGCGATTTCTTCGGCATCATAATCAGTATCGTGTAGCGCACGGGCGGCGGCCAAAGCAAAATTACCCCCTGAGCCGATAGCCATAACGCCGTGTTCAGGTTCAAGAACATCACCATTACCGGTCACGCATAGTGTAACGGATTTGTCTGCAACGATCATCATGGCTTCAAGATTGCGCAAATATTTGTCCGTGCGCCAATCTTTGGCAAGCTCGACAGCTGCACGCATGAGCTGGTCAGGATATTGCTCTAATTTTCGCTCTAACCGTTCAAGCAATGTAAAAGCATCGGCGGTGGCACCAGCAAATCCAGCAATAACGCTGCCATTCTTACCAATACGCCTTACTTTGCGGGCATTACCCTTCATAACGGTCTGGCCCAAACTGACCTGACCATCACCGGCAACGACGACTTTACCTTCTTTTCGTACTGCTACGATTGTTGTCATTATCTGTTCCTCAATCGAAATTCTGTTAGTCGATATGTAATGACTGTAAAATTGATTGCAAATCAGAGCGCTAGTATTTGCTGTAAAGCCTTGGTAAGAGCGTTTTGAGAGAGATTAGGACTGCTATTATGAGTGCGCGTACAGCAAAAATCAGCCGAAAAACTAACGAAACCGATATTTCAGTTTCTGTTGACCTTGATGGCACTGGAAAAAATGTGATCGAAACCGGTGTTGGTTTCTTTGATCATATGCTTGAGCAATTATCGCGCCATTCTCTGATTGATATGAATGTGAGCGCCAAAGGCGATCTTCATATCGACGATCACCACACGGTTGAAGATTGCGGCATTGCGCTTGGTCAAGCGGTCAATAAGGCGCTGGGTGAACGCCGCGGCGTGACACGCTATGCTTCATTGGATTTAGCAATGGATGAAGCACTAACCTCTGCAGCAATTGATGTATCGGGCAGGCCGTTTTTGGTGTGGAATGTCGAATTTACGGCCGCGAAGATTGGTACATTCGATACTGAATTGGTGCGCGAATTCTTCCAAGCCTTTTCACAGCATGCAGGCATCACGCTTCATGTGAGAAATCTTTATGCGGCAAACAGCCACCATATTGCCGAAACTTGTTTCAAGGCGGTTGCACGCGTATTGCGCACGGCGTTGGAAATTGATCCACGCCAAGCCGATGCCATTCCGTCCACTAAAGGCACATTGAACGGTTAAATTAGAAATGGACATGAAATGACGAGTTTCGTTGTTCTGCATAATGATGGCGCACCTTTACGTTTTTCGGAACGTACGGAATTTGTGCGCGATCATTTTTCCATTGTCGCACTGGCCTTTCCGCTTTTCTGGTTGCTTTGGCATAGGCTCTGGTTCGCCACGGTCATTTTCATCGGTGTGATGACAATCTTGGTCTTTGTTGCAGGCGATCATCGTTTCATCTTGGCAGTGGGCCCGCTGAATTTTCTAATTGGGCTTTTTGTAGCTTTAGAAGGTTCTGCTTGGCGCATTGCTTCTTTTAAGCGCCATGGTTATCGGCAGGTTGCAGTGATAGATGCTCAAAATCTTGAAGAGGCTGAGCTAAAGTTTACTTCGGTACATGCCGCAAATGGCGAAACGTCACTTGTCTATAAAAATGCGCAAGCTTATGAGACATCAAGAAATGCGCATGGCGCGGATGATCTCATCTTTGGATTTAACGGGAATAAATAATGCAAGTTGCGATCATCGATTATGGGTCCGGCAATTTACGTTCCGCGACCAAAAGTTTTGAACGCGCTGCGCGTGAAGCGCAAATCGACGCGGATATTATTCTAACCAATGATGCCGATATTGTTGCCACCGCTGACCGCGTTGTGCTGCCAGGTGTTGGTGCTTATGCGGATTGCGCAGCAGGCCTTGCCGCAGTGCCCGGCATGCGCGATGCAATAGATACAGCCGTCATTCACAAAGCACGCCCGTTTTTCGGCATCTGTGTTGGCATGCAATTAATGGCGACACGCGGGTTGGAAAAAACAACCACATATGGCTTTGACTGGATCAAAGGCGATGTGAAAGAAATGACGCCTGACGATGCAGATTTACGCATTCCTCAGATTGGCTGGAACACGATCAATTTGACAGGCGAACATGCTCTGTTTGACGGTATCCATACGGGCACCGATGGTTTGCATGCTTATTTTGTACATTCCTATCATTTGGCTGCCGCTAACAAAGAAGATGTAATTGCAACGGCTGATTATGGCGGACCGATCACAGCCGCAGTTGTGCGAGACAATATGTTTGGCACGCAGTTCCATCCTGAAAAAAGCCAACTTTTGGGGCTGGCTTTGATCGCTAATTTTCTAAAATGGAAGCCTTGATTTATGGCGCGTAAAATACTTTTTCCAGCGATTGACTTAAAAGATGGACAATGCGTTCGGCTCAAGCTCGGTGATATGGATCAGGCAACGATCTATAATGATAGCCCTGCGGCGCAAGCAGCTGAATTTGAAAATGCAGGTTTTGAGTGGCTCCATGTCGTTGATCTAAATGGCGCATTTGAAGGCCAGAGCGTTAATGGCGCTGCGGTTGAAGAAATTCTAAAGGCGACGAAAAATCCGGTACAGCTTGGCGGCGGTATCAGAACGCTTGATCATATTGAAAACTGGCTGTCAAAAGGCCTTTCACGCGTTATTTTGGGAACAATTGCAGTCCGCGACCCTGATCTGGTGATTGAAGCTTGCAAAAGATTTCCAGGCAAAGTCGCAGTTGGCATTGATGCAAAGGGCGGTAAAGTTGCTGTTGAAGGTTGGGCCGAAGCGTCCGAACTTGGCATAATGGAAATGGCTGAACGCTTTGAAGGTGCCGGCGTTGCCGCGATCATCTATACCGATATCGACCGCGATGGTGTGCTGACGGGCATAAATTGGGAATCAACGATTGGCCTTGCCGATCATGTTTCAATTCCTGTGATTGCGTCGGGCGGTTTGGCCTCAATGGCTGATATTGTGCGTATGACAATGCCGGATGCAGTCAAGCTGGAAGGAGCTATTTCTGGCCGCGCGCTTTATGATGGCCGTATTGATCCGGCCGAAGCACTTCAGGTTTTGCGCGGTGAAGGCAAGGGGTCGGAACTTTGAGCCTCAAATCCCGCATAATTCCTTGTCTTGATGTGAAGGATGGGCGACACGCAGCGCCCGCAGCAGCGACGCTGCGAGGACGTGCAAACAAACAAAACGACGCGGCAAAAGGATCAACACGATGACCCTGAAATCTCGCATAATTCCTTGCCTTGATGTGAAAGATGGCCGTGTCGTGAAAGGTGTCAACTTTGTTGATCTGATTGACGCAGGCGATCCGGTAGAAGCGGCAAAAGCGTATGATGCTGCTGGAGCGGACGAACTTTGCTTTCTCGACATCACGGCATCGTCTGACAACCGCGAAACAATTTACGATGTCATTTCACGCACTGCCGAACAGTGCTTTATGCCGCTGACGGTTGGCGGCGGTGTGCGCGCGGTTGAAGATGTTCGCAAACTGCTTTTGGCAGGCGCTGATAAAGTTTCGATCAACACAGCTGCGGTGATGAGGCCGGAACTGGTGGTTGAAGCTGCCGATAAGTTTGGCAATCAGTGCATCGTTGTCGCCATCGATGCCAAAGCTGTTCACGGCGAAGGCGAAGAGCCGCGCTGGGAAATTTTTACCCATGGCGGACGAACCGCAACGGGCATTGATGCGGTTGAATTTGCGCGCAAGGTTACGGATTTGGGTGCGGGTGAAATTCTACTGACATCAATGGACCGCGACGGCACAAAAATTGGTTATAATTTGCCATTAACTCGCGCTGTTGCCGATGCTGTTCGTGTGCCGGTGATTGCATCGGGCGGGGTTGGCGAATTGCAGCATTTGGTCGATGGTGTGCGTGAAGGCCATGCAACGGGCGTTCTTGCCGCGTCAATTTTCCATTTTGGCACATACACCATTCAAGAGGCCAAAGAATTTATGGCTGATGCTGGTGTGAATGTCAGGCTTGATCCGGTGGTGTCGCAATGAGCAAATTCTCACTACAAGATTTGGAAAAAATCATCGCGTCACGCGCCGGTGTAACCGATGGTTCTTCATGGACTGCGAAGCTGGTTTCGGGCGGTGTTGAAAAAGCATCCAAGAAGTTTGGCGAAGAAGCATTTGAGACAGTAATTGCGGCCTTGAAAGAGACCGATACTGATTTAATCGGTGAAAGTGCTGATTTGCTTTATCATTTATTAGTTGTGCTTCACGTTCGCGGCGTTAAAATCGATGCTGTCCTTGATGAATTGGCAAGGCGTACGCAGCAAAGCGGAATCGTGGAAAAGGCATCCCGACCGCAATAATGGCGCCTCGCCATAGACTGGTAAAAAAATGGACCAGAAGGTCGGAAAATTTAGCGCCGTTTCGCAGCGCGCACTTGATGAACAAGTCATTGATCAGCTCACAGGTGAAGAATGGTCGCCCTATAGGCTGTTTTCAGCCGATCAATGGGCAGGTCTTCGCGCAAATACCAAGCTGACTTTGAGTGAAGATGAAATTCGCCGCTTGCGCTCGCTCAACGACCCTGTCGATCTTGAAGAAGTGCGCCGCATCTATTTGTCTTTATCGCGATTGCTTTATGCGCATGTTGAAGCCTCGCAATCCATATTCGAGCAGCGAAAGCGTTTTTTGAATGTTTCAAACGTTACCAAAACGCCCTTCATTATTGGTATTGCTGGTTCTGTAGCCGTTGGAAAATCAACAACGGCGCGTGTTCTACAAGAGCTTTTAAGCCGCTGGCCCACCAGCCCAAAAGTTGATCTTGTTACGACCGATGGTTTTTTGATGTCGAATGCGATGTTGCGTGAACGTGGATTGATGGAACGCAAAGGCTTTCCAGAAAGCTATGATGTTGGCGCTCTGCTCCGGTTTCTTTCGGCGATTAAAGCAGGCACCCCCAATGTGGAAGCCCCGCTTTATTCCCACTTTGTCTATGATGTAATTGATGACGAGAAACAGGTTATCAATCAGCCTGACATTTTGATTTTTGAAGGCATCAATGTTCTGCAGGTGAACCCATTGCCTGCAGGTGGACGCGCGGTGCCGTTCGTTTCTGACTTCTTTGATTTCTCAATCTATATTGATGCCGATGATGAATTGATCCATCGCTGGTATGTGGATCGTTTCATGCGGCTTCGCGATACAGCCTTTCAGGACCCTGAATCATTTTTCCACCGCTATGCCAAAATGTCAGTTGATGGTGCGCGCGCGATTGCAGAAGGCCTTTGGCAGAATATCAACTTGCGAAATCTACGCGAAAATATTCTACCAACGCGTCCACGCGCTGATTTAATTTTGCGCAAAGGCTCGGACCATCTCATCGAGTCAGTGCTTTTACGAAAGCTCTAATTCAAACAGGTGTCACACGGCGCAATGTCAGGTTAATGCGCCCACCGTACTTGAGCAAAGGTGATGTGTTTGGATAAATTCGGTCAACACCGTGATAGTTCAAACGCCCCTTCCCGCCCAGAACGATAACATCGCCGGAAGCAAGCCTGATTGATTTTGTTGAACTGCCGCGTTCAGATCCGCCAACGCGAAACAAACAATCATCGCCCAGTGAAATCGACACAACAGGCGCATCGAAATTCGCCTCATCCTTGTCTTGGTGTAGGCCCATCTTTGCGCCTTGCTCATAAAAATTGATGAGACAAGCTTCGGGCGGATGTGGGTAATTGGCATATTTATGCCACAGGGCCATTAGGCTCGCAGGCATGGCAGGCCACGGATTGTGCGTGACGGGATGCGTTGCTTGATAGCGATATCCATTTTCCTTATCCGTTACCCAGCCAAGCGGTCCACAATTTGTCATCCGAACGCTCATCGGCTTTCCGGTTTTAGGCATGCACGGAATATAAAGCGGAGCCTCAGCAACGATGGCGCGAATATCTTTAAGCAAAGCCACCTGCTCATCAATATTGAGGCACATGGCAATATGTTGAACACCGTCGGGAAGCATCTGGCTTTCTCTTTCTTCGGCTTTAAGAAAATCCCAGCTAGGAATCATCAGAGGAAACAGAGCCACGGTTTTTCTTGATTTGGCTGCGCCCCGCCTTTGATTTAAGCCGCCTTTCGACAGAGCCGCGTGTGGGCCGTGTTTTCTTGCGCGGCGGCGGTGGTGGCTCAAGCGCTTTGAGCACAAGTTCTTTAAGCCGTTCACGCGCATCTTCTCGGTTTCTGTCTTGCGAGCGAAATTTGGAAGCTTCGATAAGAATTTCGCCGCTCTTGGTTGCCTTGCTGCCCGCCAGCTTTATCAGTTGGTGATATTGGCGATCGGTAAAAAGATTTTGAACCGCAACGGCGTTGAACCGCAATTGAACGGCAGTCGAGACTTTATTGACATTTTGCCCGCCTGGTCCGCCCGCAAGAACAAAGCTCTCCGTCATAGACCAACCAGGAAGGGTCTTGTTTGGCTTTACCTCAAGATCGCTGACACTCATTTTTGTTCGCCGTCAGCTTCCAGCCATGTTGTTATTTGCTCAAGCGGCTTGCGCTGAATATCTGGCACGCGCGCATTTTTAGCGGGATAGCCAACCACTAACAATATAACCGGTTTTTCATTATCCGGCCTTTTGCAAACCTTGGACAAAAAGCTCATGGGCGCAGGTGTGTGGGTTAATGTTGCCAGACCCGCCTGATGAAGAGCAGCAATCAAAAATCCAGTCGCGATACCAACGGATTCAGGCACATAGTAATTTTTTGTGCGATTACCCGCATCATCAACGGAGTAACGTTCAGCAAATATCGCGATCAACCAAGGCGCAATTTCAAGAAACGGTTTGTTGTCATCGGTGCCTAAATGAGCAAGGGCACCCAGCCACTCTTCGCCAGCGCGCCCTGCATAAAATGCGCGTTCTTCTTCTTCGGCGGCTTCTCGAATAGCGCTTTTGATCTCTGGATCGCTAATGGCAACAAAGTGCCAAGGCTGCTGGTTTGCGCCCGATGGTGCGCTGCCAGCTGTACGAATGCAATTTTCTATAATGTCGCGCTCGACGGGCTCTGGCGCATAATCGCGAACTGTCCTGCGACGCGCAAGGTTCTGCGCAAAAGCTTGGCTTCGCGTGCGCATTTCATCAACATCAAGCGATGAAAAATTGAGATCAATGGAATGTAATGTGTCGGACATACGCCTATATTGCGCAAGCTTTTCCAAAATACAAGAAAGGCGGCGCATTGCTGCACCGCCTTCGACTTTGTGATTTTATTGTTTAATTATTCTGCAGCTTGGAGAAATCGAGGCGCAGCATCATTGACTTCAATATCGACATGGTCGGCGAATTTTTCAAAATTATCGCGGAACATATTTGCAAGTTTAGCCGCCTGCTCGTCATAGGCTGGTTTGTCTGCCCATGTTTCACGAGGATTGAGGATCTTGCTATCAACGCCCTCAACAGCGACAGGAACTGCAAAGCCGAAATTTTGATCAATCCGCATTTCAACATCGTCGAGATTACCGTCCAATGCAGCAGCAAGCAAAGTGCGCGTTGCTTTAATTGGCATGCGATTGCCAACGCCATAAGCACCGCCCGTCCAGCCTGTATTGACCAACCAGCAATTAACGCCGTTATCAGCAATTAATTGACGCAGCAAATTTCCGTAAGCTGAAGGGTGACGCGGCATAAATGGCGCACCAAAGCAGGTTGAAAATGTTGCTTCAGGCTCTGTCACACCTTTTTCTGTTCCAGCTACTTTTGCTGTGTAGCCTGATAGGAAGTGGTACATCGCTTGTGCTGGCGTTAGCTTCGCAATCGGCGGCATCACGCCGAAAGCATCTGCGGTTAGCATGATGATGTTCTTCGGGCTGCCCGCTTTGCCGCTTGCACTTGCATTGGGAATGAAATCGAGCGGGTAGGCAATGCGTGAGTTTTCAGCCAGAGAGCCATCGTCAAAATCTGGTACACGATTTTCGTCAAGCACAACATTTTCCATGACCGTGCCAAAGCGGCGTGTTGTCGAGAAAATTTCAGGCTCGGCCTCTTCTGAAAGGCGAATAGCTTTTGCGTAACAGCCACCTTCAAAGTTGAAAATACCGTTTGGCCCCCAACCATGCTCATCATCGCCAATCAATGTACGCGCTGGATCAGCTGAAAGCGTTGTTTTGCCAGTACCGGACAGGCCAAAGAAAACAGCAGCATCGCCATCATTGGAAACGTTCGCCGAACAATGCATCGGCATGACGTCTTTTGCAGGCAGCAAATAGTTGAGCGCGGTGAAAACAGATTTCTTGATTTCACCAGCATAAGATGTGCCGCCGATCAAAACGATCATGCGTGTGAAATCAATCGCGATAACTGTCTCTGATCGGCATCCGTGCTTTTCAGGATTTGCGCGGAATGACGGTAGGTCAATAATTGTCATTTCAGATACAAAATCAGGCAATGTTTTGCGATCCGGACGGATTAGTAAATTACGGATAAACAAAGAATGCCAAGCATGTTCTGTAATAACACGTGCTTTGATGTTGTGCTCATCATCGGCACCGCCGATGAGATCTTGAACAAAAAGTTCTGCATTTTGCGTATGCGCAATCATGTCCTTGTAAAGCGTCTCAAACGCTTCAGGTGTCATGGGTTTGTTATTGTCCCACCAAATGGCATCATCAACAATGCCGTCTTTAACTATGAACTTATCCTTGGCAGAGCGGCCGGTATGTTCGCCAGTTTTGGCAACCAGAGCACCATGTGCCGAGATTTCAGCTTCACCGCGGCGGATAGCATATTCGTAAAGCGCAGCTTCAGTTAGGTTGTAATAAGATACAGAAGCGCCTGTTATCCCATTTTTTTCCAAGCTGTGGCTTTTATTGAATATGCCTTGAGTCTTCATAATCGCACCGATCAATTTTTCATTTCAAATATGCTTTTTAAAAAAAGCAGTGCGCTGCGCATCATTGCGAGCGATTTGTCGTTCCAAACAGAATTAGCGAATTATCTCAAATGTTTAATCGGTTTAAAAATTTAAAAATCGTTTCAATCGTTTAAAATTTGTTGAAATTACCCTAACGTTAAGCATGTTTTTTAACGCAAGCAAAAATTTGCGACTATCCCAGAAATTAACGGGCTTTATAAAATGATGCGCAATGAAAGGTTGTATTGCATGACATCGATTTTTATGTGTGCCACAATTTGAACGGAGTTTGAGCGTCTTACCCCCCACAGTGACTAATTCATTGAGTGAAGGGATAACGCTCCATGGTTGGGGAGAACTATCCAGTGCAGACGATTGCGTTGGTCGATGATGACCGCAATATTTTAACCTCGGTTTCAATCGCGTTGGAAGCCGAGAGCTACCGCGTGGAAACTTATACCGATGGCGCATCTGCGCTTGAAGGCTTGTTGGCAAAACCACCGAACTTGGCAATCTTTGATATAAAGATGCCGCGCATGGACGGTATGGAATTGCTACGACGCTTGCGTCAAAAGTCTGACATACCCGTCATTTTTCTGACATCGAAAGACGATGAGATTGATGAATTGTTCGGCTTGAAGATGGGCGCGGATGATTTCATTACAAAACCGTTCTCACAGCGCTTGCTCATTGAGCGCGTCAAAGCGATCCTTCGCAGGTCCGCTGCGCGCGAGGTTCAGCTGAAGCCGGGCGAAACAAGCGGCGCACAAAGCTTGGTGCGTGGGCATCTGGTTCTTGATCAGGAACGCCACACATGTGAGTGGAAAGATAAACCTGTCACATTAACGGTGACAGAGTTTCTTATTCTGTTTGCGCTGGCCCAGCGTCCAGGCGTTGTGAAAAGCCGTGATGCCTTGATGGATGCGGCTTATGATGATCAGGTTTATGTTGATGACCGGACGATCGACAGCCATATCAAACGTCTGCGTAAAAAATTCAAACAGGTAGATGATGATTTCGAAATGATAGAAACACTTTATGGTGTGGGTTATCGTTTTCGAGAGGCGGCTGCCTAACCGGTAGATCAACTTTCAATGAGAGATTGGTCTTGGAGAATGGATGTCTGTTGATACAGATCATAATCCAACAGTGAAAAAGCGCAGTGGCATTAGTCCGCTGCGCAGCTTTTTTGCGCCAATATTGCGGCCTATGCGCCGCATGTTTGGTCATTTATTCTTTTCCAGCATTACACGGCGTATTCTGATTTTAAATCTGGCCGCGCTGGTTTTGTTGATGTCAGGCATTTTGTATCTCAATCAGTTTCGCGACGGGCTCATTGATGCGCGTGTTGAAAGTTTGATGACGCAAGGCGAAATTATTTCTGGCGCAATTGCGGCTTCCGCGAGCGTTGAAACCAATGCAATTCTTATTGATCCTGAAATGCTATTGGAACTTGAAGCAGGTGAAAGCATCGTCCCTAAGGTCGATGGTCTTGATAATCTTGATTTTCCGATCAATCCCGAACGTGTGGCGCCTGTTTTGCGCCGTCTGATTTCTCCAACCCGTACCCGCGCCCGTATTTATGACCGCGATGCCAATTTGATTTTGGATTCGCGCCATCTTTATTCCCGTGGGCAAATTTTACGCTATGAACTTGATCCGATTGATGCGCCTGAATTGTCAATTTTAGACCGCGTGAAAAACTATTTCGGAGGCTTTTTTGTCCGCCGTTATTTACCAGTTTACCGCGAACAGCCGGGCGGTACAGGTGCACTTTATCCAGAAGTTATGGGCGCATTGTCAGGTGGCCGTAGCCAAATCGTCCGCGTTTCTGAACAAGGTGAGATGATTGTTTCGGTTGCTGTGCCAGTGCAGCGTTTTCGCGCTGTTCTTGGTGTTTTGCAATTATCAACGCAAGGGGGAGACATTGATAAAATTGTTACCGCAGAACGCGAAGCCATGTACCGTGTTTTTGCTGTTGCTGTGATGGTGAACGTCATTTTGTCGATGCTGCTTGCCAGCACAATTGCCAATCCTTTGCGCCGCTTGTCTGCCGGTGCCGTACGCGTTCGAAAGTCAATTAAAGCACGCGAAGAAATTCCTGACTTTTCTGATCGCCAAGATGAGATTGGCAATCTGTCTGTTGCGTTGCGTGACATGACGCAATCACTTTATGGCCGGATTGATGCCATTGAGAGCTTTGCAGCAGATGTGAGCCATGAGCTTAAAAATCCGCTGACATCATTGCGTAGTGCTGTGGAAACATTGCCGATGGTCAAAAAAGACGAAATGCGGAATCGGCTGCTGGGTGTCATCGAACATGATGTGCGCCGCCTTGACCGATTGATTACGGATATTTCGAACGCATCGCGCCTTGATGCTGAACTTGTGCGCGAAGATGCACAGCCCGTCGATCTTGAAACACTGCTTAAAAATATGGTGTCCATATTTAATCAGGGGCATTTGGGCGAATTAAATGTCGAGCTGAATATTACCAAACTTCCGGCGGGCACAAGCAGCTACACGGTGCCCGGTAATGAATCGCGCCTCGGTCAGGTCGTTACCAATTTAATTGAAAATGCGCGAAGCTTCATTCCTAAAAAGGGTGGCGAAGTTAAAGTTTATCTCGCGCATAAGAAAGATCACATCGAAGTGCGCGTTGAGGACAATGGACCGGGCATAAGGGCTGAAAATACAGAAACGATTTTCAAGCGGTTTTATACCGATCGCCCCGGCGCTGAAGAATTTGGCAAAAATTCCGGCCTTGGCCTGTCGATATCACGGCAAATTGTTGAAGCGCATGGCGGCACATTAATTGCTGAAAATATTGAATCAAAAACCGACATAGATGAATTTGGCGGCGCCCGCTTCATCCTTTGCTTGCCGTGTGAATAGGCCGTACCGTTGACTGCTTCACCAAAAAACATTCATGCCAATCTGATTGATATTGATGCAAAAGGTGTTTTGATTAAAGGCGAAGCAGGCTCTGGAAAAACAACCCTGATGCTGCACTTGTATCGAAGGTGCCTCAGTGCAGGCGTACCGGTCCACATCATAAGCGACGATCAGACATTGCTTGAAGAACAAAATGGCCAGTTAATGGGCCGTGTGCCGCCTACGCTTGCAGGCAAGATTGAAATTCGTGGTCTTGGTATTGTTAATCGGGAACAGACTTTAAGTCACTCCAAGATTGAGCTGTGTGTAACGCTTGATCGCGAAGAAATAATGCTGCGCTATTGGGATTCGCAGTTTGAAAAAATCGGTAATTTTGAGGTGAAGAAGCTTTGCCTTTCATCTGCAAATAACGAGGCTGCGGGCAACGCGGTGCTTGCCGCGCTTAATTTACCCTTATCGGTTTAACGATATCTTCGGATAA
This sequence comes from Ahrensia sp. 13_GOM-1096m, assembly GCF_000620605.1. NCBI lineage: Bacteria > Pseudomonadati > Pseudomonadota > Alphaproteobacteria > Hyphomicrobiales > Ahrensiaceae > Ahrensia > Ahrensia sp. 13_GOM-1096m. The sequence continues at coordinate 146,378 of NZ_JIAX01000011.1, forward strand.
TACTTGTCAATTTCAAATTTTACTGCTCAACATGTCGGATGAAAAAAAATCCGGCTACAAGTGAGCCGATGACGGGAAATCACGGTCAATGATCGGTATTGTTTTAGTATCGCACGGCGAAATTGCTTCTGCTTTTAAAAAAGCTGTCGAGCATGTTGTTGGCGCGCAAGAGCAGTTTCAAACAATTTGCATTGAAGCCGACGATGATATGGAGCGTCGCCGCAGCGATATCGTCGCGGCAATTGATGAAGTGAATAGCGGCAAAGGCGTTGTTGTCGTGACAGATATGTTTGGCGGCACACCGTCAAATCTGGCGATTTCATTGATGGAGCCAGGCAATGTCGAAATCATTGCAGGCATGAACCTACCAATGCTTATTAAGCTCGCTAAAGTGCGTGAGAGCAAAGAAATGAACGTCGTTCTTTCCTGTGCAAGCGAAGCGGGAAAGAAATACATCAATGTTGCCAGCCAAGTTTTGGCCGGAAAATAGATGACTGCGCCACTCAATAAAACACTGACCATACAAAATAAAAAAGGTCTGCATGCGCGTGCATCAGCACGTTTTGTGCAGACGGTCGAAGAGTATGATGTCAGGGTGATTGTCTCCAAGGATGATACAAATGTCGGCGGCACATCCATTATGGGCCTGATGATGCTCGCTGCATGCCAAGGTAGTCAGATCGATGTTTCCGTGGCTGGTCCAGATGCGCAAGCTGCGATGAGCGCTATCGATGCGCTGCTTGCCGATAAGTTTGGCGAAGAAGACTAGCCATATCGAGACATAAACATTTCTTTATGTCGACATTGTGCTTGTTCTGCGTCTCTGATAAGGAGGCGGCAAAACGAACAATTTAAATCCTCACATAATTTCGGAGACGGACCACATGGCCGAACACGATTACATCGTAAAAGACATTAACTTAGCCGATTACGGCCGCAAAGAGCTGGATATCGCTGAAACAGAAATGCCGGGCCTTATGTCTCTGCGCGAAGAGTTTGGTAGCTCCAAGCCTCTTAAAGGCGCGCGCATTGTCGGCTCGCTTCATATGACGATCCAGACAGCTGTGCTGATCGAAACATTGACAGCACTTGGCGCTGATGTGCGCTGGGCATCATGTAATATTTTTTCTACGCAGGATCATGCCGCCGCAGCTATTGCAGCGTCAGGCGTTCCGGTTTTTGCTATTAAAGGTCAATCATTGACCGAGCATTGGGATTATCTTGACCGCTCTTTCATGTTCCCTGAAGGCGCAAATTTGATCCTTGATGATGGCGGCGATGCGACACTGTACGTATTGCTTGGTGCACGCGTTGAAGCTGGTGAAACAGATTTGATCGAAACACCGACTTCTGAAGAAGAAGAAGCCATTTTCGCACAAATCAAAAAACGCATGGCTGAAACACCGGGCTTTTTCACAAAAACCCGTGATGCCATCAAAGGCGTATCTGAAGAAACAACAACAGGTGTTCACCGTCTTTATGAATTGCATAAGAAAGGCCAATTGCCTTTCCCTGCAATTAACGTGAATGATTCTGTTACCAAGTCTAAATTCGACAACAAATATGGCTGTAAAGAATCGCTTGTAGACGGCATTCGCCGTGCGACTGATACGATGATGGCCGGTAAAACAGCTGTTGTTTGCGGATATGGTGATGTTGGTAAAGGTTCAGCTGCATCGCTTAGCGGTGCTGGCGCGCGTGTAAAAGTAACGGAAGTTGACCCGATCTGTGCATTGCAAGCTGCAATGGACGGTTATGAAGTTACGACGCTTGAAGACGCTGTTAAAACCGCTGACATCTTTATCACCACGACAGGCAATAAAGACATTATCCGCATTGAACATATGCGTGAAATGAAAGACATGGCGATTGTTGGCAATATTGGTCACTTCGACAATGAAATTCAGGTCGCTAATTTGAAAAACCTGAAAGTCACAAACATCAAAGACCAGGTCGATATGTATGAAATGCCATCAGGCAACCGTATGATCCTATTGTCACAAGGCCGCTTGCTCAACCTTGGCAATGCAACAGGTCATCCATCATTCGTGATGTCTGCATCTTTCACCAACCAAGTCTTGGCGCAAATTGAGCTTTGGACCAAAGGTGAGCAGTACAAGAATGAAGTTTACATCCTGCCTAAGCATTTGGATGAAAAAGTTGCCCGCCTTCACTTGGATAAAATTGGTGCGAAATTGACCGAGCTATCTAAAGAACAAGCAGATTATATCGGCGTGACACCTGAAGGCCCATATAAGCCTGAACATTATCGTTACTAAAACGCACAAAGCCTTATTTTAAAGGCAAATGCGTGCGTGACGAGACACTTGAAATAGGCCGGTTTGTACATACAAACCGGTCTTTTTCGTTTCGACTCTTTTCGTGGAATCCCCAGATGGTTATGTTGGTGTGATTCGGGTATTTTGTGTCTGCGTAATTTCGTTTAAATAATCTATTAAAAACAGTGGCTTCACGGGTTTATGCCTGTGCGCTGGGGGATTCGCTGTATGGCTGTCACACATAAAAAACGGCTCTTGATTCGTCTTTCGGCGAAATTAAATGCATCTGTTTCAAAAACAGGCCAGCTTTTTAAGCCATTATCATTGGCAGCTTTTACATTTCCCGTAACGAGCGCCATGGCCCAAACGTCGGATGTTGGTGAAGCCTCAGAGTCTCCAATTAATCTATTTGGTATTCCTTTACATGCTTTGGAAATAACCCAGTTTTCAATGCTGGCCGGGGCGATGATCGCGGCAATGACATCAGCCCTATGGCTGATTAGAGAGCGTGGCCGCACGTCCAATCAGAACACGGCCTTGCGTGCAAAAGTAGGAAACCTGACATCCCGTCTAAATCAGTTGGAAGCACTTGCTGCGGCTGAAGGGCAACAAGCAGTTATATGGTCAAGCAATGACAGCAAGCCAACGATTGTCGGAAGCTTGGATGCCAGCTCTGGTGCTCCTGCATCACATGCACATGTTTTGGCGTTTGGCCGTTGGCTCGAATCGCGTTCAGCGACGATTCTCGAGCACTCAATTGAGGATTTGCGCCAAAACGCAAAACCATTTTGCGAAATCATTCAGACCAATAATGGAACACCGATAGAAGTTAGCGGGCGCACATCAGGCAGCAGTGCGATTGTAAGATTTTGCGATCTTTCAAAAGAGCGCAAAGCAAGCGCCCAATTGTCGATATCCCATGAGCGTGTCGTCAATACGTTGGAGACACTTCAAAAACTCATGGATGAGTTGAATATGCCAATTTGGCTGCGCGACAAGCAAGGCAATTTGTCATGGGTCAACGAGAGCTACGCAAAGTCTGTTGATTGTGCAGACAGCACTGCGGTGGTGGGCAGCAAAGCCGAGCTTTTTGGAACACAGGCACTCAAATCAATCGTCGATGCACGTGAAGGTGCCAATAAGTTTGCAGGCACGGTGAGCACTGTTGTTGGCGGCGACCGCATGGTTTTTGATGTGGTAGAGGCAAATGGCAGCTATGGCAGCGCAGGTATCGGCATTGATAGGACTGACGCTGAAGCAGCACGCAATGAACTTAAGAAAACCATTCGGAGCCACGAAGAAACGCTGGATGAACTAACGACAGCTGTCGCGATGTTTGATGAAAACCAGAAATTGCGTTTTCACAATCTCGCCTTTGAAAATCTATGGGGTTTAGACGCTGCGTTTCTTGAGCAAGCACCCAATATTACCATGTTCCTTGACCGGATGCGGACAGAAGGAAAATTGCCTGAACAGCCAGAATGGCGACGCTGGAAAGATGAATTACTAAGCGCCTTCCGCGCGACTGAACCATCTGAAGATTGGTGGCACCTAACTGATGGGCGCACCGTGCGCGTGATTTCCAACCCGCATCCAAAAGGCGGCCTTACATGGGTCTTTGAAAACCTGACCGAGCGTATGGATTTGGAGAGCCGCTTTAAAACCATGGTGCGTGTTCAGGGCGATACGCTTAATCATCTGGCAGAAGGCGTGGCTGTATTTAAGGGCGATGGCCGGTTGCAGCTTGCCAACCCAATCTTCCGCGACCTGTGGTCACTGGCGGATTTTGACGATGAAAACCCGCCTCATATTGGTGATATTGCGCGCCAAATTGCGGAACGCGGTGATGATGTGACGGCATGGGAAGAGTTTGCGGGCATTGTAACTGGCTTTGACGATGAGCGTGCGAGCGATGTTGGCCGTGTTAATGTTGGCGACAAAATGCTGTCATGGATGGTTGTGCCGCTGCCAAACGGTCAAACGATGATTGCATTCCTTGATATCACGGCTGCTGACCAAATTGAAAAAGCGCTGCGTGATCGCAATGAAGCGCTAGAGCGCACGGCGCATCTGAAAAACCGCTTCATTCAACATGTGTCATATGAATTGCGATCACCGCTTACCAGCATCATGGGTTTCACCGAATTGATTGCTATGGAGCATATTGGCAAGCTGAATGAAAAGCAGCGTGAATATGTTGGCCATATTGAGCAATCGTCGCTGGCTTTGCTAAGCACAACCGATGACATTCTTGATCTTGCAAGCGTGGATGCTGGCTTTATTGAATTGAGCTTTGAAAAGGTAGCGATAGCATCGACGATGCGTGAAGCGGCTGCTTCGCTTAAAGACCAGTTTGATGCGCATAAGATCGATCTTGTTCTTCGGATATCTCCAGAGGCAGATACAATCGTGGCCGATGCTGAACGTTTAAAGCAGGTTATGCATAATGTGCTCGCAAATGCGGCTGATTTTGCACCGGAAGGTTCAACCGTAACATTTACCTGTGAAAAGGTTGAATCAGGCGTCGTCTTCAAAGTCCGTGACAAGGGGCCAGGCATTGAAGCTGAAGCGCTTAAAACTGTGTTCGAACGCTTCCAAACAGAAGGCGGTGGACGCAACCGTGGCGCTGGCCTTGGTCTTGCTATCGTGAAAAGCTTTGTTGATTTGCATGAAGGTGAGGTTTCTATTGAATCATCACCATCACGCGGCACCGAAGTTATTTTGAAATTTCCCGATGTACCCCCACGTGTAAGTGTGGCAGCTGAATAAGTGATTGAACTTACGTTTCTCAATGAAGATGCACTGAGCCTCTTTGCGCAGGACTTTGCACTGGCGTTAAAAGCAGGAGACTGCATCGCGCTTGAAGGTGATCTCGGGGCAGGCAAGAGCACATTTGCACGCGCAGTCATTCGTGCGGCCTATGGCGATTTTGACAAAAAGATAGAGGTGCCAAGCCCAACCTTTACGCTGGTGCAATTATATGATTCCGCGCCAGCCATTGCTCATTTTGATCTTTACCGCATTGCAGATGCGGACGAGCTGGACGAATTGGGCTTGGATGCGGCGTTAGAAAATGGTGCAGCGCTTATTGAGTGGCCCTCAAGGGCAGCGGATGCGTTGCCTGCCGATCTCATCCTTATCCGGATAACAGAAACGCACGAAGACCCAGATACGCGCCTCATGTCGATTGAAGGCAATGAGGACTTTTTAGCGCGCTTAGAACGCTCAATGGCTATCCGTGCGTTCTTAGGTGAAAGTGGGTTTGGCCAAACAGATCGCCATGCATTTCCAGGCGATGCTTCCGCTCGCAATTATGAGTTCATTCATCACAAAGCTGGTGAAGCGCCGCTGATATTAATGGATGCTCCCAAATTACCGCAGGAACCGGCGCTCTATGACGGTTTGACCTATAAGCAGATTGTGCATTTGTCAGAAGAGGTCAGTGCATTCGTCGCTGTAAGCGAAATGCTGCGCCATGAAGGTTTTTCCACCCCCATAATTTATGCGCAGGATTTGCCAAAAGGCCTGCTGCTGATTGAAAATTTGGGCGAAGGAAAAATCGTTACCGATGACAATATACCGATCAGAGATCGCTACCTCGCCTCTGTAGAAATTCTGGCGGATATTCATGGGAAAAATTGGAAGGGTCGCTGGGAGTTGCCGGGTGGGCAAACCCATATCGTGCCGCGCTATGATGCACGTGCAATGCGAACAGGGCTTTCATTGCTGCCAGACTGGTGGGGCAAAGAAAACGGTCTTTCTGTAGCGCTGCGCGATGAACTTTATCTCTTATGGGAGCCTATTTTTAAGCGGTTTCAATCTGGCTATGATGATTTGATTATTCGCGATTTTCATTCGCCCAATATTATCTGGCGCGGCGATAAAACCGGAAATGACAGGATTGGGATCATTGACCACCAAGATGCGCTTATCGGTCCAGGCGCCTATGATGTCGCTGCACTGATGCAAGATGCGCGCACAATTGTAGCGCCTGAATTGCAAGCAGAGATCTTGGATACCTATTGCGCCCGCAGACGTCGCCAGTCAGGTTTCAACGAATCGCAATCAAGGCTGGATGTTGCTACGCTTGGCGCGTTTCGCAGTTCACGTTTGTTGGGTTTGTGGGTGCGTCTTGATGTTCGAGATGGCAAACACAGGTTCCGCAATTATGAAGCCCCTACCCGTGCCTATCTTGCTCAATCCTTGGCTCATCCAGATTTAGCAGAGCTTCGAGCATGGTATGTAAAAGCGGGCGTTATTGATGCATAAAAAGAACATAGATACGGCAATGGTGCTTGCTGCTGGATTCGGTAAGCGTTTGCGCCCTATAACGGACAAAATGCCAAAACCTTTAGTAAAAGTCGGCGGCAGAACAATGCTTGATCGAGCTTTGGATGTTTTGGCAGATGGTGCGATTTCAAAAGCTGTCGTCAATGTGCATTATCTGGGCGACCAAATTGTAGCGCATTGCAAAACACGACAAGACATAGATTGCACCATCAGCGATGAGAGCGATGCAATCTTGGAAACAGGCGGCGGCACAGTGCGTGCCTTACCATTGTTGGGCGACGCACCGTTTGCGCTGCTTAACGCTGATACATTCTGGATCGATCAGGGCGAGCCAACACTGCAGCGCATGATTAAAACATTTGATGAGAGCAAGATGGATATCTTGCTACTTCTATGCCGTGTTGAAGATGCCACAGGCCATACGGGCGGTCATGATTTTACGATAGTAAGTGATGGCAGATTGGCACGTGCGAAAAACAGTGATGGGGCAGGTTATATCTATGCCGGCGCTGCAATTTATAATCCCGCTATTTTTGACGGTGATCGCAAGGAGGCCCATTCGCTCAATGTCTATTTTGATCAGGCGATTGCAAAGGACCGACTATTCGGCATTATTCTTAAAAACGGTCATTGGATAACCGTTGGTACGCCGCAGGGTCTTGCAGATGCGGAAGCCAAACTCCGTGAACTGAGTTAAGTATATGCGTATTATCACGCGTGCTGCGTGATAATGGTCAAAAAAGAACGGTGATTTGAAAAAGCATATTGAGCCACGAGTCTATACGATTGAGCCTGGACAGCCGTTTCTAGCAACGCTTGCAAAGGCTCTTTGTGATGGTGATTTGATTGCAGGGTTTGCGCATGACGGCGATCCCTTGTCACTGGCAAAAGTAACAATCTATGTGCCGACACGGCGCGCGGCGCGTGAACTGAGATCGGCGTTTCTCGATCATTTAGGCGCACAAAGCGCATTGCTGCCTGTCATCAAGCAACTGGGTGAGTTTGATGAAGAAGAAGCGCTGTTTAGTGGGCACGCAGATGCGGCATTAGGTCTGGCTGAACCCATCGACAGTTTGCACCGCCAACTTCTGTTGGGTGGCTTGATTGCTGATTGGAATAAACATCTGACGGATGCGCTGCGTAACCTATACCCAGATGAAGATATTTTGACACCGGCCTCGACGGCAGATGCGTTCTGGATGGCAAAAGCACTCGCAGAACTTTTGGACCAATTACAGACCGAAGATTTAGGGTTTGAGGCCATTGAAACCGCCGCCGCTGAATTGGATTTACCGGGCTGGTGGAATGTCACGCACGCTTTCTTGCAAATCATTGCCAGCGAGTGGCCGCAAAAGTTAAATGAACTGCGCCGGATTGATCCAGCCATTCACCGTAATATGATGCTGCGCGGCGAGGCGGCACGTTTGACCGAGCAGCAACCAAGCGACCCAGTTATTGTGGCTGGTTCAACAGGCACAATTCCAGCTACTGCTGATTTGATCGCTGCAATTTCCAAACTGCCGTCAGGCGCGGTCGTTTTGCCAGGTTATGATCTGAGCATGAGCCAAGAAACGAAAGCGGCGCTTGAAGATGCAGATGATCTTGCTTCGGCAATTGGTCATCCGCAATATGGCATGCATCATTTGGTCTTGAAGATGGGTGCACAGGGACTTGTTTCAAAAATTGGCGACACAAGCGTCGCTAACCTGCTGGAGCGTCAAAAATGGATTGGTGCAGCGCTTGAACCTGCACCGCGCACGGCAACATGGCTGGAAACACGTGAAAACCTTGCCGATTCAGCTTTTGATAATGTTGAAATTCTAACCGCGGATAATGAACGTCAGGAAGCCGCAGCCATCGCAGCGGCATTGCGTGAAGCAATCGCTGATCCATCCGTCAATGCAGCGCTTGTTACACCGCACCGCACGCTCGCACGCAGGGTTGTTACTGAATTGGCACGCTACGGTATAGAAGCCGATGATTCAGGCGGCAGTGCCTTTGACACAACGCCGCAAGGCGCTTTGCTCGGCTTTGTCTTTCAATGCGTGTTTAATGCAGGTGACCCAGCAGAGTTATTGGCGCTATTAAAAAATCCACTGGTTCAACTCGGTATGCCGCGTGATGTGTATCAGGCTTCATTGGGCTGGCTTGAGCAAATGGTGCTGCGCGGTGGCATTGGACGGTTCACATGCGGAGACTTTGTTGCATTTGCCACTGACCAGATTAATGCTCGCAAAAAAGAAGGTGCCTATGAGCCGTCATGGCTGCGAAAGCTAGATGAAGATCAGCGCACGGACATAGAGGCAGGTATAATATCGCTTGCAGCGCGTATCGAAGCTGCATTTGCTCCTTTATGTATATTGGTGAAGCAGAGTGAAGAGGTAACATTGGAGACGATGTTGGCTGCGACCATCACAACAGTAGAATCGCTTGCCAAAGATGAGGATGAAAACCATCAGCAGCTTTTTACCGGTGAAGCAGGCACCATGCTGCGCAAACTTCTCACATCGTTTTTTGGCAGTGAATTGGAAATCAAATTTGCGCCTGACCAATGGCCAGAAATTGTACGTGCGGTCACGAGCACGATGTCTGTTAAGCCAGTTGCAAATGGTCATCCGCGCGTTTCAATTTGGGGAACATTGGAAGCAAGGCTTCAAACCGTTGATTTTCTAATCATGGGCGGGCTGAATGAGGCGGTTTGGCCGCAACAAACATCCAATGACCCGTTTTTGACGCGCGGCATGAAAATCCGTATGAAAATGCAGCCACCTGAACGCCGCATTGGTTTGTCGGCTCATGACTTTTATATGGGCATGGGGCAGAAACGCGTTCTGCTCACAAGCGCGATAAGAATGGACAATGCGCCAGCTGTTGCATCGCGCTGGCTTCAACGTCTTGAAACGCTGGCAGGCGAAGGCGCTGTGAAAGAAATGCAAGGCCGCGGGCAGGTTTACGTAAATATTGTTCAGGCTTTAGAAAAAGCAAAAGACATAGATTTGGAAACGCGGCCGGAGCCAAAGCCGCCTGTCCATGCGCGGCCAACGCATTTCTCCGTAACGGAAATCGAACGGCTGAGGCGTGATCCCTATGCGATCTATGCAAAGCGCGTTTTGGGACTTCAGCCACTAGAAGATTTGGTGCGCGAACCAGATGCAGCAACACGCGGCACGCTGTTCCATGCGATATTGGAAGAATCGACGAAAGCGAAGATTGATTACACCAAGACCGATGCGGCAGATCAATTGCGTAAGATTGCCGATCATATATTTGCCGACTTTGCGCTTCCTGCAGATATCGAAGTTTTATGGCGAACACGGTTTGATGCTGCGATATCTGCCATTGCGGACTGGGAAAAGACCCGAGACGAGGAAGGCGTTAAGCGCCATGCTGAGTTAAAATCGCAAAAACTACCTGTCGATATGACGGGCGTTACATTGCGCGGTGTTGCCGACCGTTTGGACTTAAACACGGACGGCAGTGTTGATATTATAGACTTTAAAACGGGCGGTGTTCCAAGTGTTGATCAGGTGCATTCTATGTTGGCCCCTCAGATGCCGCTTGAAGCAGCACTGTTAAAACGTGGGGCTTTTGATCAGCTCGGTAAGTCTGATGCCGCAGCTCTTCTCTATGTGACTTTGGGCCCCAAGGGCGATGTAAAACACAATGATGTGCGCGGCACTGGAAACAAGCACAAAGAGGCCGATGTTCTGGCTGATGCCGCTTGGGAAAAGCTTGTGCAATTGTTAAGTTTTTTTGCCGACGAAGGAAATGGTTATGTATCGCGCGCCATCCCAGCAAAGCAGCATGATTATAGCGGAGAGTATGATCACTTGGCGCGTGTGCTTGAATGGTCGGCCGGAGTGGACAGTGATAACGGATCCGAATCGACATGAGCAATAATGAGATCAACACGGATAATTTAAAACCTAAACCCGATCAGGTTACAATCAATCGGCAAGCATTGGCTGCCAGCCCTGATACTTCGGCATGGGTGTCTGCAAATGCGGGTTCCGGTAAAACCTATGTGCTTTCCACCCGTGTTATTCGGCTTTTGCTGACAGGTGTTGATCCGGCAAAAATTCTCTGTTTGACCTATACGAAAACGGCTGCGGCGGAGATGAAAAACCGTGTGTTTTCGCGTCTTGGCGCATGGACGACGATGCCCGATGCTGATCTTGCAAAAGAATTGGTCGCCATTACGAATAAAAATTGCACGGATGCTGAAATTCGTTTCGCTCGTACGCTTTTTGCCAAAGCACTGGAAACGCCGGGCGGGCTTAAAATCCAGACCATCCACGCCTTTTGTGAGGCGCTGCTTCATCGGTTTCCACTGGAAGCCAATATTGCCGGTCATTTTGAATTAATCGATGATGTGGCAGCCGATTTACTCATGGCTGAAGCACGGCGAAAATTACTGACCGGCTCTGAACATGGTAATGGCGCTGTTTTAAGCATCCTTGAGCGTTCCGGAGAAACCGGCTTTGAAGAACTGCTCTCTGAAATCGTCAATAATCGACAAAAGCTCACTAATTTGCTCGATAATCTTGGCGATCCATCTGAGTGGCGACAGACTTATTTGTCGGCAAATGGATTTGATGTGGATTGCACCGCTGAAAATTTAAAGCTGAAAATATGGCCGTTACCGGGTTTAACGCAAGAATATTGCCGCGATGCATTTGCAGTGATTCCAGCAGCTGGCGCTAAGACTGCGCGTGATTTGCTTGAGAAGCTGACGACTTGGTATGGCGACCAAAGAATATTGCCGTCTTTCGACGAAATTTGTGCATTGTTTCTTACAAAGCAAAATGAACTTCGCGCGTCTAAAAATTACGCGTCGGCGAAAGCGGTTGCAGTCGCACCGGAACTACAAGATCGCTTCATCGAAGCAGCCGAATATGTTCAATCCCTGATCTTACGAATCAACCTGCTCGACGAAATAGACCGAACAATGGACGCATTGAGCGTCGCAGATAGGCTCTTATCACTCTACGCCAATTTGAAACGACGACGCGGTTTGCTCGATTTTGATGATCTGATTGAGCGCACAGAAATGATGCTGCTGAAAGACAATGTCGCTGATTGGGTGCGCTATAAGCTTGATCAGGGAATTGACCATATTTTGGTCGATGAAGCCCAAGATACCAGTCCGCCGCAATGGCGCGTTATTAAAACGCTTGCCGATGAGTTCTTTGCCGGCGAATCATCTTCGAGCAACAAACGCACGGTTTTTGCTGTGGGTGATGAGAAACAGTCAATTTACTCGTTTCAGGGGGCTGATCCAAAAGGTTTCGATGATGCGCGCAGCCATTTTTCTGTAAAAATTGGACAAGCGGACCGCAAATTCCAACCTGTTGATCTTGAAGCTTCCTTCCGTTCTACAGGCGATATATTGGCAGCCGTCGATCATGTTTTTGCTTATGCGGACCATAAGCGCGGCTTAGCTGCGCATGGCGGGGATGTACAAAAACACAGATCACTGCGCGAAAATCAGCCAGGTTCAGTGGAAGTTTGGGACTTTGAACGGGCTGAGAAGCAAGAGCAGGAAGAAGATTGGCGCAAGCCCTTTGACTTTGCCGCACAGCCCGCCATTATCGTTGCTGGACGAATTGCGAACCGTATTAAAAACTGGCTTGATAGCGGCGCTTGCCTAGAGGCAACGGGGCAAAAAATCAGAGCAGGCGATGTGCTGGTTCTCGTCAGAAAACGCGATGCTTTTGTCCATGCGCTGTCACGTGCGCTTAAAGAACGTAAAATTCCTGTAGCTGGTGCCGACCGTTTGGGCATGACCAGCCATATCGCCGTTCTCGATCTGATGGCGCTTGGCCGCGTGATGATTAATCAAAGCGATGATCTATCGCTCGCAGCGCTTTTGCGTAGCCCAATGTTTGGTATGAGCGACGATGAGCTGTTTGAATTGAGCTATAAGCGCGAGGGAACATTGTTTGAAACAATGGTGCTTTATGCGTCTAAGGATCAAGAGATTGCGCAGATCGTTACACTGCTGAAACGATGGATGAAGATCGCTGTCCAAAAGCCTGTATTTGAATTTTATAGTCAGGTTTTAGTAACTGACCAGATGCGATCAAAACTAATTGAGCGACTTGGCACCGAAACTGGTGAAATGCTGGATGAGTTTTTAAACTATGCCATCGCGCAGGAGCGCACCGGTCCAGCTTCACTTGAAACATTTTTAAACACGCTAGAACATTTCAGTCCCGAAATAAAACGGGAAATGGAAGGCGATAGCGATCAAGTTCGTATTATGACCGTGCATGGTGCAAAGGGTCTTGAAGCACCCATCGTGTTCCTGATTGATCCTGGAAGTCCTGCCTATGGCAGTCGTTCGACACCCGTTTTACTGCCGCATGATTTGCCAATTGGGCTGGTAACCCCGCTAAAGGGTGTTTTGGTTGGCAATTCTGGCGCAGCGCAATCAGCCGTTACCAAAGACATTATTCAAGGTTTGAAACAAAACGCTGAGGAAGAATATCGGCGCTTGCTTTATGTTGGCATGACACGTGCTGCCGATCAGTTGATTGTTGCCGGTTATGCTGGGCAAAATGGCGGTAAGGATGGAACGTGGCTTTCCATGGTAAAGACAGCCTTGGAGCCTTTGAGCAAGACCGTCACTTATGATGATTTTGAAGCGTTACATTACCCTGAAGAGCAAACGCTAGCGCCCTATCCGCCGCAAAGCTCAAATCAGAGCGATACGTCGCAGAGTTTAACGGTTCCAGCTTGTTTTAATACACCAGCGCCAAAAGAGCCACCTGCCCCGCGCCCATTGGTGCCGTCAGGCGTAACGGGTCTTTCAGTTGAAGCTGATCGGCAAGAAAGCGAGGCGGAACAACCCATGTCGCTGGTTGCTGACTATGAAGCGCAAGGCGTAAAGCTGACAATGCCGCCAAGCCTTGCTGCCAAGCGCGGCAGTGTCATTCACAAACTGCTTCAATATTTACCAGATATCCCAGCTGGCGAACGTGAAGATAAGGCCCGTCTTTTTTGTCAGCATATAGAATCGCGTTGGAGCCGCTCAGATATTGACCAGATTGTTTCGCAAACGCTTCGGGTTATGGATGAACCTAGCTATGCGCCATTTTTCTCAGAAAATGGAAGTACCGAAGTATCGGTTATGGGCATGGTAGATATTGGCGATGAAAAACACGCTGTGTCAGGTGTGGTCGATAGGCTCGCAGTCGTGGGCGACCATGTTTACATTATTGACTATAAGACAAATGCAAAACCGCCTTTGAATTTGAGCGGCGTACCGCTCATTTATTTGCGTCAAATGGCGCTTTATCACGCGTTAATTGCACCGCTATACCCACAAAAACAGGTCAAAGCGGCACTTTTGTTTACGGCGACACCGCAGCTTATTGAAATTGATAATAAGCTGTTGGAACAGACACTTCAAAATATGGTGCCAGACAACACATTAAATTGAGGTCGTATAACTTGAATCTCACTTCAATAGCGCCCACATTGCAGACCAAGAATCAACTCGGAGAAAATCCATGGCGACTGTTAAATCTGATACTGCAAGCTTCCAGAACGATGTTTTAAACGCTGACGTTCCTGTTGTAGTAGACTTCTGGGCCGAATGGTGCGGACCTTGTAAGATGATCGCACCAGCGCTGGAAGAAATTTCGGCAGAAATGGACGGTCAGGTGAAGATCGTCAAAGTAAACATTGATGAAAATCCTGAAATTGCAGCGCAATATGGCGTCCGCTCTATTCCAACGCTTTACATGTTTAAAGGCGGCGAAATTGCTGACCAAATGATTGGCGCGTCACCAAAAGGCAAATTGTCCGATTGGATTAAAGGCGCAACAGCCTAATCCATTACGATGTGAATGAATGAAAACCGGCGCTGAAAAGTGCCGGTTTTTTTATGCTGTGGTCAAACAGGCGGCGTTAAATTATCGCGTAAAACATCGCCAGCTAAGTACAATGACCCGCAAATCAATATGCGCGGTGAAGGCTCAGACGGGGCCAATTGTGCAGTCAATTGATTGATCGCATCGCTAACGCTGGCTGTAACTTCCGCCGTTAAGCCAGCTTCGGTCGCTTGCTGCGCTAAAAAGACAGGATCAACCCCTGCTTCGCTGGATGGTACAGGCACTGTGAAAACGTGGCGCACGAGGCCATTAAAGGCTTTAAAGTAACCAACAGCATCTTTCGTGTTGATCATGCCGCAGATCATGTAAATCGGCCGCTCGCTCGCCTCTTCGCGAACCGCTAAATATTCAGCACATGCGATACCGGCATCAGGGTTGTGTCCCCCATCTAACCAGAACTCTGCATTCTTGGGGCCAAGCTCTGTAAGCGGGCCGCTGGTTAAAGCTTGCATACGTGCTGACCATGAAACATTGAGCATCGCGGCTTCAATTTCACTGTCCGAAGGGTCAAAACCTGCAGCACACACTGCCATTATTGCAGCGGCTGCATTGGCATGTTGATGACGCCCGGGCAAGGCAGGAAGCGGTAAGTCAGACAGTCCCACATCGCTTTGAAAAACAAGACGTCCATGTTCCTCATAAGCATGGAAATCTTGCCCATAAATTTTAACGGGCGCATTGAGTTTATACGCCATATCTTCAAGGGTTTCACGCGCTCCTGCATTCGGCTGGGCGCCAATGATCAGCGGAATATCTCTCTTGATGATACCGCCCTTTTCAGCAGCAATTTTTTCAATCGTATCACCAAGATAGGCAATATGATCGAGCCCAATTGGCATGATAACGGTTGCAGCAGGCTGCTCGATAATATTGGTCGCATCGGCGCGTCCGCCAAGGCCAACTTCGACAATCGCCACATCGGCCGGATGTTCAGAAAACAGCACGAACATAACAGCCGTAAGAATTTCAAAAACGGTAATATGCTCGCCATTATTTGCATGGGCTACACGTTTGATAGCATCAGCAAGTGTCTCGTCGTCAACAAGTGTGCCGGCTAAGCGATAGCGCTCATGCCAACGAACAAGATGCGGTGACGTATGCACATGAACTGATTTTCCATGCGCTTCCAAAATCGCGCGGCAAAAAGCTGCGCAAGAACCTTTGCCATTGGTGCCAGCAATATGAATGACTGGCGGCAGCTTCTCATGCGGATTGTCCAAACGCTCCATAAGCCGTTTGATCCGTCCCAAAGACAGATCAAAGCCTTTGGGATGAAGGCTCATGAGTTTGTCTATCTCATCAGCCGCATGATTGCTGTGTGCAATGTGCCCTGAGCGCTCTTCAAAATCCGATGTCATACCAGAAGCACCCTTGTTGCGATGTTAGCTATTGGCAGGTTTTTCTTTTTCGTTGCTTGAGGCTGAAGTATCAGTACCGTTCGGCAATTCGGCCTGTTCTTCAACCGGCGTTTCAGAGGCCGCAGGCAAAGGCGCTTTAGTTAAAAGGCGCAAGAGGCGTGCAATTGTCGGACGAAGCTCCTGACGCGGCACAACCATATCTACCATGCCGTGCTCCAACAGATATTCGGCACGCTGGAAGCCTTCTGGCAATTTCTCGCGAATGGTCTGTTCGATCACACGCGCACCAGCAAAACCGATGACAGAGCCCGGTTCAGCAATATGAACATCGCCCAGCATTGCATAGGATGCAGAAACACCGCCGGTAGTTGGGTTTGTCAAAACAACGATATAAGGCAGGCCTGCTTCTTTTAACATTTCAACCGCAACCGTCGTGCGCGGCAATTGCATCAAAGATAAAATACCTTCCTGCATACGTGCGCCGCCAGAGGCCGCAAACAAAATCAGCGGGCAGTTCTTCTCGATCGCTGTTTCAAAGCCTTTGATAATCGCATCACCGGCAGCCATGCCGAGCGAGCCGCCCATAAAGGTAAAGTCGTGAAGGGTGGTTACCACCTCCATGCCTTCTAGCTTGCCGCTGGCATTGATTATGGAATCTTCCAGATCAGTTTTCGCTTTGTTTTCCTTCAAACGGTCAACATAACGCTTCTGGTCTCTAAATTTCAGCGGGTCTTGGACCACTTGCGGATTAGCGATAATGTCAAAAACACCATCATCATAAAAATGCTTGATGCGTGCTTTGGCTGAAATTTTCATGTGATAGCCGGAATTGGGAATCACAAACTGGTTTTCTTCCACATCGCGGTGAAAAACCATCTCTCCGGTCTCTGGACATTTAATCCAAAGGTTTTCCGGTGAATCGCGCCGACCCAACATGTCATTTAGGCGGGGCCGCACATAGTTTGTGATCCAGTTCATGGACTATCTCTCTTCAGTTCAGGCACATATTTGATACGACTAGATGCCGTATGTGGCTTTTTTATTCAGCAGCTTCAAGGCGCGCAGATGCACAACCTTGCGCCAAGCCTCGTACAAGTGTTGCAACGGCATCGACAGTATCTTTTGTCGCTTCGCCATTTTTATCCAACGTGTTTTCTACTGCTTTGATGATGGCTGTGCCAACAACAACGCCATCTGCATCGCGGCCAATGACACGCGCTTGCTCGGCTGTCTTAACGCCAAAGCCAACACAGACCGGCAAAGGTGTGTGTCTTTTAATCCGTGCGACCGCATCACCAACCGCTTGTGTTGAGGTGATTGCACCGCCGGTAATGCCGTTCATTGAGACATAATAAACAAAGCCGGAAGTGTTTTCTAAAACCTTTGGCAGGCGCTTATCGTCAGTGGTTGGCGTGGCCAGCCGAATAAAGCTAATACCGCTTGCAAGCGCAGGAAGGCAAAGTTCCTCATCCATTTCAGGTGGCAGATCAACAATGATCAGGCCGTCAATGCCAGCTGCTTTGGCATCATTCAAAAACCGTTCAACACCGTAAACATAGATTGGATTATAATAACCCATCAAAACGATTGGCGTGTCCTGATTTCCATCGCGGAATTTACGCGCCAAGGTAATTGTCTTGGTTAGGTTTTGTCCGCCCTTTAGAGCGCGCAGACCAGCGGCCTGAATGGCAGGACCATCAGCCATTGGATCAGAAAACGGCATGCCGAGTTCAATTATATCCGAGCCTGCTTTCGGCAATGATTTCATGATTGCCAGCGAGGTTTCAAAGTCCGGATCGCCGCCCATGAAATAAGTCACGAGTGCTGGACGGTTTTCGTCTTTTAGACGGCTAAATAAAGTATCGAAACGATTTGACATTTATAGCTCCACACCCAGCGCTTTGCTGACAGTAAACACATCTTTGTCACCGCGCCCGCAAAGGTTCATGACAATAATCTGATCTTTGCGCATTTTTGGTGCGCGTTTAATAATCTCAGCCAGAGCGTGACTTGGTTCTAGCGCAGGAATAATGCCTTCAACCTTACAAAGAAGCTGGAATGCTTCGAGAGCTTCCATATCCATAATCGGCACATAGTTCACGCGGCCAGAATCTTTGAGCCATGAATGTTCTGGGCCGATACCCGGATAATCAAGTCCTGCTGATATCGAATGACCTTCATCAATTTGGCCATCAGAGTTTTGCAATAAATATGTCCGGTTGCCATGAAGAACACCCGGCGAGCCTGCCGACAAGGATGCACAATGTTCGTCACCATCAAGACCTTTGCCGCCCGCTTCAACGCCGACGATTTCAACGTCTTTATCATCCAAGAACGGATGGAAAAGCCCGATAGCGTTCGAGCCGCCACCAACGGCCGCACAGATCATATCCGGCAAACGGCCCTCAAGCTCCAAGATTTGCTCACGCGCTTCATTGCCAATCACAGATTGGAATTCACGAACCATTTCTGGATAAGGGTGCGGACCAGCGGCTGTGCCAATCAGATAGTAAGTTGATTCAACATTCGTTACCCAGTCACGCAGCGCTTCGTTCATGGCATCTTTAAGCGTGCCATTGCCAGCGGTGACGCCAGTAATTTCTGCGCCAAGTAATTTCATGCGGAAAACATTGGGCGCTTGGCGCTCAATATCTTTTGCACCCATATAAACATGGCAAGGAAAGCCAAATCGGGCCGCCACTGTGGCTGATGCAACGCCGTGTTGCCCTGCGCCTGTTTCAGCAATGATACGCGTTTTGCCCATGCGTTTTGCGAGCAAAATCTGACCAAGACAATTGTTGATTTTGTGCGAACCTGTGTGGTTAAGCTCATCGCGCTTGAAATAGATTTTGGCGCCGCCAAGGTGCTCGGTCAAACGTTCGGCAAAATACATCGGCGATGGACGGCCAGTATAATGCTTGTTTAAATGTGCAAGCTCTGCCTGAAATTCAGGGTCTGTTTTTGCCTTTTCCCATTCTTCGTCCAACTCAAGAATGAGCGGCATCAAAGTTTCGGCGACAAAACGACCGCCAAAAATGCCGAACATACCCTGATCATCAGGGCCGGTGCGGAATGAATTGGGCTCCACTGGCTTAGTCATTGGTCTCTCTCTTTTTCGCGTTTGCGACTGCCTCGAAAAACGATGCAATTAATTTCGTACTCTTCACGCCGGGCTCACTTTCAACACCAGAAGATATATCAAGGCCTGACGGTTTGGCATTCGCAATGGCATTACTGACATTACTTGCATTTAAACCACCCGAAAGCATGTAATCAACCGATGGGTCAAGACCCTCAAGCAGCGTCCAGTCAAAGCTGACGCCGTTACCGCCTGGTAGCTCGGAGTTTTTAGGTGCCTTGGCATCAAACAAAAACCTGTCTGTGATGCCATTATAAATATCAATTTTGTCTAAATCATCACGGGTCGAAATCGCAAAGGCCTTCATTACAGGTAAACCGTAACGCGCTTTTACCTGAGTAACCCGTTCAGGGCTTTCTGATCCGTGGAGCTGTAAAATATCAGGCTTCATCGCGGCGACAATTTCATCAAGATATGAATCATCTGCATTCACCGTAACGGCGACAGATTTCAGGCCTTGAGCTTGCGCGCGTGCGCCAAGTTTAGCAGCCGTATCGACCGCAACATGGCGCGGGCTTTTGGGGAAAAAAATAAAGCCGACATGCGTTGCACCGCCTGCAATAACTGCATCGGTGGCTTCAATTGTAGAAAGGCCGCAGATCTTAATATCCATTGTTACCGGATATAGCGGAGTGTACGCAGAGTCGAGGGACTTTTAAGTCTACGCCAGCAAAAGTGTATCACTATGAAGATTTCAGAGAAATGTAAGATGCTTTTAAAACTCGATTGCCTGTAATTTATTGCCATTGCGCTTGAGCCAAGACTTACATTTGTCCGTATCGGGGCACAGCGAAGTACATAAGGCCCAAAAGCGTGCCGAATGGTTCATTTCCTTAAGGTGAGCAACTTCATGCGCGACGAGATAATTTATCACTTTGGGCGGGGCCATCATAATGCGCCAAGAAAATGAAAGCTTGCCATCTGATGTGCAAGAACCCCAACGGCTGGTCGTGTCACGAAAGGTGATGGATTTAGCTTTGCGCCCAACAATATTGGTGTGATGAGCAACCAGAGCTTCAATTTCGCGCTTTGCCTCTTTTTTTAAAAAGTCCGACACACGGCGCGCGACAAATTTTTCATCGCCAAAGACAATCAATTGCGGCCCTTCGGTTTCATGCTCCACGATATGCGTCACACCGCGCCCGTCTTTGCGTATAATCTGATGGTTGACGCCCTGAATAGGAATTTTGATGCCTGCACGCACTTTGGGTTGGTCAGGCACCAAATCCAGTTTTGAGATCAACCAACCGCGATTTCTTTCCAGAAATGCGTCAATCTCACGGGCAGGAAGCCTTGGCGGTATGGTGAGTTTTAAACCGCGCCCGCCAGGCGCAATGCGCAGCGTTAAACGTTTGGCGCGATTATTCTCAGAAATTGTAAGCGGCAAAGAACGGCCTGCAACTTCAAACGCACGCTTTTCGACGGTTGGCTTCGCTTGCCGATTTCTCAATAATTTCAACATGCCGTTAAATTAGCTGATTCTTTGAATTTGCATCTAAAAAAAGCGCCGAACCATGAACAGGCTCGGCGCTTGCTGAAGAGAGCGTAAGGGGGAGGGAACGCTCTTGCACTCAGTTAGTCTTCGTCTTGAATCCGCGGCACAGTGTTATCTTTTGTCTGCGACGCCTTAGCGCTGTCACGTTTGGCCATGAAGCGATCAAACTCTTCTTGGTCTTTCGCACGGCGCAATTCGCGTGAATAATCATCAAATTCAGCGCGCATTTCGTCAAGCTTCATGCGTTCTTCATGAAGGCGCGCAAGCTCGGCATCACGCCAATCGTCAAATGCAACATTGCCGGTGCGAGCCGCACCTGTTTTGCTGCGAAATTGTGCCGCAAAATTATCAGTGCTTTTGTTAATATCGCGTTTGAAAGTGTCCAAACGCTCTCCGTATATAATGTAGGCAAGCATCGCTAAACCGAGCGGCCAAAACACCATAAAACCAAGGACCATTAATGCGATTGTCGCAGGTGTCCATGCTGGGCGAATAAGTGCTGACTGTGTCATAAATCATCCCTCAAAAAAGTGGCAGCAACAATTTCCGCCTTGACTTTTAAATGGGAATTTGAGTTCCATAATTCAAGAAACTTTGATGAAAAATCGTAATTCAAAACGCAGAATTAAATGATTTCAACGTCTTAAACGGAGCATAAAATAAGCAAACAAACCGGCAACAAGTCCCCAAAAGGCAGCGCCCACACCAACAAATGAAATACCCGATGCGGTAACGGCAAAGGTTGTCATGGCCGCAATGCGCTCATTGTCCTGGCTCATCGCAATCATAAGAGCGTTGGTGAGCGGTGCTAATAAGGCAAGACCCGTTGCCAGCATGATAAGTGCGACTGGCATAATAGCGATGAGAGCAACCAGCGATGCACCGAATAAAGCAATCAGAAAGTAGCAGGCAAAATACCAGATACCCACCTGCCAGCGCTTTGCCGGATCAGGATGGCTTTCCTCGCCGGTGCAAATGGCTGCTGTAATGGCAGAAAGGTTTGTTGTGCTGGCACCAAAAGGTGCGCTGAGAATTGATACCAATCCTGTTAATGCAATCGGCTCGCCAACCGGCGGGTTATATCCACTGGCTCGAAGCACAGCTAAGCCGGGTAAGTTTTGCGATGCCATCGTGACCAAATAAAGCGGCAAAGCCAAACCAAAAAACGCAGGAATTGTGAATGAAGGCATGATCAATTCAACAGTTGAAAGCTCTATATCGAATGAGCCCGTTGTTTGGCCTGAATAAAAAGACCATCCAATGCCTGCAGCCAAAACAGCAACAACAGCAAGTGATGGGTTCCACGTGCGGATTATAAAAAACAATATAGCAAGCGGCAGCACGAGCTCTGCACTTAAATTGGCCGCGCGGGCACCTTGCAGCACAAAGGGTAGCATGACTCCGGCTAACATTCCCGCTGAAAGCCCCGATGGAATGCTCTCAACGAGTTTGGAAATCGGCCTAAAAAGACCGGTTATAAGCAGCATAACACCTGTTATGATAAAGGCACCTACACCTTGATAAATATCAAATCCGGTCGTTGCGCCCACAAGTGCAAGACCAGCTGCTGACCAAGCGGTGACAATAGGCATTTTATAACGCCAGCTTAAAAATAATGATTCCAGCGCAATCGCCAAACTAATCGCTGTTACCCAGCTCGCTGTCTGCGAAGGGGTTGCATCTAAAGCAGTGGCGGCCGCAAGCACAAGCGCAACAGTGCCGCCGAACCCGATAATAGAGGCAACAACGGCTGCGGAGAAAGATGAGAATCTGAGTTGCACTTACATACCTATCTGTAAAATCATGTCGTCGAGCACACGTTTCATCAGCGCGATATCTTCTGTGCGTGAAAGCCTGTGATCACCGTCTGGAACATATGTGATGGAAGCGTCGTCTTTTGACATAAGTTCATACAGCCGCTGAGCATGTTGCCAAGGCACATCAGGGTCTTGTTTGCCTTGAATGATATGAACAGGGCAATGTGTATCAATGGAACGGCCCATCACACGGTTTGCGCGGCCGTCATCAAAAAGTTCTTTGGTAAAGATATTCGGATCAGGGCCATAAGGCGTTGGTTCTTCGTAATAACCTTTTGTATTCAAATCGCTTTTTTGTGCACCGGTTAGTTGAGGCTCCATCAATTCCAAAGTAAAATCAGGTGCTGGCGCAAGGAGCAAAAGACCAGCAACACGGCTAGATTGGTCTGTTTTTGCCAGTTCTTCTATCATGCGCAGTGCAATCCACGCGCCCATGGATGATCCGACAAGGATTTGTGGGCCGGAAGTCAGTTGCTCAAAGACGCTAAGCGATTGTTGAAGCCATTTTGAAATCGTGCCTTCAACAAACGAGCCGCCAGATTTGCCATGTCCGGAATAATCGTGCCGCGTGCAAGAAAGCCCGTGCTCTTTTGCATAGGCTTCCAATTCTACCGCCTTGGTGCCTTCCATATCCGAGCGATAGCCGCCAAGCCACATAAGGCCGGGCGAGCGTTGGCCGGCGATGTGATTTGTCGCAATTTCAGTGTTATCAACGAGGATAGTCTTCATATCGGCAGGCACCTTTTAATGTGCGTATAAATGATTAAGTAACGAAATGAAGCTGTAACAAGACCAATACATCATTTGAAGGTGATTTTTGTATTGAGCTGTGTTATGCAACCTTCTCTTGACTAGCGTATTTATGCAGTTAGAGACGTTTAAACATTCCGACAAATTTGTCCAAGGAGACTACGACCATTCGCCGTCCATTCAGAGCTCAGCCCTCCCAGAAACAAGGCCCAACCGCGAACGAAGATATTCAAGCACCAGATGTGCAGCTTATTGATGTTGAAGGTGAAAATGTAGGCATTACGCCTACAGAGACCGCGCGAAATATGGCATCAGAAGCAGGCTTAGACCTCGTTCTTATCTCACCAAATGCAAAACCTCCGGTTGCCAAAATTCTTGATCTTGGCAAGTTGAAATATGAGCAGCAAAAGAAAGCCAATGCTGCACGTAAAAAGCAAAAAACCGTTGAAGTTAAAGAAGTAAAAATGCGTCCGAACATCGACACGCATGATTATGAAGTGAAAATGAAATCTGTTCACCGCTTCTTTGAAGCTGGCGATAAGGTTAAGGTAACATTGCGCTTCCGTGGACGTGAAATGGCCCACCAACAGCTTGGCATGGAGCTTTTAAAGCGCGTCAAGGAAGAAGTGGCAGACATTTCCAAGGTTGAAGCTGAACCTAAGCTCGAAGGTCGCCAAATGATGATGGTGCTTGCACCGCGTTAATTCGCAACGCTAGGCACTAAAAATTAAAACCCCGTCACACTGTGGCGGGGTTTTGTTTTTCATCGACCAAGAGTCGCAAAGGGGTAGTCAGTATAGCCCTTTTCATCACCGCCGTAGAATGTTTCCTGATTGGCTTTGGTTAGTTCGGCATCATTAGCCAAGCGTATCGGTAAATCCGGATTGGAGATAAAATCACGGCCAAATGCGACAGCATCTGCATGCCCTTCTTCAATGGCTTTGCTGGCTGTTGCTTTATCATAGCCGCCATTGGCGATGTAAAAACCTGTCCATGCTTTGCGTACACTTTTAATCAGCTCGGCTTTTTCATTGGACTCATCATTGCCCGGAAAGCCTTCTATACTGTGTAAATAAGCGATTTTACGCTTATCAAGCTCACCGTGATAGGCTTCATAGAGTGCTTTTGGATTCTCCTCCGGCACGTCATTTGCCTCACCAAGCGGCGATGTGCGCACGCCAACGCGGTCTGCGCCGATTTCAGCAATGATTGCATCCAGTGCCTGAAGCGGAAAACGCATACGGTTTTCGATAGAGCCACCAAACTCATCATCGCGATCATTCGATCCGCTATGTAAAAACTGATTGAGCAAATAGCCGTTGGCACTGTGCAGTTCCACACCATCAAATCCGGCATCGATCGCAGCGCGAGCACTTGCAGCGTATTCTTTCACAAGAGCGGCAATTTCATCCTTGCTCAAGGCGCGTGGTTCCGATGTCGGTTCAAAGCCTTTCTCGGTAAATGTTTGAGCATCAGCCTTTTTGGCGCTCGGCGCGACAGGCGCTTCGCCTTTAGGCTCGATGGATGAATGGCGAATACGCCCGACATGCCAAAGCTGGAGGAATATCCGCCCGCCCGCTGCGTGAACCGCACGCGTAATGGTCTTCCAGCCCTCAATATGTTCTGGCTCATGAATGCCAGGGGTTTTAATATAACCCTTACCTAGCGGATCAATTTGCGTTGCTTCGGTGATAATTAAACCCGCGCTTGCGCGCTGCGCATAGTAAAGAGCGGATTTTTCCCACGGTGTGCCGTCTGAATTGGCGCGGTTGCGCGTAAGCGGCGCCATAAAGACACGGTTGGGTACGGTAATCGCCCCCATTTGAGCAGGCGTGAATAGTGAAATTTGCTGTTTCATTGAGCGTCCTTTCTATGCTTGCTTAAATGTGGAATTGGTTTGAAAGTTCCAGTGAACACTATGTTCGCAGTTATGGAGGTGCGTTGCATTTGCTAAAAATGAAGAATCACGCAAATCCGCACTCTAAGAGGTTGCAAATACCGCGCTTTGAGTCTATCTAGCCCCGTCCCGAACAGTCCGGCAGGGCATGCCGTGTCTGTTCACGAACGCTAAAATCTCACATTTCGATTTCATCGTCGAAGGCTTTTTTTATTAAAAGCATCTGTGAGCAACATATAATGGAGAGCAAAATGCCCAAGATGAAGACGAAAGCTTCAGTAAAGAAGCGTTTCAAAATGACAGCATCTGGCAAAATCAAATGCGGCCAGGCTGGTAAGCGTCACATGATGATCCGTCGTTCGAACAAGTTCATCCGCAATGCACGCGGCATGGCTGTTATCTCCGAGCCGGATACAAAGATCATCAAGAAAATGGCCCCTTACGGCCTTTAACCGCTTTGGCTTTGAAGGTTTCAAAGCAGTTCATTTTGAAGGAATAAAATAATGGCACGTGTAAAACGCGGCGTTACAGCCCACGCAAAACACAAAAAAGTAATCAAAGCCGCTAAAGGCTTTATGGGCAGCCGCAAAAATACGATCCGTATTGCTAAGCAGGCTGTTGAGAAGGCCGATCAGTACGCTTACCGCGACCGTAAAGTTCGCAAACGTAATTTCCGTTCGCTCTGGATCCAGCGTATTAACGCTGCTGCGCGCGAACATGGTCTAACATATGGCCGCTTCATCGATGGCTTGGCAAAAGCTGGCATCGAGCTTGACCGTAAAGTGATGTCTGACATGGCGATCCATGAGCCAGAAGCATTTGCGAAACTCGTTGAGCAATCAAAAGCTAAACTGAGCTATTTGAAAGACACAACACCAAACGCTTTTGAAAGCGCTGTTCGCTAAGCCGACGCGCTCTCAATAAATTGGAATTGAGAACCCGCGCTGGCTGGACCAGACGCGGGTTTTTGTTTTTTGCCTCAAGATAGACCTAACTGCCGAATTCGCTGGGAAATAACATGACTGACACCATGCAAGACATTGAAAAGCTCGAAGCGAGCTTAATTGCTGATATTACGGGCGCTGCTGACGAAGACGCGATTGAAGCGGTACGCGTGAGTGCGATTGGCAAAAAAGGCTCCGTCTCTGATTTGATGAAGTCTCTTGGCAAAATGAGTGCTGATGAGCGTCAAATTATGGGCCCAGCGCTCAACGGATTAAAAGTCCGCATTACTGATGCAATTAATGCGCGAAAATCTGTTCTGAAAACAGAAGCGATCAATGCGCGTCTTGCGACTGAAAAGGTCGATGTCACTTTGCCCGTGCGCCCTTCTCCGGCGCAAGCAGGACGCATCCATCCGATTACGCAGGTAACCGATGAAATCACGGCGATTTTCGCTGATATGGGTTTTTCCGTTGCTGAAGGTCCAGACATTGAAACAGACTATTATAACTTCACGGCATTGAACTTCCCAGAAGGTCATCCGGCACGTGAAATGCACGACACTTTCTTCTTCCCGCCTGACGATAAGGGCGAGCGTAAAGTTCTGCGCACGCACACATCGCCGGTTCAAATCCACACGATGGAAACGCAAGAACCACCGATTCGTATCATCATTCCGGGTAAAACATACCGTCAGGATAGCGATCCAACCCACACGCCGATGTTCCATCAGCTCGAAGGATTGGTCGTTGATAAGTCGGCTAACTTAGCAAATTTGAAGTGGACATTGGAAGAGTTCTGCAAAACCTTCTTTGAAGTGCCATCGCTCAATATGCGTTTCCGCCCTTCTTACTTCCCGTTCACAGAACCAAGCCTTGAGGTGGATATCCAGTGCGATCGCTCAAAGCCGGGCGAGGTGCGCTTTGGCGAAGGCGATGACTGGATGGAAATTTTAGGCTGCGGCATGGTCAACCCGAATGTGCTGCGCGCTGGCGGCCTTGATCCAGATATCTATCAGGGTTTTGCTTGGGGCATCGGCATAGACCGTATTGCTATGCTGAAATATGGCATGCCGGATTTACGGGCTTTCTTTGACGCTGATGTGCGTTGGATGGAACATTATGGCTTCCGTCCGCTCGACATGCCGACATTATTCGCTGGATTGAGCTAATGCCTGACTATTCCGATGCTGCTTTATTGACGGGTAATTTTGCGCATATGGTTGCCGAGTTAAAAGCCGGCAAGCGCAAGGCGCCTTCACCCGATGAATGGCAGAAGACGGCTTGTGATAATGAGGCCGAACAGGCAGCCCAATCGGTTGCGAAGCAAATATTTGAACTGCAGTCAGCGATCGATAAAGAAAAAGAGCAGCTTGAAATTGTCACCATAAGCGCTGCTGGTCCTATGCTGGTCATGGGTCTTTTTGCTGGCGAAGGTGATGTCATGCGGGTTGAGGGCTTGTTGCTCTCATCCAAGCAGCCGGTTGCCTTGGTTATTCACGCTAGCCAATTGGCGTTGACGATTACGAAGAGAAGCACGGCTGAGGCAAAGCCGGAAGAAGATGCAACGCAGATCGGGTTTGTCATTTTTGATCAGCTTGAAAAACGCGCCAAAGCCAAACCAGAAGTTGCACCACAGAAGAAACCTGCGGCGAAAGCCAAAACGAACAGAACAAAGCGAAAGACCTGAGATCATGAAATTCACACTCTCTTGGCTCAAAGACCATTTGGATACCGATGCGACACTTGAGGAAATTGTTGAACGTTTGACATCGCTCGGCCTCGAAGTTGAGGAGGTTGATGACAAGTCACAGTTTGCGCCATTCACAATCGCGAAAGTTCTGACAGCGGAAAAGCATCCTGATGCTGATAAGCTGCGGGTTCTTTCTGTTGATATTGGTGATGGAAAACCTTTGCAGGTTGTTTGCGGTGCGCCCAATGCGCGTGCCGGAATGATCGGTGCCTTTGCCGGCCCTGGCACCTATGTTCCGGGTATTGATACAACACTATCTGTCGGCAATATTCGCGGTGTCGATAGCTTTGGCATGATGTGTTCGGAGCGCGAACTTGAAATGTCCGATAGCCATGACGGCATCATTGATCTTCCAAGTGATGCACCAATTGGTACGAGCTTTGCGAGCTATGCGAAGCTGGATGATCCAGTGATTGATATTGGCCTGACGCCTAATCGCCCTGATTGTACGGGCGTATATGGTATTGCACGTGATCTTGCAGCTTCCGGCATGGGCAAGTTGAAAGATGGCTCTGTTGAACACATTAATGGCGAAGGCGACTGTCCCGTCACGCTAAAAATTGATGAACCAGAGCTTTGTTCTGGCTTTGCATTGCGCTTGGTGAAGGGCGTTAAAAATGGCCCATCGCCAAAATGGTTGCAGCAACGCCTCATCGCGATAGGTTTGCGCCCGATCAATGCATTGGTTGATATTACGAACTACATTACATTTGATCGTGGTCGCCCGCTGCATGTGTTTGATGCCGCAAAAGTCACCGGCGATCTTGTGGTGCGCCTTGCGAATGATGGAGAAAAAATCCTCGGTCTTGATGGCAAAGAATATGCGTTGAGCCCTGATAATTTGATTATCGCAGATGACAAAGGCCCAGAATCAATTGCGGGCATTATGGGCGGCGAAGAATCTGGCTGTGATGAAAACACGGTCGATGTTCTGATTGAATCTGCGCTGTGGAATGAAATCAATATTGCAAAGACGGGCCGCGCGCTTGGTATCATTACCGATGCCCGCTACCGCTTTGAGCGCGGTGTTGATCCTGAGTTCATGGTTGATGGTGTTGAGCTGGCAACGAAGCTTGTGACCGAATTTTGTGGCGGGACACCGAGCAAAACTCAAATCACTGGTTACAAAGATTATACGGCTAAGGAGATCACTTTCCCATTTTCCGAAGTTGAACGCCTGATTGGAATTCCGGTAGACGCTGGGCGTTCAGTGGAAATTTTGGAAAGCCTTGGCTTCGGTGTGAAGGAGAATGGCGATAGCGCCGCGGTGACTGTGCCATCTTGGCGTCCAGACATTGATGGTAAAGCTGATCTTGTAGAAGAAGTTATGCGGGTTTACGGCGTTAACAATATTGAACCGCAGCCATTGCCACAACTGAACCATGTTGGCGGCAAAATTCTAACAACACTGCAAACACGCACCCGTCAGGCAAAGCGTGCTTTAGCATCACGCGGTATGCTGGAGGCGGTCAATTGGTCGTTCATTTCTGAAGATCAGGCCAAAGCTTTTGGCGGTGGCAATGAAATGCTCAAGCTGACGAACCCTATCTCGGCAGATATGAGCGATATGCGCCCGAGCTTGCTGCCCGGGTTGATTGCTGCAGCTGGCCGCAATGCTGCCCGCGGTATCGGTGATGTGGCAATTTTTGAAGTGTCCGGCATTTATGAAAATGATACGGAAAAAGGCCAGCGCCGTGTCGCATCTGGTATTCGCAAAGGTACAGCAGGCCTATCCGGTTCAGGACGCGACTGGGCTGGAAACAGCCAAGCGGTTGGTGTCTTTGACGCAAAAGCTGATGCTTTTGCTGCGCTAGAAGCCTGCGGTTTGGCGACAGCTAATTTGCAAATCTTTGCTGAGGCACCGGATTTTTACCACCCTGGCAGGTCTGGTGTGATTAAACTCGGCCCGAAAGTGGTGCTGGGTCATTTTGGTGAATTCCATCCGAATGTTTTGGATTTGCTGGATGTTAAAGGTCCAATTTGCGGTTTCGAAATCTATATTGATGCGCTGCCAGAACCGAAGAAAAAAGCCACAAAAACAAAACCAGCGATGGTGCTTTCATCCTTCCAGATGTTAACGCGCGATTTTGCTTTTGTTGTCGATAGCGATGTAACTGCAGCCTTGATTTTGCGTGCCGCGCAAGGTGCCGATAAGCAGTTGATTGCTGGCGTTAAAGTCTTTGACTTGTTTGAAGGTGCGTCCTTGGGCGAAGGCAAAAAGTCCGTCGCGCTAGAAGTTACAATTCAACCGACCGACAGAACGCTAACGGATGAAGATCTGGACGCGCTTCAAACAAAAATCGTTGCGAATGTTGAAAAAACAACAGGTGGGAAGCTCAGAGCTTAGCTGGCTATTGATTTAGCCACGCGCTCTGATCGATAAAATATATGACGGCCGATTGTTTTGATCGGCCGTAATTTTTTACCCCATGACGGTGATACAGCTGTCGTATGATAATGCGTAATTTGTGATTTTTCTGTCTGTGCAGGATCTCTGAAATTTGGTGTAAGCCCTTCGGCATAAATACCATATTTCACAGCGCCTTGAGCCATAATTAGCGCGGCTTCATAAGCATCACTTTCTTGTGGCGTGTCATCAACACGGTCGCATGCAAAAGAAAATTGGCACCGATTTCTCATATGCGCATTTTCATAAACCACACCGCACACTGAATCCGGATAAGCTTCGCTCTTGACCCGGTTCAAGATTACCTGTGCTACCGCCTTTTGCCCATTTAACTTCTCGCCGCGTGCCTCATGATAAAGTGCATTCGCCATGCATATGGTCTCTAAACCTTGGCCTGTGCGCGTGACGATCTCTTCAGGCAACTTTATGGCGTCTTGTGCGTTTCCTGCTATGAGATGGGCTATTGTTGCAACCGGATAAATTTGAATCATGAGGTTTGCCGCGTGCACTTGTCCGCCCATATGAGTGGAGAAGATAGCAAGCAGCACCGCTCGCGCAAAGGCGCGGGTAGTGATTTTCATAACGCTCGTCTTTTCTAAGATAATTTAAATAAGCGTCGCATTTGCTTCAAAAATGCGGCCCATCAAGGGAGCGCAAGCGGCGATAGTAAGAGTATTTCGTGATAGATTGTGGCAGGGCGCTTGTTTCTAAGTGGCGAGAAGTCTTTTGTCTGATGCGTCGCTATTGACGACAGCGCGTCAATCTCGCATCCATTTGGCGCTGATCTTTTCGATACAAAAATTTTCACCTTAAGAGATGGTCTTGAGAAAATTATGAACCTCATTTTGAACACCGACAGCTATAAATATTCGCATTTTGCGCAATACCCGCCCGAAACGGACGCAATATCAGCTTACATTGAGGCGCGGCGCGGCGGTCAATATGAGCAGACGATTTTCTTCGGGTTACAAATGTATCTCAAAGAATATCTCTCAAAGCGTGTTTCCATGGATGACGTGGATGAGGCCGATGAAATCATTACGGCGCACGGATTGCCTTTTCACCGCGAAGGTTGGGAAAAAATCGTCACAGAGCATGATGGTTATTTGCCAATTATGATCGAGGCTTTACCGGAAGGCATGGTTGTGCCCGTCGGCACACCGCTTGTACAAATACGCAATACACATCCTGATTTCTTCTGGCTGCCAACATTCTTGGAAACATCTTTGCTGCGTGCAGTCTGGTATCCGACAACCGTTGCAACCCTGTCTTGGAATGTGCGCCAAATGATCGCCGAGGCGCTAGAGAAAACCTGCGACACACCGGACGAGATTTTACCCTTTAGATTGCACGATTTTGGTGCGCGTGGCGCAACATCATTTGAGCAGGCAGGACTGGGCGGCGTTGCGCATCTGGTGTCTTTTATGGGCACAGATACAGTCAGCGGCTTGGTTGCAGCACGCAAATATTATTCCGAACCCATGGCGGGATTTTCAATTCCGGCTGCTGAACATTCGACCATGACGTCATGGGGCGAAGAGCGCGAGACCGAAGCTTATAAAAACATGCTTGATCAGTTCGGCGGTGATGGAAAGCTGGTTGCAGTCGTCTCCGATAGCTATGATCTGTTCCGTGCTGTTCGAAAAATTTGGGGCGGGGAACTTAAAGAACAGGTCGAAACAATGGGCGGTACATTGGTTGTGCGCCCTGATTCAGGCGATGCAACGCGGGTTCCCATTGATACAATTGAAATGCTTGGCGAAATCTTTGGCTATTCGCTCAATGATAAGGGCTTCAAGGTTTTGGCTCCCTGCGTGAGGGTCATTCAAGGCGATGGTATATCACCGAAAACGATCCGCATATTGCTGGATGCAATGATCGAGCGCGGGTGGTCAGCTGAAAATCTTGCCTTTGGCATGGGGGCAGGCCTCTTGCAAAAAGTGAACCGCGATACGTTGCGTTTTGCAATGAAAGCCAATGCGCGCTTGGATGTTGATGGCAACTGGCATGGCATCAACAAAGATCCAAAAACCGACCCAGGCAAGGCTTCCAAACGATATCGCCAAGCTGTGATTGCACACGATGGCGTACCATCTGCGGTGCCGCTTAAAGATATTGGCGATAGTCAAAACCTGCTACAACCAGTTTGGGAAAATGGAAAACTTCTCAAGGATTGGACGTTGGCTGAAATTCGAAAACGCGCAAATGGATAAGCGCAACGATTTCAGCTTGGCGCCGTAAATAGAAATTAAAGGGAAATAGCATGTTCAATTGGGGAATTTTATCGACAGCGAAAATCGCGCAAGAACAATTGATACCCGCGATCATGCAGTCCGAACTTGGCAATGTGGCGGCTATTGCCAGCCGTGATTTGGCGCGCGCACAAAGTGTAGCAGAGCGCTTTGGCGTTCCCCATGCTTTTGGTTCCTATGAGGAAATGCTGGCAAGTGACAAAGTGGACGGTATTTATATTCCGTTGCCAACGTCGCAGCATATTGAATGGTCGATTAAAGCGGCGAAGGCGGGAAAACATGTTCTTTGCGAAAAGCCGATCTCACTCAATGCTGAGAAAATCAAAGAGCTGGTCAGCGTTCAGCAAGAAACTGGCGTGCTCATCGCCGAGGCCTTTATGGTCTATTATCATCCACAATGGCTGAAAGTTCAGTCCCTGATCGCTGAAGGCGCAATTGGCACTTTGAAGCACGTGCAGGGCTCATTTACCTATTTTAATCGTGATAGCAATAATATGCGTAACAAGCCTGAACTTGGCGGCGGCGCATTGCCTGACATTGGTGTGTACCCAACGATTGTAACCCGCATGGTGACTGGACAAGAGCCGCGTTCTGTTCTGGCGAAAGTTGAGCGCGACCCTGAATTTGGCACCGATATTTATTCAACGATGGATGTTAGTTTTTCGAACTTTGACATGTCTTTTTATGTCTCCACGCAAATGGCGCTTCGCCAAAATATGGTGTTTCACGGCGATGAAGGTTTTATCGAAGTGCACACGCCATTTAATGCAGGGCTCTATGGCTTCGATGAAGTGACTTTGCATAACCAAAATCATTCAGAAGTTCAGTCGTTTCGCTTTGGCGGCCTCAATCAATATGCGCTGCAGGTTGATAATTTCGTGCGTAAATCGAGGGGCGAAGATGTACGGATTTTCGATCTTCAAAATTCGATCAATAATCAGAAGCTTATTGATGCAATTTTCAAATCTGGTGAAAGCGGCGACCGCGAAGCAGTTTAATTTTTGCGGTTAAATACGAAGCGTGAATATCCAAAATAGGAAAATATGGCGACAATGATGACACCGATAAATGTCGCCAAAAATGGCGAAAAATCGGGTATTAGAAATAAAAGCGCAACATAGATGAGATAGTTGAGCAATGCGCCAACAGCACCAACGGAAGCATAGCGGATAAATTCTTCACGCAAACTGCGTTCGCTTTGGCCAAAGGTAAATGTGCGATTGATGAAGAAGTTGGAAATCATCGCGCAAAGGATAGACACGATACGCGCAATAATTGGGCCTAGCGGCGTCAGATGTAAGAGCAAAAACAAAACGCCAATATCGATCACAAAGCCGCTACCACCGGCGACAGCGAAGGCAAATATTTTACCAGCTTTGGATTTAGCTACCAGTTGCATGATTAAGCGGTCTCTTCATAAACACATGAATGAGTTTCGTTTATAACGCATCCTCGGCAATATCAATTGAAGGTGCTTTAACGCTAGGAAGTTCGCTAAACCGCCATTCACATCGTGGCAGAGTGCGTCGGCAAAAAAGTCGTTCTTATGCGTTTTCATCTTCAAGCAGCAACTGTGACTTTCATGTCATTGACGTTAGGTGGTTTCAAGGTAGCCTTGTCACAACTGATTTGCCGATGATTTGGATTCGAATATGACAATATGTTTTGCAAATATACATAGCATAACAAAACGAATGGTTTCATTGGCGTGCCTAACGGGTCTGGCGTTGACGCTCAGCAGCCCAATGGCAGAAGCACAAACAGCGGCCAAAGAAATATTTGGTCGCACGCCCCTCCCATCGGTTAATCCCGCTGAAGTGCATGGGTTTTATTCCAAAGGCTGTATATCCGGCGCTGTCGCCATGCCGACCGACGGTCCAACGTGGCAGGCAATGCGTTTGGAGCGCAACCGGCGCTGGGGGCACCCAAATTTGATTGCGCTGGTTCAAAAATTGTCACGTGATGCGGTATCGGATGGCTGGCCGGGTTTGTTGGTTGGCGATATTTCACAGCCACGCGGCGGGCCTATGCTTACAGGCCATGCTTCGCATCAGGTCGGGTTAGATGCCGATATTTGGCTGACAAAGATGCCGAATCGGAAACTAACGCGGCAAGAACGGCGTGATACGAGCGCCATATCTGTCTTGAAAAATGACACGCTTTATGTGGACCCAAACATTTGGACGCCAGCACATGGCAAGTTGATTGCACGTGCAGCGCGTTTTGATGACGTGGAGCGTCTTTTTGTGCATCCAGGCATTAAAAAGGCGATGTGCGAAACCTATGGCGGTTCGCCGCAAAATGCTTCATGGCTGGGAAAAGTGCGCCCTTATTACGGGCACCATTATCATTTTCATATTCGAATGAAATGTCCGCAAGGCTCAACCGAATGCCGCAAGCAAGATGCGGTTCCTGCGGGTTCAGGCTGTGATGCTTCACTTGATTGGTGGTTTACCAAAGAACCTTGGACGCCCAAGCCACCCAAGAAAGACGCAAAGCCGGTTAAAAAGCGCGTCGTAACGCTGTCTGATCTTCCAAATAGCTGTTCTGCTGTTTTGCGTGAGCCGCAACCAGCCAACGAGCAATTGGTAACATTTGATGCCAGTTATGATCCCACTGCGGCACTAGCGTCAGCAAGTCCATCGTCTGCACCAGCGGCAAAAAGTGCGGGAATTGGTTTCGATTGGCCAATTCCAGGCTCTCGTCCTTATTAAATTGACTGTCATGCAGCTCTAAAGCTTCCATGCTATGGAAAAGTATTCTATAGCAATTTCAAACGATTTAAAGAAAAGTCGATTGATGGATAAATCAGAAGAGTTACGTAAGCCTGTTTTAGCACTGATTGCACATGACCAGAAAAAAGATGATCTGGTTATGTTTGTAAGCAGGCACATTGCGCATTTTTCCAACTGCCAATTATTTACAACTGGAACAACTGGTTCACGAATTTTAGCAGAACATAAAAACCTTGATTTGATGCCGCTCAAAAGTGGACCGCTTGGCGGCGATCAACAGATCGGTGGCTTGATCGCAGAAGGCAAGGTTGATGGATTGATCTTCTTTGTCGACCCCTTAACGCCCATGCCGCACGACGTTGATGTGAAGGCGCTTATGCGGCTTGCGATTGTTTATGATATTCCTATGGCGCTTAACCGTTCAACCGCCGAAATTTTATTGACGAACTTTGCCGAACAGGCAGATGGAGAATTAAATGCCTAGCAATTCGCATATTTCACCGACAGCACTTCCTTTTCCGATTCTGATTGCAGATATCGGCGGCACGAACGCACGTTTTTCTATTGTTGTTGATTCTTATGCTGAACCTAAAACGTTCGAGCCAATTAAAACCAAAGATTATCCGTCTTTGGATGTGGCGATTCAAACCCATGTGTTGGACCGCACATCGTTGCAACCGCGTGCCGCTGTTCTTGCGGTCGCAGGGCCGACAGATGGTGATGAAATCGACCTGACCAACAATCATTGGGTGGTAAAACCAGAAAAGATGATTGAGCAGTTCGGACTGCAAGATATTATCGTGTTGAACGACTATGAAGCACAGGCTTTAGCGATCGTCGCGCTTGAAGATGAGCATCTGAAAAAAATTGGTGGTGGCACAAAGGCTGAGCGCAGCAATTGCGTCATTTTAGGCCCAGGCACTGGCCTCGGCATGGCAGGTTTAATCCATGCGGCAAACACTTGGATACCGGTTGCAGGTGAAGGCGGACATATTGATCTTGGTCCGCAGACCGATCGTGACAACGAGATTTTCCCGCATTTGGAACGCATTGAAGGCCGTGTAACGGGCGAGCAGATTTTATGTGGGCGAGGCTTGGTGAACCTTTATCAAGCCGTTGCTAAGGCCGCTGGGGAAAAACCAAAATTTACAACGCCTGAAGATGTAACCGCTGCTGCAAAAGATAAATCTGATGCACTTGCCGTGGAAACTATTTCCCTCTTTAGCGAATATCTTGGACGTGTTGCAGGTGATCTGGCGCTTATTTTTATGGCAAAAGGCGGCGTTTATCTAACGGGCGGTATCACGCAGAAGATCTTGTCGATTTTTGATGAAGAGCGTTTCAGAGCTGCATTTCAAAACAAAGCACCGCATTCTGAACTGATAAGCGCTATGCCAACTTTCGCGATACTCCATGAGCAAGCGCCACTCGCTGGATTAACGGCTTATGCACGCACGCCGGTACGCTTTGGCGTGTCGCTAGACCGTCGCCATTGGTGTGCCAAGTAAGTCAATTAGGTAAGCCAATATGGTGCTGTTTTTTTGAGGCTGGTTCCGTTATACCCGCCTCAAGAATAGCGAGAGTGGCAGTAGTTTGACCCAGTTGATATCGACAAGTGATAAAACCGTTGAAGATGGCGGCCTCATGCATGTGCTGCGGCGCATCTATGACGAAAATGGCCGCCGATATTATAAGTCCTATCTATTCGTTGTTCTTTGTCTGTTGGTGATATCTGCAACGACTGCATTTTCTGCATGGATCATGCGCGATGTAATCGATCAGATATTTTATAACCAGCGCAAAGACCTGATCGCTGTCATTTCTCTTGCAATCATGGGTGCTTTCACCTTGCGCGCTCTGGCAATGTATTTCCAAGCGACAACGATGAAGCGTATCGGGAATGATCTGGTCGCAAGTTATCAGAAACGCGTTTTTGCAAAACTCATGTCTTCGGGCGTGGACTTTTTCAACGATAATCGTTCGGGTCGTTTGGCGGCGTTAATATCAGCCAATATTGATGGCATACGCGATGTTCTATCTCTCACGATCACATCTTTTGCGCGTGATTTCGTAACGCTGGTCGGCCTCGTCATTGTCATGTTTTTGCAGGACGCGACGCTCTCATTGATAACGTTCATCATCGGCCCGCTTTTGATCTTTGGCGTTGCTTATGTTTCGCGGCGTATTCGTTCTGTAACCCGTGAAACGGTCCAGTTGAATGCGCGTGTTATCGGTACGATGCAGGAAGCGATGCAAGGCATTACCGTGATTAAAGCTTTCACGATGGAAGAACAGCTTAGCCGGAAAATTCAAGATACAATCGAACATGCGCGCGAGCGTAATAACAAGCTCGCTGTCGTGACAGAGCGTGTAACGCCAATCACTGAAATAATCGCCGGATTTGCCGTGGCAGGTGCCATAGCCTATGGCGGTTATCGCGCCATCAATGATGCGCAGCCGCCAGGTGCAATGTTTGCCTTTATCACAGCACTGCTATTTGCATATGACCCTGCAAAACGCCTTGCACGCCTGAAAGTTAATTTGGAAAAGGCGGTCGTCAATGCCCGCATGATCTACGAAATTCTCGATATGGAAGACAAGCAGCGTGATGCAGCGGGCGCGGCGGCGCTGGCTGTTGATGGCGGAGAGATTGAATTTGAGAACGTAGATTTTAACTATGGTGATGGCACGGCTGTGTTGCACGCACTAAGCTTTAAAGCTGAAAGTCACAAAACCACAGCATTGGTCGGGCCTTCTGGCGCGGGCAAATCAACAGTTATTTCGCTCATACAGCGGTTTTACGATCCATCGAGCGGAAACATTCTTATCGATGGTCAAAACATCGATAACGTGACTAAAAATTCCCTGCGTCAGCAAATCGCTTTCGTGTCACAGCAAGCCTATCTGTTTGAAGGCTCGATTATGGATAATATTCGCTATGGCCGCCCTGATGCGACGGATGCGGAAATTATCAAGGCGGCTGAACTGGCCAACGCTCACCAATTCATTTTGCAACAATCTGCTGGTTACGACACCCCTGTGGGTGAGAACGGTGTGACTCTGTCTGGTGGCCAGCGTCAACGCGTATCGATTGCACGTGCAATTGTGCGCAATGCGCCGATTTTGCTATTAGATGAAGCAACTTCAGCGCTCGACAATGAGTCTGAGCGATTGGTTCAAGATGCGCTTGAAAAAGTTATGAAGGGCCGCACGACAATTGTTGTTGCCCACCGTCTTTCAACCATCGTTAATGCCGATAAAATCATTGTTATCAATGATGGGCAGGTTGTTGAAACCGGTACACATGCGTCATTGTCAAAAAAGAAAAACGGCATGTATGCTCGGCTCAACCATTTGGGCAAAGGCGGCAAAGCTGCTTTGGATATAGAATAGGTATAGGATGACACAGACCGTAAAAATTGCAGTTGTTGGTGCATCTGGCCGTATGGGCCGCGCACTCATTCATGCGGTGTCGCAGAACCCGAAGACCGTGCTTGTGGGTGCGCTTGAGCGCGATGGTGCCGATGCGATTGGCATGGACGCGCATCGTATGATTGGTGAGGCGGCCAACCAGATTATCATTACCGCTGATAAAGATCAGGCGCTGGGCGATGCAGATGTTATCATTGATTTCACAGCGCCAGCGGCAACTTTAGCTTTTGCAGATTATGCCGCCAAGAAGGGCATTGCGCATATTGTTGGCACGACAGGCATGTCTGGCGATGATGATGCAAAGCTTGCATCTTTTGCCGAAAAAACAACCATTATGAAGTCCGGCAACATGTCGATGGGTGTCATTATGTTATCGGTGTTGGTCGAACGTGCTGCAAAAGCATTGACCGCACAGGACTGGGACATTGAGGTGCTGGAAATGCACCATAAACACAAAGTCGATGCACCATCAGGCACAGCGCTACTGTTGGGCGATGCCGCTGCCACAGGCCGCGATATTGATCTGACAGAAAATTCTGTGCGTGTTCGTGACGGTCATACTGGTGCGCGAGAAGAAGGTTCAATCGGCTTTGCAACTTTGCGCGGCGGATCAGTGGTCGGCGATCATTCGGTCATGTTTGCCGGTAATGGCGAAAGCATCACTCTGTCGCATCGTGCAGAAGATCGAAGCATTTTTGCACGCGGTGCTGTTAATGCGGCCATATGGTCTGTTCGCCAAAAGCCCGGCCTTTACTCAATGCGTGACGTTCTTGGATTGAACGACTAAACTTAAAACAACTCACTTAGAAAAATGGAGCCTTCCTATGTCCGGTAAACTCATTCTTGTCCGTCACGGTCAAAGCGAATGGAACAAACTCAATCTTTTCACAGGTTGGAAAGACCCTGATTTGACCGCGCAAGGAATTGAAGAAGCGCAAGAGGCTGGCCGCGCTCTTGCGGAAAAGGGCTTTAAATTTGACATCGCTTTTACATCTGTTTTGCAGCGTGCTGAAAAAACCTGCCAGATGATTCTTGATGGCGTTGGGCAGTCCGATTTGGAAACTATCCACGACCAAGCGCTTAATGAGCGTAACTATGGCGATTTGGCTGGTTTGAACAAAGATGATGCGCGCGAAAAATGGGGTGAAGAGCAGGTGCATATCTGGCGCCGTTCTTACGACACACCGCCACCAGGTGATGAAGGCGAAAGCCTGCGTGATACAGGCGCGCGCGTTTGGCCTTATTTCATGACGGATATTTTGCCGCGCGTTCTTCGTGGTGAAACGGTGCTTGTTGCTGCACATGGCAACTCATTGCGCTCGCTGATCATGGTGCTCGACCGTATGGACAAGGAAAGCATTTTGAAGCTCAATTTGGGTACGGGCGTACCGATTGTTTATGAGCTTAATGCGGATTCAACGGTTAAATCCAAAGAGGTTTTGGGTGATATGTCCGGCGCGCATTAAATGAAACGGGAGGATGAAGACCTAAATATTGGAATTGCTTTCGGCGTTTTCTTAGGTGTACCGATCACACTATTTATGTTTTACCTTGGGAAAGAAAATTTGGATCATATTGAGTGGGAAACTCTCCTAGTAGGCACCTTAGCGACCTTGGGTGCCGCCGCTACAGTCTGGATGATTAGGAGGCAGATTGCATTTGAACAAAAAAAACACGATGAACATGGCATTGCCAAGCGCATGGTGGCTCGAGCGGAGTTAAACTTTGCGCTCAGTGAACTTTGTGAGCACGCGGAGCGCAGTATCGGGAATGTTAGCCAAGGAAAGAAAGTAGAACGATTCAGCGGACATGCAATTGAGGCGTTGAAAGCGATGGTTGAATATGGGGACCAAAAAATTCAATTTCGCATTTCAAAACTTTTTCAAAAGCTTCAAGTTGCTGATTCACGTGCCTCTGAACCTGCTAATAATATTACTGATAAAGCAACATACTCGTTAAATTATATGGAGGTGTATTGTGTTGCCAGTTCGTTGTATGGTTATGCGCGGTTAGAAATAGATGAAATTCGGCCAATTGAGACTCAAGAGTTAAATTTTAATCCGATATTTTTTAATATTAAGACGGTGAATTTAATAGATGAAATCAATCGCCAAGCGGATGCATATCGCAAGAGGGTAATAACGGCATTTACTTTTATCGATAGTTAATCGTTGTATCGCTTGCAAATAAATCACCAGGTTGGTGCTACTCAAGCCTCTCCAACCTGCCCTGCTTCCCATCCCAGCATGGCGCGTTTGCGCGTTAAACCCCAGTGATAGCCGGTCAGCGCCCCTGATTTGCCCATAGCGCGGTGACACGGCACAACAAATGAAATCGGATTTGCGCCGACCGCTGCACCAACGGCGCGTGATGCTTTCGGGCGTCCAATATCCTGTGCAATCTGGCTATAGGGCAAGGCGCGGCCCATCGGTATTTTAAGCAGCGCTTCCCATACATCGACTTGAAAATCCGTGCCAATAAGCACAACGCGCAAGGGTTGGTTGTCGCGCCATTGGGATGGATTAAACACGCGCTGTGCATAGGGCTGCGTCGCGCTTAAATCTTCTTCAAAAGTCGCAAAAGGCCAGCGCTGTGCCATATCATCAAAAGTTGCACGTTCATCGCCAATATCGCAAAAGGCAAGGCCCGCAAGTCCGCGTGTTGTGGCCATAATAAGTGCAAGACCAAAGGGTGAGGCATGAAACCCATAATGGATTGTAAGCCCTGCACCGCCTGATTTGATTTCACCGGGTGACATGGATTCATGCGTCACGAACAAATCGTGCAAACGGCTAGGGCCGGAAAGACCAAGTTCATAGGCTGTATCAAGCAATGGCAAGTCGGCTGCCAGCAAACGGCGTGCATGATCAATCGTAACGGCTTGCAAAAAACCTTTTGGAGATAGCCCTGCCCAACGCGTAAATAGTTTTTGTAGCGCTGTTGGCTCCATTGAAACATTTTTCGCCAGTTCATCCAGTGACGGTTGCTCGCGGTAGTTCTCGCTAATCAACGATATGACACGCGCAATCTTTTCATAATCGCTGTCACGTTTGACTTCTTGTGTCAGTGAAATTTCTGCTAATTGGGACATGGCGTCATCTCCGGACTTCAATATCCCAATTCAGCACTTTGAGCGCATAAGAACCACCCGAAACTTGACGCAAATCAACCTTCTTTCTTCCCAAGTTCATCGCGCACATTTTCACTCAGCAGATCTTCACGCTCGGCATTGCTGCGCTCTTCGTCAACACGTTCGATTATGCTCTCATCAGGGCGCACATCCTTGGCGTGATCATCTTCGCGTTCATTCGCGCTTGTTTCCTGTTTTGGAGCGGATGCTTTTTTGGGTGTTTCACTTGGTGCATCACCTTGGTGAATAATGCGGAAGATTGGTTCTGGGAGCGCAAAACCGTTTCTTTCGAGCGCCAATTTGGTCAGCCGCATCGTTTCTGATTGGGCTTTTGTAAAACTCGTTTGCGTTTGGTCCACCCAACCCGTGAAAACCAAGACGACATTAGAATCGCCAATACTGCTAATCCATGCGTCAGGTGCAGGCTCTTGTAAGACAAAGTCCTGTGCTCTGGCTGCGTTCAAGCCGGTCTCCAGCGCCTTGTCGAGATTGCTCTCGCTCGCAACGCCAATTTCAAACGAAAAGCGGCGATGCGGATTGCGGCTATAATTCGTAATGTTACTTTTAAAGACCGTGGAATTTGGAATGCGGATATGATTGCCCGAAGCATCCATTAAAATCGTGGCGCGTGACGTAAGGCTGATCACGAAGCCTTCATATCCTTCAATGGAGATAAAATCACGCGGCCTAAATGGCTGGCGAATCGACAGCAATATGGATGCAATATAGTTTTCAACCGTGTCACGAACCGCAAAACCGATGGCAAGACCAACGATACCGGCAGCGCCGAGGATTGTGCCCAGCAACGCTGTTGCACCCAAAATATCAAGCGCGAGCACAACACCGCTAACAAAAAAGATCAGGCGAATGATTTGTCTAAGCAGATCGGCAATGAATTGGTTTGGGCTGAGACGGTCCCATGGCCATGTGCGTGAAGCAACAAAAAGTCCGATCAGAAACACAATGCCGCCAACGACGACTGCAACCGTAAACAAGGGAACAAAGGCAATGGACTGCCAGAAGCGATTGTTGAGCCGTTCCCACACAGGCACAAGGCGTTCGCGCAAGGATGTAACCTCGGTGATTTCGTTGCGAACCGTGACAACACCTTCGACGCGCTGAGCAACATCGATTGCTTGTTCTGCAAGGCTTGCCTCTGTCACCTCGCCGCGAAGCGTTACAACGCCTGAGCTGACGATAACATAAACACGGTTCATACCATCGAGCTCGGCTAAAATACGCTCAATACGCAAGTCGATATCAGCATCATCAATGACGGAGGTATCGGCATTGATGATAGCTTTATTTGCCGATGACTGAGCGGCCGTATCGGATTGTGCAGAAGCAACAAGCGATAAGCTCAGCCAGAATATAAAGGTGAAAATAGTTTTTGAAGTCAACCGCATCGTTTTCCCCGCTTCATGCGAGCAAAGACTGGCCTCATTTCTTGGCTTTCGCAAGGGCCTGCGAGAAAGCCGTTGCAAAGCTTTCCCGATCATCGGGGTTCAGAAATGCCCCGATTGTAGATTGATAGCCTTCGCCTGTTATGCGCATTGATGTAATGCCGATTTCATCGTTACGTTCGACGAGAAATTTGGCCCAAAAGGGATTGTATATATGTTTGCGTTGGCGTCCGTTTGGCGTGATTTTTCGAACTTCTAGCGCTGTTCGGGATATTGTGATTTCTTCACGTGCGCGACCAGCATGATAGCTGAATTTGAAGGCTGCATATAAAAGCGCAACATCAAAAAAGAAAAAGATGGCAACTGGCCATGCGCCTAGATGAAAATAAAAATAGGCATTTGAAACACAGATTACAGCCACAATAACCATCATGAGTGCAAAGCCAGATGATGATAGTGATCGATATGGAACAAGCTGCGCTGCAAAAATCGGGTTTGCATCGTCGCCGTCCCAGCCTATGTCAAAATTAGAGCTATTCATAAAAGCAGGATATAGGACGCGATGACGACTGGAAAAGGAAAAATTGCCGCATCAGTTGCGCCGAAGAAAACAAAACCTGCAGCGCTTAAGAAAAAGCGCCTGCCGCGCACCAAATATAATCAGCAAGAATTGCACGAAATTTTCCGCAGGTTTTCCATACAGCGACCAGAACCTAAGGGTGAATTGCTTCACGTGAATCCCTTTACGCTTGTTGTGGCGGTCGCATTATCGGCGCAAGCCACCGATGCGGGGGTAAATAAAGCCACGCGCGAACTCTTTAAAATTGCCGATACGCCTGAAAAAATGCTGGCGCTGGGCGAAGAGACGGTCGGAAATTATATCCGCACCATCGGACTTTGGCGCAATAAGGCCAAGAACGTCATTCTGCTATCGAAAAAGCTAATTGATGATTTTGGTTCAGTTGTACCTAAAACGCGCGAAGAATTGGTAATATTGCCAGGTGTTGGCCGCAAAACAGCCAATGTGGTTATGTCGATGGCATTCGGTATTCCTACGATGGCTGTCGATACGCATATATTGCGCATTGGCAAACGCATTGGCCTTGCGCCTGCTGATACACCGGATGATGTCGAGGCGATTTTGATGCGGATTATTCCGGATGAATATCTTTTTCATGCGCATCATTGGCTGATTTTACATGGTCGCTATTGTTGTAAAGCGCGTAAGCCGGAATGCGAAAAATGTGTCATTGCAGATATTTGCAAGTCGAAAGAAAAAACCTGCGATATACCTGCTGCGCTTGTCGAGTTGCCACAGCAGGTTATTACGTAAGTAAATAATCCCTGCTAGCAAAAGTGGGAATCTGTTTTGGCTAGGACGTGCGTTCAGCCTTGCTTGCTATCGCTTTATGCAAATGCACCATGAGCGCTGCACCAAATAAAGGCGTCATCAAATTGACGATAGGAATGGCAAGAAAGCCTGCAATCATCAGGCCGCCCATGATAATCGTGCCAGAATAGCGTGAGCGCAACATGCGCACCGTTGCAGCATCGTGATGTCGCAGCGCTGCAAATTCGAAATATTCGCGTCCAAGCAAATAGCCATTAATGGCAAAAAACGCGATCAAGTTAACGCCAGGAACAAGCAGCAACATCAGGGCAAGCAGATTGCCAAGAATAACAATGCCAAAAAACTTGAGCGACATGATGATTGAACGGCCAAGCGGCATCGCAGTGCCCGGTTTATCGTTCGGATAATCCTGTTTTTCGACATGTTCTGCAACATCGTCAAGAAACAAGCCCGCGATCACCGCACTGACTGGTCCGATCAGAAACGTTAATCCTACCGCTAAGCCAAGGCCCGCAATGATTGCCGCAAACAGGCCCATCGTACCCGTCCAGCTCGGAAGACTTAAT
Source organism: Ahrensia sp. 13_GOM-1096m (assembly GCF_000620605.1). Classification (NCBI taxonomy): domain Bacteria; kingdom Pseudomonadati; phylum Pseudomonadota; class Alphaproteobacteria; order Hyphomicrobiales; family Ahrensiaceae; genus Ahrensia; species Ahrensia sp. 13_GOM-1096m. The sequence continues at coordinate 191,271 of NZ_JIAX01000011.1, forward strand.
GAGGCAAACCAGTCGCTAACAAAGGGAACTGCAAAAGTCTCTAACCCTACGGTTGTAAGGTTCCAGATAATGATGAGTGCAAGAATTGTCAGGCCCAGTGTTTTCCAAAACACTTGACGCAATTTGGGATCGAGAATTTCTCCGATCGCTTTTTGTGCAGAAGCTATCAACATGGTGACGAGATGGGTGTTGTGTCTTTCGATTGCAAGAACGCGGTAGCAAGAGTGCTGCGTTTTTAGAACAAAGGCTTTTATAATGTGCTGCACCGCGCTAAAGCCATTAAAACACAAATGAAGAGCAGTATTTATGGCTACTTACGACATTCTATGCATTGGCAATGCGATTGTTGATATTATCGCGCGCGCTGAAGATGATTTTCTTAAAGACAACGGCATCATTAAAGGTGCGATGAACTTGATCGATGCTGATCGCGCTGAGCTGCTTTATGAGCGTATGGGCTCGGCAATTGAAACATCCGGTGGCAGTGCGGGCAATACTGCAGCAGGCATTGCGAACTTTGGCTCAAGCACGGCCTATTTCGGCAAGGTTGCAGATGATCATTTGGGCAAAATTTTTCGCCATGACATCCGCGCTCAAGGCGTAGCGTTTGATACCAAGCCGCTCGCAGAAACGCCGCCAACCGCACGGTCGATGATTTTAGTCACGCCCGATGGTGAGCGTTCGATGAACACATATCTTGGCGCATGCGTTGAGCTTAGTCCTGAAGACGTTGAAGATGACAAGGTCGGAAATTCTGGCATTGTTTATTTTGAAGGTTATCTATGGGATCCGCCGCGTGCGAAAAACGCGATCAGAAAATCGGCTGAAATTGCGCACGCAAACGGCAAAAAAGTTGCCATGAGCTTGTCTGACCCATTTTGCGTTGACCGCTACCGCGAAGAATTCCTCGAACTCATGCAGTCTGGCACAGTCGATATTATTTTTGCCAATGATGATGAGCTGAAATCGCTTTATCAGACCGCTGATTTTGACACAGCACTTCAAGCGCTGCGCGGTGATTGTGATCTTGCCGCTGTTACAAAGGGTGCTGATGGCTCTGTCATCATTAGCGGCGATGATACTTATGATATTCAGGCCATTGAGATAAATGAGCTGGTAGACACGACAGGCGCTGGCGATCTTTATGCAGCTGGCTTCTTGCACGGTTATGCGCAGGGTCTTGATCTGGATATTTGCGGCAAGCTTGGATCGCTCGCAGCAGGCATCATCATTCAGCAGATAGGCCCGCGCCCGCAAGTTTCGTTAAAACAAGCGGCTATCGATGCAGGTTTGCTAAGCGCCTGATTATATAATGTCATCCGGGTTTCGGCCCGGACGACTTTTATAGGTTGGAAATGTCCAACCAAAGCGCAGTGCGCCGCCGCGTATGATAAAAGTCACCATAAATCCGGCGCTCGCAGCGAAAATCAAAGGCACACCGAGAACTGTTGCGAGCGTATAGGTTGCCGCCCCTGAAAGTACGGCCGCAATATAAACTTCTGAGCGCAAAAGAACCGATGGTTCGCCGGCTAATACATCGCGTAAAATGCCGCCAAATGTTGCTGTAAGGATGCCCATGATTATGGCGATGCTGATCGAATCTGTTGCAGAATAGCCTTTCGATGCGCCCATAACCGCATAGGCGGATATACCGATTGCATCGAGCCAAAGTAAAAGCTTGTAACGGCTCTCAAACATATGGGCTGTAAAATAGACAAGAATCGCGACTGCCGTACTCACGAGAATATAGGCAGGGTTTAAAACCCAAAAGACAGGCGCTTGGCCAAGAACCAAATCGCGCAACGTGCCGCCGCCAATGCCTGTAATTGAGGCAAAGAATAAAAAGCCGATTATATCGACCTGTTTGCGGGATGCAGCAAGAGCGCCGGTGGCTGCGAAAACAGCAACACCGGCATAATCAAGAAACGGTAAGATTTCCAACGACTAGCTGTCGCTTTGATCTTCAGCAGGTGCATCGGCAGGGGGAGCCTTAGGGCCGCCCTTTGCAACACCAACCATTGCTGGACGCAAGACGCGCTCACCAATTTGGTAGCCTGATTGAACGACTTGAACCACAGTGTTGTTCGGTACTTCAGGGTTCGGCACTTCAAACATCGCTTGGTGGAAGTTCGGGTCAAATTTTTGACCTTCTGGGTCAAGCTTTTTCACACCGTGACGTTCCATCGTGCCAAGCATGGATTTCTCGGTCAGTTCAACACCTTCCAAGAGGCTTTTAAACTCATCAGAACCGCTTTCGCGTTTTTCTTCGGTTACAGCTTCAATCGCGCGGCGCAAATTGTCAGAAACAGCAAGCATATCACGGGCAAAATTTGCAACGGCAAAAGATTTTGCATCCGCAACTTCACGCTTTGTGCGGTTACGCAGGTTTTCCATATCCGCAGCAAGACGTAGCATGCGATCTTTTAAATCTGCATTTTCCGTTGTCAGCGCTTCAACCGGATCGATTTGCGGCGTTGCATCCATATCCGGATCTTCGCCGATCCAGTTGCCTTCATCATCGAACTCGTTTGGATCAAGCTCTGCATAATCGTCAGCATTACCTGCTGCAGCGCGTCGGTTTGCCTTGCGGTCGGCTTTCAAAAGCTCGTCAGCTGCCTTGCGTAGACGTTCGCGGGCGCTTGGGCTCATGCCATCTGGCGTGTTTGTTTCGTCGGCCATGGTCAGTATCCATTGGAAATAAGTATAAGTTTATGCGTCAGTGCATATCGAGGCTGTGGAACTAAAAATCAAGCCCGAACACAAGAATCATTGTCGTTCGATCATTTTGGAAATCAGTTGGGCTGTATAATCCACCATTGGCACGATACGGGCATAGTTTAGCCGTGTCGGGCCAATAACGCCCAGCGCGCCGATAACTTTGTGATTTGAGTCGCGGTAAGGGGCCACCACCAATGACGAGCCGGACAGCGAAAACAAGCGATTCTCAGAACCAATAAAAATGCGCACGCCAGATCCAGTTTCCGCCATTTCAAGTAAATGGATAATCTCTTCTTTGCGCTCAAGATCATCAAGCAAGAGTTTGACGCGCTCAACATCGGCAGCATCTTCAAGATTTTCGAGAAGATTGGAGCGGCCGCGCACGATCAGTTGCGATGGTGCGCCTTTGTTGTCGCCTGCCCAAATGGCCAGCCCGCGTTCAACAAGATCAGCGCTCAGCGTATCAAGTTCTTTGCGCGTGTCATCGCGGCGCAAATCAATTTGCTGTTTTGCTTGCTTGAGCGTTTGCCCGCGCACATGATGATTAAGAAAATTGGCAGCTTCGGCCAATTGCGATGCCATGACGCCGCGCGGTATCTCAAGCACACGGTTTTCAACCTCGCCAGAATCCCAGACGATAACGGCCAGCGCTTTGGTTTCTTCAAGGCGCACAAATTCAATGTGTTTCATCGCCTCTTCACGTTTAGCCGCAACAACGAGCCCCGCACCCTTGGAAATATGCGAAAGCATGGTGCTTGCACCGGTTAAGAGCGCATCTGTTGCCTGATCGGGAATATCGCCTTGAAGCTGCTTTTCAATGAGCCTCCGCTCATTTTCCGATGCTGTGCCGTTTTCCATAAAGGCATCAACAAAAAACCGAAGTCCTTGCTCAGTTGGCAGGCGTCCTGCGGAAATATGCGGAGAATATATAAGACCCAGTTGTTCGAGGTCACTCATCACATTACGCACAGAAGCCGGAGAAAGGCTGTTAGGCAGGAGTTTTGACAAGTTTCGAGAGCCCAGCGGTTCACCCGCTTCCAAATAGCTTTCAACAATGCGCTTAAATATATCGCGCGAGCGATCATCAAGATTGTCAATTAAGTCCTGTGGGCGGTTCGGCATGGTTCTCTTTTATCGATCAAGTGGTAACCTCTATATAGAGCCTACATTGCGCCAAGTAAAAGGGTTTGCGGCCCTATGATTGTTGTTATGTTTGCATTAGAAGCCACCAACATAGCTAATTATAAAAGAGGTTCACCATGAAACGCCCTTCCGGAAGAACGCCAGAACAAATGCGCGAAATCAGCTTTGAGCGCGGTTTCTCTAAACATGCCGAAGGGTCTTGCCTTGTAAAGTTTGGCGATACGCACGTTCTTTGTACGGCCAGCTTGGAAGAGCGCGTTCCTGGATGGATGCGCAATACGGGCAAAGGCTGGGTGACAGCGGAATATGGTATGTTGCCACGCGCCACAGGTGACCGGATGCGCCGTGAGGCAGCGTCTGGAAAACAGGGCGGCCGCACACAGGAAATCCAGCGCCTGATTGGCCGCTCTATGCGCGCAATTGTTGACCTTGAAGCGCTTGGTGAGCGCCAAATCACAATCGACTGCGATGTTATTCAAGCAGATGGTGGCACGCGCACAGCGGCAATCACGGGCGGCTTTGTAGCGCTTTATGATTGTCTTGATTGGATGCATTCGCGCCAAATGGCCTCGAAAACCCGCGTTATTAAAGATCATATCGCAGCGATTTCATGCGGTATCTATGAGGGCGAAGCCGTCACTGATTTGGATTATGCGGAAGATTCAAATGCTGAAACAGATGCAAATTTCGTGATGACCGGTTCTGGCGGCATTGTTGAAATTCAAGGAACGGCAGAGGGCGCTCCCTTTAGCCGCGAAGAGTTCGATAAGCTTTACAATCACGCAGATAACGCAATCCAACAATTGGTTGCCATGCAGAAACAGGTTTTAGGAATCGAATAATGAGCCGTCGTCTGGAAAAAGGTAAGCTTGTCATTGCCACGCATAATGCCGGCAAGTTGAAAGAAATTCGTGAGTTGATCGAACCTTTTGGCTTCGAAGTCACATCTGCGGGTGAATTGGGTCTACCTGAACCAGATGAAGACGGAACAACCTTTGAGCATAATGCACGCCTGAAGGCGATTGCAGCCATGGAGGCGACAGGCCTTCCGGCTTTGTCTGATGATAGCGGCCTATGTGTTGATGCGCTGGATGGTGATCCGGGCGTTTATACAGCCGATTGGGCCGAACTACCCGATGGCACACGCGATTTTGCAATGGCCATGCGTAATGTCGAAGAAAAGCTTCAAGCTAAGGGCGCAAATACGCCAGACCAAAGAACTGGCTCTTTTAATGCAACGCTTTGTCTTGCTTGGCCCGATGGGCACTGTGAGTTCTATAAAGGTGTTGCACAGGGGCATCTTGTCTGGCCACCGCGCGGTGATATCGGGTTTGGTTATGATCCTGTTTTTGTGCCTGAAGGCCATGAACGCACATTTGGCGAAATGACATCGCAGGAAAAGCACGGCTGGAAGCCCGGCCAGCCAGATGCCTTGTCGCATCGTGCACGCGCATTCCAGATATTTGCTAGAGAAGCCCTTGGTGTTGAATAACATCAATGGTGATGACGGAACGCCGGGTTTCGGCGTTTATTTGCATTGGCCGTTCTGCGCGGCCAAATGTCCTTACTGTGATTTTAATAGCCATGTGCGTCATAAGCCCGTCGATCAGCGTGAATATGTGACGGGTTTTTTAAGTGAAATGGCTGCCATGCGCGATGAAACTGGCTCGCGCAACGTTACTAGCGTGTTTATTGGCGGCGGAACGCCTTCGCTTATGGAGCCTCAAACGGTTGAGGCTTTACTGGACGGTATTGCAAAATATTGGGGCCTGCCTGACGGCATTGAGATTACGATGGAGGCCAACCCTTCATCGGTCGAAGCAGATCGGTTTCGTAGCTATCGGCTCGCAGGCATCAACCGTGTTTCGCTGGGCGTACAATCGCTCAATGATGCTGATTTGCAGTTTTTGGGGCGTTTGCACAATGTTGAAGAAGCAAAAATAGCCATTGGCTTGGCACGGGATATTTTCCCGCGCCTGTCTTTTGATTTAATTTATGCACGGCCAAAACAGACATTGGAAGCTTGGGAAGCCGAGCTAAAACAAGCTATTTCCTATGCGGCGGATCATTTGTCATTGTACCAATTGACAATTGAAGACGATACGCCGTTTCAAGCGCTTCACCGTGCAGGAAAACTAATCATTCCCTCTGATGATTTGGCCGCTGATCTTTATGATGTCACAGAGCGCGTTACGCGCGATGCAGGCTTGCCCAATTACGAAGTGTCAAACTATGCCGTGCCGGGCGCAGAATCGCGTCATAACCTGACCTATTGGCGTTATGGTGATTATGTTGGCATTGGTCCGGGTGCACATGGCCGGTTTACGGCAGATGATGGCTTTAAAAATGTGACGATTACCGAGCGCATGCCTGAGCGCTGGTTGGAGAAGACCCGTGAGAACGGCCATGCGATTGTTGAGCGTGAAAAGCTGGATCGGCAACAACAGGGCGATGAATTGCTACTCATGGGGCTGCGCCTTGTTGAAGGTTTGGACGTTGTTCGATTTGAAGAACTGAGCGGTCGGGAATTTAATCAAGAAACACTCAATAATCTGGCAATGGATGGTTTGATTGAGCCTGTGTCCAACACGCGCTTGCGGGCAACGCAATCTGGACGCATGGTGCTCAACAGTGTTGTTGCGAGTTTGGCAAGTTAATGGGCGATCATTCTTACATAATTTCAGGTCACGAAATCAGCGCGCCTCCGTTAGAGCCTGCGCTTTATCTGGTTTCCACACCGATTGGTAATTTAGGCGACATGACAATTCGCGGGTTGGAAACGCTCGCGGCGTGCGATGTGCTGGCTTGTGAAGACACGCGAATCACGCGGCGATTGCTCGATCGTTACGGCATCGCGCAAAAGCCTTATGCTTATCATGAGCACAATGCGCAGAAAGTTGGCCCTAAGCTGATCGAACAGCTCAGCGCTGGAAGATCGGTGGCATTGGTCTCCGATGCGGGCACGCCGCTTGTTTCTGATCCAGGCTACCGATTGGGGCTAGAAGCGCGTGAAGCGGGCTTTCGCGTTATCCCTATTCCGGGTGCATCGGCCGTTCTGGCTGGTTTGGCAGCTTCCGGATTGCCGTCCGATGATTTCAGGTTTGTCGGGTTTCTGCCAAACAAGGACGGCACGCGCCGCAATTTTCTTGAAACCTTGTCACATGTTCAATCCACATTGATTGCGTTTGAAGCGCCAACACGTTTAGCCAGCTCACTAAAGGCGATCAGCGATGTAATGGGGCAAGACAGAATGATCTGTGTCGGGCGCGAACTAACCAAGCGCTTTGAAACTGTTTTGACGATGAAAGCCAGTGAAATGTCAGAGCATTTCGAAGGCGAAACAATTAAGGGTGAGATCGTTATCCTTATTTCTCCATCGCAAACAGCAGACTCACCAACCTCTGACGAAGATGTAGATGCGATCTTAAAATCCTTATTGCAAGAAATGTCTGCATCCAAAGCGGCAAAAGAAGCGGCAAAAATGACAGGTCTGCAAAAGTCTGATCTTTATGCGCGGCTTTTAAACTTCAAGGATAATGATGGCTGAGGGCGCAAGCAATAGACGTCGCGCCTACCGCAAAGGCCACCGCGGAGAGTGGCTGGCGGCGCAATGTTTGCGGCTTAAAGGCTTTCGTATCGTTGCCAAACGTTTCAAAACAAAATCAGGTGAAGTTGATATTATTGCGCGCCGCGGTAAATTGATTTTAATGGTGGAAGTTAAAGCGCGTGATAATGTTGAACAGGCTATGGATGCCGTAACACAGACGGCGCTGCGCCGGATTGCAGCAGCAGGCGATGAATGGCTCATAAAGCAGAAAAATTACGCTTCATTGTCGATCCGTTACGATTTAATTGCTTGCCTGCCAAGGCGTTGGCCCATTCATATTCCTGCCATCTATATGCCGTGAAATATGTAACTTGAATAAAGACGCTCACTAAAACGTAATAGCTCAAGGATTGTAATTTCGTGTTGCAGAGCGCACTTAGAAAAAAACTGATTATAGGAATAAAGACATGGCGCTGAAAATCGCAATCCAAATGGATCATATCGCAAATATCTCAATTGCTGGCGATACAAGCTTCGCTTTGGCCCTTGAGGCTCAGGCGCGCGGCCATGAGCTTTATCATTATACGCCTGACCGCCTGACAATGAGCGGAACAGATGTAACCGCTGCGATGGAAAAATTAGAAGTCCGTGATGTCGAGGGCGACCATTTCACACTTGGCGATAAAGTACGCACAAGTCTGCGCGATATGGACGTGGTGTTGCTGCGACAAGACCCGCCATTTGACATGAATTACATCACAACAACACATATGTTGGAAATGGTTCACCCTGACACATTGGTGGTGAATAATCCGCGTTCTGTGCGCAATGCGCCTGAGAAAATATTTGTGATGGAATATGGCGATCTCATGCCAGAAACTATCGTGACGTTGGATTTAGATGAAATCCGCGCATTTCGTGAAAAGCACGGCGATATTATTTTAAAACCGCTTTACGGCAATGGTGGCGCTGGTGTGTTCCATTTGCGTGAAGGCGACCGCAATCTGACATCCTTGATGGAAATGTTTTCGCAATTGACACGCGAACCCATTATTGCCCAGCGCTATTTGAAAGATGTGCGCGCTGGCGACAAACGTATTTTGTTGATTGATGGCAAGCCGGTGGGTGCGATTAACCGCGTTCCTGCTGAAAGCGATACACGCTCCAACATGCATGTCGGTGGACAGGCGGTTGAAACCACAATGACAGAGCGCGAGTTGGAAATTTGTGCGCGTATTGGGCCGGAGCTTGAAAAGCGCGGACTAACGCTGGTGGGCATCGATGTGATTGGTGGTTTGATGACAGAGATCAATGTGACATCGCCAACCGGTGTGCGCGAAGTGAAAAAGTTTGGTGGCGCAGATATTGCGGCTTTGTTCTGGGATGCAATTGAAGCCAAACTCTAACAGAGAGCCTGATTTTTTGGGCACTGTTTGTTCTCATAGCACAACCACATACAACTGAATTGCAACCTACGCACTAATTTGTTCTTGCAATGTTCTTGCAATGTTTTTCAGAGTGTGCGTTTATAAGTGCCGTAGCGCAACCTATGCAAGGTAGGTTGGTGGGATGGCGCATATATTCTAATTTTTATTGCGCCGATATTCTGGGGGCCGAAATGGTTTCACGAGTTTCGACGGTCGCATTTCAAGGCATTGATGCAGTGCCAGTTGATGTTCAGGTTATGGTCGCACCTGGCAAGATGAGTATGCATATTGTCGGCCTACCTGACAAAGCGGTGGCAGAAAGCCGCGAGCGGGTGCAGGCGGCACTCCATGCATCTGGTCTTTCTATGCCGCCCAAAAAAGTAACGATAAATCTTGCGCCGGCAGATTTACCCAAAGAAGGAAGCCATTTTGATTTGCCAATTGCACTAGGGCTAATGGCAGCATTGGGTGCGATCCCGTCCGATGCCTTAGCCAGTTATAGTGTTTTAGGCGAACTTTCCCTTGATGGTACGATTACCGCGGTGGCTGGTGTGTTGCCAGCTGCTATTGCTGCAAATAGCGTGGGAAAAGGCTTGATCTGTCCCTATGATTGCGGCTCTGAGGCTGCTTGGGCAGATAGCGATATGTCTATTCTAGCGCCGGTAAGTTTAATCGGTCTTGCCAATCATTTTAGAGGCACGCAGGTTTTATCGCGCCCTCAGCCCGTTACACGCATAGCAAAATCAACATTGCCTGATCTTGCCGATATTAAGGGTCAAGAAACGGCAAAACGCGCATTGGAAGTCGCCGCTGCTGGCGGTCACAATATGCTTCTTGTGGGTCCACCCGGTTCTGGCAAGTCCATGCTGGCACAGCGTTTGGCATCTATTTTGCCGCCGCTTAGTCCGCGAGAATTGCTTGATGTGTCTATGGTTGCGTCCATTGCTGGCGAGCTTGCAGGCGGTGAATTATCAGATAGGCGGCCTTTTAGAGCGCCGCATCATTCCGCATCCATGGCGGCCATGGTTGGCGGCGGGTTTAAAGCCCGTCCCGGTGAAGTTTCTTTAGCGCACAATGGCGTTCTTTTTCTCGATGAGTTTCCTGAATTCACGCCGCAAGTTTTGGATAGTTTGCGCCAGCCTTTAGAGACCGGAGAATGTATGATTGCGCGTGCGAACCACCGCGTAACATATCCCGCACGCATACAGCTGATTGCGGCGATGAACCCATGCAGGTGCGGTATGGCAGGTGAACCAGGCCATAGCTGCGCACGTGGTGCGCGCTGCAAGACAGATTATCAAGCGCGTATTTCTGGTCCCTTGATGGACCGCATTGATTTGCGTGTTGAAGTGCCGAGCGTATCGCCCGGCGAGTTAATTCGCGCAAAGCCCGGTGAAGCAAGTGCGTCGGTTGCACAGCGCGTTGCCCGCGCCCGTGCTCGGCAATTTGAGCGATATAGCAGTTTGGGTGAGCATGAAATTAACATGAATGCTCATTGCCCAACGGCGCTGATTGAAGATGTTGCCCAAACAGATGAGGGCGGCATGCAGTTACTTGCAGATGCCGCAGACAAGATGAAGTTTTCTGCACGTGCGTACCACCGGATATTGAAGGTTGCGCGCACATTGGCTGATCTTGACGACAAGGATTATGTTGGCCGTATTCACATTGCAGAAGCGATATCTTACCGAATTGCTGGCGATCAATTATCAATTGCCGCATAATATAAAAATAGATTAGCTACTGCGCACTGCAATTGCGGTGGCTGCACCCGCCAAACACATTGCGGCAAAACGGTTAAGCCGATTGAGCGCCTTTGGTGTTTGTAGCAACTTGCGTGCTTTGCCCGCCGCCGCGATATAAGGCAGCAGAGCAACCATCAACACACCGAAAGTTAGCACCACTAGAATTGAAAAGTCCGTTGGTGTGATCGTTGTTAGATCAAGTAGGTTTGGGAGCAGAGCAAGATAGAAAATAATTGTCTTTGGGTTGCCCAAAGTTACAAGCAAACCTGCCAAAAAGCTTGACCATGAACCGCCAGCTTTTTTGGCAGATATTTTTTCCACTGTAATGCCTTCGCGCCAAAACCCCCAAGCCATATAGAGCAAATAGGCAGCGCCAGCATATTTGAGCGCGACGATAACCCATCCAAATGTCGCGGCGATATAAGCCAATCCGAGCACAGCTGCTGCCAGATAAGTCACATCGCCCAGCACAAGGCCAAATAACATGGGTAGGGTTGGCCGAAATCCAGAGCCCAGAGCACGTGCAACCAAGGCAATAATACCGGGCCCTGGAATAGCTGCCGCGATACCCAGCGCCACGGAATAAGTGACAAAGCCTGAAATTTCCATGTCTAAACCCCAGTTGATCCAAAACCACCAGCACCGCGCACTGTTGCGTCAGGCAAGGTTTTACTCTCTTTTGGTTTTAGCTGTGTGACCGGCGCTATAACCAATTGCGCAATGCGCATATTCCGCGAAATTGTAAAATCGTCCTCACCATGATTGATGAGCAGAACCATCAATTCACCGCGATAATCACAATCGATCGTGCCGGGTGTATTAAGGCAGGTAATGCCGTGCTTCAGCGCAAGACCGGATCGAGGCCGTACCTGTCCCTCATAACCATCAGGAATGGTGATAATAAAGCCAGTTGGCACCAAAACGCGTGCGCCGCTTGCAAGCACCAGTGGTTCATTTTCAGGAACCGCAGCGCGCAAATCCATACCTGCAGCGCCCGCTGTTTCATAGCTCGGCAATGCGATGTCTTGGCTATGTGGAAGCCTGTAAAATGGTAATGTCATCATATTGTCCTGATGCAACCCGCCGCGTCTTTCGTCAAGCATCAACAATACCTTCAAAGCCGCCATAGATCATACGCTTACCATCAAATAACTCCTTATGAGATGTCATACGCGGATCTTCCATGATCTTGGACCATGCTGCATCTGCAATCTCTTTTGATGGCCATTGCATCCAGCCAACAACAACGTCTTCATCATCAGATTTTTGTACGGCTTTATGAAATGATGTGATTTCACCATCGGGTACATCGACGCCCCAAGTCTCGATATATTTCATCACTCCATTCTCTTTAAAAAGCGCAGCGACGTTTTCAGCGTGAGTGATGAACTGATCTTTGTTTGCTTTTGGTACGGCAGCTACGTAAATGTTGAAAAATGTCATCTTTCCTCACGATCTCGATATGATTAAAGGCTTTCTATTAAGCGTTGATCTTAACGCGAATACGGGTTTTGTCGATGGGTGACGTTTGACACAAACTTGCTTGCCTGCCATTGGGATGTGCAAAACAACGGATAACAAAATGCCTTCTATAATTGAGACAGAAGCCAAGCGCCGCCGCACTTTTGCGATCATCGCGCACCCTGATGCGGGTAAGACGACTTTAACGGAAAAGCTCTTGCTATTTGGCGGTGCAATTCAGCTGGCCGGAGAAGTTAAGGCTAAGAAAAACCGCACACATTCACGCTCAGATTGGATGAAAATCGAGCGCGAACGCGGTATCTCTGTGGCGACCTCGGTCATGACGTTCGAATATGGAGATAATATTTTCAATCTTCTCGACACGCCGGGCCACGAAGATTTTGCTGATGATACCTATCGCACGCTGTCTGCCGTTGACAGCGCGGTCATGGTTCTCGATGCCGCTAAAGGTATTGAGCCGCGAACATTAAAGCTCTTTGAGGTTTGTCGTCTGCGCGATATTCCAATTATTACATTCGTCAATAAAATGGACCGCGAAAGCCGCGACCCGTTTGAAATTCTGGACGAGGTAGAAGAAAAATTGGCGTTGGATACTGCGCCAATTACTTGGCCGATTGGCCGTGCAAAGTCATTTGCTGGCACATATCATTTAACTGATAATGCGGTGCGAGGTTCAGATTCTGACGTAAAGCGTACGCAAGTTAATGGACCAGAGGCAGAAGCTGCTGCGGGCTTGCTGCCTGAAAATGAACGCGAAGGCTTCATAGAAGGCGTTAATTTAGCGCGTGAGGCGTGCCGTCCGTTTGACCGCGACTCTTATTTAGAAGGCCATATGACGCCGGTTTATTTTGGCTCTGCCTTGAAAAACTTCGGCGTGCGCGATCTTATTCACGCATTGGCTGAAATTGCACCGCCGCCGCGCGCGCAAGAGGCAGATAAGCGTAAGGTCGAAGCAACAGAAACTGGCATGAGCGCATTCGTGTTCAAAATTCAGGCCAATATGGACCCTAACCACCGTGACCGCATTGCCTTCGCGCGGATTTGTTCTGGCGCGCTTGATCGCGGCATGAAAGCCAAGCTTGTCCGTACCGGAAAGTCTTTAACATTATCGGCGCCGCAATTCTTCTTTGCGCACCAGCGCCAAACGGCAGACACAGCCCATGCGGGCGATGTGGTTGGCATTCCCAACCATGGTTCGCTGCGTATTGGCGACACACTGACTGAAGGCGAAGATATTGTCTTCCGTGGTGTGCCAAACTTTGCGCCGGAAATCTTGCGCCGTGTGCGCCTAAAAGATGCCATGAAAGGCAAAAAACTCACCGAGGCCTTGCAGCAAATGGCTGAAGAAGGCGTGGTGCAGCTGTTCGTTCCTGATGACGGTTCACCATCAATTGTCGGCGTTATTGGCGCCTTGCAGCTTGATGTTCTCAAAGCGCGTCTTGATGCTGAATATTCACTGCCTGTGGAGTTTGAAGCGGCGCGTTTCTCAATTTGTCGCTGGATTTCATCTAAAAACAAAGCAGCGTTCGAAACATTCTTAGACAAGCACCGCTCTTCAACAGCCAAGGATTTGGATGGTGATCCTGTGTTTTTGGCTGAGAACGGATTTTCGCTCAATTATGAGGCTGAACGTGCGCCCGATATGGTGTTTGAGACGATAAAGGATTATCAGGTCAGTAAAGCTGGCTGAAACGCTGTTCCGGCCTTTTAACATAATTTAGCAATCTGTTCCTGTTGAACAGCTTGTTGTATTCCTATGTAAGAACATAGGCATTTTACCAAAGGAGACCATTATGGGCTTGCGTATTAACGACACTATTCCAGATCTTAAAGTTGAGACTGATCAAGGATCGCTTTCTTTGCATGAGTTTATTGGTGACAACTGGGCAATCCTGTTTTCGCACCCAAAAGACTTCACGCCTGTTTGCACAACAGAATTTGGCGCTGTAGCGCAGCTTGCTGATGAGTGGGAAAAGCGAAACACCAAGGTAATTGGTATTTCTGTTGATGGTGTTGAAGACCACAAAAAGTGGAAAGGCGACATTGAAACTTTTGCAGGCGCAAAAGCAGGTTTTCCAATTATTGCGGATACAGATTTAGCTGTCGCTAAAGCCTTCGACATGTTGCCAGCAGAGGCTTATCTACCAGATGGCCGCACACCAAATGACACTGCAACTGTGCGTGTTGTGTTCATTGTTGGTCCTGACAAGAAGCTAAAATTGTCTATGACTTACCCAATGAATGTCGGACGTAACTTTGCCGAAGTTCTTCGCGCATTGGACGGTTTGCAAACAGCAGCAGCCAATAGCGTGGCAACGCCTGCAAACTGGAATGTCGGTGATGATGTTGTGATTCCAGCCACAGTTTCAAACGAAGATGCAAAGGCTAAATTCGGCGAATTTACAACGCATTTCCCATATCTTCGTACAGCGCCGCTGCCAAAGAGCTAAATTTTTTAGTCAGGGGCGGAACGAATTAAGCCGCCCCTCGTTTTCTTCTCAAGTAACGAAGGAGAAAATGAATGACAGATGAACTGTTATCGACAAAGAGCGCTCTCGGCATTGTTGCCGATGATACAATGAGCCGCGACGAAAAAGAGACTGCGCTTCTTCAATTGCGCGAAGAGATCGCGTCACAACAGTCCGACGGTACATTGGATCCAGGTCTTGCATCACGCGCGATGCAGGACATTCAAGTGGCAATGGCTCGCATCAGCGAGTAAGAGCGAACCACAATAGTTTAAAAGTTAAGCCCGGCCAAAAGAGCCGGGCTTTTCTTATGGTTACATGCCCGCGTTTTCACGAATAAAGCTACCATTGCGAAGTTCATCAAAGGCTTGCTGCAATTCTTGGCGCGTATTCATGACAATCGGGCCATGCCAAGCAACAGGTTCTTGGATAGGTTTTCCAGAGATGAGCAAGAAACGTATGCCATGCTCTCCTGCCTGAACGGTCACTTCATCACCTTTGTCAAAGACAACGAGCGTCCGGTCGCCAGTCATATCGCGCAAGTGCAATTCATTGCCTTCAACTTCCTTTTCAACCAGAACGCCGAAGGGGCGAGATGCATCGCGAAATGTGCCTGAACCGTCAAAAATATAGGCAAAGGCTGATCGGTATGTATCAACCTTGAACGACTTTTTCTTGCCTGCAGGAACTGTAATATCGAGATATTGCGGTTCCGATGCAATGCCATCAACGGGGCCTTTCTTGCCCCAAAAATCGCCAACAACCACCCGCACAATCGTGCCGTCATCATCAATGATTTCTGGAATGTCGCCGCCTGCAATGTCTTGGTAGCGCGGCGATGTCATTTTCAAGCTTGAAGGCAAGTTCGCCCAAAGCTGAAAGCCGTGCATTTTTCCAGTTGCATCGCCCTTTGGCATTTCCTGATGCATGATGCCTGAACCGGCAGTCATCCATTGAACCGAGCCAGCGCCAAGCGATCCTGAGTTACCAAGCGAGTCTGCATGGTCAACCGTTCCAGCAAGCACATAAGTGATCGTTTCAATGCCGCGATGCGGGTGCCATGGAAACCCTTTCTTGTAATGCTCGGGATTGTCATTGCGAAAATCGTCAAACAGCAAAAATGGGTCGGCAAGCGAAGGATCGCCAAAACCAAAGGCACGGCTTAAATGAACGCCAGCGCCTTCCATTGTGGGCTGCGCGTGTGAAATTTGTTTTACAGGTCTAATGGACATGATGTGTCTCCTTTGACCGTTAAGTTAGATATATTGATCGTATCATTAAAGTGAACAATAAAAGACAATCTGTTCATTTTTTGAGAACGATGGTAGAACTTCGTCGAAGTCGATACCGTGGTTTTAAGATGGGCTAGTCGAGCACATTTCTTTGATGTAATTATAAGCCACATGTGAATCGGCTCTAGGTGCACATTGATAATCGTCGCGGTGCAAAAGAAGCTGCAGTATAGGAAATAAACATGTGTCGTTGGGCTGCCTATGCGGGACCACCAATTTTCATGGAGGATATGATCCTCTCGCCTGTTCATTCCCTTATTGAGCAATCACAGCATGCTTCGGAAGCAAAAACGGCGATAAATGGCGACGGATTTGGGCTGGCTTGGTATGGCGAGCGTGAAATGCCTGGCCTTTACCGTGATATATTGCCTGCTTGGGCAGATACAAATTTACATTCCTTAGCCAAACAAATTCGCTCAGGCCTATTTTTAGCGCATGTTCGTGCTTCGACAGGCGGGGGAACGAACCGCGATAATTGTCATCCGTTCACCTATGAAAACTGGTCATTTATGCATAATGGCCAGATCGGTAATTTCGACATTTTACGCAGGAGCTTAGAGTTCCGGCTGAGCGATAGCGTTTACGCGATGCGGCAAGGCAGCACAGATTCTGAATTGATGTTTTTACTTGCCGTTGAGTTCGGTTTGGCAGAAGATCCAGCACTTGCATTTGAACGCATGCTTGAATTTGTCATATCGGAAGCTGCAAAGCGCGACTTAGACACAATCATTCGTTTTACAGCCTGCTATAGCGATGGACATGCTTTGAATGCGATCAGGTTTTCTACCGATAACCGCCCGCCAAGCCTTTATTATGCAAGCTGCGCATCTGATCAAAGTATTTGTCTGGTGTCAGAACCGTTTGAACATCCAGACAGAAATTGGACTGCGGTTCCTGCTAATTCTCAAGTGAAAATAGCGGACGGAAAGCTGAGCGTTGCGCCATTCTTATCGGTAAAAGCCGCCGCTGTTGCTTAAACTTTGACCGTTACAAGATGTTGGGCAACCAGTTGAGCCAGTTCATGCGCAACTTGTTGTTTGGTCATTTCCGGCCAAGCATCGTTCTTTTTCTTTGAAATAAGCGTCACGCGATTGCGGTCACCACCCATAACGCCCGTTTTCCCGCCAATGCCGGTATCGGGCGACACATCATTGGCAACGATATAGTCGGCACCCTTGCGTTTGAGTTTAGATGCGCCGTGCTTGATGAGGTTTTGTGTTTCTGCTGCAAACCCAATGACAAGTTGCGGTCTTTTTGCTTCATGGTTCCCGATGGAAGCCAGAATGTCGGGGTTCTCGGTCAGCGCAATAGCGTTGATGCCGCCCTTTTCCTTTTTGATTTTTTCATCTGCTTCGGCCGCCGCGCGGTAATCAGCAACAGCAGCCACAAAAATGGCTGCATCGGCAGGCAGTAATTGGTGAACCGCATCATACATTTCGCGTGCAGTTTCAACGTCAATCGTTTTTACATTTTGCGGTTTAGAAAGGCTGGTTGGTCCGGAAACCAGATAAACATCAGCGCCAAGGTCAGCCAATGCTGTCGCTATCGCATAGCCCTGCTTGCCTGATGAACGATTTGCGATATAGCGCACCGGATCAATCGGCTCATGTGTTGGGCCCGACGTCATAATGATTTTCTTGCCAGCTAAAGGCTTGGGCCGTGTGTCTAATAATTGCTCAATGGCACCCACAATTTCTAAGGGTTCAGCCATGCGGCCAAAGCCCGCTTCACCGCTTTCAGCCATCTCGCCAGCACGTGGGCCAATAAAGTGAATACCATCATTTTGAAGCGTCTTACGGTTGCGCTTTGTGGCTGGATGTTCCCACATTTTAGGGTTCATTGCAGGCGCGATAAGAACAGGCTTGTCGGTCGCCATTAATACAGTGGAAGCAAGGTCGTTGGCCAAGCCGTTGGACATTTTGCCCATAAGGTCGGCTGTCGCCGGTGCGACAACAATAAGATCTGCTTCGCGCGAAAGCCGAATATGCCCGACATCGTGTTCTGCATTGCGATCAAACAGTTCAGTAAAAACCGTATCATTCGCGATTGCGCCAATCGATAATTCGGTGACAAATTCTGTCGCTGCTTTTGTCATAACTGGGCGCACAGATGCACCGCGTTCGCGCAGACGCCTTATGAGGTCGAGGCATTTATAAGCCGCAATGCCGCCGCCAATAATCAGGCATATGCGCTTGCCTGCCAGTGTTTGAGACGAAGGGTCAGAGACTGAAATTGGCGCAGGTGCAGATGCGGGAGAAAGCAGGACTGGTCCAGCCGCCATTTGCGCAAAATAATGCCGCGCTTCTTCTTCCATGGAGCGGCCATTGCTGGCTGCGCGCTTGCGAAGCGCTTCTTTGATTTCAGGTTCAAGATTGCGAATAGTAATAGATGCCATGATTTCAATGAAATCATAATGTTCTTAAAGATGCAATCAATGATTTCAGTGTTATGTGAGTGTCCAAGCGATATAAAGCGCGCTTAGCGCAATAACCCATAATGCACGGCGTCCCCAACGACTTTCCTTAGCTTCAGCCTTACCGATCGCTTTTACGGTCGCAGGGTCGAGTTTCATGCCGTTTTCAGCCATGGCACCCACTTCATGCGCGAGCTGTTCAGTGCGGTTTGCAAGTTCCGGCATAGCCTTCATAAGACGCAAGCCTGCCTTAATGCCGTTACGCGCATCATTTACCACGGCTGCGGGCCCAAGATTTTGCCGCACCCAATCGCCAACAACTGGCTCTGCGGCCTTCCACATGTTGAATTGTGGGTCGAGCATGCGCGCATTGCCTTCAACAACCACCATCGTTTTTTGAAGCAGCAATAATTCAGGCCGCGTTTGCATATCAAAGATCTCTGTCACATCGAACAGCAGGGTCAAAAGATTACCCATTGATATTGTTTCGGCAGGCTGGTCGTGGATAGGCTCACCCACAGCACGGATTGCTTGCGCAAAGGCGTCAATATCATGGTGAGGCGGCACATAGCCTGCCTCGAAATGAACCTCTGCCACGCGCCTATAGTCTCGCTGAATAAAACCGAACAGGATTTCAGCAAGAAAACGCCGTTCTTTCATGCCAATGCGTCCGGCAATACCCATATCAACGGCGACTATGTCGCCTTTAGCATCCACAAATAAATTGCCTGGATGCATGTCCGCATGAAAAAAACCATCGCGCATCGCGTGGCGCAAGAAACTTTGAATGACATTGACGGCAAGTATATTGAGGTCATGGCCAGCTTTCATAAGCGCTGCCGTGTCGCTCATCTTGATGCCGTCAACCCACTCCATTGTCAGCACATTACGGCCAGTGCGAACCCAATCGACTTTGGGAACGCGAAAATCAGTATCGTCTTTTGTGTTTTCGGCAATTTCAGAAAGCGCGGCGGCTTCTAAGCGAAGGTCCATTTCAATGCGCGTGGATTGTGCGAGCGTTTGCGCAATCGCTGTTGGGCGCAGTCTGCGTGTCGCTGGAAAATATTTTTCCTGCAAATTGGCAAACATAAAAAACGTATCGAGATCTTTCTGGAAACGCTGGCGCACGCCGGGACGGATGACTTTAACCGCGACTTTTTTCTCAGACCCATCGGGCATTCGCACATAGGCAGGATGTACCTGTGCAATTGATGCTGCAGCAACCGGCTCTTCAATTTGCGTAAAAAATGTATCCCATTTTGCGCCAAGTGAGTCTTCTAGCCGCGCGATGGATTGCGCCGTTGGGAATTGCTTCATCTGATCTTGCAAAGTCGCAAGATCAACCGCCAAATCTAATCCAATAATGTCAGGGCGCGTTGCCAAAAACTGACCAAGCTTTGCATAGGATGGGCCAAGGCGCGTGATCGCATTGTTCATACGCTCGACATTGTTTAGCCGTCCGGCGCGACGACGCGACATTTTCGTCGCAATTTTATGGGCCGTTAGTGCAGGTCCGCTCAAGCCTTCGCGCGGCATGGCTGCAACAACGCCTTCGCGTGCGAAAACCCAGCCAGCTTTAATAAGGCGAAGTCCTGCTAAAAATGATGACACGTCAGAGTTTCCATCCGGAATGTAGGGCGGCAATACCGCCCGTATAGTTACGGTATGTCGCGCGCTCAAAGCCAGCCGTTTCAATCATTGCTGCGAAATCTTTTTGATTGGGAAATTTGCGGATCGATTCGACCAAATATTGATAGGGTTGTGCATCGCCTGTTACCATCTTGCCAACAGGTGGAATGACTTTAAATGACCAAGCTTCATAGAATTGTTCGAGCAACGGCACATCAACTTCAGAAAACTCTAAACACATAAAGCGGCCACCACGTTTTAACACGCGCCGCGCTTCACGCAGCGCCTTGTTGATATCCGGTACATTGCGAATGCCAAAGGCAATCGTATAGGCATCAAAACTATTGTCTTCAAAAGGCAATTCTTCTGCGTTGGCTTCAACGAAATCAAGATTGTCGATGAGGCCATTTTTAACCGCTCGCTCGCGGCCGACTTCCAGCATGGAGCCATTAATATCAAGAACTGTCGTGTGAACGTTTCGGCCAGATGCTTCGACGATTTTAAAGGCGATATCGCCCGTGCCACCAGCGACATCCAGTGAACGCCAATTACCACGCTTGGGAGGATTGAGTTGCGCAACCATTGCTTGCTTCCAAGCGCGATGAACACCCGCAGACATGAAATCATTCATAATGTCATAGCGCTTAGCAACGTGGTGGAACACCGCGTCAACTTTTTGCTGCTTATTGCCATCCTCGACTTTTTCAAAGCCGAATGATTGCTTCATGTCTTCGCCGACACCGGTACGCGCTGTGGACATAATAAAATCCTTGGTTTCGTTTAACGGCAACATACCCTATGCCGCAAAAATAGCCGCTTTGCCAAGTTGCCGCATGTTACAATAGTAAATAGGTTGGCAAAAAGAAAATAGAAGGGACGTCGATATGGTTTTAAAAGCAGAAATCCATTGTCATTTGGAAGGCGCGGCCAGCCCTGCACTTGTTGAAAGTCAGGCGCGTAAATACAATGTCGATGTTTCCAACATTATTTCGAACGGCGTTTTTGTCTGGAATGACTTCACGCAGTTTTTAAAATGCTATGATGGCGCAGCTGATCTTTTTCGCTCCGCCGATGATTATGCATTG
This sequence comes from Ahrensia sp. 13_GOM-1096m, assembly GCF_000620605.1. NCBI lineage: Bacteria > Pseudomonadati > Pseudomonadota > Alphaproteobacteria > Hyphomicrobiales > Ahrensiaceae > Ahrensia > Ahrensia sp. 13_GOM-1096m. The sequence goes on from NZ_JIAX01000011.1 coordinate 212,220, forward strand.
CTGAGCGAGACTTATCTCAATGAGCTTGCAGGTGATGATTGCATTTATTCAGAAATGTTTATCTCAACAGATCACGCGCGCGCCATTGGCATCTCAGAGAAAGACTATATCGACGGCATTGCAGAAGGCATGCGCCGTGCGAAAGAAAAAACCGGCATTGAAGCTCGAATGATTGCAACGGGCCTGCGCCATGGCGGCCCAGAATCAGTGCTTCGAGCTGCCAAATATGTTGCGGGCAACCCGCACCCACTGATCACTGGTTTTGGTATGGGCGGCGATGAACGCATGCACCACCCCAAGGATTTAGCGCCAGGGTTTGACGTTGCGCGGGATGCAGGGCTTGGCATAACGACCCATGCTGGTGAGCTGGTTGGTCCGCAATCAGTGCGTGATTCGCTTGATTATATTAAGCCATCGCGCATCGGTCACGGTGTTCGCGCGATTGAAGATCCTGATCTCGTGAAGCGCTTAGCCGATGAACAGATTGTGCTTGAGTGCTGCCCGGGCTCTAATATCTCACTTAAAGTTTACGATGGGTTTGAGGATCATCCTTTTATGGCGCTGCGCGCAGCGGGCATTCCTGTAACGCTTAATTCCGATGACCCACCGCATTTTCACACGTCGCTCAAACGCGAATATGAAATTGGGACCAATGAGTTTGGTTTAAGTGACGTTGAATTGACCCAAATTACCCGCACAGCGATTAAAGCAGCCTTTGTTGACGAAGAAACACGTAAGCAATTGCTGGCAAAACTGGATTAGAGCTTTCGCGCAGGTTTCACGCGTATTAAGGTCGCCCAAATATCAGGAGAGTTTTCATGAATGGTGTCACTGTTGTTTCCCACCCATTGGTGCAGCATAAGCTTACCCAAATGCGCAAAGTTGAAACCTCAACGGCGGGTTTTCGCAGACTTTTAAGAGAGATTTCACTGCTCCTTTGTTATGAAGTGACACGTGAATTGCCGATGACATCGGAAACAATTCAAACACCGATTGTTGAAATGGAATCGCCTGTTTTAGATGGCAAGAAACTTGTTTTCGCATCGGTTTTGCGCGCTGGTAATGGACTGCTTGATGGCATGCTAGACCTTGTGCCGTCGGCACGTGTTGCCCATGTTGGACTTTACCGCGACCATGAAACGTTAGAGGCAGTTGAATATTATTTCAAAGCGCCTGAAAGTCTCGATGAGCGTTTGACAATCGTTGTTGACCCTATGTTGGCGACAGCGAACTCAGCGATTATGGCAATTGATAAGCTTAAAGAGCGTGGCGCGAATAATTTGCGCTTTGTCTGCTTGCTTGCAGCACCAGAAGGCATTGAAAATTTCACTAAAGCTCACCCTGATGTGCCGATCATTACCGCATCAATTGACGAGCGTTTAAACGAAAGCGGTTATATTGTACCTGGTCTTGGCGATGCGGGTGACCGCATGTACGGCACAAAATAGATAGATTTTTTTCAATAGTCTTTCATGTGAAATAGCGTGGCCCGAAAGCAGCATGATCCAAAATAACCGAAAGCGCGTGTATTGGATTTTGTGCGCGCTGTTGGTCGCACTGGGGCTTTTGGGCATGATCTTGGCGGCAACTTATGCGCGCAGCGATGGGGAAATGCCTCCAGAATTCGCAATTGCGACATGGGTAATATTGCTAGGCATAATTGCAACGGTCCTAGGTCTTGTTTGGGTAGTCGCACGCAAGTTGTTGGGTAGAAGCTAAATATGTCGTCTGCATCACGATGCCGCTTACAAATAGACCGCATTTTAACAAATGCTTTTACATCTTTTTGACGTTGCTAATTGTTTGCTGGCAGCGTTAACGGCCTTGCTAGTTTTCTTGCGTATGGTTTTTGCAAGGAGACTTTTGGATGTTAAGACTTTTACTTGCTGCGAGTATTATTTCGATCAGTGCTTTGGGCGCTGTGGAATATTTGAAGCGAAATAAAGCTCATCTAAACGCAGGTCAAACTCCGCGGCAGACAACAGAACAAAAGCAAGTAACTAAAGCCGATAATAAACCGCAAACTGTTAAAAAAACCGCGCTCCGCTTGTCGGGCGTTGAACACATTGCGCGCGACCAAACCGGCCATTATCGCAGCAACATCAAACTTAATAATTTCAATGTGCAAGGCCTTATCGATACGGGCGCAAGCACAATTGCGATCAATGAAACCACAGCGCGGCGCGCAGGTATTCGGCTTAAACCATCTGACTATATCTATGAGGTAAGCACCGCGAACGGCAGCACGAAAGCTGCCCGTGCAGTCATCAGGCAGGTTACACTTGGCTCCATTCGCATCGCGGATGTTGAAGCGCTTGTGATGAAAGACAGCTCTCTTAATACGGTTCTGATCGGTATGAGCTTTATGAATAAGCTGCGTGGTTTTGAGTACAAATCCGGCAAGCTGGTCTTACGCCGTTAAGAAACCAAATCTGCGATAATTGCTCTGCTATCCGGTGCTTTTGAACCGATACGGTAGGCTTCAAGAATAGTAGTCTGCGCCTTATCTGCATCTGCCTCACTTTTTGCGTGAATAGTACAAAGAGGCTGACCTTTTTCGATCTTGTCGCCGATCTTTTTTAATCGACTAAAACCAACGGAATAGTCGATTTTATCGCCGCCAGCACGTCGCCCGCCGCCCATCTCAACAACCGCAACACCGATAGAGCGCGTTTTAATGTCTGCGATAAACCCATTTGCAGGTGCTGGAATATCTCTTATAACCGCAGCGCGCGGCAAATATTCATCATAGTTTTGCATGATGTCGGCAGGGCCGCCGAGCCCATGAACCATCTGGCCAAAAATTTCAGCTGGACGATTGCTGCTAAGCGCTGAGCGAACATGCTCTTCAGCTTCCTCTTCGCTTTTGGCCAATCCAGCGATGAATACCATCTGTGTCACAAGAGCGATCGTGACAGCCTCAAGTCTGGGATCACGGTGCGTACCATTTAAAAAATCAATGGCATTTTTAACTTCAACCGCATTGCCGACAGCACTGGCGAGCGGCTCATTCATGTCGGTTAATAGCGCAATGGTTTTTGTGCCTGCGCCGTTTCCAACACGCACGAGACTTTCAGCAAGTTTTCGCGCATCGTGTTGTTCGCGCATAAAGGCACCATCGCCAAATTTAACATCCAGCACCAGCCAATCAGGACCTGCGGCCAATTTCTTTGATAAAATCGATGCTGTGATCAGGGATATATTTTCAACCGTCGCGGTGACATCGCGTACAGCATAAAAGCGTTTGTCAGCGGGTGCTAAAGCCGTTGAAGCACCAATGATCGCGCATCCGGCTTTGCGCGTTATATTTAAAAATTGTGCGGTTTCTGGCTCGGACATATAGCCGGGTATTGAATCCATTTTGTCGAGCGTGCCGCCAGTATGGCCAAGGCCCCGCCCAGATATCATCGGAATATCAAGACCGCATGCAGAAGCCAGCGGCGCAAGAATGAGCGAGACATTATCACCAACACCGCCGGTGGAATGCTTGTCCGCAATCGGGCGTTTTAAGGTTGGCCAGCTGAGCACGTCGCCGCTGTCACGCATGGCAAGCGTTAGCGCAACGGTTTCATCATCGTCCATGCCTTGGAAATAAACAGCCATGGCGAAAGCGGCGATATGAGCATCGCTTGCGCTTTCATTTTGAATGGCCGTAACAAAGTCAGAAATCTCACTGTCGCTCAGCTTTAACCCATCGCGTTTTTTAGCGATTATTTCCTGCAACAACACGGCCACGATTAGTAGCCCTCTGATGTCACAGCTTCGCCGCCTTCAAGCGCAGCCAGTATATCGTTTAACATGGCGGACGAACCAAAGCGCAATGTATCAACACCTGCCCATTCTGGACCCATAATTTTATCAACAAGCGCCAGATAAGCGCCGCAATTTTCAACGGTTTTTATACCGCCTGCAAATTTTAAACCGCGCGATTTATCGCCAAACTCTTTTAGAGCTTCGAGGATAGTTTGAGCAGCCTCTAGTGTTGCATTGATTTCTACTTTGCCTGTCGAGGTTTTTACAAAGTCTGCACCTTCTTCCAGTGCAATAAGGGTGGCCTGCTTGATAAGGTTAGGCTCCATCAATTCGCCAGACTCGATAATGACCTTTAGAATTGCTTGGTTGTGGGTTACGGCGCGAATGGTCGAAACCATGTGGCGCGCAGTTTCAGCATCGCCATTTTTCAAGGCTGTGTAGGGTAAAACAAGATCAATTTCGTCGGCACCATCGGCAACGGCTTGTTTTGTTTCATGCATTGTCGCACGTACATCATCGCCGCCTGCAGGAAAGTTTACAACAGTCGCAACCTTGATGTTGGTGTCAGCTAAAATGGTTTTAGCTTGAACAACAAAAGCAGGAAAAACGCATACTGCTGCTGTTTTACCAAATCGGGTTTGTGCCCTTTCACATAATTCAATAATGGCATCCGATGTGCAGTCATCATTCAAATTGGTCAGATCAATGAGACCAAGCGCACGGTTTGCTATTTCTTTTCGGTTGGTCATTTAATCCAAATCTCTAATGGCTTTTACCAAGATAGCCTGTAAGCGTTTCCCGCCAATGGGGGCCATCTCTTTGGTTTCATCATGGCTAAGTTCAGAGCCAGTTATACCTGCTCCAAAGTTTGTAATAACCGAGCAAGCTGCACATTTCAGGCCAAGAAAACGGCCAATGATAACTTCGGGTACTGTGGACATTCCAACGGCGTCTGCACCGAATGTGCGTGCCATGCGTATCTCGGCAGGCGTTTCAAAGCTAGGGCCGGAAAACCACATATAGACACCCTTGCTTAACTCAATTTTGACTTCCTCTGCTGCTGCTTCAAGTGCAGCGCATAGCGATTTATCATAGGCCGATGTCATGCCAACAAATCGGTCGTCAGTTTCTTCGCCGATAAGAGGATTGGTGCCTGAAAAATTGATATGATCCGTTAGCATCATGACTGAACCGAGCGGCATATCATCGCGCAATGAACCCGCAGAGTTCGTCAATATAAGGCGCTCAACTCCAAGCCCTTTAAGAAGCTCTAATGCAGGACGCATGGCGTTGGCATTGCCGTTTTCATAATAGTGCGCACGTCCTGAAAGTATAAACACCGGCTTATCGCTTATGGTGCCTGCAACAAGTTCGCCCGCATGGCCAGAAACGCCGCTAGATGGAAAACCTTCAAGCTCACTATAGGAAAAACGGATGGGGTTTTCGAGCGCATCAACAAGCCCGCCTAGGCCGGAGCCGAGCACAAGTGCGGTGCGCGGTGCCAAACCGTCTAGCTTTTCAATGATCGTGTCGATTGTCGTTTTCAATATTAGGCCTGCTTTGGTTTAGTTTGTTTTTGCCAGAACATCGGATTCAAATCCGTGCGGCAGGAGATCGGCCATAGTCACTGTTTGCACGATGCCCTCCATCGTACACAGATGCACTTTTGCTTCGGCTGGTGCAAATTCAGCTAACCGTTGACGGCAGCCGCCACAGGGTGTGCAAATGTCCTTTTTCTCCGCGATGACGCAAATATCGGTTATCTCGCCGCCGCCTGCCATCACAAAGTGAGAAATGGCGGTTGTCTCAGCGCACCAACCTTCTGGAAATGAGATAATTTCGATATTGGCACCGGAAAAGATGCGGCCGTCCTTGGTTAAGATAGCAGCACCAACCGGAAAGTCTGAATATTTTGCGTGAGCCTTTTCCATCGCTGTTTTAGCTGCAGTAAATAACGGGTCTAGGTCAGCCATATCAGCGTTCCTTCACATAGGGTTGACCACCGGCTTTCGGCGGGATCGCTTTGCCGATAAATCCAGCAAGCAATATAACTGTCAAAATATAAGGCAGCGCTTGCATGAACTGTGCGGGAATTTCAAACAGTCCAGGGATTTTGATACCTGAAAACCGGATTGCAATCGCATCAAGAAAGCCAAAGAGAAGGCAAGCATACATCGCATTAATCGGTTTCCACTTGGCAAATATCAGCGCAGCAAGTGCGATGAAGCCTTTGCCCGCTGTCATATCTTTCACAAAGCCGGCATTTTGAGCAACCGATAGATAAGCGCCCGCAAGGCCGCATAATATGCCGCAACAAATCACAGCGCGGTAACGTAGCCAAACGACAGAGATACCTGCCGTATCAACAGCTGCCGGATTTTCACCAACAGCACGCAAGCGCAGCCCGAAGCGGGTTCTGAACAAAACCCACCACGTTAGCGGCACCGCTGCAAACGCCACATAAACGAGAATAGAGTGGCCAGATAAAAGCTCAGAGTAAATTGGGCCCAATACGGGGATGCCGCTGATACTATCGGCGAAGGGCAAATTTATAGTTTCAAAACGGCTTCCGTCTGAACCAAGCGGCGGTGTTCTGCCGCCTTGTCTAAACCAAGCTTGGCCAAGAATAATTGTTGAACCGGCGGCAATAAAGTTGATCGCAACGCCCGATACGATTTGGTTGCCGCGATGGGTAATCGACGCAAAGCCATGAACCAGTGATAGGGCGATTGAGACTAAAATAGCAGCAGCAAGGCCTATCCACGCAGAACCGTAAACCGATGCCGCTGCAGCTCCAGCAAATGCGCCAGCCAGCATTTTTCCTTCAAGTCCAATATCGAACACTCCTGCGCGCTCTGAATAAAGTCCTGCCAAACAAGCCAGCAACAATGGCACAGAGAGCCGAACAGTTGAGTCAAGAATTAGGATGATTGTGTTAAACGCTTCTATCAATGACCCTCTCCTGTGGTTGCTGGTGCAGCTTTAAGAGAGCTGTCTGCAATACGTCCAAAAAACAATGAAATATAAGGGCGGAACATATGCTCAAGCGCTCCAGCAAAAAGAATAACGAGACCTTGAATAATCACGATCATATCGCGGGTAATCGCTGGCATCTCAAATGACATTTCTGCGCCGCCCTGATAGAGCATGCCGAATAAAATAGCCGCAGGAATGATCCCCGCAGGGTGTGAACGGCCCATGAGCGCCACTGCAATGCCGACAAATCCTGCACCTGTCACAAAATCAAGCTGCAAGCGCCCTTGTGCGCCCATAACAGGATTGAGCGCCATCATACCGGCAAGACCGCCTGAGATCATCATGGTTATAACAATGATCTTGGTTGTGTTGATGCCTGCATATTGCGCCGCTTTCGGGCTATGACCCATGGTGCGGATTTCATAACCAAGGCGCGTGCGCCATATGAGTACCCACACAAGAAATGATGTTACCAACGCCAATAGAAATGTGATGTTGAGCGGCGCTCGGCGAATCGTGAAACCAAAGGCTTCAATCATCCAGTCCAATCTTGGAAGGGACGCACCATCAGCAAATGGGCGTGTTTCAACAGCCATCTGCCCGACAGGTTTTAAAACATCTACCAAGAGATAGACCATCAATGATGCTGCGATGAAGTTAAACATGATCGTTGTAATAACAACATGGCTGCCGCGTTTGGCTTGTAATAAAGCTGGAATTAATGCCCAAAGGCCACCAAAAGCTGCCGCGCAAAGTGTGGCGATGGGCAGGTTGATCCACCACGGAAAAACGCTGTCAAATGCAAGACACGCAACAGCGACACCCAAACCACCAATATAGGCTTGGCCTTCGCCGCCAATATTAAAGAGCCCGCAGTGGAAAGCCACTGCAACGGCAAGTCCAGTGAAGATAAAGTTTGTTGCATAGTAAAGCGTGTAGCCAATGCCGTCGCCGGAACCAAAAGCACCATCAACCATCAAGACTGCGGCGCGAAGCGGGTTTTCGCCAACAGCAAGCACAACAAGGCCTGCGACCAGAAAAGCGACAGTTAGATTAATAAGAGGAATAAGCCCGTAATCGACCCACCGCGGTAATTGTGAATAAGGCTGTGCCATGGGTTTACTCCGCCGCTTCTATTTTATCGTTCGTAACACCGGCCATCAAAAGGCCAAGCTCGCCTTCGGTTGCTTCTGGCCCGCACTCGCCAACCACCTTGCCATCGAACATAACGATGATCCGGTCTGCAAGTGAGCGGATTTCATCAAGCTCAACAGACACCAACAAGACAGCCTTGCCCGCATCGCGCATTTCAATAATCCGCTTGTGAATAAATTCAATTGCGCCAACATCAACGCCGCGTGTTGGCTGGCCAACGATTAAAACGGAAGGGTCCGTTTCCATCTCGCGGGCGAGCACGATCTTCTGCTGGTTGCCACCAGAAAAATTCGCAGTCTTTAAGCGGCAATTGGCCGGACGAATATCGTATTTCTCAATCTTATCGCGCGCATCATTGCGAATGGCTTCGATATTGAGCATCGGGCCAGATAAATAACGTGCGTCATCATGATAGCCAAGAATGGAGTTTTCAGCCTCTTCAAACGCCAGAACCAACCCCATATGGTGGCGGTCTTCTGGAACATGGGCCAGCCCGCGCTTGCGCAGCATGGCTGGATCGGCCTTCCCTGTAACATCAATCGGCTCGCCGTCGAGCAGAACGCGCCCTTCTTTTGCCGGTCGGATGCCGGTAATCGCCTCAATCAATTGGCTCTGGCCATTACCCGCCACACCTGCAATGCCAACAATTTCACCGGCACGCACATCAAGGGAAACATTTTTGACCATATCGATGCCGCGTGAATCGCGCACGGTCAGGTTTTGAACAGCAAGCTTTATTTCACCAGGGTTCGGATCGCCCTTTTCTACGCGCAGCAAGACGCGTCGGCCAACCATAAGCTCGGCTAATTCTTCGACAGAGGTTTTGTCCGTTTTGCGTGTCGCTACAATCGTGCCTTGGCGCATCACAGATACTTCATCGGTCACGGCCATGATCTCACGCAATTTATGTGTGATCAGAACGATCGTTTTTCCCTGTGCTTTTAACTGTTCGAGAATGCGAAACAGGTGATCTGCCTCTGATGGTGTCAACACGCCGGTCGGTTCATCAAGAATGAGAATTTCAGCGCCGCGGTAAAGCGCCTTTAGAATTTCGACCCGTTGCTGAATACCAACAGGAAGTTCTTCAATGATTGCGTCAGGATCAACATTGAGCTCATATTCTTTCTCTAAGCGAACAAGTTCTGACCGTGCTTTGGAAATGCTGCCTGACAAAAGCTGGGAATCTTCAGCGCCAAGAATGATGTTTTCAAGAACGGTAAAATTTTCAACCAGCATGAAGTGCTGGTGAACCATGCCAATGCCAAGCGCTATAGCGTCATTGGAAGAGTTGATCTTGGTGTTCTTGCCATCAATGCTAATCTCGCCGGAATCGGCTTGATAAAAACCGTAAAGGATCGACATGAGCGTGGATTTCCCCGCGCCATTTTCACCGATAATACCGTGAATAGTTCCCTGCTTGATTTGCAGATTGATATCGCGGTTCGCTTTAACGGGGCCAAAGCTTTTATTAATGCCGGCCAGTTCGATTGCATATTCTGCCATACAACACACTCAAAATTTGATCAGTTGGTCAAAGCCTAGCAGGTCCAGCTTGATAATCTAGTCCTGCACATAAGCTGTAGCCGAACAAAATCAGTGATATCAACTTAAAATCGCAAGAGACAGTGCGCATTAGAAAGTGTTATGCTCTTCAAAAGAAACTTTATGCAGAGGATTTATGATGGATCGGGCTGAAACGACACGTCTTGATGATTTGGAAATTTTGGCCGCGCATCAAGCTCAGATGCTTGATGATCTAAACGGCGTGGTTGTTGAACAGGGCAAAATTATCGCTGATCTACGCCGCCGTGTTGAAGCGCTAACTGGCCGTATCGTAGAATTTGAGTCTGACGCGAGTGCTTCCGCGCCAACACAAAAGCCGCCGCATTGGTAATCAGGGTACTGCAAAAGTCATATTGGCCCATAGCGTTTCCCAAACAGCATTTTTTTCCTGCGCGAGCGCATTTGCGGGTTGCCGAATAACAACGGCATCAAGTTGATATGTGTGGCCCGGCGTTACCGCGATTGTCGCGATGCCGTCATCATTGGTTCTGGTCGTGAACACCCGCACATCGTCTTCGGCATCCGCAGTCTTCTCAAAAACTTCGACCTGAGCATTTTTGCGCGGGCTTCCCTGATAAAGAACCTTCACATCAAACCCATCATCCAACTTATCTGTGTAAGGGTTTTCAAGCGCAACGATTTCAGTTTCTAGTCCGTAAGAGCGGTCAGCGCCCCCCGCATTGCCGACACCAATAAGGCTCTTGGCATAACGCGAATAAACTTCTCGAAATTTATCTTTTGGAAAACCGAGTTGTTCATGCTCGGCAAGCGTGTTTTCAAAGGCCTTATGCGTGACAAAAGACGCAAATTTATCAAACTCCGTATATGTGACGATCATATCGTTTGACTGATATAGGAGAATGTTCAATCCTTCGCCCAATGCATTAATATCAACAGTTGGACGATTGCCAAGGCGCCCTTCTACAGGTTTAAAATGCTCGGCAAGCGCTATGTCAAAGCGTTGAAATCTGTCTGGAAAAAAAGAGTAGGAACTGCCTTTGAAGTTTTGTCCCACTTTAAGATTGCTGACGATTTTCTCATCCACATCTATTTCATAGTTCACACCTTCCAGCCACAATTCGTGTGCGCTGGCAGGAGCGCTGAATAAGCAGGCAACAGACGCAAATATTCTAAGGCGATTAATCCACATGTTCCGTAACCTTTATAGTTCCATGCTTCCCAATGTGTTCTTCACTGGGTTTAAGTCAAGTTTGCTGATGATCGCGCTCTTGTTTGCCGCAGCATTACCAGCGGCATATGCGCATGAAACGCGGCCAGCAATTGGCGACCTTGTTATAGATGATAAGGAAATGGTGCTTAGCGTTGATGTTAATCTGGAAGCATTTGTTGCAGGGGTGAACTTAAGTGAAGTTGAAGACACCAACTTGACTGAACAGGCCGCTGATTATGACAGCCTGCGCGCATTAGCGCCCGATGAAATGGAACAGAAGTTCCGTGCGTTCTGGCCGCAGATGCAGTCCGGCTTCAAAATCATGGCCGGTGAAACAAAAATAATACCGACGCTGGATCGTGTGGAAATTTCAGACGAGCCGAATCTGGAGTTACTGCGTGATTCCAAGCTCACATTGCGCGCAGAGCTTCCAAGCGATGATACCTCTGTTACCATTGGATGGGAGCGCAAGTTTGGCCCTTTGGTACTGCGCCAACAGGAGGGTGGACCAGAAGCTTACACGGCGTTTTTGCGTGACGGCGAAATTTCCGCAGCAATTCCGCGCTCAGGCGGGGTCGATGAAAGTGCTTGGTCTGTATTCAAGCGTTATATTGTCGCCGGTTTCGAGCACATTTTACCGCTTGGGCTAGACCACATTCTTTTTGTGCTCGGCCTGTTTTTCCTGTCGCCTAAATTAAAGCCGCTGCTTTTGCAGGTAACGACATTCACCTTGGCCCATACATTGACCTTGGCTCTCGGGATTTTAGGGATCATCAATATTGCGCCTGAAATCGTTGAGCCTCTTATAGCGGCGTCGATTGTTTATGTTGCCGTAGAGAATCTGATTACCAGTGAAATGAAACCGTGGCGCCTCATTGTCGTGCTGCTTTTTGGTTTGTTGCACGGATTGGGCTTTGCATCGGTTCTTGGCGAATTTGGTCTTGATGGCAGCCGCTTTGTCACCAGCTTAATTGGATTTAATATCGGTGTGGAGCTGGGTCAGCTAACGGTTATTGCTATGGCTTATCTCGCGGTTGGGCTGTGGTTTAGCCACAAACCTTTCTACCGCACTTATATTTCTAATCCTGCTTCCATCATAATTGGACTTGTTGGTGCTTATTGGTTTGTCGAGCGGGTTTTTCTTTAATGCGTTGAAGAAAGTTGGAACCAAAGCTGGGCTGCTTCGTTGTTTGGGCAAGTAAGATCAACAACGAAAATTGGAGGCCCACATGGCAGCGGCAACAAAAACGAGCGCAGCATCGCGCGCTAAAGAAGTTTTAAACAGCGCAAACAATGCAAATAACGTTGAGGCACAGCTTGAGGCGTTAAAAGCAGATGTGAGCAAACTCACACAGGCTCTAACTGAGGCTGGAAACGAGCGATTTAAAGAAGCAAAAAACAGCGCAATTGAAGCGTCGGAATATGCTTCCGAAAACGCTCAGCAAACCATTGCTCGTCTGCGCGGTGAGCTTGAAACGCTCGATCAAAAAGTATCAGAGCAGATCCGCGAGCGTCCATATCAGGCACTTGGCATAGCGGCAGGTGTTGGCGTTTTAGCTGCGCTGCTCTTGCGTAAGTAAAGCCAATGAATGCTTTTCTGCCACTCCTCATTGGAGCAATGAAGTCCGACGTCGCGACGACGGTTAAGCGAACAAAACGGCAAGTGATCCTATATTCGGTTCTTTGCCTGTTCGCATTAACGACTTACGTCCTCGCGATTGTTGCGGCCATTACATACGCTGCAACTTATCTTGGAACTTTCGAGGCTATTTTAATTGCAGCGGCAATTTCTGCAGCAACTAGTCTGTTGGTTGTCGCTATCTTAGCGATCTTGAATTACCGCGATAAGAAAGCGCGCCGCCGTATGGCTTATAATACGGTTGCGGTTGCTCAAATGGGTGCAAGTTCTGTGTCGTCTGTGACAGGCGCTATGAATTTAAAGAAGTTGCTCATGGTGGCTGCAGCAGCCTTTGCGGCGACGAAACTATCACAAACACGCAAATAATTCATTTCAGGGAATGCTGCACTGTCTGTAAGCGCCCAAAGATAATGAAAGGGTTTTATCGTGCCAAGAACCGTAAAATCAGAAGTGGAAGCCAAGCAGGGCAGGAAAGGCATTCCGGTGCTCAATGTGCTGCTTATAGCGATCGGCTTGGCATTTATCGTCTGGTTCGGCATGGAGCTTTTCTTTAGCGATACGCAATCTGGCGGCATGGTTCCCAACGAAAATGTTCAAAGCGAAACACAATAATTGAAGGAGTTTATATCATGGCGAAGGTCACAGCTTTAAATCCTAAAACACGTAAAACGACACCCGAAATTGGGCTTGAAGAAAGCTACCTCGAAGAGGCCTCTAAAGGGCTTTCAGAAGTTCTTGCGTCTACGTACAAATTGATGATCAAAACGCAGGTTTACCACTGGAATGTTGTCGGGCCGCTCTTTGGCCCGATTCACGAATTGACCGAAGCTCATTACAATACATTGTTTGAGGCAATCGATATTATTGCTGAGCGCGTGCGCGCCTTGGGGCATATTGCACCTGTTAATTTTGGTGACATGAAAAACTTTGCACCAACAGGTCACAGCGTTGATAATTCTAGTGCCCACGACATGGTAGCTGATCTGATTAAAGATCATGAGGCTGCGGCACGCACAATCCGTGAGGTTGGATCTAAAGCAGGCGAAGCAGGCGATATGGTAACCGAAGATATGCTAACCGCACGTCTCACATTCCATGAAAAAGCCCTGTGGATGCTTAAAGCAATTGTATCCGATTGATAGTTGAAGAATATAAAGTATGAGGACGCGTCGGTTTTGCCGGCGCGTTCTTTTTTATGGGGCTTTTAAATAAATGGCCGGCGTTTTTCGTCTGTATGTTCCCATCCGGCAAGTTCTGATAAGCGCGCTTCATCAAGAACAAGGCAGCCGCCATCACGCCATTCGATAAGTTTTTTCTCGCGAAGCTTTTTCAGCGTTTTGTTCGTATGGACAATTGAAAGCCCCAATGTATCCGCGACATGTTGCTGTGTAATTGGAATGACATTGTTCTTGGTTGTAAATATGCCGGAGCTATGTGCCCGCCGATTTAAAAACGCTAATAAATATGCTGAACGTTCCAAGGCCGAGCGCCGCCCTATTGATAATAAGTGCTCATCCAAAATGCGTTCTTCGCGCGCGGCTATCCACGTTATATCATATGCAAGGCTTGGGTGTTTTGAGAATAGATCGGTCACCTTATCACGTTCAAAAACACAAAGTGTTAGAGGGCTAAGGGCTTCAATCGTGTGTTGCATTTCACCTGTAATGCTGCCCTGCAGGCCCAACAGATCGCCTGGCACAGCATAGTTTAAAATCTGCCGGCGCCCGTCTTCGAGTATTTTGTATCGAAAAGCCCAGCCTGAAAGTAAGGTATAAAGATGCGCATTATGTGCGCCATCAACGATAATGGTTGTGCCTGCATCGGCCGTGAGTTCGCCCGTTTTAAACTTTTCAACATAAGCGAGTTCATCCCCTTCAAAACGGCGAAAGGCCTCTAATTTACTTAAGGGGCAATGGGCGCATTCCGTACGGTTCGGGGCGCGAGACTTACCATTTTTCATGTTTTTCCATTCAACTCTGATGGCATCAGAGCATAAATAATTTCGCTCTATATGTCTTATTTAAATGACAGACCCAATTTGCCCTGCGAGTTGCGGTGTTTTCGGAGCTGGAAATGTCAATTGGTTCTGTTCAACTTATTGCAATCGTCGAACGCGAATATCTCATCTCAATAGATATAGAACGCATTATAGCTGATCACTTTAACTGTGAAATCCATGTAATAATGCCAGACGATGCTCAAGAAAAACTAGCGGCGATCAACTATGATGTCCTAATCATTGATGCTGATATGCCGAGCGAGATCATAAGCGGCCTTGTGCCTGTAATCGCGCGTTCAAACCCCAAAGTCGTCTTGCTCACGGTCAGCGATGTTGACCCTGAAACCTATATTCCGTTCCCTTATCGTGCAGCAATAGCCAAGCCGTTTACGGATGAGCAGGTTGTTAACACGCTCACCTCATTACTGTTGGCCAAGGTGGTTTAGATTTAGGGCACTCATTTTGTTGGGAAAGAGCCTATTATCTGGAATAGGCGCGTGATCCGATTGAGGCTGCATTTGCATCCATCACATAGTCTGATGCGCCTTTAACATCGAGAATTTCAGCAAGGCGTAACCGTGCTCTGCTGACGCGGCTTTTTATCGTACCAACGGCGCAGTCACAAATTTCAGCAGCTTCTTCATAGGAAAAACCCGAAGCGCCGATTAAAACAATAGCTTCGCGTTGGTCTTCAGGCAGTTGATCGAGCGCTTTTTTAAAGTCTTGCATATCAAGGGCACTGTCTTGGCCTGGATGAACAGCTAAGCTGTCTGTAAATGTGCCTTCAGTGTCCTGCACTTCACGGCCTTTTTTGCGCATCTGGCTGTAGAACTCATTGCGCAGAATCGTGAAAAGCCAAGCTTTCATGTTCGTTCCCATCTGGAAACTTTCATTTTTCGCCCAAGCTTTAAGCACTGTATCTTGAACAAGATCATCAGCCTTGTCTGCGGCACCAGTTAAGGAATACGCAAATGCGCGCAAGCTCGGTAAGCTGCCAAGCAGTTCCTTTTTAAAACCTGGCGCTAGTTCTTTCTCAGCAGTACTCATTTATGGCCGCCTTTGGTGTGGTTACTTTCAGCGGCGTCCAACTGTTCCAACAGATCAAGGAAACGATCTGGAATAGTCTGGTCTTCAACTGATTTATAAAGGGCCTGAAGTTTAGTGGAAATTTGAGTGCTAACTTCGCTAGCGGAGTTATTGCTGTCCGCTCCTTCTTGCTTTAATTTTTTATTTTGTGAATACGTCATTGAAATCTCGATAATTGATCTAGCCATATTAAACGCGCTAACGAAAAAAAAGTTCCGCGCATTGGGAACTTTTTTTGATACGCTTCATTTAGCTTACGACGAAGATCTTCAAAGGAATACAAATAATGACTTTATCTACGCGTATTGCAGGGCATTTACCACTTTTACGTCGGTATGCACGCGCTGTAACAGGTTCGCAGACGTCGGGTGATGCTTATGTGGCGGCAACGCTCGAAGCGCTTATTGCAGATGTGGGTGCGTTTCCAACCGCCTCAAGCGATCGTATTGCTTTGTTCAAGATGTTTGCAGGTATTTTTGCGTCATCAGATGTGAAAATCCCAGAAGTGAATTCACCATTTGCTTGGGAAAAGAAAGCTGCTCAGAATTTATCGAATGTGGGCACAGCAGCACGGCAGGCTTTTTTGCTGGCATCACTAGAAAATTTCACCGCGGATGAAATTGGTGAAGTGCTTGACCGTGAGAAAAGTGAAGTCGGAGATTTGCTGGACGAAGCGTCTTCACAAATCGCCGAGCAAGTTACGACCGAGATTATGATTATTGAAGATGAGCCGCTCATTGCTATGGATATTGAGGCGATGGTTGAGGACTTGGGCCATACTGTGTCAGGCATAGCGCGCACGCACTCAGAGGCTGTAGAGCTATTTAACCGCACAAGTCCTAAAATGGTGCTCGCCGATATTCAATTGGCCGATGGCAGCTCAGGCATTGATGCGGTCAATGATATTTTAAAGACCGCTGACATCCCTGTGATTTTCATTACCGCTTTTCCTGAAAAATTGCTGACGGGTGAACGGCCTGAACCTGCGTTTCTTGTAACAAAGCCTTTTGATCCACAGATGGTGAAGGCCTTAATCAGTCAGGCACTCTTCTTCAATGAATCTGAAAGTGAAGTTGCTTAATTTGGAACAGAATTAGCAGTTGAGCGTTTAGTTCTCAGAAAATAAATAGGAGAGAACAATGCTACATTATGCACTTATATTCCTCGTTGTTGCGATTGTTGCAGGCCTACTGGGCTTTAGCGGTATTGCAGGAGCGTCAGTTGGAATCGCGCAAATTCTGTTTTATGCATTCTTGGCTTTTCTGCTGATTTCAGCAGTCTTAACGCTGGTGCGTAGATAAAAAATAACATCAGGTGTTGCTCTAGCGGCACCTGATGTGACGTAATTAGAGTAATTAAAGGGCTAGACTGTGAAAAGAAACCTGACGTGGCACCGCAAGGATTACAGGGAAGATCGCTTCCGTGATGGACTCATCCTTGCGCTGGTTCACTCAGGTGTTTGCGTATGCGCGCAGGCCGAAAGCGGCGAATATCTATTCGTTGCCAATATGCACAAGCCTTGGCACTTCGATCAGGACACGGACCCAGTTGATACGGAAATCTTCGGCGAGGACTTAGGGCAAAGGTTGAAGCTTGCCAAAAGCCGCGTTTTGGAGAACCGAGAAACAGAAGAGTTTGAAGTTCATCTGCCGGATAGCGGCTTTTACCAAATCATCATTGATTTTGTTGCAAGCCCCTATGGTGCGCCTCTCATTCTAACAATGATTAAAGACATATCTGAAGAGCGCCACCGTGAGCAGGTTTTGAAAAACCTTTTGCGCGAGCTTAGCCATCGCTCAAAAAACCTTCTTGCTATCGTGTTAAGCTTGGCTTCGCAGACAGCGCGCGAGCACTCTGATCTTGGCGGTTTTTTGAAAATCTTTCGTGGACGCATCTTTTCTTTGTCCGCATCGCAAGACTTGGTCACAGATATGAGCTGGTCTGGTGCCGGTTTTCATGACTTGGTTGAAAATCAGGTCAAAAAATACTTCCCCGAAGATGCTTCAAGAATCAAAGTTAAGGGCGATGATCCGGTTTTAACCCCCAATGCAGCTACCCATGTTGGTTTAGCGCTTCACGAGCTTATCGTTAATCTGGCAAGCCGCGATGCTCAAAATGAAGGCGCTGTCTCCGCGGTCATTGATTGCTGGGTACTGCCCAATAAAGCAGGCATTGATGAAACTCACATTACCTGGCGTGAGAGCGCCGAATCAGGGGCCATCCAACCCGAATTTACCAATGTTTTCAGTGAGCCGATGTTGCAACGTATCATACCGACATCTGTAAGTGGTTCTGCCGAAATAGAAGTGGATGGGGGGACTGTAAGCTATTCATTGGTATTCCCATCAGCAGAGAACCGGCATAGCTAAGCGATGAAGACGCGGCCTATGGTTGCGCCAAACATGCGTACTCTATGCATTTATTATATTGTAAAAACCCTGCTTGGCGTTAAATGTCTTCGCATAACATGGAGATATGATGCGTAACCGCCTTCCAACAATTCTGTTTTCGGTGACGATGCTGCTCGGGCTTGTTGCTGCGTATGCGGTATACAATTCCACTCGCCAAGCTGAACGTGCAAGCTTTGATATTGTTGCCGATGATATTATCGACAATCTGGAAGAGGGTGTGAAGCAGCACGTTGCTCTTCTTTCAGCGACACGCTCCTTGGTCAATACGGTTGATATTGATGATAAGGGCAGCGGTTTTAAAGAGTTTGTCGCTGATCTTGGCTTGGTTGAGAATTATCGCGGCATTCAAGGGCTTGGTCTCGCGCCGATTTTTGTGTCGGGTAATGAGCTTGCAGCAGAGAATGAAATCAAGCGCAATTATAACCTTGAAAGAAAATTATACCCAGCATCAGACCAAAGCTTTCGCGTGCCGGTTTTGCTGCTTGAGCCAAATGATGAGCGCAATCAAAAAGCATTGGGCTATGATATGTTTGCCGAAAGTAATCGCCGTGATGCGATGATTGCGGCTGCACGAGATCGTCGCCCAAGTGCAACAGCGCCTGTTCGTCTGGTTCAAGAGATTGATAGTGATCAGCAGCTTGGTTTTTTGATTTACGCACCGATTAAGCAAAAAAACATTGATGTTGTTCGCATTGCTAATAACTACCAACCGCTAACAGGTTTTGTTTTTGCAGCGTTTCGCATTGGCGACCTTCACAATGCTGCATTGTCCAGAACGCTGTCTTCTGCCTTGGGTCTATATGTTCAAACGATAGATAAGACAGACAATATCGAAACGGTGGTTTTTCAAAGTAAAAATTATGAAAACTATGCTGATAAAAATGGGCTGAGATCAGTAAAGACGATCAACATGGCCGGCCGTGCATGGGAGGTTGAAGTTATCAAACCTGCCAGCGGCTCGCTTGATAGCAGTTTATTATATGCGCTTATGACGGGGCTTTTGTCATTTTTGTTTGCCGGTGCGTTGGCATCATCTTCCAAACTCCAATTGAGTTCATTGCGCGATTCTGAAGAGTTGCGTCTTTATTCTGAAAAGGCGGCACAGGATAAAGATTTGATGCTGCAAGAGATGAAGCATCGGATTAAAAATTCGATTGCCCGCATCAACTCAATCGCGCGCCAAACGGCCCGTAGCTCAAAAGATTTGCCTGAATTTACCAAATCCTTTTCAGAGCGGCTTCAGGCCATGGCGACAGCACAGGACGTGTTGGCGCGGTCAAAGTGGCAACGCGCAAGTTTTGGTGATCTTTTGAAAAGTGAACTTGAGCAAGTATTCGGCAAAAATGCGAATGAAGTTAAGTTAATTGGCCCCGAAGTGTCGTTGGATGAAAAATATAGCCAAGCCTTTGGTTTAGTACTTCATGAATTAGCGACCAACTCGTTAAAATATGGCGGCATGTCAGGCACTGAAAACGCCATGCAAATCAATTGGAAAATCAAAAAGCTACCCAAGCGCAAGCGCGGACTTTCTATTGTTTGGCGAGAGAATTTCACGGGTGAAAAAACAGAAACAGTTAGCGCAGGCGGCGGCTTTGGCACAAAACTGATAAATGCCAATATTGTTGGTGAACTGGGCGGTTCTTTTGATCGCAGCTTTGACGAAAAAGGTATGATTGTAAAAATTGACGTTCCTTTGACGCAATAATTTACAGATCGGCGGTTTGGGCGGAACCTTTCGGCTGGCGCTGTATTGTTATCCAAGGGGGACAGTACAATTGATGCAACATGCCGATGATATTTATGAAAAAAAAGCTGCAAATGCGATAGAAAAAAACTTGCAGATCGCCGCGAATGTTTCAGCGGTTGTGATCGGTTTGTTCGCCTGTCTTGTGGCGCTGCATTTGGGAAAGACAATAATTGCGCCCATCGCGCTTGCCATAGTCATTGGCATTATGTTCGGCCCAATTGCTGACCGGATCGAAAAGAGTAAAATCCGCCCTTCCATTTCGGCTATGCTTGTCGTCGCGCTATTTGCGGGCTTGATACTCGCAAGCTTTGCTGCGTTCGCAGTGCCTATGTCGAGCTGGATGGATCGGGTGCCAAGAATCTGGAACCAATTCCAGATAAGTTTGGCCGACTGGAAAGGCATGTTTGAAACCGTTGGGTCATTTCAGCAAGAATTGCAAAAAATGGCTGGCGGCGAAGCGACTGCAATGAAAGTGGAAGTAGACGAAAGCGGCCCGTTTGAAGAGGCAGCTTTTCTAGCGCCTGTCATTCTTGGCCAAATCGCAATATTTTTAGCAAGCTTTTATTTCTTCGTTGCGACGCGCCATGATTTGCGCCTTCTCATACTTAAATTATGTGTTCGGCGGAAAACACGTTGGCATGTGGCGCGCATATTCAAAGACGTTGAAGACAGCGTATCAGGCTACCTTATTTCTATTACCTATATCAATTTAGGTATGGGAATAACGGTGTCATTGTTGTTTTGGCTGATAGGTGTGCCGTCGCCTTTTTTGTGGGGCATGCTGGCAGGCGTTTTAAACTATGTCGTTTATATTGGCCCTGCGGTCATGAGCGTGATTTTGATCGGTGTCGGACTGGCAACACATACAGAAACATTGGCGATTCTAACGCCCGCTGCCGTTTTCTTAGGAGTTAATTTCCTTGAAGCACAGTTCATAACGCCCACAATTATCGGAAGACGCACGACGATGAATCCGTTCTTTGTCTTTTTAAGTTTGGTCTTTTGGATATGGCTTTGGGGTCCAGCTGGCGGCTTTATTGCAATTCCTTCATTGCTAATAACAAACGTCATTTATCTGCATATGTTTGTCGCACCACAGCAACGTCGGCAAAGGGCACGGTTTTAAAAAAAATAGCCCAAGCGGAACTATTTTTCAGGTTGAGCGTTCAGGTAATGAAAACACACCCTCAGTTTTCGTCCAGCGGCTCAACCCTCCCCACCACAGGGCCGCAAATAAAGGAGAGAGCATTATGTGCTCTCTCCTTTCGAATTTATAGGGCCACAATATGTGTCTGTAAAAGCAGTACGCAGCTAACTCCCTAATTGTCTGCAATTTTGAAATATAGTTAAGAATATGCTTAGCTATTGAGGTGCAAATCATTGTAAATGGAAAGTTATATTCACCTCCTATTGACTTATTTTGTCCATCATAGCGTGTTATGAGGTCACCTTGTTTTTCGAGTCTGGGTACATCGCTATTGTGAGAAAACATAAGTTGCAGTTGTTACATGCTGCGGGGCTTGCGCTTTTGTGCAGCACTGCACCGTTGTCGCATGCCTATGCTCTGGAGCTTTTTGGCCGCTGCATCCTTGGAAAATGTACTTCCGATGAAGAAAAAGACAATGCTGATCTGATTGATCCCAAACGTTATGATGTTAATTTTTCAGTTGTTAATGATGAAGACGTCGTGGGTGATGCGATAAAATCAGCCTCTCAACTTTGGCAAGGTAAAGACCGCGCTGTGGGCGGTTCTGCGGGCGTGATTGCACGTGCTAAAGGTGATTATCGACGCATCTTAGCTTCTCTTTACAATGAAGGCCGTTATGGCGGCACAATCTCGATCAAAATCAACGGTACAGAAGCTGCAAGTGTGCCGGTTGGAACGGAATTTAACTCAGGCGACACCATTGTTGTCGAGGTGAATCCAGGGCCGGTTTATCTATTCGGTAATGCGCAAGTTGAAGGTGCGCCGCCTGCGCCAACCATGCGCGGTGATGAACTGCCAAGCTTGGAAGATGTTGGGTTTAGCGCTGGTGCGGAAGCTAAGGCAGGTTCTGTCGGCAAAGCATCAAAACTTTTAAAAGATAAATGGCGCCAACAAGGTTATGCGACCGCTAAGGTAACCGATAGGGCTGTTACGGCCAACCATCCTACGCAAGAGCTCAATGTTGTGCTTACCGTCGAGAGCGGTCCACCCGCGGTTTACGGCGATGTTGATGTGCAAGGCACTGATCGTATGGACCCAGCTTTTGTTGCGCGTCAAACTGGTTTGGTGGCTGGTAATGAGTTTGATCCTGATGATTTGGTAAAAGCTAAAAAGCGCTTAGACCGCCTTGGTGTTTTTTCAACGCAAAAAATCGAAGAAGGCAAAGCTGTCTCTGAAGATGGAACATTGCCGATAGGGCTGATCGTCAAAGAACGAAAATTACGGCGCATCGGATTGGGTGCAACCGTGTCCAGCCTCGATGGCGTCGGGTTGGAGAGTTACTGGCTTCACCGCAACCTGTTTGGTAAGGCTGAACGGTTGCGACTTGATGCGAAAGTGGGCGGACTTGGCTCAACCTTTGATTATCAAAAGTTTGATTACGAACTTGGCGCAGCATTCACAAAACCTGGTGTTTTCACGCCTGATACAGATTTAAATTTCAATCTTTATGCGCGCCGCGAGTACAATGATAGTTTCATAGAAACATCTGCTGGCAGTAATATTGGTCTTACGCATTATTACTCTGATGCATTGATTTTCAATGGCGGTGTCTTTGTCGAAGCCGCAAAATTCGAAAGCAAGCTTGGAGATCGGGACTTCATCACAGCAGGCTTGGATTTTTCAGCGGTTTACGATTCACGTGACAGCAAGCTTGATGCGAGCGAGGGTTTTTATCTGAGCGGCGCAGTAAAGCCATTTTATGAGTTTAATTATCAAAATTTTGGTGCGGCAGTTAAGGCCGAAGCACGCAGTTATTTGTCCTTTGGTGAAGATGACCGCATTGTGCTTGCAGGCCGTGCATTGGCCGCGTCAATTGTTGGTCCTGATCGCAGCGAAACGCCTGACAATTTTCTTTATTTTGCCGGTGGCGGCGGATCGGTACGCGGCTATAACTTTAATGGGATAGGCGTTGAGGATACCAGCGGTGATATAACGGGTGGTAAATCCAAATTAGAGGCCTCTGCGGAATTGCGTTTTAAGGCGTGGGGCAATTTTGGCGGCGCAGTGTTTATTGATGCAGGCTCAGTGTCTGCGGACACGCTGCCAAGTTTTGATCAGGATGTACGTTTAGGCGCAGGCTTTGGCGTGCGTTATTTCACCGGCCTTGGTCCCATACGTGTGGACTTTGCAATGCCGCTTAATCGGCGTGATCGCGATCCGCACTATGGCATCTATGCGGGAATTGGGCAGGCATTTTAATGATCCGCATTACAAAATTTTTCGCCCTTATTTGTTTATTCGTAGGCTCAACGCTTCATCAGGGCTTGGCGCAAGAGGCTGAGCAGCGCTCTACCCTTATAACATTCGTTGAAGAAACATTATCGACTGATAACCGTCAAATCAGATTGAACGGTATCAAGGGCACACTTTCTTCAAATGTATCTTTCGATAGCATTACAATTGCAGACGAAGATGGCGTTTGGCTAACGATTGTAGAACCGCAATTGATTTGGAGCCGAACAGCGCTTTTGCTTGGTCGGTTAGAAGTCGAAAAGCTGACAGCCAAAAGCATTGATATGCCGCGCGGACCAAAGGCCGATGACAGCGCGCCATCGGCAGAAGCCATGGACTTCACGCTACCTGACTTGCCGGTTTCTATAAAATTAGAAGAGCTCGATGTTCCTTCTATCACTTTTGGACAAACCGTTTTTGGGCTTGAATCAGAACTGGCCGTTAAAGGCGCGATATCGCTGATAGACGGCTCTCTGACGACAGATTTAGATATTGTTCGCTTGGATGGCCCCGGCGGCTCTTTGGTGCTCGATATTGTTTATAATGATGTTGATAAGACCGTTAAACTTGATGTGGCTTTGCAAGAACCAAACGACGGCATCATCGCAAATCTTTTGGATTTAGAGGGCAAGCCACCAGTTGCGCTGACAGTTAAAGGCGATGCACCACTTAACAAGCTGCGTGTTGATCTTGGGCTTGATGTCGACAGCAAACGTATTTTGAACGGCAACGTCAATGTTAACGACATCGAGGATGGGCGGCAAATCTTTGCAAGGCTTGGCGGGCCTTTGTCCAGCATTATGCCAGCGCAATATCAAACGCTTTTGGGCAATGCGAGCCGGCTTGAGGCGCAAATTTTATTATCGAATGCAGGGTACACTCAACTTGATCGTTTAACACTGAATAGTGGCGCAATCCGCCTTGATGCGAGCGCGCGTATTCTAGTCGATGGCTTTCTAAGCCAATTAAACCTGAGCACTGAAATTGTTGACGCTGATGGTAATAGCATTGTGCTGCCAGACGAGAATAGTGCAACACCAACGACCTTTGAGCGTGCAGACTTTAACATCGCTTATGATGCAGCCAATGATGATGGTTTCGAGCAAACACTCTCATTGACAGGGCTGAAAACGGCCGAGGCATCTGTCACGCAAATTAGCCTTAAAACAGAAGGCACGATTTCTAATTTTACGGTGCCTGAAAACCGCGCGATTGAATTTATAACGCGTGGCACAGTTGATGGCATTGCGCTTGAAGATAAGGCGCTTAGTCAAGCAATTGGCGACGCTGTACAGATTGCAGGTTCAGGCTCATGGCGCACCAGCGAAGCATTGCAACTTTCTCAATTTGATGTTGAAGGTCGCGATTATTCGCTGCGCACAAATGGTGCTCTAACGACCGGAAATTTTGATGGACAAATTGGTTTTCAAGCAAGCAATCTGTCCTCATTCAGCGACGTGTTGGAGCGCGAACTGGCCGGCACACTCGCACTGGTGGCGACGGGTAATATTAAATATATTCTAGGGGCTTTTGACCTTGATCTGAACGGTGTTGCGAACGGTATTCTTACCGGCGATGAAACGACAGATAAGCTACTTGCTGGCGGAACCAAACTGTCGGGCAATGTTACGCGTAACAAAGACGGTCTTTCTTTTGACCGCTTACGGATTTTGAACAATCAAGCCGATATCCTTCTCACCGGTAATTATGCGTCTGAGAATACAAGCTTAACGGCCACCGCAGATTTGCGCGATATTGCTGATATTTCTGATGCGGGACAAGGCGCTGTATCGCTCGTTGGAACTGTCAAAGGCGTACAGCTGCCCTATGATACGGATATTGTGGTCAGTATTGAAAATGGCACTTTATCGGGAAAACCAGTGAGCGGACTAAAGGCTGCTTATCGCGGTGTCGCAGGGCCTGAGCTTGTTGAAGGCGCGCTTTCCGGTAATGGTTTCATTGATGGTCAGCCACTTTCATTGGCGGGTAAGATTAAACGCACTGAACTTGATCTGATCTTAAACAGCATTGCTGCAAAAATTGGCGGGGCAGATATTCAACTGGATTTAACGCGGCAAAACGCATCTGGCCTTATGGATGGTCGCGCCGTTGTAAAAGCCACGGATATTTCCTCTTTGGCAGCGCTTGCTTTGCAAAAAGCTTCCGGCAGTCTGAATGCCGATGTTAAGCTGATCACAGAAGATAATTCTCAGTCTGCTGAGATTACCGCTACCGCAAACAACATTATCTACGCCGACAACAAGGTGGGCAGTGCGGATATTGATGCGCAAATCAAAACACTTTTAAAGTCGCCCGTTGTTAATGCCAAAGTGTCAGCACGCAACATTTCTGCTGGCGGTGTTGAGGTTAAAACAGTTTCAGGAAAAGTTGATACGAACGGAACGATCACAGATTTCGATCTTGAAGCTATTATGGTTCAAGAAAATGCGCGTCTTGTAACGGCGGGTCGATTTGAGCAAACCGCGCGTGAGCAGCGCGTCACGGTGAACACGCTGACACTGCGTTCTGACAAGGGCGATGCTGCACTGGTTAATCCAGCCAAAATTGTCATCCGCGATGGGAAAACAACAATCTCTGATGCACGTTTAAATGTTGATGGTGGCATGATCAATATTGCCGGTAGTGTGAGCGAGACGATCAACATCACGGCAAATATCTCCAATCTTCCGCTGCGTGTTGCCAATGCTTTCAGCCCTGGGCTTGATGCTGGTGGAGCGCTAAGTGGGCGGATTGTTGCCACTGGCACACCTGCGGCACCAAGAGTAAATTTCAACTTTGACGGAAACGGCATTACAGCAAACGCGCTTCAAAGCAATGGCGTTACGCCGCTCGCGATTGCGATAAGCGGTGATTTTAATGGCGCTAATCAAAATGTGTCGCTTGCGCGTTTGAAAGTTTCAAACGCTCAAGACATTCAAATTAACGGCTCAGGGCAAATCCCATTACAAGGAAACGGCCTTAATGTTTCTTTGGATGGCACAGCACCGCTTAGTGTTGCCGAACGTTTTCTGGCTGATCGTGGAACGCGCATTGGCGGGCAGGCCCGTTTTAATGTGACGGCAACAGGAAGCCTGAGTGCGCCTAAAGCCGAGGGCATATTGTCAGTTGCTGGCGGCACGGTCAGCGATCCACTATCAAACCTTAGCCTTAATAATATCGGCCTTCTTGCGGGACTGCGCGGTGATGCAATCGTTATTCAACGCTTTAACGCACAGCTTGCGCGTGGTGGTGCGGTATCTGGTTCAGGCACCGTCGGTATCAGCGGTGATTTGCCTGCAGATTTGGCAATTCAAATCAATGATGCTGCCTATAGCGATGGCCAGACATTTTCCACGCGTGCGGGCGGTAATTTAACACTAACGGGCAATTTGCTGCGCGATCCAACGTTGGCTGGTCAGATTGACTTAGGTAAAACCGAGATCACTGTGCCTGAAACATTTGGCGGCGATATCGAGTTGCTCGATGTTAAAAATGTTAACCCTGATGCAGATGTTCAACGCACATTGGATCGCTTGGCGAAGGCATCGCCGCTACCCACACCATCCAGCCGGCCGAGCATTATCCAGTTAAATTTGACGATCAATGCACCGTCTCAGATTTTTGTGCGCGGACGTGGATTGGATGCTGAGTTGGGCGGTAGAATCACAATTCAGGGGCCTATTACCAATGTAAATCCAAGCGGTCGTTTTGATTTGCGCAGAGGCCGTTTGAGCATTATCGGAAAGCGTTTTGACTTAACTGAAGGTTCAGTCACCCTGTCCGGCGATCTTGATCCGACATTACGCTTTGTGGCAACGACACAATCAGGTGATGTAACCGCCTCTATAATACTCAGTGGCCGGGTATCTGATCTTAATGTCTCGTTCTCTTCTTCACCTGAATTGCCCGAAGATGAAGTTCTTGCTGCTATTATTTTTGATCGCAATATAGGTGAATTAACCGCGACACAGATCGCGCGTCTTGCAGCAATTGCAATCGAGCTAACGGGCGGCAAAAGTCCAGGATTGGTCGATGGTCTTCGAGATGGTCTAGGTTTTGATGATCTTGATATTGTTCAAGATAGCGATGGGAACGCGGCCGTTAAAGCTGGCAAATATATATCGGATAATGTTTATCTTGGCGTGCAAGCTGGACAAAAAACAGAAGCAACGATCAATTTGGATATTACCGAGAGCCTAACGGCGCGTGGAGCCGTAGATTCAAACGGTGATACCAGCCTCGGGGTTTTCTTCGAGCGGGATTATTGATTTTCAAGCCTTGCACTTTACCCAACGATAATTATTACTTCCGCCTATTCGGCGCAT
Organism: Ahrensia sp. 13_GOM-1096m; assembly: GCF_000620605.1. NCBI lineage: Bacteria > Pseudomonadati > Pseudomonadota > Alphaproteobacteria > Hyphomicrobiales > Ahrensiaceae > Ahrensia > Ahrensia sp. 13_GOM-1096m. The sequence continues at coordinate 239,484 of NZ_JIAX01000011.1, forward strand.
GTTGCGCATAGTTGAAAAGGCAGTTTCAAATGATCTCGTTCGAAAACGTAAAAGACATACGATGCGCTGGTGAAGCGATGGTAGAGTTAAGCGTCGATGCCGATGGTCATTCCGCCCGAATAGGCATTGCGGGCGATGTCTTAAACTCAGCAATTTATTTAAAGCGCACAATCGCTGATAAAGCTAATGTGTCTTTCGTCTCCCGCGTGGGCGATGACAAGTTTTCAATGCGTTTGAAGTCTGTTGTTGAAGCCAGAAATATCAATGCCAATCTGATCGGCACTGATAAGACGCGCACGGTTGGTCTTTACGCCATTAACACAGATGCACAGGGTGAGCGCACTTTCCAATATTGGAGAAGCCAGTCCGCTGCGCGCATCATGTTCGGCACGGACGATGCGCCAGACTTTTCATCACTTGATGGTGCAGATCTGATCTATTTATCTGCAATTACGGTTGCGATTTTAACGCCGACTATCCGCAGCGCTTTATTACAGCGGCTCGCAGAATTGCGCAGCAATGGTGTTTTGGTCGGGTTTGATTCCAATTTTCGCCCTGCGCTTTGGGAGTCTCCAGAAGTGGCACGCGCTGTCATATCGGATTTTTGGAAACTCACAGATATTGGATTTCCTTCAATCGATGATGAGATGGCGCTGTTTGATGAAGATGCAGCAACAACCACAGAGCGTCTACAATCTTATAATATGCCCATTTGTATTCTGAAGCGCGGCGATAAGGGACCGATTGTAATCAGCGGCGCTGAAGCTTTGGGTGACGCCAATTTCATGCCTGCCGAAAATGTTGTCGATACGACGGGTGCCGGTGATAGTTTTAATGGTACTTTTCTCGGTGCATTACTAAGCGGATGTTCCATCCACGAAGCATGTCACAAAGCACATGCAATGGCTTCTCGTGTTGTTGGTTTTCGCGGCGCTATTATTGATTAGGTGATGGAATATTACAGCACTCTAACCAGTATGAAGTTGAGCAGATTATTTAAAATGAAGTTTTAATTTAAAGAAAACTGCTCAAAATTCGAAGGCTAAATTTTAAAAAAAAGGCGCGTAGAAGATCCGCATATAAATAACTGGATCTATAAATATGCTAAGCGGTTTTTCGAATATCTACACACCTTCAAATCCAAAGCGAACAGAAAATCAAAACCAGCAAACTCAGCCTAAAGCTGAGGAGCAAGGTCAGGCACAAGGCCCATCTTCGCAAAACAATTCTACTGGTAGCCAGAATGCAGGCTCGACCAGTTCGACCCAAGCACCGTCAGCAGCAAGCGGCCAATCAAGCGCAACGCTGCACACCCAAACGGCCAAGGCGTCAATGGAAAATATTGTACTTGAAGAAGATGAAGGCACATCTTCGTTTAATGAAGCTGCCTATATGCGGCGTGTGGCTGAACGTGTGCAGTCTGAAATGGCTTTGAACTCTATCTTCAACATAAAAGATGAATCAAACGTACTGCCAAATCTGTTCGCACCTGAGGCGCAAGAAAGTGAACCAATTAATAAGGCGGCACTGAGGGAATATATGAAAAATAGTGAACCGGCTTAATTCGGTGAGCTAGAAGGTTCTGTTATGCCAAGATGCCGAAGCGCAATTTCAACGCTTCGGCATTTTTTAGCCGGCTTACTTGCTTGCGTTCGGAAAGAACAATTGCTCGCCGCCAATCTCATATTTTTGAATTTCATCCTGGCCTTCAAGTGACGTTAGCCAGTCGATAAAAAGCTGGCCTTCTTCAATTTTTACATTTGGGCATTTTTGCGGATTAACAAGAATAACGCCGTACTGATTAAACATTGCGTCATCGCCTTCGACATCAATTGTATAATCGCCTTTGTTGCCAAAACTTATCCAAGTCGCACGGTCTGTCATGACATAAGCGCCCATGCCTATTCCAGTATTGAGCGTTGCGCCCATGCCTGAGCCTGTTGATCTGTACCAACTACCCGTTGGCTCAATCTGAGCTGTTTTCCATAGGGACTGTTCTTTTTTGTGCGTGCCAGAATCATCGCCCCTTGATGCAAAGAGCGCTTGTGCACCAGCAATCTGTTTGAGTGCAGCTTTGACATCTTTCATGCCGGAGACTTTAGCGGGGTCACTGTCAGGCCCGACGATAACAAAGTCATTATACATCAGATCAAACCGCTGAACGCCAAACCCGTCTTTGATAAATTTTTCCTCTGCTGCTTTTGCGTGAACAAGCAAAACATCCGCGTCGCAATTTTGTGCATTCTTGATGGCTTGGCCGGTGCCTACTGCAACGACATTGACCCTGATGCCGGTTTTCTTTTCAAACACTGGAAGTAGATGGTCATAAAGCCCCGAATTTGCAGTCGATGTGGTGGATTGTACAAGAATAGATGCTTCTTGCGCCAAGCCAGAAGAGGGTATGGCAACGAGGGTCAGTATTGATAATACAGCAAGCTTTTCAGATATTTGTTTCAATACAATTCTCCTTAAGTAACGGGAAGCCCGCCTTCCAAATAGGTTTGGGCGATCTTTGTTTCGGGGTTTTTGAAAAATGACGCAGCACCAGTTTGTTCACTAATGCGCCCGTGATTGATAAAAATTACTTCGCTCGCTAACCGCTTGATCTGGCCAATATCGTGCGACGCAAAAATGATTTTCGTGCCTTTCAGGCATTCCTCATGAAGAATGTTCTCAATGATTGCGATGGAAGTCGGGTCAAGGCTGGATGTTGCCTCATCTAAAAACAGAATTTCAGGTTTTGTCGCAAGGCCACGCGCTAGCGCAAGGCGCTGTTGCTCCCCGCCTGACAAAAGACGTGCAGCGCGCGATGAAACATTCTCAAGTCCTACTTTTTCAAGTAAAGAAAATGCAATGTTTGGATCATTCGAGCCACGGCTTTTAAGAACAAACAGAAGATTATCTAAAACGCTGCGCCGCAAAAGAACGGGCTTTTGGAAAACCATAGATTGGCGCTTGCGATTATCATGCGTTACGGGCGTATTATCCCATAAAACGGTTCCAGAGTCTGGTTGGATTACACCGTGTAAAAGCCTGAGAAGAAGGCTTTTCCCTGCGCCGTTAAAACCCATTATTGCTGACATGCCGTGTGCCGAAAAATTCAGGCTTATATCTTTTATCAGCACATTCGAATTGGCAGAAAAGCATAATCCACGGCAGCTTAAAAACGGGCTAGCTTGAGCGTTCTGTGTAGCGCTCTTGGGTTTTGCGGTCTGTGTGTGGGAAGGTGTTATATCAAGCATAGCCAAGCCGTGTGGCGGTCAGCCTTAGGCTGGACACAAGAATGTTGATCGATAAGGAAATGCACAACAATACCAGCCCCAATGCCATTGCCATTTGCAGATTTCCTTTTGACGTTTCAAGCGCAATGGCGGTCGTCATGACGCGGGTTAAATGCTCGATATTACCGCCAACAATAATCACCGCGCCAACCTCAGCGGTAGAGCGCCCAAAGCCTGCCAGCGCGACCGTGATTAGAGAGTACCTGCCATCCCATAATATCGCACCTGTGCGCATCGACTTTGTTAAAGACAGGGATTCAAATTGCTCGCGGTACTCTTCATATATGTCTTCCAAAATCTGTCTGGAAAGCGCCGCAACGATCGGTGTGATCAAAATGGTTTGCGCAATGATCATGGCTGTTGGCGTGTATAAAAATCCAAGCCATCCAAAAGGGCCGGACCGTGATAAATTGAGATATACAAAAAGCCCGACAACGACAGGCGGCAAGCCCATGAGGGAATTCATCACAATGATCACAAGGCTTCGCCCACGAAAACGGCTGACTGCGATGGTCGCGCCAATAATCAAGCCGATCAGACATGAAAGCAGTGTTGCTGATAGGCTGACACGCAGCGAGAGAAGGACAATTTCAACCAAGTCAGGGTTGAAAGTCACAATGTGGGTCAATGCCGTCCAGAGGCTGTCTGTCATATCATTCATGATTGTTCATCTAACCACAAACGATGAAGGACACAAAGAATAGTGTCGACATTTTAAGCCGCAATTAGGTTGTTACTTCGCTGGCTCTAGCTTGTACGCTTTTCGGTAAGTCGCCTATGCGGGGGAGAAAATCGCGGTGGTTGGATCACACTTATAAGAGGCCTCATGTTGCCCTGCGCTATCAGCCAATTCCAAGACTGCATTGAGAATTGTTTCTATCTCGGCATCCGTGGCCAGGAAGCTAAAATTCAAGCGGACGAATCCAGGTTTTTCAACTTCATGCCCTGCAAGGATCGCCGTGCGCATTTTATCCGAACTATCCGCATCAATGCCCAGCACGCGGTGCACATAAGGGCCTGCACATGCGCAGCCACCACGGGCTTGAATGCCGTAGCAGTCTGATAGGAGGCGCGTGACAAGTTGCTGATGAACATAACCGCCAGCCTCGTTGCGCAGTCGAAATGAGAAAATCGGAAGCCGGTTACAATCGGTATTACCAAGGATCTCAATATTGGGGTGATTTTCCCATGCTTGCATGGCTCGCGAACAATTCTCATTGTTGCGCTTGGTGATGTAATCTTGACCGATTGCGGACTTTACAAGCAAGCAAAGCGCAGCACGCAAATCGCCGATGACATTGGGCGTGCCAGCCTCTTCACGCGCTTCAACATTGCCCGAATAATCATGATTTGTCGGTGACACAAACCGCACAGTACCGCCGCCGGGCAGTGTGGGTTTTTGAGTGCGTACCGCATCATGGCGCAGGATTAAAACGCCAGATGCCTGAGGCCCACCAACGAATTTATGGGGTGATAAAACAACCGCATCAATTAAAGCGCCGGGTGCAGGACAAAGATCAATCGAAAGATAAGGCGCGCCGCCTGCATAATCCCAGACAATCGTTGCGTCTGCTTGTTTCAAAACGCGGCTGACAGCGATAACATCCGTGATAATGCCTGTAACATTGGATGCTGCGGAAAACGCACCGATAATGGGCCGCCCGCGAACACTTGCCAGTGTTTCGGCAAGCGCTGTCATGCAGGGCCCGCCATTTTTTGCTTCAGGGACTTCAATGACTTCCGCGCCACTTTCGCGCCAAGGCAAGATGTTGGAATGGTGCTCATAAGGGCCGATGAGAACCACAGGCGATTTGCCTTGAAGGGCCATATCGCGCAGGCCCAAAAGGTGCACGAGCCTGTTAATCCCCGTTGTCGCGCCTGAGCCCGTGAATATCACAGCGTGCTCTTTAGACGCATTATATTCGCGGCGAATAATATCACGCGCTTGGCGGCGCAGACGGGTCATCATGCCGCCAACATAAGATGCTTCGGTATGGCTATTGGCGTAGAACGGCAGCAACTCTTCCATCACAAAATTTTCGATCTGCCTAAGGGCGCGCCCTGAAGCGACATAATCAGCATAGATCAAAGGCTTCTGACCAAATGGGCCGTCAATCACGGCGTGGTGCCCGATCAGGCCTTCTGTGAGATCATGCACAATGGTGTCTGTTTGAATGCTGGCTTGAAAGCGCTCAAATAGATTCTGGCCTGCTGTTTGGTTCATTTTGGAGCTCCCTAGATCGATGAGCTATATTTAACTCACCGCGAAGCAAATTATTGTACTTGTTTATGGGTGATTTGTATGAATATTGGGTCATATGATCGAATATGATAGAATAGACCGTAAAATTATCACCGTCCTTCAAAGAGATTGCACATTGTCGCAGCGCGACGTTGCTGCGGAAGTTGGCTTGTCACAAAATGCCTGTTGGCGGCGCATGCGACGTCTGGCTGATAGCGGCATCATTGAAGGGTATCATGCGCGTATTTCACCGGAAGCGGTTGGTCTGGATTTAACCGTTTTTATGATGATCCGTACCCGCAAACATAGCGAAGAGTGGTCGCAGGCTTTTCGCAAACATGCTGCCACTATTCCTGAAATTGTTGATGTGTACCGTATTGGCGGCGATTGGGATTATCTGATTAAGGTCGTGACAACATCCATGGCAGGTTATGACGCGGTCTATCAAAAATTGACTGCGAAAGTTGAGCTGGAAACCATTACAGGGTTGTTTGCGATGGAAGCGATATTGGAAAATCGTCCCCTGTCATTGCCGTAAGGTCTTAGGTGAGTGCCGAGCCAATGGCGGCCACATGTTCTTTCTGCGACCATGCACAGATGTTTCTGCATTTAATGGATGTGGTTGCAGTCATTCCCGCTGAGTTGTAAAATACCTTGCGCAACCAGACTATAGATTTGGTTTGCGTGACAAGTATCCCGCAAATATCAAGAAGCTATCGGTAACCCTAATGATCCGCCATATCGTTCTTTTCACCGCCAAACACGATGGTAATATCGATCCTATCCGGAAAGGCTTGCAGGTCCTCACGCAGATTCCGCATGCCCAACATCTTGAGATCGCGCTAAACCGCAAGTCCGACCCAAAGAGTAAAGAGGTTGATGTCATCGTTTATGGGGAGTTTGCCGATGACGCTGCTCTAGCCGCATACAAGGCTCATGATCTTTACGCTGTATCTATCCAAAATGTGCGCCCTTTGCGTGAGATAAGGATGGCAGCTGATTACGATGTGGCGCAGGCTTTTAGTACTAAAAATAATGACCTCTAGCCCTTCGTCAGGCAATTCATGACAGGGCAGTTCGAACCTTATATTTTGCTTCGCGACGACCTTGCGAACAAAGAAATGATGTTCGCAAAGCCATGCGACATCATCTGCGCGGATGATGCTGAGGATGTAATTGACGCGCTGGCTCAAATTGAGAGCGCGCGTGCATCTGGCAAATGGTGCGCCGGTTATTTGAGCTATGAAGCTGGTTATGCGTTGGAACCTAAACTGCGCCAGTTCCTACCTGAGGGGCGCTGCTTGCCGATGGTTCTGATGGGAGTATTCGATAAGCCCGAAATACGGCCCGTCACCGCACAAAGCATATCAGGTGCCACGCTAAGAGACTTGCAACCTAGCTTGTCATTTGAGGCCTATGCACCGCGCTTTGAGCAAGTTCACCGTCACCTTTCTGCAGGCGATTGCTACCAAGCGAATTTGACCTTCCCCATCACAGCCAGCTGGCAAGGTGAACCGGCCGCACTCTTTGATGACATGACGATCCGGCAACCCGTTCGCTATGGAGCGCTTGTTGATTTAGGCGGACCGATTATTTTGTCGCGCTCGCCCGAGCTATTCTTTGAGGTGGATGATGCAGGCTGGATTGAAACGCACCCAATGAAGGGGACAATGCGGCGCGGGGAGACACCTGAAGAAGATGCAGCCCTTGCGGAAGCCTTGAGGCAAGACAGCAAGAACCAAGCAGAAAATCTAATGATCGTCGATCTCTTGCGCAATGATATCTCCCGCATATGTGAAGTAGGCTCGCTTCATGTGCCTGAACTCTTTCGCGTGGAAAGCTATCCGACGGTTCATCAATTGGTTAGCCGTGTTCGCGCTAAGCTCGCTAAGGCCGTGACGATATCTGACATTATCACGGCACTCTTTCCCTGCGGCTCAATTACGGGCGCACCGAAAATCCGTGCGATGCAGATATTGCGCGGATTAGAGGATCAGCCACGCGATATCTATTGCGGGTCGATCGGTTATATCGCTCCCTCGGGGCAAATGCGTTTTAATGTCGCGATTCGCACACTCACCTTGCATAAAGCAGGCAAGGCAGTGCTCAATGTAGGCGGCGGTATTGTCTATGACTCTATTGCGCGCTCAGAATATGAGGAGTGCTTGCTAAAGGCGCGATTTGCATCAGAACAAAAATTGGCAAATCAACCATAATCACAATCAAACGCTTCGCTTTGCTGCATACCATCTAGAATACGGTTTAGGCGTAGGGTTTGAGTAGGGATTACGTGGTCTGAAACCATCGCATTTTTCAAGCTCTATAGGTGATTTCTGGTAGTGGGAATGGCGGACAGACAGGGATTCGAACCCTGGAGACGGTCACCCGCCCACACGCGTTCCAGGCGTGCGCCTTCAACCACTCGGCCACCTGTCCATTCCATTTTTCGCTCGTCGGTTAATCCGAGCGGGTTGAAGCTATGTGTAAGCCACAACGTGAGCGGACGTGTAGCGCGTGCTTTTTCTCGCTGCAAGAGCTAAGTGAAGGCTAATTTAGATAAATCATTTGATTGTGTTGATTGAACTTTGCCCTAGGTCACTCTATTGACGGTAATCCTAATTCGTTAATTTGCATCATCAGGTAGGCATGTCCCGTTTTATACTTCGCTTTATCGCTGTGCTTTGTTTGGCCATTGCTGTCATGTTTATCGTGCTGGATGCAACGCGCTCGCTGGGTGTTTCCAAACTAGTTTTGACGCCGCTTGAAATGAGCTGGCGGGAATTTTTCCCAGATACACTTGAGACGTTTTCCTCTTGGCTCACGCAGTCTGTTCACCCATTTTTGAACGACCCTATCCTTGTAACTTTTCTAACCTTGCCCACATTTGCTGTATTCTCAGTTTTGTCGGCGCTTTTTTATGTCATTGCGTATAAAAGAAAACGACATGCCGCAGGATTTGTAAAAAGATAAACCGATACTAAGCCGGTCACGCAGAAGGGCGCAAACTATGCTTTTAAATGATATGTTTCGCAATAAATCGGACATGATTGATGCCAATGAGGCACTGCCTGGCCGCGATGAACCTTTGCCATTGTCGCCAACCCATTTCGTGAATGGGGAAAATATGCGCGGACCACACCCCGATAATATGGAAACTATCTATTTAGGGATGGGCTGCTTTTGGGGCGCTGAGCGTATTTTTTGGCAAATGCACAATGTGTATGTGACGGCGGTTGGTTATGCAGGCGGCTTCACAAAAAATCCAACCTATGAAGAAACCTGCACGGGTAAAACTGGCCATGTTGAAGTGGTCAAAGTTGTTTTTGATCCTGCCAAATTAAGCCTTGATGCTATTTTGAAGCAATTCTGGGAGCAGCATGACCCGACACAAGGCATGCGCCAAGGTAATGATATCGGCACAACCTATCGTTCTGCTATTTACACAACAAACGATGCGCAGCTTGAACATGTGCAAAAAAGCAAAATCCAGTTTCAACAAGCCCTAAAGGCTGGTGGGCACCAAGGTGCGATTACAACTGAAATTGAACCTTTGGACGTGTTTTATTTTGCTGAAGACTATCATCAGCAATATTTAGCTAAAAATCCGGATGGTTATTGCGGCATACGTGGAACAGGCGTGAGCTGCCCAATACCAGGTTGATATTTTGCTGAACTGGCAAGCGTTTACGATAATTCTTAAGGCTGAGGCAGCGCTTGCATTTTTTGCGTGATTTTACCTCAATGCCGTGCCAAGCTCTTTTCCAAGGTGGAAAACCACCGCGAGGTTTCGCGCTTTCACTTGTTTAAGTGATGTGCGGGGAGAGTAACAAACGTTTACAGGGTGATTTAGTATGAAGCGCATAGCTTTAGGTCTTTTGGCCGCAACAGCACTAACATTTTCAGCAAATGCCGAGCCGGCTCTTATTTATGATTTGGGCGGCAAGTTCGACAAATCGTTCAATGAAGCTGCTTATAATGGCGCTGAAAAATACAAAGAAGAAACCGGTGTCGCTTACCGCGAATTCGAAATTCAGAACGATGCACAGCGTGAGCAGGCTCTGCTTAAATTTGCTGAAGATGGCAATTCTCCAATTGTTGTTGCTGGTTTTTCATGGGCGCAAGCGCTTGAGCAAGTGGCAAAAGAATTCCCGGATACAAAATTTGCGATCATCGACATGGTGGTCGATCAGCCAAATGTACGCTCGGTTGTTTTCAAAGAACAAGAAGGTTCATATCTTGCGGGCGTAATGGCTGCGACAGCATCTGAAACAGGCACAGTTAGCTTTGTTGGCGGCATGGGTATTCCGCTGATTTCTCGCTTTGCTTGCGGTTATGCTGGCGGTGCAAAATCCGTTAATGCTGACGCGAAAGTTATTGAAAACATGACCGGTGATACACCGGCAGCTTGGAACGATCCTGTTAAAGGCGGCGAGATCACTAAAGCGCAGATCGCACAGGGATCAGACGTTGTTTTCCATGCAGCTGGCGGTACAGGCGTTGGCGTAATTCAAGCTGCGGCTGATGCCGGCAAACTTGCTATCGGCGTTGACTCAAACCAGAACGGTTTGCAGCCGGGCAAAGTTCTAACGTCAATGGTCAAAAAAGTGGACGTTGCTGTTTATGAAGCGTTCATAGATGGCTCAGAAGGCGGAACTTGGGAATCTGGCATCAATGTTCTTGGTCTTAAAGAGGGCGGTGTTGACGTCGCTATGGACGACAACAACAAAGAACTTGTGACAGAAGACATGATGAAAGCCGTGGAAGATGCACGCGCTAAAATCGTATCTGGCGATGTCGTTGTTCACGACTTCATGAGCGATAATAACTGCCCGTACTAATTTAGAAACGGTAGTTGACGATCTTAGCCGCCAGAGCTTTTGTTCTGGCGGCTTTTTTATAAGGCCCAGCCAATGAAACTTTCTCCAAACTATAAATCAAAAATACGTGTCGCATCCGTACAAATGGCGTTGATGCAGACATCTTCATTTCGTGATCTGTTTGATCGTGTGCGTGCTTTTGCTGAAGATGCAGCGCGGCAAGATGCAGACTTTATCTGTTTTCCGGAACATTTCACGCTTCAGCTTTTATCTGCCGCTGAGCAGAAATTATCGCCGGAAGCATCTATCGATAAGCTGACACAGGCAACGGCTCAAATCGTCGCTGAGTTTACAGGTTTAGCAAAAGAGCTAAACATCAATATTGTTTGCGGTAGCCATGCAACGCGCACAGATGCTGGAAAAACAGAAAATATTGCATTTCTAGCGCGGCGTGATGGCACAATAGCGAGCCAGTCAAAGTTGCACCCAACACCTGACGAATGGGACGTTTGGGGCATTAAAGGTGGCGATAACTTAGAGCCGATAGAAACCGATTGCGGTCCTGTTGGTATCCAAATTTGTTATGATAGCGAATTTCCGGAGCTGGGCCGCCGCCATGCCGATCAAGGTGTGGGGCTGGTTTTCGTGCCCTATTGTACGGAGGCAAGAAGCGGGCATTTGCGTGTGCGCTATTGTTGCCACGCCCGTACCGTGGAAAATCAATGCTATATCGTTACATCAGGGCTGGTGGGCACGATTGAAAATGTTGAAAATTGTGATGAAGCCTATGCACAATCTGCAATATTAACACCGTCTGATACAGGTTTTCCGCCAGATGGAATTTTAGCGCAGGCTCCCATAAATGAAGAAAACCTCATAATCGCTGATCTTGATATGACGATGTTGGAAAAAGCGCGCACTCTTGGCTCGGTGCGTAATTTAGCCAACAGACGCAATGATCTTTATGACGTTAAGTGGAGCGTATAAAGTAATCGCCTGCTGGCATTTTTGCTGGCAGGCGAATGGTTCAGGTCATTAAAGGTTCTTCCGGCTTTGCAGCCTTATTTTTTCAAGTTCTTGGGCTGCGTTAATTTGGATAGGGAGTCTGGATGCCCAGTCAACATCACCTTCATGAATGCCCATGTCCTCATATAGCCAGTTTTCTTTGCCGACGAGGTTCATAAAAGCTGCGCGATCTCGCTTTTGCTGGGCACGCAAAGCATATGCGGCCAACAAGGCTGTTGCACGGTCAGAAATAATTTTCCAACCACGTTGAAGGCTATTTGAGCGGTGATTTCTAACGTCAAAATTGTTGTTATCAATGCAAGTCATGTCCTTGTCTCCTTTTGCCTAGCTAGACAATGCGCATGAATCGTGATTCAATCAAACGAATAGATGTGTACTTATCTTTCAGTTTTATTGATGTTAGGAGAAGACATGAATGTACCCGATAAGCAATTTAACGCCGTCGCGCTGGCTGGTGTCGATATCGATATTTTGAAAACATTCATCGCGATTGCTGAAACGGGTAGTTTTTCCAAGGCAGCAAACAGAGTGTTCCGCACGCCCTCTGCCGTGTCGATGCAAATCAAAAAGCTAGAAGATGTGCTCGGCGCATCCGTTTTGCAGCGTGACAGCCGATCAGTTGAACTGACGCAGGACGGTGAAATGCTTTTGTCCTATGCGCGGCGCATTATAGCGCTGTCCAATGAGATGATGGCGCGGTTCTTAATGCCGGATATTGAAGGCTCGGTCGTGCTTGGAGCGCCGGATGATTACGGCAATAAATTACTGCCAGCTGTCCTAAAGCGCTTTGCTGAAACGCACCCCAATGTTTGCGTCGATGTGGTCATGGACAGTTCAGCAAATTTGAGGGAACGCTTTGAGCGCGGCGAGTTAGACGTGGTGGTTTATACCTCATCAGACAAGCATGTGATGGAAGACGGTGCGCATGTGGTGTTAGAAGAAGATCTTGTTTGGGCGGGCCTAAAAGGTGGCTGCGCCTATGAGAAAGATCCATTGCCCGTTTCAATGTGGGAAAGTGGTTGTGCGTGGCGTGCTGGTGCGGTGGAAGCGCTGGACAAGATCGGGCGTTCTTATCGCCTTGCTTATAAAAGCGCGCAGGTCGTTGCGCAGCGCGCAGCAGTTTCTGCTGACCTTGCCGTTGCGCCCATGCCAGCCTCTTTTATTGAGCCGCCATTGATTGAATTAACACTGAAAAAACATGGCCTACCGCCTTTGACAAAATATCAAATTCGCATGCGTTTAAAGTCAAATGCAGGGTGCTGCTCGCAAGCTGTGGCTGATCACGTTATTGCCTGTTTTGATGAACTTTGAGAATGAGGCGCGCTTAATGCGCCTCATCCCAATTGTCTGCGGCCTGTGCTTCAACCGCGAGCGGAACCGCCATGTCGATGGCAGGCATCGCAGCATTTTCCATCACGTCTTTGACGCAAGTGATCGTCGCATCGACTTCATCTTCTGGCACTTCAAAAATCAATTCATCATGCACTTGTAGCAGCATTTGGCCGGAGAGCTTTGCGGCTTCCATAGCAGGCTCTATCCGCACCATTGCGCGGCGAATCACATCAGCGGCTGACCCTTGAATTGGTGCATTGATAGCTGCGCGCTCATTAAAGGCTCGCACCTGCGGATTGCTCGATTTGATTTCTGGATAGTGGATGCGGCGGCCAAAGATCGTTTCGACATAACCTTGCGCACGCGCCGTGGCTTTAATCTCATCCATATAATCTTTGATGCCTGGAAAGCGTTCAAAATATTTTTTGATATAGTCCGAAGCTTCTGACCGGCTGATGCCCAGATTGTTGGCCAGACCAAAAGCAGAGATGCCGTAAATAATACCGAAGTTAATCGCCTTCGCGCTACGGCGTATATCTGACGGCATGCCCTCAACAGGCACGCCAAACATTTCAGAGGCGGTCATTGCATGAATATCGATTCCATCGGCAAATGCTTGGGTCAGTTGCGGAATGTTTGCAACATGTGCCAACACCCGAAGTTCGATCTGGCTGTAGTCGGCAGAGATCAGCTTTTTGCCCTTGTTGGCAATAAATGCTGTGCGGATGCGACGTCCTTCAACGGTACGAATCGGTATGTTCTGCAAGTTCGGTTCAGACGAAGATAATCGACCCGTTGTTGTCGCTGCCAGTGAATAGGATGTGTGAACGCGCTTTGTTTCTGGATTAATGTAGCCTGGCAAAGCGTCTGTATAGGTAGATTTTAGCTTTGTGAGCTGGCGCCAATCGACAATTTTGCGCGGTAGTTCATGGCCTTCTGCTGCAAGATCTTCCAGCGCTTGCGCACCGGTTGCCCACTGGCCTGACTTTGTTTTCTTGCCGCCCGGAAGCCCCATTTTCCCAAAGAGTATTTCGCCTAATTGCTTAGGCGAGCCGACATTGAATTTCTCGCCAGAAAGACCATAAATCTCATCTTCGATTGCTGCGGCTTTTTGCGCAAATTCACCCGATAGTCGGCTAAGAATTTGCCGATCGACAGAAATACCTCGGCCTTCCATGCGTGCAAGAACGGCCATGAGAGGTCGTTCAAGTCGCTCGTAAACCGATGTCAGCCCGTCTGCGATCAAGCGTGGTTTTAAAACCTGCCAAAGCCGAAGCGTAATATCAGCGTCTTCAGCGGCATATCCAGTGGCAACCTCAATCGCGATACGGTCAAAGGTGATTTGCTTTTTGCCAGTGCCCGCAATGTCTTTAAAAGCGATTGGCTGGTGACCAAGCCAGCGCTCGGATAGCGCGTCCATGCCATGCGTGCCGCGTCCTGCATCAATCACATAGGATAAAAGCATCGTGTCATCATAGGATTGAATGGTAATGCCGTATCGCTGCATGATGAGATAATCATATTTCAGATTTTGCCCGATAATGAGGATAGACGGATCTTCCAGCAGTGCTTTGAGTTTCTCCAGCGCTATGTTGAGATCAAGCTGGCCATCAATGACACCGCCTTCACCAAGCAAGTCATCTTCACCCTCGCGGTGCTGCAAAGGAATATAGGCAGCCTCTCCAGCTTTATGGCAAAGCGAAAAGCCGACAAGGTTTGCCTGATTGGCATCAAGCGAATCGGTTTCCGTGTCAAAGGCGACGACGCCTTCTTCAAACGCCTTTAAAATCCATTCATCCAGCGTAGCTGCATCGCGAATACAAACATATTTACTTGCGTCAAATTTTGCACCGGTAGCCTCTGCGGCCAGCTTATCAGCAAGCGCTTGCGGCGTATTCTCAACGCTTTGTGCTGCTTCTTGCGTGCTGGCTTTACCGTCGCTTGAAGCAGAGTTTTGCGATGTTGCCTTATCAAGATCGGGGCCGCGCGCGCGTCCAGCATTCTCAACGGGTACATCGGCGGCTTCAATTTCACCTGCTTCAACGCCGGTGGCTTCGGCAACGCGTCGCGTGAGTGTGGTGAGCTCCATTGCTTTTAAAAATGCAACGAGCTTCGGTCCGTCTTGGTCTTCTAAGACAAAATCATCAATGGAGGCCTCAACGGGCGTATCAACTTTGAGCGTAACAAGTTCGCGCGACAGGCGTGCTTGATCGGCAAATTCAATGAGATTTTCGCGTCGTTTGTTTTGTTTAATTTCACCGGCGCGTTCGAGCAGCGTGTCCAGATCGCCATATTCGCTCAGTAATTGCGCGGCAGTTTTAGGCCCAATGCCCGGCACACCTGGAATATTATCAGTCGAATCACCCGTAAGCGCCTGCAGGTCGATCATTTTTTCGGGCTTAACACCGAATTTCTCGACAACTTCATCAATGCCGATTTGGCGGTCCTTCATCGAATCATACATCGAGACCTTTTCGGTCACGAGCTGCATTAAATCCTTATCCGATGAGATGATTGTCACCTCGCCGCCTGCAGCTTCGGCTTGTGCAGCATAGGCAGCGATAATATCGTCGGCCTCATAACCATCCATTTCAATGCAGGGCAGGTTGAAGGCGCGGGTTGCTTCGCGAATCAGGCCGAATTGCGGGCGCAAATCTTCCGGCGGTTCCGAGCGGTTGGCTTTGTACTCAGCGTAAAGCGCATTGCGAAACGTTTTGGATGAATAGTCAAAAATGACTGCAAAATGGGTAGGCGTAACCCCAACATCGGTATTGCGCGAGTCCTGCAACAGTTTCCAGAGCATGTTGCAATAGCCAGACACGGCACCAATGGGCGTTCCATCGGATTTACGTGTCAGCGGTGGAAGTGCGTGAAAAGCCCGAAAAATATATGCCGAGCCGTCAACGAGGAAGAGATGATCACCTTTTTTCATGTGTCGATATTTAGCGACAACCGCTAGGTCCGTCCATGAAAAACACTGTGTTTTACAAAAATCACAACGTGTTTTGGCTGTGGCAAAAGCGTGACTCGCAAAATTTGATGTAAATCATCAAGACATTATTCACCAAGCGTCTGCTTTATAGGCGGTAATAAATGCGTTAGATTGGTTCTATCGAACAAGCTTTGGAGAATAGAGTGACTTACAGAAAAATTGCGCACGCATTGCTGGCTTCAGCCGTTGTAGTCACTGGCATGAGCTTCTCGGTTCCAGAGGCATCGGCAGTCCAATTGCATGAGCTTCTTTTCAACCGTGCAAAGCGCAAAGAAGTGCGCCAGCGCCGTGCGCCAGAGCCTGTCATCCAGCAGCCAAAGAAAACCGTCACTGCAAAGCCGGCCACACCGCGCAAAGCAATTAAGAAAATTTCAGGCCCGCAATATTATACTTATAAAGCAGCGCAAATGGCGACATTTACGCTGGCAGGTTTAACAACAGCTTCTGTTGGTCAATCCGGTGAGCTTGGTTTGCCGACGATGGATTTCGAATCGCAACGCTTTAAAGAAGCTGTTCGCTATTCGCCAACGCTTCAAATTGCTATTGAGGAAGACATCGCCAAGGCGGTGACAGATCATTATAGCAAAAAACCAGCTTTCCTGTGGTCTCGCGGTTCGAGTGTAACGACACAGGCCAAAGCCGTTGCTGCGATGCTCAACAGTGCAGACAAGCATGGCTTGGAAGCAAAAGATTATGCCGTTGATGTGCCTGCGGATGCATTCTCAATCGATGATCCTAAAGCACGTGCAGCCGAATTGCTGGCATTTGAAACGAAATTGACCGCCTATGCCATTCGCTATGCGCAGGACATGAAAGATGGCGCGGTTAATCCGAATAAAATATCAGGCTATCACGACTTTACTAAAAACCGTTTGACGGCATCTGATGCACTTGTGGGCCTTGTTTCTGGCGACATGGACCCAGCGGGTTACTTGACAAGCCTTATGCCTAACCAGCAGCATTACGCGATTTTGCAAGATGAGCTTGTTAAATTGCGTGGCAGCACAGAAAACGAGATAGTGCTGCCTGCTAATTTGTTAGTGAAACCTGGCACTACAGCTGAAGAATTGCCGCTTTTAATAAAAGCGATGGAACGCAAAATGCGCGATGAGACGCGCACAAAGCATCAGGACTTATTGAACGCTTATGCGGGTGAAACGCTCTACCAAGGCGATTTAATTGAGTTGGTGCGCGATGTTCAGCGCGATCTTGGCTTGAACCCAGATGGTGTTGTAGGTGCCAAAACGGTTTCACGTCTTGGCGGGCAAAGTCTTGCTTCGAAAATTGATCGTGTAAAATTTGCGCTTGAGCGTCTGCGTTGGCATCCGGAAAATTATGGCAAACGTCAGGTCGTCATAAACCAGCCAGAATACCGCGTTCGCTATATGGAAGATGGTGAGACGAAGCTTGCAATGCGCGTTGTTGTTGGCAAACCATCCAATCAGACAAATTTCTTCCACGATGAAATTGAAACTGTTGTCTTCAATCCTTATTGGGGTGTGCCGCAGTCAATTATTGTCAATGAAATGTTGCCGAAACTGCACCGCGATCCAGGCTATCTTGATCGCGCAGGTTATGTCGTATCAACGCATGGCGGACAGCAGATTGCCTCATCCAATATTAATTGGTCTCAATATTCCGGTCCTGTACCCTACAGCGTTCGCCAGAAGCCAGGTCCAAGAAATTCGCTCGGCGAGTTGAAAATTTTGTTTCCCAATAGACATGCGATCTACATGCACGACACACCTGCAAAAAGCTTGTTCCAACGTGATAACCGCGCCTTTAGCCATGGCTGTGTACGTTTAGAAGACCCACGCGCTATGGCAGCAGCCGTGCTTGGCAAGAGCCGTGACTATGTTGCATCACAATTGGGCGGCGGTGAAAAAGGCGAAAGGATTTCGGAAAAAATTCCGATTTTCGTAGGCTATTTCACTGCTTGGCCAAATGATGCAGGCAAAGTGGAATACCATCCCGATGTCTATAAGCGCGATATGTATTTGGGCCGCGCTCTTGAAGCGGTGAACGGCGCGCGTGACGCTTCAAGCTAATATCGAGCATCTGAACTTTAAATCCGTCAGCATTTGTTGGCGGGTTTTTGTTTGTGTGAATTTAAGAAATACGTTGGAAGCAGATCGGCGCATGGCCGTTTTTAATCATGCCGATTTGGCTTGCTGCTGCTTTTGAAAGATCAACGATGCGGCCCTTAATAAACGGCCCGCGATCATTAATGCGCACAATAACCGATTTCCCGTTGTTGCGGTTCGTGACTTTGAGCTTGGTGCCAAATGGAAGCGTTTTGTGGGCAGCCGTTAGTTTGGCAGGGTTCATCATCTCGCCCGATGCGGTGCGTGAGTGGAGCGCATACCATGATGCCTTGCCACATTGCGCCGCAGAAGCTTCTGCCTGTTTGTTGGTGAAAACTGTTGTTGAAATAGTCAAAGCGATTACAGCTCCCGCGCTTGCGAGACTGAATATTTTATACATTTGATACACCCTATTTGGCGTTTAACGCCAATCGTCTTCGTCCCACATCTTCTTCAAAGATTGCCGGTAGTCCGAATATTGAAATTGAAAACCAGCCTCCTTCAACTTTGAGTTGGAGACGCGCTTGTTCTCCCCGTAAAAAGAGCGTGCCATGGGCGATAATGTGGCAGTTTCAAAATCAATTGGTTCAGGGGGATCAATTTTTGTTACCGATGCAGCGTATTCGACAACATCTTGTGGCGGCGAAGGCATGTCATCCGTGACGTTATAAATGCCGTTAGCGCGCATATTTGAGAGAAAGCGCAGGCTGCCTGCAATGTCTGCAACATGGATACGGTTAAACACTTGTCCAGCTTTAACCAGTCTGCGGGCCTTGCCTTCAACCATATTTTTCAAAGCGTTACGTCCGGGCCCATAGATGCCCGATAGCCGTAATATGGCGAGTGGAAGCTCTTGCGTGGTTGCAAATTTACGCCATTCCAATTCAGCTTCCATGCGTTGCACAGATCGCTTGGAAACAGGTTTGCATGTGCTTTCTTCATCAACCCATGCACCATCATGATGGCCATAAACACCCACCGTCGAAAGATAGCCGATCCAAGAAAGATGGGGTGCCGATGACAGCGCGCTAGAGAGGGCTTTTAACGATGGGTCGCCAAATTCATTCGGCGCAATGGAAACCACCACATCGGTTGCTTGGTTTATAGCGTCTTGCAAGGCGGGTGTCAGTTTTGAACCATCAAAGACTATGGGCTGGATGCCTGCCTTTTTAAGCTCAGGCATCTTGTCTTGCGAACGTGTCGTGCCAAAAACCTGCATGCCATCACTTGAGAGCAAAGCGCCATATTTTTGGCCTGAAAATCCTGCGCCCAATATCAGCGTGGTTCGTTTATTATTCATTCCAGTTCCAAGCCTGTACTTTCAAGTGCAGCCGTCCATTCACAGCGCACTGATGCATCATTTTCTTTTGGGTGATATGTTTCATAAAGCACGCATAGATCGTCACGGCTTAACTGTTGTGCCAATGCCCAAACCGCAGCACCCCGAACGACAGCGTCTGGGTCGCTTAAATGTGGTTTGATTGTTTGGGTGAGGTTTTCATCGCTGCTGTTGCCAGCTGCAATCAAGCAATTACGAATAAAACGGTTTCGGCCAATTCGCTTGACTGGTGAGCCGGCAAACATTTTCCTGAATTCTGCATCATCAAGTTGAAGCAAGTTTGCAAGCGGCGGGCTCTTTAAATCATCACGCGCCTGCAATTTTGCTTCACGTGCTTCCGCTGCAAATTTATTCCATGGACATACTGCGAGGCAATCATCACAGCCATAAATGCGATTGCCCATGGGTTTGCGAAATTCGATATCTATTGGACCAGCATGCTCAATGGTTAGATAAGAGATACAGCGCCGTGCATCGAGGTGATAGGGCGATGGGAAAGCATTTGTCGGGCAACTATCAAGGCATGATCTGCAAGAGCCGCAATGGTCTGTTTCAGCTTCATCAACTGGCAATGCCATATCTGTAAATATCGAGCCAATAAAAAACCAAGAACCAATTTCGCGGCTAACAAGATTAGTGTGCTTTCCCTGCCAGCCTAACCCTGCTTTTTGAGCAAGCGGCTTTTCCATCACAGGCGCTGTGTCGATAAACACTTTGACTTCGGCACCCGTTTTGGCAACGAACCGACCTGCAACCTGTTTAAGCTTGCCCTTTATAACGTCATGATAGTCGCGGTTGTGCGCGTAGCAAGAAATTGTACCGCGATCGTCGCGCTTTATAGCCTGCAATGGATTGTAATCATTATCCGGCGAATAAACCATCGCGGCGAGAACAACAGTCCTTGCGTCTTCCCAAAGGTTTTTGGGTGCGCTTCGGCGCTCTTGTGTTTCTTTCATCCATTCCATTGAACCGAAATAATCAGCGTCAATGAACTCAGAAAGCGCCTCGCCCATATTGCCGGTGTCTTCTGCATCCATCACACCGACCAACTCAAACCCCTCAGATGATAAATCCTTGATAAGGGCTGATTTAGCTTTCTCGGGTGACAGGACGGTCGACATGGATCACTGGTTCAAAAGTCTAGGTCTGCATAGTGCGAGACTGGAGTTAATGCGCGAATCCGATCTTCTAAAATTGGCCTGAAGGCAGGGCGTGATTTGACCCGTTGATACCATTCTGCCGCCTGCGGTGAATCCGCCCATGGGATCTCACCCATATAGTCTAAAACGGAAATGCTGGCGGCCGCTGCAATATCGGCAGCAGTGAGCGACTTTCCACTGAGACAATTGCGACTACCGGCAAGCCAGTTCAAATAGCGCATATGTTGTTTAACATTACCGCGAGCAGCGCGCATGGCGGCTGAATCTGGCGCGCCACCACCATTCGTGCGTGGCATGTCCAGCTTGAAAACTCTTTCGCGTACAAGCGTCTTTGTTGCATCTTGGTCCAAACGGACGCAGAACCAGTCGATAAGCCTGCGCACCTCTGCGCGATCCAGTGGATAATCGGGCATTAAGCGACGTTCGCGCATCATTGTTCCGCGTGTTTCATCAATATATTCGCAGATTGCATAGATGCCGCAGATGGCGGCACCGGATTCTGAAACCAATACAGGCAGTGTTCCTGCAGGATTGAGTTTCATGAACTCAGCTTCGCGGTCCCAAGGGTTTTGGTGAATCAAATCATATTCGACCCCATACTCGCCCAACAAAAGACGTATGAAGCGTGAATTCGCAGACATGGGATGATGATAAAGCTGCATGCGTTGATCCTGTGTGCCGAGACTGGAAGCCTATTGATAGGAAACCTTTAGAGGCTGTGCAACGTCATACAGTATTGTCTAGCGTGCAAAAGCCTCAATCTGCGCAAGCGTTGGTAAATCTGCGCCGCGTCTTGTGCAAGTAAGTGCTGCTGCATCAATAGCAAATTTTACCAGCGCCTCAAGGTCCACTTTTTGAGCTTCACCTTTGCGCGTTAGCTGCGCTTGGCCTAAAAAATGCAAACTGGCTGCTTGAAACGTATCGCCAGCGCCAACCGTGTCGATGACATCAACGCTTCGGCCGGGAATATCAACGCTTTGGCCATTGGCGGATTTGGCAATCGCACCATCAGGACCGCGCGTCACACAAGCAACATCAACACCCGCTGCCATGCAGCGATCAAGAAAAGCTTCAATGGGTTGTCCAGGATAGAGGAATTCCAGGTCTTCATCGCTTGCTTTAACAAAGTTGGAAACGGGCAGCATTTCATCCACCGTGGCGTGCCAAATATCGCGTTCTGGGATTACTATCGGCCGCGCATTTGGATCAAAAGCGATAAATCTTTTACCGGCTTGCTGCTTGGCAAATTCTCGCAATACGCCGCCGCTTTCTGGAAGCGCAGTGGCGAAGGAACCAAAATGGATGACTTGGTCACGCTCATCGAGTTCAGCGGGAATATCAGACATTTCCATAGAGCAGTCGGCCGTACCCTTGGTGTAGAGCGAGTAATCAGGCTGCCCATCAGGTTTGGTAAGAATCATCGCCAAAGTGGTTTGCTGATCTGTTGCCACGCAGTAATCATCATGCACGTCCACATCCTGCATGAATGCACGAATGTTTCGGCCAAACATATCATTCGATAAGCGCGTAAAAAGACTTGCGCGGTTGCCCATACGCGACAAACCAAGGGCAACATTGAGCGGTGAGCCGCCAACAATGCCATCAAAACCGATCCCATGTGGCGTGCTGTTTGCTGAAGGCTGTGCAAAAATATCAAAAAGTGCTTCGCCGCAGGTGATAAACATCCGCTTATTCCTAAATAATTAAATCGATTTAGGTCTTTTAGCTTCTATTTTCTAATTGCACAACGGCACCTGTGCGGATTGATTGTTCGGCAGCTGCACCAAGCGTAACAGCATGAGCTCCGTCGCGTAGTGTCACTTCGGGTACACCTGTTTGCGCTACGCATAATTCGTAGAACTTTAGGTGTTGAAAATAGGTGCTTCCGTGATGGTCACCAGCGGCAAGCAGATTCTCGTCCACATGGACTTCAGACCGTGTTGGCGCACGTTCTGCACGCGGCGAAATGATGACTTCTGATGCGCGTTCAACGCCGCCCGGCCAAAAGCGCGATGGGCCAGGCACGAAAGCCTGAACTTTCCCAGTATCCCCAACAATAGAAACCTGTTCTTGCCAATATGACCCTTCTGCAAACATGCATAAATCAAGTGATGCGCGCATGCCGTTTTCAAAATCCACAATGACAAAAGCATTGTCTAAAATGTCGGGTTGTTTGCCGTCATAGCGCTCGTCAAAGAAATTGACGTCTTGTGCGCCCGAGCCAAAGACGCGAATGGCTTCGGAACCTGTGACAAGACGCATAAGATCAAAAAAGTGGCAGCATTTTTCAACCATCGTGCCGCCGGTACGTGCATTGAACCTGTTCCATGAGCCAATCTTATTCAAAAATGGGAACCGATGCTCAACGATAGAGATCATCTTGGTGTTGCCAATAGTGCCGTTGCGCACTTCATCAATGATGCGCGCAACGGGTGGCATATAACGATATTCCATAGCCACCCAAACCGGAGCGGCGCGCTTTTCAGCGCTATCTACTAGGCTCCATGCTTGATCAACGCTGGTAGCGCTAGGTTTTTCCAAGAGAACGGGCAGGTCGGTTAGAAGTAACTTCTGCATCATGTCGAAATGTGTGTCATTTGGGCTAACGACGACGACCACATCGGCAATATTTGAGCTTAGTAGATCACTAATCTCTGTGTAGCGTTTAGGAGCCTGCATGCCAGTCTCAGCAGCCATTTGCGTGGCAAGGGCTGCCATTTCATCATCAGGTTCAACAATAGCGCTAACACAAGCATCCGGCATAAGAGCAATATTGCGCATATGTTCACGGCCCATCATGCCCGCCCCAATGATCGCGTAACGCAAAGTCATAATGTTTCTTTCCTATAAGAGCGCCGTGTGTCAGCTTCACATCTGTAAATATGCCTAGTACGTTGCGAAAATACGCGCAATTTAAATATAGTTCAATAGTGAATGAATTTTGTCTTTGGCGGCCTAAAATGAGGAAACAAATATGACGGATGTTGAGAAGGTTGTTCTGATTACTGGCGCTGCACGGGGCATTGGCCTTGAGACCGCAAAGCGGTTTTTAAAGGAGGGATGGCGCGTTGTGATGCTTGATCGGATGGCTGAAACTTTGCAAGCCGCGGCTCACTCCCTTGGCTCGAATAGAATATATCATATCGTTGCGGATGTTTCAGACCCTGAACAGGTGGCTAATGCGGTTGAAGAAGCTGCGACAAAGTTTGGCCGCTTGGACGCATTGGTCAATAATGCTGGAATCGCAGATTTTGCACCTGCGATGGATCACGACTATGCACTTTGGCGCCAAGTCATGGCGACTAATCTGGATGGGCCATTTTTAATGACGCAGGCCATTGTGCCCCACCTCATCGAGGCTGGCGGCGGCGCGATTGTCAATATTACGTCTATCTCTGGCTTGCGTGCTTCCACCATGCGCGTTGCCTATGGCACATCCAAGGCTGCCCTTGCACATTTGACAAAGCAATATGCCGCTGAGCTTGGCGAGCATAATATACGCGTTAATGCCGTTGCGCCCGGACCTGTGGAAACAGATATGGCCAAGAAGGTTCATAGCGACGATATTCGCCGTGCCTATTATGATGTGATGCCAATTCCAAGGCACGCAGAAGAACGTGAGCTTGCCAATGCGATCTGGTTTCTAACCTCATCAGAAGCAAGCTATATTACAGGTCACGTATTGGCGGTCGATGGTGGGTTTGATGCCGTTGGCATCGGTATCGACAAGCTAAGACAGTAAATGCCATGAAAAAAGCCGCCTCGATTTCTCAAGGCGGCTTTTAATGTTTGCTTATGAATTGCTTTAGCTTGCTTTGAGCTCAAGGCGGCGGCGGTGAAGCACCGGCTCTGTATATCCAGAAGGTTGCGCGCGGCCATCAAGCACAAGTTCTAACGCTGCTTGGAAAGCAATAGACCCATCAAAATCATCCGCCATTGGGCTATAGGCAGGATCGCCAGCGTTTTGTTTATCAACGACTTTGGCCATTTTCTTCATGGTCGCAACAATTTGCTCTTTCGTTGCAACATTGTGATGCAACCAATTGGCCATATGCTGTGAAGAGATACGGCACGTCGCGCGGTCTTCCATCAAGCCAACATCATTGATGTCTGGAACTTTTGAACAGCCAACACCTTGGTCGATCCAGCGCACAACATAGCCAAGAATACCCTGCGCATTGTTATCCAGTTCGTGCTGAATGTCTTCCGGCGTCCAGTTTGGCCGTGTGACAACTGGAATAGATAGAAGGTCATCAAGTTTCGCACGTCCCCGCTGAGCAAGGGTTTTCTGCACATCATGAACATCAACTTCATGATAATGTGTTGCGTGAAGCGTTGCTGCTGTTGGTGAAGGCACCCATGCGCAGTTTGCGCCGGCTTTAGGATGGCCGATCTTTTGCTCAAGCATGGCATGCATCAAATCGGGCATTGCCCACATGCCTTTGCCAATTTGTGCATGGCCAGCAAGGCCGCATTCAAGGCCGATATCAACATTCCAGTCTTCGTAAGCGCTGATCCATGTCGCTTGCTTCATGTCGCCTTTGCGCATCATTGGGCCAGCTTCCATGGATGTGTGCATTTCATCGCCAGTACGATCAAGGAAACCGGTGTTGATAAAGACAACACGGTGCTTGGCGGCGCGGATACATTCTTTCAGGTTCACCGTTGTGCGGCGCTCCTCATCCATAATACCCATTTTGATCGTGTTTGGTTTCATGCCTATTGCCGCTTCAACGCGGTCAAATATTTCAACCGCAAAGGCAACTTCTTCAGGGCCATGCATTTTCGGTTTCACGACATACATTGAGCCTTCTGCCGAATTGGCGCGGCGACCATTTTCGCCCACATCATAGAGTGCAATCAGCGCTGTAAACATTGCGTCCATGATGCCTTCAGGCACTTCATTGCCGTCGCGGTCATGGATCGCTGGGTTGGTCATCAAATGTCCGACATTGCGGATAAGCATCAATGAACGGCCTTTGAGCGATGTCGTGCTGCCATCAGGGGCGGTAAAATCCAAATCTGGATGCAACTCACGCGTGATAGTTTTGCCGCCTTTTTCAAAACTTTCTTTGAGGTCGCCGCGCATCAGGCCAAGCCAGTTGCGATAGACCAGCGTTTTATCTTCGGCGTCAACGGCGGCAACAGAATCTTCACAATCCATGATCGCGGTCAGCGCTGATTCAAGCCACACGTCTGAAATATGTGCAGGGTCCGTTTTACCGATCTGATGGTCTGCATTGATATGAATGCCCACATGCATGCGGTTTTTGACAAACATCAATGCGCGTGGGGCGTTAGCGTCGCCCTTGTAGCCAGTAAATTGGGCTGCGTCTTCAAGGCCGGTATCGCCTTTGCTGCTCGTGATCAGCAGAGCGCCATCTTCAATCTTGAAGCCTGTAACATTGGCCCATTGTTCGCCTTTTAAAGGCACAGAACTGTCGAGAAAGTCCTTTGCCCATTTAATGACGCGTGCGCCGCGGGCTTCATCATAGCCCTTGCCTTCAGGCAGGTCGCCAATTGCGTCGGTGCCATAAAGTGCATCATAGAGCGAACCCCAGCGTGCATTGGCAGCGTTAAGCGCAAAACGCGCATTCATAATCGGTACAACGAGTTGCGGCCCAGCGACTTTTGCGATTTCTGGATCAACATTGCGTGTATCAACTGAAAACTTATCGCCTTCAGGCACAAGATAACCAATTTCGCTCAAAAAGCCTTTATAGGCTTCCATGTCAGAAGGCGCGCCGTTCTGTTTGTACCAATTATCAAGCTTTGTTTGCAGGTTTTCGCGCTTTGCCAGCAATGCGCGGTTTTTAGGTCCAAGATCATGAACAATATCGGAAAAAGATTGCCAAAATTGATCAGAGCCGACACCTGTGCCTGAAAGCGCCTCATTCTCGAGAAAATCATGAAGGGTAGGCGATACTTTAAGGCCGAATTTATCGATCGGTGCAGTCATAATATTCTCCCGTATAAAACGTTTTCGCGCGTGTTACCTGTTAAGTAGGGGAGCGCTGATTATGCGTCAATCACGCAAGAATGCTAAAGATCTTATCTAAATAGGCAATAATGCATTTAAGCGGCAGGTCTACCGCTGGCTGTTGCAACAATTGTTGCAGATATGAACTGACGCTTTCCGTCCAGATCCGTTGCACTAACACCATCATTGACGACAACAACAACATTATGCGCCCCAGCGCGTTGAGCCTTATCATGGGCTGCACGTTCGCAAGCAGATTTTGCGACCGCCAAGGCTTCTTCTTCTTTTGCAAACAGGTTTACTGTGAGCTCTAGCTCGGAACCTGTGACAGCAAATTGCATATTTTCGTTTTGAACAATTTCAGCGCTTACCTGCACCCGAACTTGTCCAACGACAGCGCCGATGGCATTTGCTACATCCGCATCGTCGGGCACGATACATTGAAGTCCAAGTGTATCAGCCGCTACCGGATAATAGGCCGCCGCACCTGCACCAAGCCCGATAAGTGGTCTATCAAGAAACAGCGCCATGCGCGCGATGCCCGCTGTTCGGTCAAGGGCACGTTCAATGAGCGGTGATTTTATCGCCAAAGCGCCGTCTAACCCGTCCTCATAAAAAACGCTTTCCAAAATATGCTCTGCAGACAGCCGAGTTAGCCGGTTAATGACGAGCTCGCAGAGTGCCTCTGGAGTGTCGCATATAGGCTTACCGTTGCCATCGCGCTTTTTAGCAAAAAGTTCGGCAGCAAGAGCAGCAGCTTCGCGGTTCCAATGATTAAACGCGCCGCAAACATGATTGGCATCCGATGGTGTAAAGCCAGCGATTAAGACAAGCCCGCGTGATGCAAGCCCGTCCAATGTGACGACTTCTGCCGTTCCTCTTAATAGTCTATCAAGCGGTTGCGGCGTGGTTGTGATACGGGCCAAAAGGGCTGCCTGAGTCTTTGAAAGTCCTGCTGCCATATTTTCTGGCATGCCCGTCAGAAATGTAAAGCGTCCATCAAGCTTGGTCGGGATTTGCTGATTAAGCTGGCGCTTGAGCGCGGATATTATAATGTCTGGATAGGAAGCGGCGACCAATGAAATTGGTGCAAGCCTGCGCGGCCCGAGTTGAATGGTCGCATGAAGATTTTTATCATTGAGCTTTACTTCGCTGTCACCGCCAAGCCCGTGCGTGCGCATGGCAACCGCGTCCACCATAGTGTGATAACCACCAACGCTTGCGCCGGTCTCATCTATGCGTGGGCGGCCTTGGTCGAGTATAGCAATGTCCGTCGTCGTGCCGCCAATATCAGCAATGATTGCATCATCGACGCCTGTTAGAAAATGCGCGCCAACCATTGATGCTGCAGGGCCAGACAAGATTGTTTCGATTGGTCTGTGCAATGCAAATTCAGATGAGATCAAAGAGCCATCACCGCGCACAACCATCAGCGGCGCTTCAATGGCGTGTTCATCCAAAAAGCTCTGTGTCGCGTTGATCAACCGTGCGATCATATCAATGAGCCGCGCATTAAGCAGTGTCGTTAAAGCGCGTTTGGGACCATCAAGTTTTGACGATAATTCATGACTGCAGGTCACAGGACGTTGTGTCCGATCAAGGATCATCGCGCGCACCGCATTTTCATGCTCTGGGTTACGCACGGCAAAATATCCAGCAACGGCGAAGGCGGAAACCTGCTCGGCAAGATCATCAAGCGCAGCGTCCAATGCGCTTAAATCAAGGGTCTTTGAATTGCCGAATGTGTCGTGGCCGCCGGGCAAGAATATTATAGGATCGTCGCGCAAAGCGTTCTTCAATCCTGCTCGTTCAATATCCTTTTCGCTAAAGCCGATCATAATGAGCGCAACGCGCCCACCTTGACCTTCAACCAGCGCGTTCGTCGCAAGTGTGGTTGATATGGATACAAGAGAAATATCGCGGGCAGTAACGCCGCTGCGCTTTAAAACTTGGGCCGCAGCACCAGCAATGCCAATTGCTAAATTATGGCGCGTTGTAAGCGATTTTGCCTTAGCAGTGACAATGTTTTGCGTGTTATCAAAAACAACTGCGTCAGTATAAGTTCCGCCTGTATCAAGGCCTAATGAAAATGACATGAGAATTCCGGCTCTAATTGCAGCTCCGGTCTAAGTCACTTTGTCAAAAATGAAAAGCCGACTTATGAGCGCAGGCTAACCTGCATTGGCAAACCGTTTTGCGGCTGAACAGTAAGTTTTTGAACAGGCCAAGGCGACAGTGATGGTGTTGCGTCAAACCGGAAATCATTGAGCAACAGCGCTAGAGCAATGACAGCTTCTTGTAATGCGAATGTTGCGCCGATGCAGATGCGCGGTCCTGCGCCAAACGGTAAATATTGATATTTGTCAATTTTATCGCGGTTTTCAGGCCAGAAACGTGACGGAATGAATGCATTTGGGTTTTCCCATAGCAATCGATTGCGATGAAGAGTCCAAGGCATCACCAATGCGGTCGTGCCTTTTTCAATTTTAACGCTCTCGCCAGATTTAAACGTAAAAGTTTCTGGCTCTACGGCTTCTCGGTTGATCGACGGCGCTGGCGGATAAAGGCGCATTGCCTCTTCAAACACGGCGCGAGTTTTTGGCATAAGTTCTAACCAGTCAACGGGATCGGGATTACCAGATAAAACCCTTCTGATCTCATCTTCCACGATTGTGCGTTCTTCTGGTGCTTTAGAGAGCAGATACAGTGTCCAGCCAAGCGCACGGGCGGTTGTTTCGTGTCCGGCACCAATGAATGTGATCAGATTATCTTCAATCTCACTAGCACTCAGGCCATCAGGCCCTTCTGCGTTTAACAGCAGCGTTAGAAAGTCATTTTGAACATTATCCGGCGAACTTTTTATTTTCTCTCGCCGTGCATCCATGGTGTTGCGCACCACATTGCGGAATTTTTCTAAAACCTTTCGCCCACGCAAACGCCTAAAGCGCGGTAACCATTCAGGAGCCTTTAAAAGGTCTAAGGGATCAACAGCCCCCATCGTTGACAATAACTCATCGACATCGCTTGCAAAATCAACGCCTTCGGTAACAACCTCATCAGAGAATAATGTTAAGGCCAATATCTCGAATGTTAATTCTGTCATATCATGACTTATATCATGAATGCCCAGATTGTTACGGTAGCGTTCTAAAAAGCTTTGCGTGCGATCGCGCATCATATTGGCAAAGCCATGAATATGACGAGGCGTAAAAACAGGTGCCATTGCCTTGCGCGAACGTTTCCAAGTGTCACCTTCGGCAGTTAGCAATCCTTCACGCAATATTGGCTTCAGAATGAGTTGCCTGATGCGTGCCATCTGATAGTTTTTAGCATTGTCCACCAAGACATGTTTGATCAATTCAGGATGGTTGATAATCAGCGTTTTCTCATTGAGAAATTTTGCCGTGATATACGGCTCGCGATAAGAAACCTCACCCCAAAGCTCTAAGGGGTTGCGCATAACGGTGCGGATAACTTCCAAGCGGCTTGGCGGTTCAGTGCGCGGGGAAGGGTGCGGCGGAATAAACGGTGCTGTTTTAATATCCATGACATATCCTTTGCACCTATGTGGTGATTAGACACCAAATATCAAAGGCTCATCGCCTATTTTCCAAGGCGTATGCTTACGCATGATGTAGTCAAAACGATCAGAACTCAAAAAATGTTCAAGCCATTGATGCAGATGGTCCCAAGGCTGTGCATCAAACCATGCGCGATCAACATTAGCACATTGCCGTACAAATGGAAAAATCGCGTTGTCAGCAAGCGAGGGCTTGTCGCCTAAAAGAAACTTCTGGCGCTTGAGCCGATCTTCATAATCTTCAAAAGTTGCCGCACAAATATCGCGCTGTCCGTTGCGGTTAATTGTTTCGTCAGCGTATCGATTTGGGTATTTATAGCGATCAAGCGCAGCTTTAAACGGTCCGTCATTATGCGCGACAAGTTTCAAAGCTTCTTCAGATAGCCAGTACTCGGGATCATTTTGGCCAAGCGCCCAAAGCATAACATCAAGGCTTTCATCCACAATTGTACCATCTGTTGCAATGAGCACGGGTACGGTTGCTTTGGGTGAGGCGCTAAGCATTTCAGCGGGTTTGTCTTTGAGCAAAACTTCACGCAATTCGACTTTAATACCGGAGGATACAATCCCCATGCGCGCGCGCATCGCGTAAGGGCATCTGCGAAAAGAATACAAAATGGGTAGCGGTTCGCTCATTCGTGACATATCTCCTGATGCATAAAGATATATGAGGATAAAGATGAAATACAATCAGCTAGGCCGCACTGATATTAAAGTGAGCGAAATCTGTCTTGGGACAATGACTTGGGGTGAGCAGAATACTGAAAGTGAAGGCCATGAACAAATGGACTATGCTGTCAGCGAAGGCGTCAATTTTTTCGATACTGCCGAGCTTTATCCTGTCGTTCCAATTCGCGCAGAGACGCATGGCGATACAGAGCGCGTTATTGGTAATTGGTTTAAAAAGCGCGGCAAGCGCGACGACATTATCTTGGCAAGCAAGGTTGGTGGCCCAGGCCAAGAACATTTGATCAATGGCGCGGGTTTTTCTCATGAAGGAATTAAGAAGGCTTGCGAGCAGAGCCTTCTACGTTTGAAGACTGATTATATCGACCTTTATCAAGTCCATTGGCCGAACCGCGGGTCGTATCACTTCCGCCAAAGCTGGGGCTTTTCACCAGATCAGGAAAACAGCCAGCAGTGCAAAGATGATATTGCCATGATTTTGGGCGCATTGGGCGAGCTTGTTGATGAAGGAAAAATTAGGCAAGTCGGCCTTTCAAATGAATCCACTTGGGGAACCGCGCAATATATTCGCCTGTCAGAAGAGCAAAATTTGCCACGTGTCGTGACGGTGCAAAACGAATATAATTTGATGAACCGCATCTATGATTTGGATATGGCAGAACTGTCTGCTCACGAGGATGTGGGCTGCATGTGTTTTTCTCCGCTTGCAGCAAGCATGCTGTCGGGAAAATACCAAAATGGTGCTTTGCCAGAAGGCTCACGCCGTACAGTTCAAGAGGATTTAAGTGGACGATATATACCGCGCGCGATGCCTGCATTGCAGGCTTATCTTGATATTGCACAGCGCCATGGGCTTAACGCTGCGCAAATGTCCATCGCATTTTGTATCAGTCGTCCTTTCATGACATCCACAATCATTGGCGCAACCAATATGGAACAGCTGAAGTGTGACATCGCCGCCAAGGATGTGACCTTATCTGATGCGGTCATGCAGGATATTTTTGATACCTATCAGAAATGGCCAATTCCGATGTAATGCAGGTCGTTAGGAAAGAGCTTGCTCATCGGCGGGATTAATTTCCGGCGATGGGCCATCATAGCCAATGGCATGCGTGACTTGACTGCTTGGAACTTTATGACCGTCTTTGAGAAATAACGTCTTAACAATGCCGCGTGCGTAAAGAACATCGCCCACGACGAATTCTTGTTCGAGATAAATCCACTTTTCATCCCACCCATGAACGCGTGTTTTCAATTCATAACGCTGAAATGGAGAGAGGGATCTTTTATATGATATTTTGGCTGATCCGACGACTGGATACCATTTTTGCTCACGCAATTGCTTGGCCATGCCGCTGCGAATGATGAAGTCCACGCGGCCAAGATCCATGATTGTGAGATATCTGCCATTATTCATATGAATATTGGTATCAAGGTCATTGGGCATAACACGCAATGTGATGACGCTCTCCTCCATCATGCCGAGTTTTGAACGTCTAAAAGCGGTGATGATAACCCAAAGCAGGCGAAAAACGAGGTTCATAAAACGACAAATGCTCCATTGAATTTACCAATTTACCTATAGCAATAAATTGCCTTTTACGTAAACGGCAAAAAGGACAGTTTATAAGTGTTGATCAGATTTGGTGTTTGAGGCCAAAAAGCCTATATATTTAAGGGATTAAGATGTGTGATTCGCAAAGCGGTTACATATCGTGTGAAGGCGCGTGTGGGGCGCGGACCTGAAAAGAGATTTTACTATATGAACGACATACCTGAAACCACAGAATCTGCAGCCGGCGCAGCCTATGGTGCTGATTCTATTAAAGTTCTCAAAGGGTTGGATGCCGTGCGTAAACGGCCCGGCATGTATATCGGTGATACGGACGACGGCTCTGGTCTGCATCACATGGTCTACGAAGTTGTCGATAACGCGATTGATGAAGCTTTGGCGGGTCATGCTGATCTTGTCACTGTGACGCTGAATGCCGACGGATCTGTCACTGTGACAGACAACGGACGCGGTATTCCTGTTGATATCCACAGCGAAGAAGGCATTTCTGCCGCTGAAGTGATTATGACACAGCTTCATGCGGGCGGTAAGTTTGATCAGAACTCCTATAAAGTATCTGGCGGTTTGCACGGTGTGGGTGTTTCGGTGGTGAATGCGCTGTCAGTCATGCTGAAATTGCGCATCGGCCGCAAAGGCAAATTCCATGAAATGACGTTCACACACGGTGTTGCAGATGCACCGCTTAAGGTCGTTGGCGAGGCCGGTGATTATACCGGTACAGAAGTCACCTTTTTGCCAAGTCAGGAAACCTTCACAAATGTCGAGTTTAAGTTCGACACGTTGGAGCATCGCCTGCGCGAATTGGCATTTTTGAACTCGGGCGTTCGCATTCTTTTATCTGATAAGCGCCACGCCGATGTGAAAGAGGTAGAGCTGGTATACGAAGGTGGACTGAAAGAGTTTGTTCGCTACATCGATCGCACACGCAAATCCCTCATTGAAGAGCCGGTTTATATCATTGGCGAGAAGGACGGTATCACAGCAGAAGTCGCTCTATGGTGGAATGATTCCTATACGGAGAATGTTTTCTGTTTCACAAACAATATTCCGCAGCGCGATGGTGGCACGCATATGGCTGGCTTTCGTGGTGCCTTGACCCGTCAGGTCACAGGCTATGCGGATCGCTCTGGTATTTTGAAAAAAGAAAAAGTCAGCCTTACAGGCGATGATTGCCGCGAAGGCTTAACATGCGTCTTGTCCGTTAAGGTGCCAGACCCCAAATTCTCATCGCAGACAAAAGACAAGCTTGTTTCATCCGAAGTGCGCCCCGTTGTGGAGAGCCTTGTAAACGAGACATTGTCGGAATGGCTAGAAGAGCATCCCAATGAAGCCAAAGTATTGGTGTCTAAAGTTGTTGAAGCGGCCGCTGCGCGAGAAGCAGCGCGTAAAGCACGTGAACTGACACGCCGCAAAGGCGCGCTTGATATCACGTCGCTCCCTGGCAAGCTTGCTGACTGCCAAGAAAAAGACCCTGCATTATCAGAAATCTTCATCGTGGAGGGTGATTCTGCTGGTGGTTCTGCCAAGTCAGGCCGTAGCCGTAAAAACCAAGCGATCTTGCCATTGCGCGGTAAAATTCTAAATGTTGAGCGCGCACGCTTTGACCGCATGCTCGGTTCCGATCAGGTTGGAACGCTTATCACGGCGCTTGGTACGGGCATTGGTAAGGACGAGTTTAACGCTGACAAATTGCGCTATCACAAAATCATCATCATGACGGATGCGGATGTTGACGGCGCTCACATCAGAACGCTTTTGCTGACCTTCTTCTTCCGCCAGATGCCGGAGCTGATTGAACGGGGGCATTTGTATATTGCGCAGCCGCCCCTTTACAAAGTTTCGCGCGGAAAATCTTCTCAATATCTCCATGATGAGAAAGCGCTGGAGGAATATCTCATTAGTGTTGGCCTTGAAGAGGCGACCCTTGAAATGGGCAACGGCGAAGTGCGTACTGGCAACGATATCAAGCCGGTCATCGATGTTGCTCTTCAAATGCGCACCTTACTTGCAGGTCTTCACTCCCGTTACGATCATGCGATTGTCGAACAGGCTGTTATCGGCGGCGTTATGGATGCTTCCATATTGGACGATTTGTCAGCGACAGAAGCGGTTGCCGCTAAAACTGCTGAACGTCTTGATATGATCTCAGAGGAGACCGAGCGCGGTTGGACAGGGCGTTTGAATACGTCGAACGAAGGCGCTGGCGGCTACATTTTTGAGCGTACAGTGCGCGGCGTTAAAGAGGTTCAGGTTCTCGATGCCAGCCTGATACAATCATCAGATGCACGAGCGCTTAACCGTTTAGCACCGCAATTAACGGAAGTATTCGATCAGGTGCCGACACTTCGCCGCAAAGATCGTGGCGATAGGCTGACAGGACCAACGATGTTTATCGACATGTTGTTTGCAACTGGCCGTAAAGGCTTGTCACTGCAGCGCTATAAAGGTCTTGGCGAAATGAATGCAGAGCAACTTTGGGAGACAACACTTGATCCCGATGAACGCTCATTGCTGCAGGTGCGTGTAAACAATGCCATTGATGCGGACGATTTGTTTAGCCGTCTCATGGGCGATGAAGTCGAACCACGCCGTCTTTTCATTCAAGAAAATGCATTGAATGTGGCCAATTTGGACGCATAATGGAGCTGTGCATTAACCCATAAGTTTAGCCATTCACCCATATGTTTGCCAATTTTCACCCATAAGTCTGCCAACTCCATAGAAGCCTCAGGACGCGTGTTTGAGGCTTCTGTGTGGTGAAGTAACCAAAACAATTCTGCTTAATTCTGATGGGGTTTTATTTTAGACCTTTGGGAGTGCGTGGGGAGAACGATATTATGTACGTATTCTTGTGGGTTTTTTCTCGCTAGCAAGTTCAAACACTATCTTTGCGTGGTGTACCCCACTAAACGATCTTGACCCTAGGAGTTCAGCGAACGGTTTAGTTGGGCGGATTCCGGACTTTAGCTGCAGGTGCAAATGTTTAACCGACAACGTTAAAAGCGGACACCTCTGTGACCGTGGAAGCCTGCTTCGCAACAGCTCATCACCCTTGGTTTACGGCTGACTTTGTTTGGCTGCAGCGAGACCTGCCAGCTTGTCAGCCCGTTCATTGTGCAGATCACCAGCATGACCTTTGAGCCAAACGACCTTGATATTTCTCGTTTCGGCCTCGTGCTGTAGCTTTTTCCAGAGATCTATGTTTGTTTTTAAAGCCGTTTCTTTATTGAAGCCGTTTTCAACATACCTGCTGTCAGTGCGTATGATTGCAGAAGCACCCGACGGTAAGGAAAGAAGTGCCTCCAGAACCGCGCGAAGCTCCATTCTATTGTTGGTGGTAGATGCCTTGCCGCCAGATTGTTCATCTGCCGTGTCATGAACTACGTACGCCCAACCTCCCGGGCCTTGATCCTTACCGCGCTCCTTACCCCAAGTTAGCACAGAGCCATCAGTAGAAATTGTAACCGTGTTCATGCTCGTCTGAAATTGCTTATTTTTTGGCAGAACGATTGGTGCATTTTCAAAGAACTTTGGCTTGATGTCGGCGAGCAAGCCTATTCCACCTGTGCGGCGCTTATCTTCAGTATTCATCGATTGAGCCTGCTGTGCATACCACTTGCGAAAATTCTCAATCTTAACGTCAATTTTCTTGTCTAGATCTTTCATTGTGGTGCGTAAAGTAAAGTAGGCAAAAGCCTCGCCCCATCCACGCAGAACTTGGTCAATGAGTGTTTATGTTTGTGTATAGCGTTGACGAACAGCGAAGCTGTCCTTCGCTCTACGCACTTCTTTAATCGCAGATCGGCCGTTTGAAAAATGCTCGTCAATGGACTTCAAGATGCTTGCTCGTGCTTTCGGTGAGGGCTGAAATAAACCTGGTTGGCAAGCATACCCCAAGAACCAAAACCCACCTAATCGAGCGTCACCATATTCAGTCTTGTTCTTGTCTGCAGCCAATTGAAAAGGATCGTGGCAGTCTAAATTCATCTCTTTTAGGAAATTTTGGGCGGGCACAAAGGCACACCTACATTTTTTTCAGATGTTGAAAGCAGCAGAAAGTCGTCAATGAAACGGATGCGGATCGCACCTCTATCATTGAACTTAATATCAAAATCGTAGAGCAGGATATTGCCAAACAGCGGAGACAACGGCGATCCTTGCGCCTCAAGTGTTCAAGAAATGCGATTGATGCAATGAAAGTGGCATCTTTGCACAATAGCAGCAATGGGCCCAGACCGCGTTAGAAGCGAATTCGGTTACCAAGAGCTCGATCCTGCACGCAGGACGCGACTAATCATAACAAAAAAACTTCAGTTTCGCATTTGCTCGCGCACAAGAAGTCTGCATGGCATCCCAGTGCATCAGGAACTGTCGCAGCCGGTTCTGGAGCTGCTCCTGTGCGAGGCCATCTTCAAGCACCTGTCGGCGCGTCATCTTAGCCCCAACAATCCAGATTTCCCTGTCAAAGGAGGGGTTTCTGCAGGCAGAAATCAGTAGCTCATTGACGTCCTCGGCGTCTAAGCCAGCAGGATGGCGAAACATTCGGTTTCGGCCAGCAAGGGTAGCAGCGTTCGCTTGAACTTCACTCTGCCACCGCTCTGCTGTCCAAACAGGTGAAGGTCTTCCGAGTGAAATGAATCCTAAGCTTGCAAGGGCCTGCCGCCCGACGACCTGTAATCCGCCCACATTAAAACCGCGACCATTGGGTCCCTGACTTCCGACCTTCGCGTGCACGAGAATCATTTTCTTGTTGTCTGGATCAAGTCCAATAAAGTCGGCAACTTCCTGACCGTCATCATCACATAACCAAATCGGCAGGGCTTCAATTGCGGCAGTCAGTTCATCCTCAGGTATTCCATCGGCAGCACGTTGTCCTTCACAGGTAGCAGAAAAGACTCCAAAGATTGATTGCTGGTGCCAAATGCTCCTGTTGGGCGCGAAGTAATTTTCACCTTTCTCGGAATTCACCTGATCAAGTGACGGAGAGGCCAAAACATAGTCCAAAATCGGGGTGCTTCCATCTTCAAGTTGCCAGCGAACGCGTGGCTCATAGAAGTTTCCTTCTGAGTAAATCACGCCCTGACGAGAGGTGAGAACGCGAAATGACTGTCGCTGGTTTAGACGCTGTACAAGCGTTTGGCCTTGACGGCGGTCGTCCCGTTCTTGTGCAGGAAAGCGCGCGTTCAGTTCATGGCTTTCAATGCGATACTTTCCTGTATCCTCAACGAACTCCACTGAACAATGGATTTCTTGATCATCGATTTCGATCGTGAAGTTTCCATTCGCTTCATCAACGTCTGAACACAGATCGAAGTAGTTGACATCCTCATGCAAAACGAAAGCCGCTCCCCCAACGTCATCGTTACGCATGTCGTCCAGTGACGGATCAATAAGTATGGAGACTGGCTGGGCATCTTCCGTCGTGACATCTTCAACGACGGCAGCATAGCGATCGAACACAGGGCTTCGAGAACGACCGTTGTCACTTAGCTCGGCAGCGACTTCTGCCGTCCACGCAACATACTCGGCTATAGGGACATAGCGTTCAGATGCATCTCGCAAGCGCGAGCGCCCAAACCCAACATATCTTGCGCTGCCATCTACAAAACCCGCCGCCGTCGAAGGCACGAGCGATGGGTCAAGTAAGTCAGTGAATACGTCGGCAAAGGACCGTGTTCGCATGGCCATGCCACGAATAGCGTGCTGCGACATATCGAGTGAAGAGAAAGACATACGTGAAAGGCGAGAAGCATTGTCTTCGCCGTCTTTCGGAAAGGCCTTCTCCATGAGAGAGCGACCAGCGCGCTTTAGTTTGAGGCCAGCCATATCGACAACAAGTCCTTCGGTATCGTGCATGAACACAAACTCGCCCTGCTGTACCGCGACAAATATCCCGAGCTTCCATTCAGAAAAGAAACGGTCAATCAGATAAGGTGAATTGCGCCAAGCGTAGTAAGAAAACCCCAAAGCGTTGCCCGGCATGCCGTCTACGGGCGTAATCTTGAAGCGATCTTTATCCATGATCGCTTCTTCGATAACCGATCCAAAGATCTTAATATTGGGAATAGGTTCAATTGTTTTGAGAACGGCAGCGGATTGGGGAAGCTGGATATCAACTGCCGCAAGCGGTTGCTCAAACTCAAACCGCCCTCGAAATTCACCGCTGATATATTGGTATTCAGCCATGTATTCGAGCAAACGGTCAGGCAGAGTCACTTCGTTGCTAACGATGTGCTCAGTCTTTCGTGCAGCATAGTCCTCATAGCCCTTATAGCGTTCCCAGGCAGTGTGAATTCGTGATGCGTTAGCCGGAGAACCAAGGACCCACCCTGTTTGTCGAAAGCGCGCATCGCCCTTTGAATGTCGTGTGGCCCGGCCAATCTGCTGTACGAGTTGACGCGCATTGCCCATGAGATCAAAGATGCCGACGGCGACAAATGCAGGATCATCAATACCTTCCATCAACTTGTACTGATGAATCCAAAAAGTGGCATCAGCACGATTGTGCTGAGCAGATGCAACGCTGGTAAATCGATTCTGATTTTGAGGAGTCCTCTTGGCGCGGTCATGTATCACTAGAGACTGAGTTTCAAAGACGCGGTCAATTTCGGATTGAAGCATATACAGCGTATCTAGGTCATCACCACGCACCATGACTTTCGGTGCGGTGCCATCGCGAAACCAGTTTCTTGCAGCGGCGAGCCTGTCGGAAAGTTCTTGATGCAAGATTTGGACAAACTGACCTACAGCAGCTTGCCGGTCGCCCTCTGGTTCAACAGTAGGAAGAATGACTTCGGCAGGACGTATTATCTTTCGTTCAATGGCTTGTGCGTGCGGAAAGTTGAAGAGATAGCGGCCCCGCACCCTGAACGACTTGTAGTCATTTCGATAGGGTGTGGCACTTAGAAGAAGCGTTGGTAAATTGAACTCCCGAACACCACGGGACCACGACACTGCTGGTTCGTAGTGGCCTTCATCTACGATAACCAAATCGAAATTGTCACGTATCTCCGCGAGCATAGCTTGGCAGGCGTCTGAGCCAGGTGCATCGGGATCGAACGCCGCTTTCCGAATGGCACCGAGGGCATGATGCGTGCCGACCAAAATGGCCCTATCCACATCATCCCCTCCGAGATTTTGAACAATTTGCCGGGCACCACTTGGCAGAAATTGCTCAACATAAACATCGTCGAGTGCCATTCCCATAGTTTGAGCATCACCGGTAAAAAGGGCGGTTGCATCAACTTCGTAACCCATGTGCTTCCAGAAACGATGGCGAATATCGGCGATCAACTGTTTTGTGAGTGCTGTGCGAGGCGTTAGAACAAGTACACGCCGCACGTCTGGCAGGCAGCGCGCCAGGACGGCAACAATCCCAGACTTCCCTGTGCCGGTTGGTAACTTGAGAAGAGCGGCTTCAATTTGTTCCGGACGCTCTGGAATTGATTTGTCGCCGTTTAGATAAGCGACCACTGTCCCGATAGCCGCTTGCTGATGTTCCCAAAGACCGGGGGCATCGTCTGCCGCCTCCCAAAACCCGTAGGATTGAAGATGTCGAATGTCTTGACCGAATGCCCGCGCATCAATCACATCCGCATGCAATGAAGTCCGCCCGTCGGCAATGAGGTGTCTTAAATTCAATTTCTTATCCAAATACGGACCAAACAGGCACGACAGCTCGCCCCAGAGTTGAAATCGTAACATCTTATTATTGCGATAGAAAGGACCGCCTAAGCGACGGCCCGATCATCAAATTGAAGTCCATGCAGGTAATCAGCAGCGCGCTGCGCATGCGCAGCGGAAGAGAAAATCACGCGTTTGTCATTCTTCGACGCGGTGAGCTACGAATCGAAACATAGCTCATGATCATCGCGATCTTCAGAAGCCCTCACGAGGTCGACACAGAGGAGAACTGCGCCCAACTCGGCGGCGAAATCTTTACGGACATAGTCTTCATTGCAAAATCGCATGCGCCCGAAGGGACTGTCAGGACAGAATTTTTTGACACGCCCAGTGTACGCTCTCATATCAAAACGCCAACGGCAGTTTCGAAAGCTTCAGTAAACTTGTCTCCGTCAGAGCATAGGCCTTGCGAGCGCAGCGAACGGCCGGTCTGACGGGCCTCATCACAGCATAGCGATCAATGGGTGAATGTCTCCTTTGGGCGTGTGCTGTGCCCCTCGATTAGATTGGAGTAGTAGCAATTCATCACTCGAACCAAATCAGCAAGTTCGTTTGCTGATGCGGGGTGGAGACCATTTCCCAGTCTCGCAGCCTCAGACTGGATTTCGACAGCTAAATCGGCCAACCTCGACGGTACGGCCCCTTCAAAAAGGCACGGTTCAATGCGAACCGGAGTCTCTAGCATGTTATTTGCCGATCTTTAAATTAAAATAACTCAATATTTATAGCATGTTAAAAGACATATATCAATAATTTGCCGATGTTGGCTGCCGATGTTGTTTGGCGTCTCTAAGCGCTATTAATCGCATTGCGTTTAATTAATGACCACACGTTGTTTCCTTGCGCATCCACTGCCTTCACAATTGCATCCGTTGTGTATTGTCTACAGGCTTTTCCAACACGCTTGGTGAGGTTGGAGACAAACTTTCTATCGCGCGCATCTAGGCCGCTGTCATTTACAATATCTTGTGCGATTCTGAATCATGCGAGGCTATACAAAATCTCTGCAACAACTTACGGTTAACTCAACAAAAATATTCTAGTTGACGGGTAGTACACGTGTCTCAATCAACCAATAATCTTGCAAGCTATATCTGGTCGCTGGCAGACCTGTTGCGCGGTGACTTCAAGCAAAGCCAATATGGCCGCATTATTTTGCCATTTACACTGCTTCGGCGCCTCGAATGCGTGTTGGAAGCGAACAAGACCAACGTTCTTGCTGAAGCCAAGCGAATCGAGACGCTGGGATTGCCAGAAGAGGCAAAAGAGAAGCTTTTACTGCGTGCTTCAGCCCTATCATTTTACAATACGTCAGAAATGGACCTGTCAACGCTCGGTGCGAGCGGTATCAAGGATAACCTCGAAAGCTACATTCAAAGCTTTTCCACCGACGCCCGCGAAATTTTTGAACATTTCAAATTTGGTGAATTCATTGCTCAGTTGGCTGACGCCAACTTGCTATACAAGGCCGTGCAGCAGGTTAAGGGCGCTGATTTGCGGCCTGAATCTGTTTCCAACCATGACATGGGGCTGGTCTTTGAGGAACTCATTCGCAGATTTGCAGAAGGATCGAATGAAACTGCCGGTGAACACTTCACTCCCCGTGACATCGTAGATTTAACAACATCTCTTGTCTTCATGGAAGACGATAAAGGCCTCACGCAGGACGGTATCATTCGCACCATTTACGATCCAACCGCTGGCACAGGCGGCTTCCTGTCTGCAGGCATGGAATATGTCATGCAAATGAACCCCAATGCGGTGATGCGGGCATTTGGGCAGGAATTGAACCCTGAAAGCTATGCAATCTGC
The DNA here is from genome assembly GCF_000620605.1 of Ahrensia sp. 13_GOM-1096m. Classification (NCBI taxonomy): domain Bacteria; kingdom Pseudomonadati; phylum Pseudomonadota; class Alphaproteobacteria; order Hyphomicrobiales; family Ahrensiaceae; genus Ahrensia; species Ahrensia sp. 13_GOM-1096m. Next base: position 281,072 of record NZ_JIAX01000011.1, read on the forward strand.
AAAGCGGACATGTTGATCAAGGGCCAAGAGGTCAGCAACATCAAACTGGGCAATACTCTGTCGCAGGACCAACTGGTCAACGATAAATTTGACTATATGCTGTCCAACCCGCCCTTTGGAGTGGACTGGAAGAAGATCGAAAAGGACATTAAGGACGAACACACGATCAAGGGCTTTGATGGTCGCTTCGGGCCAGGCTTGCCACGTGTGTCGGATGGGTCGCTCCTATTCCTAATGCACTTGATCTCAAAACTACGCGACACAGACAAGGGCGGCGGGCGCATCGGGATTATTCTGAATGGCTCACCCTTGTTCACGGGCGGCGCAGGATCCGGCGAAAGCGAAATTCGCCGCAACATTCTTGAATCCGATCTGCTTGAGGCCATCGTCGCGCTACCCACGGACATGTTCTATAACACGGGTATCTCTACCTATGTCTGGGTGCTGACGAACAAGAAGGCCCCTGAACGCAAGGGCAAGGTGCAGCTGATCAACGGCACCGACCTGTATAGCAAGATGCGCAAATCTCTGGGCTCCAAACGCAAATGGATGGATGAGGGCGATATCGCCACGATCACCCGCTGCTTTGGTAACTTCGAACCTGTCGCTGCGGAAGCCCTCGACAAACCCGAGGATGCGAAAAGTAATCGTGGGCGGCAATCTGCGACACCCAAAGCGGCCACGCCCAAAACCTTTGCTTCTAAGATCTTCCACACTCATGAGTTTGGCTACCGGCGTTTGACGATCGAGCGGCCCTTGCGCGAAAGCTATCAGTTTAGTGATGATCGCATCGCCCCTCTGCGTTTTGCGCCCAAACCGTTGCACGCGATCATGCAATGGATTTACGATAGATTTGGCACGGGTTGGAGCGAGAACGGTACGGATTATGGCGTTCTGAGCGATCAGGAAATCGAAATCCGCACTCATATCAAGGCGGAGTTCCCCGAGCTAAAAGAGAAACAGATCAAGGATGTGCTGGACCCAAAGACGTGGCGGGATCAGCTGGCCATCTTGCAAGCTGCCCGTAAGCTACAGGACAAGATCGGGACTGATCAACACGACGATATGAACGGCTTTGATAAAGCGCTCAAGTCTACGGGTGTCAGCCTTGATGCCACGGCCAAGAACCAGATCACCGCTGCGGTCAGTTGGAAAAATCCGAAGGCTAAAAAGGTCATCAAGAAAATCCACAAGAACACGGCCGCCAATCCGCTGTATGGGCTGTTCGATGTGGATCGCCAAACCATTGAATACAAACCCGACGGTGATCTGCGCGATAATGAAAACGTACCGCTGGACCCATCGCAGCCTGTGAATGTGCTGAACGAGGCATATTTCTTGGCAGAGGTCGCGCCCCATTTGCCTGACGCATGGATTGACGCGGGCAAGGTAGATGCGATTGATGGTGGCATTGGCGTTGTTGGCTATGAAATCCCGTTCAACCGGCATTTTTATAACTACACCCCGCCGCGCGAGCTGGCCGAAATCGACGCCGAACTGGACGCCGTCAGTGCCGAGATCATGGCGCTGCTACAAGAGGTGCATGTGTGATGGCAAGCGCAGGACAAGCGAAGTATCGGCCCTATCCGGCCTACAAACCCTCTGGCGTGGACTGGTTGGGGGATATTCCTGAGGGTTGGGAGGCAGTCCCGATAAAGAGGATAGCTAAAATCGAGAATGGGGCTACACCGAAATCAGGTGAAACTGCGTTTTGGGACGGCTTGATACCTTGGGTGACGCCGGCAGATCTTGGGAAAAGCCCAAGTCCGTATTTAGCTCGTGGTAAACGTAATATATCTGAGAAAGGATTCGCTTCATGTGGCGCATCGTTGGTACCAAAAGGTTCTGTGATCCTTTCGTCACGCGCACCAATCGGAGCACTAGGAGTTTCCCAATGCTCCTTGTCGACAAATCAAGGCTGCAAGTCATTGATACCGCTGGCCAACCTTTCAACTAAATACTTGTATTATTTTCTCAGCACGAATTCCGAAGCCCTTAACATGCTCGGACGCGGCTCTACTTTTCTTGAGTTATCATCATCAGACCTAGGCGCTTTCAAAATCGGTCTCCCTCAACTCTCAGAACAAACCAAAATCGCGGCTTTTTTGGATCATGAGACGGCCAAGATTGATGGGTTGATTGCCAAGCAGCAGCGGTTGATTGCGCTGTTAGAGGAAAAACGTCAAGCGGTGATCAGCCATGCGGTGACCCAGGGTCTTGACAAATCCGCCCCCCTGCGCCCCTCCGGCATCGACTGGCTCGGCGACGTCCCTGCGCATTGGGAGGTGAAGCGATTGAAATATTTAATCTCGGACTTGGAATCGGGAGTAAGTGTCAACGCCTCAGATCAATCAGCAAACAAAAATGAAATTGCCGTCCTGAAAACCAGCTGCGTGTACACGAGATCTTTTCGTGCTGACGAAAATAAAACTGTCGTGCCTGAGGAAATTAGGCGCGTGAAGTGTCCGGTACGTAAAAATGCAATTATAATAAGTCGAATGAATACACCAGAACTTGTCGGAGCAAGTGCTGTAGTCTTAGATGACAGCCCAAACGTCTTTTTACCAGACCGTTTATGGCAAACTGTTTACTTCGATGACAAACTTCAGTCTTCAGCATTCTTAGCGTATTTTATGATGCATCGGGGTTTTCGCAGCGAAATCTCGCTGGCGGCTGAAGGTGCTAGCAGCAGCATGCAAAATATCGCAAAGGGTGATTATTTATTCATTCCCGTCACACTCCCGCCCCTAAATGAACAGCTGCAGGTCGTTGATTGGCTGGTCAAGAAGGTAGGGATTATCAGTGATCTTGAGCGTAATACTCAATCTGCCGTCGACCTCCTCAAAGAACGCCGCACGGCGCTGATTTCTGCCGCTGTGACGGGAAAGATTGATCTGCGCGATTGGCAATTACCTGAGGGGATTGCGCGTAATTCCAAACAAGGCATTGACCAAAACGAGGAGGCCCTCGCGTGAGAATTTCCCACGGCGTGACCCGCGAAATGATTTTTCAAAACGAGATGATTTCCCAGATGATAGCCAGCGGTTGGCAGCTTGGCACGCCTGCGGGGTATAATCGCAAACTGGCGATATATTCCGAAGACCTGATCGGTTTTGTCAAAGATACCCAAGAGGGTGAATGGCAAAAGCACTGCAAGAATTACCCCAGTAACCCAGAGGCCAAGCTGTTGGAACGTGTGGCAAGTCAGCTTGATAAGGCCGACCCGAATGCCACCAGCAAAGACCTGCGTACTTTTGGCACGTTGGGTGTGCTGCGTCACGGCGTCAAAGACCGCAACGCCAAGTTTAGCCTCTGCCAGTTCAAGCCCGAACATGATCTAAACCCAGACACACTTACCCGTTACAAGAAAAACCGCCTGCGCATTGTGCCAGAGCTGGTCTATAGCCCCTATGCCACCGACGCGCATCTGGCCGAGACAGGTACGCAGGCCAAGAAATTTCGCATCGATCTGGTGTTGTTCGTGAACGGTCTGCCGATCGTCACGCTTGAACTGAAGTCAGAGTTCAAGCAATCGGTGCAAAACGCGATCACGCAGTACAAGAAAACCCGCTTGCCGATTGATCCTGCGACCAAGAAGCCAGAGCCGTTGTTGACGTTCAAGCGCGGGGCTTTGGTGCATTTCGCGGTCAGTCAATACGAGGTCTATATGGCGACCCGTTTGAGCGGCGATGACACGTACTTCTTGCCTTTCAATAAGGGCACCAAAGAGGGGGGCGCGGGCAATGACGTGCCAGAGGATGAGAACACCTATGCCACAAGTTATCTGTGGCAAGAGGTGCTACAGCCGGATGCGCTGCTCAACATCCTTGCACGGTTTATGCATCTGCAGATCGAAGAACACGAAGATTTTGAAGGCCGCAAATTCAAGAAAGAGACGATGATCTTTCCGCGCTATCATCAGTGGGATGTGGTTGGGAAGCTGGTTGAAGCTGGCAAGGTCGAAGGGCCTGGCAAAAAGTATTTGATCCAGCATAGTGCCGGATCGGGCAAGTCGAATTCCATCGCATGGACGGCGCATCAGCTGTCATCGCTGTTTGATGGCACGAAGAAGGTGTTCGATAGCGTCATCATCGTGACCGACCGCACGGTGCTGGATGATCAGTTGCAGGAAACGATTTATCAGTTCGAGCATCAAGACGGCGTCGTTGGGCGCATCAACCGCCAAGAGGGTGATGGGTCGAAGTCCGAAAAACTGGCTGCAGCGCTGGAAGGCTCGCAGCCGATAATCATCGTGACCATTCAGACGTTCCCATTCGTCATGAAGGCGATTGAGAACAGCACCAATCTGAAAGAGCGCAACTACGCTATTATCGCGGATGAGGCGCATTCTTCTCAAACAGGATCGACAGCGGGCAAGTTGAAGTCCGTGTTGATGACTGAGGGGCGAGACGATGATGCCGAGTTAAGTTCAGAGGATATTCTTGACGCTGCCGTTGACGCGCGTCGCGAGGCACCGAACTTGAGCTATTTCGCATTTACTGCAACGCCGAAGTCCAAGACGCTTGAGTTATTTGGGCGCGTGCCGAACCCAGATGAACCGCCTTCAAAAACAAACCTGCCCAAGGCTTATCATGTCTATTCGATGCGGCAGGCTATCGAAGAGAAATTTATTCTCGACGTTCTTCGCAATTACACGAGCTACAAAGTTGCGTACAATTTGGCTCTGAAAGCGCAGGAAGCGGATACTGAAGTTGATGCTAAAAAGGCTAAGGTAAAACTGAACCAATGGGTTCGCTTGCATGACCACAACATATCGCAAAAAGTGCGCGTGATTGTTGAACACTTCAAAGACAACATAAGTGGCCTGTTGGGTGGGCAAGCCAAAGCCATGGTTGTGACCAGTTCACGTAAAGAAGCCGTGCGCTACAAGCTCGCGTTTGACAAATACATCAGTTCGAACGGTTATGATAAGATCCATGCAATGGTGGCTTTCTCGGGTGAGGTGGAATTTGCGGAGAATGATCCAGACGCCAAAGCGTTGTTAGGCGAGAAGTTTACCGAGACAAACATGAACCCCAATCTCAAGGGCCGCGATATGCGCAAGGCCTTTGATACTGACGACTATCAAGTGATGATTGTTGCAAACAAATTTCAGACGGGCTTTGACCAACCGAAACTATGCGCGATGTATGTCGATAAAAAGTTGGCCGGTGTGGAGTGCGTTCAAACATTGTCGCGCTTAAACCGGACTTATCCTGGCAAGGACGTCACCGGAACATATGTGCTCGACTTCTTCAACGATCCTGAAGATGTCTTGGCCGCCTTCCAAGAATATTATCAGACTGCCGAATTGATTGATGTTTCCAATCCCAATCTAATTTTTGACCTGTCTGAGAAGTTGCGTGCATTCGGTGTTTTCACCTGGTCCGAGGTCGAGAGGTTTTGCGAGGCGTTCTTAAAGCAGTCACTTAGTAATGCCGCCGTTGCAAATATCTGCAAGCCTGCGGTTGATCGTTGGACATCGCGTTACAAGTCCGCCACCGAGGCATACCGCACTGCCATAGAGATGTTTCAGCGCGCCAAAAAGAGCGGCGACGCTGTGTTAGTTGCAAATACAGACCAAACTTTGAAAGACTGCAAAAAGGAAAAGGATGCCTTAGAGCTGTTCAAGAAGGATCTTGGGACATTTGTTCGGTTTTACGAATTCATTTCTCAAATCGTCGACTATGACGACAAGGATCTTGAAAAGCTAAGCATCTATGCGCGCCAACTGGCACCGTTGTTACGAGAAGCGAACATCGATGAAGATGAGATGGATTTAGGTGATGTCGCATTGAGCCATTACCGTCTGTCAAAAATTAAACAGCAGAACCTAAAACTTGGACCAGATGCAGCCGAAGGTCTTCAACCAGGAAGCGGGCTCGGCAGCGGTAAGGCAAAAGACAAACAAGAAGAATTTCTGTCCCTGATCATTGCACGGCTCAACGAGGTTTTTGAAGGCGATGGTCTGACTGAGGCTGATATGCTGAGCTACGCAAGAACGATCAAAGACAAAGTGATGGAAGATCGAAAAGTCATTTCACAAATCGCAAACAATTCACGCGAACAGGCTCTCTTGGGGGATTTTCCAAAAGCTGTTGAAGAGGCAATTCTAAACAGTAACGAAGCGCAGCAAGTTCAGATGATGAAGCTGCTTTCGATGTCGGACAAGTTCGGTCAGTTCCTGGATACCATTTATGATATGATGCAGCATGACGCTGGACCCAAATAAAATTTGAGCGTGTTCAGTTAAAAAATCTGTTGCACAGTTTCAGAGAGTGCCAGCACTTCTTTCACGCTCCAAATACTCCGTAAGTACCTCTTCTATAAGCTCGTAAGTGTGCTTATCAGCTTGTAAAGCCGCAGTTTTAATCTCGCGGATTAGTTCGGGCTTCATCACGAGCAGAAGTTGCTTCCTGCCGTCTTCACGAGTGCTGCGTCTCTGTGAGTCTTTCATATCTATTTCTACCCTGAAGACAAAACATGCTGGTTTATTATAACCGAAAAATACAACTGTAGTCGTCCATAGAGTTCTTTTCACAGACATTATCGACCTATATATATATATGTATATATAGGTGTTGACTCTTAGTTTAATCGGCCGTTTAGTGATGAGGCAAACTGGGCTGCATGCCCTTAGGTGCTCACAGGTTTATATCGATTTTAGGAACTGAGGAGACAATATGCACAAAACAGCTAAAGGACTCACCGTCTTATCCCAGCCGGAGTATTCAATTTTTAGAGGGCCGAAAACCAGCTCATGTATTACTTATAAACATGGTTGGCATTTAGCACTTTTAGTAAAACTGTCATTAGATCTCGATGTTATTTCGATATCGGTCAATGATAAAACGTTATCCAAGGAAGCTCCCGAAACGCTATCACTGTCTGTCAAGCGCCGTTCGCAAGTGGTTCCACTTGATGTGATTGGCATTCATGATGATCAGGTAGTTGAACTTGAAGGTGCTCATAATCAAGAGGTATATAGGCGCTCTGAGATACTTGATGATCCGAACAAATCAAACTCTCTCGAAGTTTGGGCGAAAAGAAGCCACCATACCGATCTAGCATTGCGAATGCGCATTCTAACTGAACTACATTCAAGCTTCGAACAGATGACGTTTGAAGCAATACGATCCAAACTAAACATCGATATAACGAGATTGGTGACGGCGCTGTCTTTAATGCGGATCGAAGGGCTGATCGATTTTGATCTTTCTAGGCCGATTCACACGATTCCGGACCTGAAATTAGTACAAAATTTGGATCGGGCACTAGATGTAGTGCCTCTACAGTGATTCGCACAATGTCAATTCTGACAGAAATCGTGTCACAAAATGATGGCTATACCGTTTGAGAAGTGAGTTTTCCACATCTGTATCGAAGGCGATTTGCACTTAACATATCCACTTTGTCGATACTAATTAAGCAGCGATTTTGTGCTATAAATGTATTTATAGGGGTATTGAATAAGGGGTTTGTAAATCAGCCAAATGCACCAGACGAAATCTTGGTAAATCAGTTGATAAAAATTTCAACCTAAGTAACGCCTATGTTTTCGAAAATGGAAGGTTAGAACCCATCGCTTGGGAAACCTCATTAATTAAGTAGGTTCTGTGAAAAGGATCTCCACTTGAAAGAAAAACAATTCAGTGATTTTTTTGCGCTCAAATAAAAGGGCTGAATTAGAGTCACTAAAAAAAACTACGATCGCCTCTTGCCAAGAGTGGGTGATTTAGATTCGACTGATTATGTTGCTGAGAGGTGACGAGTGAAGTCCTAGGCACGAGGCCTAGGACCTTAACAAAATGAGACGACGTTCCGTGTAAAGAATCAGTCTCAAATTCGCCGTGAGGAAAATATCGCATTGGCCTCTTTAAGAGTCAAATGCGTAACATTTTTTCTCGGTTCAAAGGAACCTGACAAATGACAATTCGCTAACTCAATAGATTCAAAAAAATATAACTGGACCTAGAATTGCCCTCGTCGAGGGAACAGCGAAGCTATGTCCAAACTTTTAATTAGCCGGCACATTAATGATGTGGCCGGATAGGTAAAGTATACCTAAAGTTGGAGAGATTATATGTATATCTCAACACCAAAAGTTACATTCGAACGATCAAAAACGAATGCTGTGACCAACCAGATGCGGAAACGGAAACCTCCGCAACTTCGTGTTAAAGGGCCGGACTCATCTTTCCGTTCTCCTCGGAAAAGTCGTCGTACTATTATCGGAGAAACGCAGAACTTCAAAACAGGTCAATCGGTTCAGTTCGCTAGCGATCTTGAGCGCAAAGCTTTGCAGTATCTGTTTTGCTCGGCGACGATACATAACGTGAAACGCAACGAAACTTCCATCCAATGGTACGATGGAAGACGTCTTCGTGAACATACCCCAGACTTTCAAGGTTTACTGGTAAATGGCGCCCCCGTTTTTATCGAAGTTAAATCGCGAGTGTTTTTGCGAAGGTCCGATATCTTTTGGAAATTTGACGTAATTAAAAGCCAGGCTCGAAAAGCAGGGCTAGCTTACTTGTTGATCACTGAAGATCACATCTGCGATCAAACTCGCATGAGAGCCATAGTTGAGCTCTGTAGCTACGGCAGCGTTGATACAGTGTGTGAGCAGCTAGTCGATAAGATTCTGTCGCTTTTCAAAATCAAGTCAAATCTGTCAATCGGGGAAGTTGTCGAAAGGCTTCACATGTCGGCAGCTGAAGCGCGCGCATGTCTCATGCATCTAACAGCCAACAACATCCTTAAAATTTCACTCGACGAAATCGTCGGTCCCCACACCATTTTTACGGGAGAAGTTGCATGATGAACTATGTTGGAGCGCCTATTGGCGTGAGCAATCGTGTTGGTACTGACACTGCTGGAGATCTATTTGTTGAACATATATTAGAGCGCGATCGCTTGGTCATATTTAGAAATATTAAGACCGGAGACTCAGAAATAATTGGTTTCGACGTCGTCTATGAGCAAATGATGCTTGGACGTATGCGTATCACTGCTCGACGACAAATTGCCAAACGCACTCTCGATACCACCATGTGTAACATTGCGAAGCATCGATTGAATTTCTGCATTGGTATCGATGAGGCTGACGCACGGTTTATGATTTCACGTGCGAGATGTGTTCCGATCATTGAACGCGTAGCGATGCGCTTGCATGTGAGCCCACCCAGTTATGAAGAGGTTATGAAATGGTGGCGCGCGTGGGCTTTCGCTGACCGCAACTCAGCTGTTTTAGAGGAAAATAAATGGGAGGTTGATTATGCTGCATGAACCAATCAACCGTTTCCCTGTAAATGAAGGGCAGTACCTTACGATTAAAGGCAAAGATTATATTGCGGAGAGGCATCGTCCATCAGAGCATTCATTGATCGCTCGGCCAACTGACGGGGGGCTAGAGGTCAAAGTTCTATGGCGAGAGTTGGAAGATTATTGGCATAAAGGCGAATTAAAGCTTTTCAGTGGTAACCCCGCCCAACTACCAAAGCATTTGTTAACAACATTAAATCGTCAACTCAGTTCTTTCACTGTTGAGGAGCGGCGCATTATAGAGCGACGTTTGCAATATGTGAGCGAAATCCACGAACGGCTTTCGTATAACCAGCGTACTAAACTACGTTTAGATGCGATCTGCAAAGAAGTTGCTGAGAGAATCGGTGACGATAAACCTCCTTATTATAAAACAGTAAAAGCATGGCTGTTACGATGGGAAAGCAATAAAGACCCGCGAGGTTTAGCGCCAAGCAATCGTGCGAAAGGCAACAGAACTAATAAGCTAAGCGGTGTAGCTTCTGCGGCAATACAACATGGAATACATTACTTGTTGGATGATCGTCAGCTAAATGTCCAACAAGGATATGTGGCTGCCATCAATTTTGCCCGAGAATTTTATCCCAGCGATGCAGAGAAACTCTTTAGTAAGAAAACTTTCTACAAGCATTATATGCTGTTTGATGACCGCGTTAAAGTAAGATTTCGCCAAGGTGCTAGAACAGCTTTAGCTAAAGCACACTCTGCCGGCGTTGGCGTTGACTTTCGCTTTCCTTTAGAACGCGTTGAAATGGATTGGACCAAGTCGGGTATCATCATTGTAGATGAAATTAATCTTACGCCGCTAGGCAACCCTTGGATTTGTATTGCCATCTGTTGTTACACAAGAATGATCGTTGGATTTTATGTGGGATTCGAGCCGCCAAGTTGGTCCAGTGCATCTCAGTGTATCAAAATGTCGATTTCGCCTAAGCAAAGGTGGATCGATTTGCTGAACGAGCGACGCCCGTTTGATGATGCTCAAATCAAAAATGACTGGCCGGTCAATGGAGCACCAAAATCGCTGTGGCTTGATAATGATATGACGTGGCTCTCAGAGTCGATGAGAGAAACATGTCGCTCAATGAATACAGATATCAGTATTCTTCCCTCTTATTGCCCGCAGTTGAAAGGCGTGATTGAGCGTTTGAACCGTACAATCACCACTGGTCTTTTCGACCTTTTGCCTGGGCAGAAGTTAAAGACAAAGCAGCCTACGCAACCAGAATATAATGCAATGGGGCAAGCCGTTCTAACCCTCACTCAATTCAACTTTCTAATCACTAAATGGATTGTCGATGTTTATCACATGAGTGACCATGGAGGATTTTCCTCATGACACCGCTAAATAAATGGACGGAGGCTCTCGATGATTGGGAACCTCGTATGTTGCCACCTCATACAACGTTGATGGAATTAACTGGGCAATTAGCAGAGCGTGTCCTTGATCGTGGCACTATTCGTATTTTTGGGTTCCGTTATGCATCGCAGGAGTTGGCGAGGTTTAGTCATAAAATTCCAGGTCGAAAAGTGATGAAAATCAGATTTGATCCAGAGGATATCTCAACCATTTATGTCATCAATTATGAGACTGGAGAAACATTCAAGGCGGTTTGCCAAGGGCGCTTAATTCGTGAGTACACACACGGAATTTCGCTTCATGTTCACCGCGTAATTCGAATGCATGCCATCAAGGGTCGCGAAAATAACGAGGAACAAAAATTACGTATCAAAGAACTGATGGACGCTAAAATCGAATTGATGAAAATCGCAGATTCCATGTTGAGTAAGAAGAGCGTCAAAGGCCGTAAGGGGCGGATTGCTCGGTTCCTGGAGGGGCTGGAGCATATATATCAACAGAACGACACTCAAAAATACGATGACTTTGGATCAGTCGACGATGAGATCGAATCTACACTGTTTGAGACAAGTGCAGCTACGGAGATGCGACGAGGTAATACGCCCGATATTTTTTCACAAACAAAAAGAGACACGCCAGAAAAATTACGAACAGACCACTTTCAGACGAAGTCTTTTAGCGCAGATATTCCAGAGTATGCCGATACAGATTTCGATCTTGAGGTTGAGTGATTGGAGAACATTATGAATAATACTATTTCAGTAGCCCCCAAAAAAAGATTTCAGTACTCGCCGGAACAACTGCGAAGAATTGAGATGCTCAAGACAAAAACGGTAATGACCCGATATGTAACTGAAGGGCGCGATTGGTTGTATGAAGTATATGCTAATGCGAAGCTAGGACGAGAAGCAGAGCTTTATCGGATTATTGGACCGGCGGGCGTTTCGAAATCTACCACTATTGCAAAATTCATAAGCGAAAATCCGCGATTTGAAGACAGGTTTGATGAGAACAATAGGATTCTGAATGTACCGGTTCTAAAAATCGAGGTGCCCCCAGGAGTTGGGAAGAACGGATTGTATGTAGAAATTCTATCCCAATTGGGGTGGTCTTTTGCACAAATTCCGAGATCGGGAGACGCTATACGCGGAGCAGCCCGTAAGGCGCTTAAAATTCATCGAGTAAAAATGCTGGTCATCGATGAAGCGCAAAATTTAGTGTTCTCGCGCACTGAAAAAGCGATCATTACTGCCCATGAAGTTCTACGTGCGTTGATCAATGAGAATTCTTGTCAAATCGTTTTGGTCGGAGTGGAAGAATTAGCAAGCGTAGCAAATTGTGATGGTTCAAAGGCCGTTCAGGCAGTGGAAAGACAGCTTGAGCGAAGACTTATGGGCACTCTTTATATGCATCCTTATCATGCAAATAACGGTGCCGATTTTCAAGAATTTAGCAAGATTATTAAAGCACTTGAACGAGTTGTTTTTGATCAACCTGAGTTGTCCAACTTATCGCAATACACAGAGGAGTTTTTTGAAGCCACAAATGGGATTTTAGCAGACCTTGTGAAACTTCTAACTATCGCAGTGAAGTTAGCTTTTAAAGAAGGTCGCGAGTACGTTACTAAAAATGATCTTTTATACGCTTACGCAGAACGACTTGGCGGTAATAAAGCAAATCCATTTGGCGTTCCAGCCTATGCGGCCAAGATCATAAACTCTTCACGTAATAGTCATGATGATTTGTCCGATTTGACATCGCTCTGGGGAGAAAAGCGTGTGCCAAGTTCGGATTTTAGCAAATGATGAAAACTCAAAATATAGATATCGCGCCGTTTACTGTTTGGTGTTCAAAGCTAGAAAAGGATGAGCCGAGTTACGCATTTTTAGCTCGCAACGTAGAACAGAACACTGCTCAAAGTCCGGGTTCACTTTATGCTGCACTGGGGCACCGCGGTAGCCACATTAGCTGCGTTTCACCTAAAGTTATTGCTGATCTAACACGTAGCAATTTGGAAGACATTGTCGATGCTTCTTTCATCGATAGTAAGGATGAAAGTGTCAGCATAATATTTGGGGAGCGTATTTCACGAAATCAGTGCACCGTAAGTACTCGTAAATGGTGTCCCCAATGTTTGCGAGAAGGCCGGTACCACAAATTTGTATGGGATTTAAATGCCATAAACAGCTGTCCCTGCCATCAGGTTGCGCTCAGTAACATTTGCGACTGTGGCAGGGCTGTTCACTGGAGTAACTCATTTGTATGTATTGCAGCGTGCGGATGCGAGCTTGATGAGATCGCGGCGCCAACCCGGCATGTAACCGAAACGGAGCAGGCTTTTTCGGCCTATATAGGTGGCCGTCTACGATCATCCCGACGTATAAAAAACGCCTTGCTTGATGAGCTTGATCTCAATGTTGCTATACAGGTCGTGGAAAATTTAGGTCGTTATCGATTGGCGCCGAGTAAAACACTCAAAGCGGCTCATCAAACCTATACAAGGGCTTATGTGTGTGCTGCAGGCTACGCCGTAATTTTAGATTCAGACGTTGAGTATGGAATCTTGCTCGATACAGTGCTTAACGACGATCGAATTGGTGATTTTGCTAAGTGGGGGCTTCTGGCAAGTTATGGTGAGTTTCGCCAGTGGATAACTGAATTGTCAGACAACACCCAAATTAAACATGTACTGCATGAGGGTATGCTGAAGCACGCCCAGAAAAACAAACTTGTAGTCTCGAAGAGAGCGACTGACAGCAGCGGTCAACGCATACAAGTTGACCGGTTTACACTTCAGGAAGCCGCTACCTATTGCAGTGTATCGCATAAGCGTTTGAAGGAGGTCGCCATAAAGCTCGGGTATATTCCGTTAAACATAGGATCTGGGATGCCCGTTACATTGCGTCGAACGCAAGTGGAGGAAATCTCTCAGCGATTGCAAAATCGCATCAATGCAAAAGAACTCGCGGGCCAGCTTTGTATTGATCGTCACGCGATAAATCGCTTGCGAAAAGCAGGACTGATCAAATGCTTTGGTGAAGAAGTTGGTCTTGAGGTCAATCAACAAGGGTCTCAAGTTTGGAATTCCTACTCATCGAATATAGCAGAACGGTTCATAGCGGAATTAGACCAAACGTTGCGACGTGGAGACCAAAAAGACCTGTCCGATATTCCAACGGCCGCTAAAAATCTTCGATGTTCTGTTCAGCGCATTGTCGCATATTTGAAAGAAGGTCGACTTCATGTTCGTGAGATTTTTGAGAGTGCAGAAGGGTTGAAGCGGCACCTAATTTCACGATCCGAACTCCGGCGATTAGACTCAAATGATCACCCAAATGGTATGTCGTTGAGGCAAGCAAGTAGGGAGCTAGGTTTTAATTATGGAACGATAAATTCAATGCGTAAATACTCGCTTGTAAAAACCATTTCCACACCTGGAGCACATAGGGTCAGTACAAAAGAAATTGAGCGGGTTAGAAGGACCTTTATGGTAGCGAATGAAATTATTAAAACTTATGATGTACCCAAGCAGTCCAAAGCTGTGACAAAGTTACTGAACGTCCTAGGCGTTGCCCCATTTTTGGATGGTGATGATGTTCACCAGAAAGTTTACCTCAGAGTAGATGTTCATCGAGCATTAAAGTCGTATAACCAGCAGCGTGTTTCGTTCTCAATGGATAAGCCACTCCCTATTAGTAGTGCACGAAAAGCACTTTACATTTCCAACGGCCAATTTTCATCGGCCCTGATCAAGGGCGAGTATCTTAATGTTAAATCTGAAGGTCGATCACAAATTGTCGAACCTGATGAGTTGCAAAGATTTAAAAGGCTCTATGTTACGACCGCCGAACTGGTGGAAAAGCTGGAATTAGGACGTTCACATACAGCAATTCAAGAGCTGAAGAAACGTGGTGTAAACCCCGTGTGCACATTGGCTTCACATAAAGGCATCATGTTTCTTCGTGAGGATGTAAAGAGGGCGGGTATGGATATTTAGGCTCGTACGCAGAGTAATTTTTTTGAACTGTGCAGATTTCCTAAGCATTTATGCATGGATTTAAGCGTTGGCTGGTTTAAATATTTGTCATTACGACGCCAATTGCCGCTTGTATGTAATTTTAGAGCGAGTATCTAATTAGGCTTCGGAAGTATTGAATGCGGCGATCCAACTTGTTGTCCTCAAATGGGGCGTCGAACTATAAAATCTTTCCTCGGTAGTCTGTGACGAGCCACCTACGCGCTGGTGGATAGCGCCACGAAGGCTGACGACCAGCATCTTACCATGAGTATGCTCGAACGCTACAGGCGTTAGGCCGTCGGCGGGGATGAAATTGCCGATTGGTGGTGCGTCATCCTGCATTCCGCAACTATTCCATTCTGGTTTAGCGCGTTTTCGTGGCACATTGTAGAGTGAACTATCAATCTGCTTGCGAGCAGTGCGTGCGGCGTTCACGAGCTCATCACGTTTAAGTGCGGTTACGGTCTTGATGGTCTCATCAATATCATCATGATTAATATCATGAAAGACTTCGTTTAAGTGATTAAGCTGGGCAAAAGAGTGCTCCACGTCGTTGAGAGGCGTAAATACTTCGTAGACACGAGTCACACCGTTACGCTGACGTTCAGCTTCCGCTGTTGCGATTTCAAATTCCACTTCGGATGCTGTTCTAAAATCGCGGTCTCTGTGAATGACTATCCTTACATCGGGCCGAATGTCTGCAATCATATTCGCTAGGAGTCTTGCTGCTGGAAGATTTCCACACCCATTGTAAGAAAGTACCGCCAAACTATCAGGAGCCCCGTTGGCTCTGGCTAGAGTTGTTACTGGATGGGTTATTTTGTCCTCTGTCATAAGGATTACAGGGCGTGCAGGATCGAATACATCGCCACCGGCAGATAATGCGCCAAGTGTCATTAATATAGGGATCGCCGGACGTTGGGTGGCGTCAACGGGAACCTTTTCTCCCTCACTCATCCATGCCAGCGCGGCTTTCTCGTCAAACATAAGACGTTGTATTAGTTGTGGTGAATGGCTGGCAAACAAAATACGTGTGTTTGTTTTGGCTGCAACTCCTCTCAGTGCTTCGTAAAGACGCGACTGACTATCTGCGTGAAGATGCGCGTCAGGTTCATCAAGAAGCAGAAGGGGGGGCGCGTAAAAACAAGCGTAAGCGACAATTTGAATAACCTGCAACATACCGGTTGACGCCATGTCAATAGTGACCCGTGAACCCGGGCTTTCAACATCGACGTTCACGTAACGGTCTTTGTGCTGGTCATGATTAACAATCACGCGAGCCCCTGGATAACATACGTCTAGAAGTGATGAGAAGGTTTTCCACCCACTCTCAGGCAGCTGTTCGATTTCACGATCTTGACGCCAAATCTCCATTGCTTCTTCATTTAAATCGCGTGCAAATAAATGGTCGAGCACGGTGCGAAGGTAGAGGTTTGCATCACCATGCATAATAGCTGCATCCATTGCTCCCTTAGTTCGCCACTCTTCACGTATTGGAATGCCTGATAATCCAGGTGTCAAAATAGAAAATGGTTTATCGCCATTTGCTAGAGCTGCAGCAAAACTGTCGATTCCTGTTCTTGTTATTGCGATGTTTGCATTCTTCCCACGTCGGATATCAATCTTCACCCACAGCTCTTCTTCGGTTTCTAAGTCAAAGCCGTCATATTTAATTGAAAACCCATTATATTGAGTTGCCCCACCCCCGCGTCGAAGGTCAAGTAGGCGTTCTGTTGGGCGAAAGAGCACGGCATCGTTAGAGACGGTGCCGGAAAATTTAGGAGTGCCGTTGTTGTTTCGTCCGAGAAAAGCTGCCTGTAAGATTGATATGCCGAGTTGTGCAGCCTGCAAGGCGCTGCTCTTGCCGCTGGTGTTTCCCCCAATGAGTGCGGTTAAAGGTTTCAAATCGATAGTAAGTGTCTGAATCCGTTTGAAGTCGGTAATTGTGATCCTATCGAGCCTAATAAGCATTTTTTGCCGATCTCATTATTGCATAGTCACCTTAAGTAAGGTGCTACTCATAGCAGCGTGATCAGCCTTATGACAATGGAACTACTAAGTTTCGCAAAATTTCTGCTAAAAAAACTATAGGCTTGTCGGTCAAAGCTTCGAATTGCAATAGTCCCTTCAATGGGCCCCAATCAGTCATTTGCTACAACAGAGAAGACCGTAACTTTGGCTTAATGCAAGTTCTCATGCTGTTTCAACTTCAATTTTTCTTTCAAGAATACTAAACACAAACGTCATTATCTCAGATCATATGCTAAGTTGAATTTGGCTTGCCGCCGCAGATAAGCTGATCATTTCACCTTCCGGCAAAGACACGCGCGACGATTTTAAGGACTGTTATTTGTACGCCGCGCGCTTTTTTATAATATGCAACTAACGTGCGTGGACTTTGATTTTACGTCGAAATTTCGTTTTTTTTGGCAAGCTTATGGGTGAAAAATCACAGGAGTTGGCAGACTTATGGGTGAAAATTGACTAACTTATGGGTAAATGTTGTAGGGTAAGTTATTGATTTTTATAGGGCGCCTCGACCAACTTATGGGTTACTGCACAGAGCCGCCAAGCCAAAAGCGCGATTGAGAACGCACAAGCAGACTTTGTCGCGCAGCAGAAGAAATGATCAACCTCACGCGGAGGATGAGGCGCTAGGCTGAGATGGCCATGGGCGCCCAGTGGTCTGTAATGGCGCCATCTTCAAACACGGCAATGTCACCAAATTGCAGCAATACGGCTTCTGATTGGGTGGGACGTAGAAAGACAAAATCGTTAGCGACCAGCGGCACATGGGCACCTCCAACCAGTAATTCCTGGTTGGAGGAACGACCATAGGTCTTGTGATTAGACAAACCGGGTGGATCAACGGGCATCGCTTTCCAATAACCACCATGAATGAACACCCGTGTCGACAGGTTCGGGTTTAATGCGTTTTTGATCCGGTCCAGTTTTTCAATCACGGGTGTTTGCATCGGACCCATCACCTTGAGTGCAGGTGTTGCAATAAACAGGGCAGGCGCATAAAGCTTTAACAAATCTGTGTCGAAATCTGTGGGCCGCACCAACGCCGAGCCGACAGAAACCTCGTTCAAAATCTCTGTATCTTTGTGCAATTTGAAGGTTGGGCTTCCTGCGCCATTGCGGATCATCTTTTGCACATGATCGGGGCCAAAAAGCGCGCTGGCCTGTGCCAATGCCGCACGGTATGTGCTAAGCGCTTTCGTCAATGCACCGCGGCGCATGCCAAAGGCTTCGGGGGCTTTGGCAACATGCGCGTCATACCCCATGAACCCATGTAAATTAAGATGTGCAGATTGATGAATGATCGCCAATGCGCGGTCCAATTCGTCACCAGGCACAAACCCGCCGCGATGAAGACCAACATCAAGCTCAAGCGAAATATCCAGCGTCAGGCTGCGCGCTGCGGCGAGTTCAGCATATTCCGCCAGCCGCGCATTGGTGTCGATCAGCCATCCAATTCGTCCCTTGGGCACACCGCCACTTTGGTTTGAATAGAATTTTGCCGCCGCCTGAACGGGGAAGGGTTTGCCCAGCAATTGATCTGCATCTGGAAAGGCTTCTGACACAGCTTCCAACATCGGGGCGTTGAATGTCATGAAGCGGTTGGTTTTCATTTCCGTCGCTACTTCCTTGAGAAGCGGAATAGACGGTAGCGATTTAGCCACAATCCTAAGCGCCATATTCGGCGCTAGATCTTGCTTTAGTTGCTCAAGGTTTTGCGATAACCGGTTGCGGTCCACGACCAAGATTGGCTGGGTCTGCCCTTGTGCTTTCAATGCCGATTGAAGGCGTAGAAAATACGCATCTCTTGGGCCGCTTTTGTCGTGCTGCAACATTGCTAACTTTCTCTTCTTACGGTGATCATAGCAGGCGTGCTTCAAGCCAACGTGACATCAAAAACCTTTGCCAGATGTTCGTTAATCAAACGGCCCTTAGGGTCAAGTTCGCTACGCAATCTTTGGAAATCACCAAACCGTGGATAAAGATCTTTGAGGTCGCGTGCACCCAGACTATGCAGCTTGCCCCAATGAGGGCGGCCTTGATGGCGACGGAAAATAGGTTCGACATGTTTAAAGAACCAATCATATTGTTCCGTGTGGTAGGCATGAACCGCAACCGAAATCCGCGGCGCACCCTCAAACGGGCTGAGCCAGCCGGTATCAGCCGCTGTTTTACGCACCTCGATGGGGAAAAAGACATCCGCTCGTTCACGTTCAATCACAGCGATCACTTCTGCCAGCGCGTCGATCCCGTGTTGAACAGGCATGTGGTATTCCATCTCGTTAAAGATAGTATTGCGCACATTAGCCAGCAACTCAAAACTTGTTCCAATCTCGACTTCGGTTTTATTGTTTTTCACGAACCCGTTCAGCAGTTTCCGGCGCAAACGCGGGAACCTTTTGGTCGCATTACGCAGCCATCTAAGTTGTTTGAGGGCCGCCTCATCGTCACTGCTGCCTTCGCACATGTTGGGCTTTGTTGTTTCCTCATGGGTCAGCGAAAGGGCATAGTCACAATACGGCAATACGAAGAACTCAAAGTTACGGTGGGTGTTCCAGAGATCATGGGCGTCGGCCATTAAGTCTTTGAGCTTGGCCGTCTTCGCCGCACGGTGCAATTTGAACGCAGGCCGAACCGACATTTCGGCCTCTGTCAAAATGCCCAGTACTCCCATAGAAGCACGTGCCGCATCCAGCAGGTCAGTATCCGATCCTGTTTCAATCACATCGCCCTGTGCTGTGACCAATCTCGCCTGACGCATTTCTCCTGCCAAGCATGGAAAGTTCTGACCTGTGCCATGGGTCGCTGTCATCGTTGCGCCTGCGAGCGACTGAACGTCAATATCACCGAGGTTTTTGAATGCGAGGCCGTGTTTTTGCAAACCTTTGGACAGTTGATTTAGGGAAGCTCCTGCTTGCAGCCGCACAATATCTTCTTCGCCGGACGTGCGATGACCAAGAACGCGCCCCTCCATTTCATCCAGTGAAATCAGAGTTTCATCGGTTGCGCAAAGCCCCGTGAACGAATGCCCGCTGCCTCTCACCCTTAGCCGGCCAGTGCTTTGCGCGAGCGCTGATGACAGGGCTGTTTCGCTTTTCGGCTTTAGTATTTGTTCCGGTTTAGTGACAACGGAGCCTGACCAATTTGTCCAAGTCATTTTTGTCTCCTAATATAGAATAGTGCCAATAACTAAGATCAAATGGCTGCAGTGAACTGTTTGCGATATCTCTCAAGCGAGTTTCTGCAGCATCATGGCTGGGCAATTGATTTTAAACAATAGTAAGAGGAGTATTTTCAATTTATATTGCTGCTATGATTGAGTGGATGTTGCCAGATTGCATTTTGTACTAGCGTATGCAGTATCTGCAATTTTTATGTGCAGAGTGAAGCAATTTGGCGCAGCTTTTATGGCTTAATAACGAGCAAGGCAGCTTAGGCGCATTGTGTTGAAGGCAATATGTGCGTTTTACCCAAGGCAAATGCGTCATGGGTAAAACAGTTTTAAAGCTGCAAGCAACCGATCGCTCGTATCGGTTAATTTGCACAAAATAACGTTTTAGGCGGCAACCGTTTTTTGGGTTTGAGTGCCCAAACCTTCGATACCTAATGTCATTTTATCGCCAGCTTTCAAGTAAATCGGATCAGGCTTTTGTCCCATGCCGACACCAGGCGGTGTGCCTGTTGAAATAATGTCACCTGGGTGCAGGCTCATAAATTGAGACAAATAGGCGATCACATGGGCAACTCCGTAAACCATCGTTGCCGTAGAGCCGTCCTGCATGCGTTTTCCGTTTACATCCAAATACATGTTGAGTGCTTGCGGATCTGGCACTTCATCACGCGTAACCAACCATGGGCCAATCGGACCAAAAGTATCGGCAGATTTTCCTTTAACCCACTGTCCTGAACGTTTGATTTGAAAATCACGCTCTGAAAGATCATTGATAACGCAGTAACCTGCCACATGCTCAAGTGCGTCTTCTTCCTTGATATATTTAGCATGCTTGCCAATCACGACACCCAGTTCAACTTCCCAGTCAGTTGCAGTAGAGGTGCGCGGAATTTCAACATCATCATTGGGTCCACAAATAGCTGATGTTGCCTTAAAAAAGATGACGGGTTCTGGTGGTACATCCATGCCGGATTCAGCCGCATGGTCCGAATAGTTTAGGCCTATGCAAATGAATTTGCCTACATTGCCAACGCATGGGCCGATACGGGGTGCGCCATTGGCCGTTGAGACCAGTGGAAGAGTATCAACATCAAGCGCTGCCAGCGCTTTTAGGTTCTCATCGCTTAATGCAGCGCCGGCTATATCATCAATATGATTTGATAAATCGCGCAGATTCCCATCAGCATCCAGCATTCCTGGTTTTTCGTGGCCACGATCGCCATAACGTATTAGTTTCATTTTTTCCTACCCGTTAGTTGGACCAACCACCGTCAATGATGTGTGTTTGTCCCGTTGTAAATGCGCTGGCATCGCTTGCTAAATAAAGGGCAAGAGATGCAATTTCCTCTGGTTTGCCCACCCTGCCGATCGGTTGGCGGGCAATAAAATCTTTCATGGCCTGTTCATAGTTACCTGTCGAGCGCAGTCGCTCGTGCAAAGAAGGGCTTTCAACCGTTCCTGGGCAAATAGCGTTGCAACGAATGCCCTTTGTAATAAAATCAGCAGCAATTGCTTTTGTAAGCCCGATAACGGCAGCTTTCGTTGCGCAATAGGCAAAGCGGTTGGGAACCCCTTTGATGGATGATGCAACGGACGACATGTTGATAATCGAGCCGCCACCATTCTCAATCATATTCGGCAGAACATGTCGGCAAAGGCGGTACATCGATTTCGTGTTCAAATTAAATGAGAAGTCCCAATCATCTTCGCTGCAATCGAGTATCGTGCCTGCGTGAACAAAGCCTGCGCAATTAAACAGCACATCAAGAGTACCGATTTTTGCCATTGCATCATCAACGGCGCGCTTGTCCGTCACATCCAGTTTAAGAGCCGTGACATTGTCTAATGCAGATAACTCCTCAAGCAATTGCGGGTTAATGTCGGCAGCGATGACGTTAGCTCCCGCGCGGCTAAAGGCCTCCACTGTTGCGCGGCCAATTCCTTGACCCGCAGCTGTGATTAAGCAGGTTTTTCCATCAAGTTCGTTTTTGTTTGTCATGGTATATTTCCACCTATTAGCTTCGTATCAATTGCCGCGATACGTGTTTTGAAATCTCAGATAGCATGCAGCCAATTTCCGTAATTGTGCATTCGCAAGTCGCATTGTTTGTATAAGGAACGGTGAGCGCGCCGATCACTTGTCCAGATTTTGAAACAAGAGGAGCGGAAACATCAATAACGCTATCCATTAACCGGCTATTGAATTTCAGATAGCCATGAATTTGTAAGTCGCTTCGATACGTGCTGAGTTCATCTTGCGAAAAGGATGGATTTCTCTTTTGAATCTCATCAGAAGTTCTGCTCAATTCTTCCGCACTCATTGAACACAGCATCGCAATACCAGAAGCTGTAACCTCCAAATCGCGCCGTGAGCCAACGGGGACTGAAATAGACAGGCGGTCCTTCGGTTCCCACCGCCTGATGACAATCATTTCGTCGCGGCTCGCAAAGACAAGTTGGCAAGGCACGCCAGTGGTTTTGGTCAAATTATCGGCAAGAGGTGAAACGACTTCGAAAATATCATTTATCTGAGGCTCTTTCAGCCCCAACTCAAGCAGTCTGCCTGAAATCACATATCCTTGCGGTGTTCCTGCTTTCAGCAGATACCCTTCCATCTCCAGAACAGCGATTACGCGGAATATTTCATTGCGCGTGACATTGAGCTCTTTTGCTATTTCTTGGGTTGTGGATGGTCCGCCGCAATCACTCAAATATTCCAGCACACGCAGACCTTTGCTCAAGGCCGGTGCAGAATATTGGGCGCTGTCTTTTGTAGCAGACGCTTGCTGAGGCTTGTGTATTAAATTCATATTTAACACACTGCTTCATATTTGAGTAAATCGCAAGAGCGTTAAACTTGTGATTGGTATCTAGGCTAGAGCTCTTTATCGCAATTGCGTTGAGGACAGGTAATAGCTTGAAAATCCTACGATAATCATGATTTCTAAAACGACGATAATATCCAAATAAGTGGAAAATGGCTGTTTGACTGTTTTGTGGCGAAGCATATGGCGCGCTAAAAGTGCTGCTGGCCACCCGCCAAACAGAGATAATTGCAGCAATGTTCGCTCTGGAATACGCCGTGCGTTTTTAGTGCGCGAACGTTCTTTGTCGAGCCAGAAAATAAAAAATGTAATCAGCCAAATACAGATCAAATAAAGAGCCGTAGCACTGGCGATAAACGGTAAAGGTAAGTCTATCATTTGCTTTTCACGCAGAAGCACCACCTAATGTCTTGCTATTGTTATGTCGGCTTTCTATTTCATAAATATCAGAAAGCAAAAACAGTGATTATTCACGGAGGAACTAAAATGGGTCTATTTGATTTTGTAAAGAGTGCTGGCAAAAAGCTGGGCTTTGGCGATGACGATGCTGATAATGCACAAGAGTTGAAAAAAGAACTCGATTCACACAAGCTCGGCACAGACGCTGTTCAGATTGAAATGAAGGGCGATACTGCGATTATTCGTGGTGCGGTTGAAGATCAATCAATCTTTGAAAAAGCAGTGGTCGCAATCGGGAATACGCTCGGTGTGTCCAAAGTTGAAGCTTCTGAGCTGAAAGTAAGCATTCCATCAAGCGGAATGAAACTCGACAGCAGCGTTGATATCAACAGTGTGATTGCTTCTGCTGAACCTGCAAAAGCGCCTCGTTTTCACACCGTTGAAAAGGGCGACACTTTGTCGGCTGTTTCGAAAAAAATGTACGGTACTGCAAATAAGTATCAGATAATTTTCGAAGCAAACAAGCCGATGCTTTCTCACCCAGATAAAATTTATCCAGGTCAGGTGCTTCGTATTCCAGAAATTGACGCAGCTTAATTTCTAAAAACCTTCGAAAACCGGCGGGAATTGCCTTTCTCGCCGGTGTTTTTATAAATACTTGTCATTGAAAATCGACTTTGTGCTTCAAATCTTGGCCAATGTTCATTAGACAGCATTAACTGGTTTAATCCGGTGGCTTTGTGCCGCGTTTACGGAGAATAAAATGTCAAACTCATCCCGCAGCCCTAAAATCATCACTGTCTTTGGTGCTTCTGGCTTTCTTGGTCGTCATGTAACGCGCGCGCTGGCAAAGCGTGGATATCGCGTACGCGCCGCCGTGCGCAGGCCAGACCTTGCTGGACACCTGCAGCCCCTTGGTGATGTTGGACAGATTGCAGCCGTGCAAGCAAACTTGCGTCATCGCTGGTCGGTTGAGCGCGCACTTGATGGTGCAGATGCGGCCGTAAACCTTGTTGGTATTTTGTTTGAAAGCGGCAAGCAGAACTTTAATGCTGTGCAGGAGTTTGGCGCAAAGGCAGTCGCGCAAAGCTGTGCTCAGCGTGATATTCCGCTCGTACACATCTCGGCCATTGGTGCCGATGAGAACAGCAATGCTGATTATGCCCGCACCAAGGCACGCGGCGAAAAAGCTGTGATGGATGCACTGGGCGACAAGGCGATCATAATGCGCCCATCAATCATTTTTGGCCCAGAAGATAATTTCTTCAACCAATTTGCAAATCTCGCACGCTATTCACCCGTCCTGCCTCTCATTGGCGGCGGCCATACGAAATTCCAGCCTGTCTATGTGATCGACGTGGCCGAAGCGATTGCTAAGGCCATTGACGGCGAATTGA
Organism: Ahrensia sp. 13_GOM-1096m; assembly: GCF_000620605.1. NCBI lineage: Bacteria > Pseudomonadati > Pseudomonadota > Alphaproteobacteria > Hyphomicrobiales > Ahrensiaceae > Ahrensia > Ahrensia sp. 13_GOM-1096m. The sequence goes on from NZ_JIAX01000011.1 coordinate 305,592, forward strand.
AGGGCGGCCAGATTTATGAACTGGGTGGCCCAGAAGTGATGAGCTTCAAACAATGCATGGAAGAAGTGCTTAAAGTCGTCGAGCGCAAGCGTATTTTGGCGACTGTGCCATGGGCTATTGCACGCCTCAAGGGTGCAATTCTCGGCATGCTGCCTAACCCACTTCTAACAAAAGATCAGGTTATCTTGCTTGAAACGGATAATGTTGTATCGGCTGACGCTAAAGCGCAGGAGCGCACGCTAGAATCAATGGGTATCAAGCCATCAAGTGTTGATGCGATCTTGCCAACCTATCTTTGGCGCTTTCGCGAGACAGGCCAATTCCGCAACCCTAATGCGATATCCAAAGATAGCTAAAATTGGTGGCTGCCAACATGCAGCTACCTGAACTAGCTCATCTGATACCGGATAGTCTAAGCATAGCGTCCGCTGTGCTTTTGATTACAGCAAGCTTTTTTACATCAGCAATTACCGCCGCCTTTGGCGTCGGTGGCGGCGTTGCCATGTTAGCGCTTATGGGCACTTTGATGCCGGTTACGTCCCTTATTCCTGTGCACGGCCTTGTTCAATTGGGATCAAATACGGGGCGCATGTGGCGTATGCGCATGTTCTTAAACAAGCGTGTTCTGCTGTTCTTTATGCTAGGCGCTGTGCTTGGCGCATTGTTGGGCGGCTCATTGGTTTTCGCTATACCCGAAGCCGTGCTCAAACTAATGCTGGGGGCCTTTATCCTGCTCGTGACGTGGACGACATTGCCCAAATCAATCAGTAGCTCGATGACCACGATTGGTATTGGCGGCTTCATCACAACAATATTGACGATGTTTCTTGGCGCAAGCGGTCCGCTGGTTGTTGCGCTATTGGCCAAGACTTTTGATGAACGCAAACAATTGATCGCCAACTCAGCTGCGGCGATGACTATTCAGCATGCGTTAAAAGTCGCAGCGTTCGGTTTCTTTGGCTTTGCCTTCGCACAATGGCTGCCTTTGATCATGACGATGATGCTCACCGGTTATCTGGGCACAATCAGTGGCGGCAAGCTTTTAGGCGTCATGGACGAAGGTCTGTTTCGTACCATTTTCAAAATCGGCGTTACGCTCTTGGCACTTGATATGATCCGTCGTGGTCTTGGATTTTAGCCGACCAGCCAAAGTCCGATAAGGCCTGCAGTTCCGATAAATATACGCCACCATGCAAAAAGAGCAAAACCGTGCTTGGACACATAGTCGAGCAAATAACGCACAACAATCACAGCAGAAATAAACGCGGTAATAAAGCCCGCAACAATCAAGGTGATGTCATCGGCAGTTAGCAAATCATAGTTTTTATAAAGATCAAGCGCGAAGGCACCAGCCATTGTCGGCATCGCAAGAAAGAAAGAAAATTCTGCCGCCGAGCGCTTGTCGGTCCCCATCAGCAATGCACCTGCAATGGTTGCGCCAGAGCGTGATGTGCCAGGAATCATAGCAAGACACTGGCAAAGGCCGATTTTAAAACAAAGCGATGGTGGATATTCCATGATGTTATTATATTTTGGCTTGAGCGGTAGCTTATCAATCCAAAGCAAAATCATGCCGCCAACAAGCAATGCGATACAAATCGTCATCGGAGATTCAAACAAAATTGTCTTGATAAATCCATGCGCCAACCCGCCGATAACAGCTGCTGGTAAAAAGGCGAGTAAAATTCCTGCGACAAAGCGCTGCGTTTTAGGATCGGATGGAAGGTCCGTTGTTATTTTCCATAGCCGCGCGGCATAGACCGATAATATTGCTAGAATAGCGCCGACTTGAATGAGAACTTCAAACGTCTTGCCTGTTGAATCAAAACCTAAAAAGTGGCCTGCCAACAGGATATGTCCGGTAGAAGAGACAGGTATAAACTCTGTGAGCCCTTCTAAAACACCTAAGAGCAGCGCTTGAACTATTGTCTGATCGGCCATGATCTAATCCCAAATTTAGCTTTGCTTGCATCCAATAGACGGCAAGTTCTAAATAAGCGACTAATATTTCCAATGGTCGTTGGTTCGAGCGCGTTTTTGCTCAATCCTGCAGTCGCTTTTTAATGAATGTCGTCGTAATGACCTATTATGAAAAATATAAACAATTATGATGTGATTGTACTGGGCGGCGGTGCAGCAGGATTGATGTGCGCGATTGAAGCGGGTAAGCGCGGCCGCCGTGTTCTCGTCATAGACCATGCTAAAGCACCGGCTGAAAAAATCCGCATTTCAGGCGGCGGCAGGTGCAACTTTACTAATCTTCATTCCAGCCCAAAGAACTTTCTTTCTCAGAATCCGCATTTTTGTAAATCTGCGCTGAGCAATTATTCTAGTGCTGATTTCATTGCGCTTGTTAAGCGTCACAAGATAGCATTTCATGAGAAAACACTTGGCCAGCTATTTTGTGATAATTCGGCTAAAGACATTATCAAAATGTTGCTTGTGGAAATGGCCGCAGCCAAGGCCGAGCTCTGGCTGGAAACAAGCATTGAGCATATTTCCAAAACCGAAGACGGTTTTAGTGTTGAAACAAGTGAAGGTGTTTTGAATGGGCAAAGCTTAGTTGTCGCAACCGGCGGCAGGTCCATTCCCAAAATGGGAGCGACAGGCCTTGGCTATGACATCGCGGCACAATTTGGGCTGGCTATCGTTGAACCGCGCCCTGCGCTCGTTCCTTTCACCTATACATCAGACATTGCAGAAGCATGGAGTAAACTGTCTGGCGTTGCGTTGGATGTACGTGCGACGGTTGCAAAAACCCGTTTTGAAGAAGCAATGCTTATTACCCATCGCGGGTTAAGCGGGCCTGCAATATTGCAGATTTCATCCTATTGGCGCGAAGGCGGCACAGTTGAAATCAACATGTTGCCAAAGATAAATATCGCGGAGGAACTTACAAAAGCACGCCATGAAAGACCAAAGGCGACAATTGTAAATCTGTTGTCAGATTTCTTGCCGAAAAGATTTTCGCAGCACATTGTCGAGCATCTCGGCATGCGCGAACAAAAGCTGGCCGACCTATCTAAAAAGACCATTCAGATTTGTGAAGATTATATCCATAGGCATCCTTTTATGCCCGGCGGCACAGAGGGCTACCGCACTGCGGAAGTGACACTGGGAGGCGTTTCGACCGCTGAATTGTCGCAAAAAACGTTGGAGGCAAAGTCGGTGTCAGGGCTATATTTCATCGGCGAAGTTGTCGATGTTACAGGACACCTTGGCGGGCACAACTTCCAATGGGCATGGTCATCGGGTTACGCGGCGGGCCAATCTGTCTAGGGATTGGCTGTGGGTGTTCTATGGTGATGTGCAGCAAATCGGGGTCAACGTAAAGCGATAGTCTTAATGGTTTAAACGCGAAAGTGCAGCAATGGCGAAACGAAAATCTGGAACGAAGCTACCTTCACCATATTTGAAGAAGTTGACGCTCATGCGCGAGAAGCTGGTTGGAAAGTCCGGTTATCCATTTAATTTGCCTTGGCTCGAAAATCAGAATTTTGAACTCGAATTCACGACGCCGATCACGATTATTGTTGGTGAAAATGGAACTGGAAAATCAACGCTCATTGAAGCGATTGCAACAATATGCGGCTATGATGAAGCTGGCGGTGGCAAAGGATACATGCCCGTAGATCACTCGAATGCACTAGACAAAAGTGGCTCCGAACTTGCCACAATATTGCGCGCTGCATGGTTGCCAAGAGTAACAAATGGTTGGTTCTTCAAAGCTGAGTCGTTCTTTTCTGTCGCCCGATATCTCGATGATGCTGCAAGAGAAGATCCTGGCGGCGGGCCTCCGCCTGACTTTCTTTCTTCCAGCCACGGCGAAGGTTTCATGCGGTTTTTTGAAGAACGCATGTCACGCCAAGGCATTTACTTCATGGATGAGCCAGAAAGCGCATTGTCGCCGAGTAGGCAAGTCGAACTATTGCGTATTTTAACCAGAATACATCATGACGCGAATGCGCAAATTATCATGGCAACCCACTCGCCCATTTTGATGGCGCTACCCAATGCGCGTCTATTGGAGATTGGTCGTTTGGGACTACGCGAAACGCGTCTCATGGATACGTCACATTTTAAACTTTATCAGTCTTTGACGGCTGATCCGGAACAATTTATTTTAGATGAATTACATCGCGGTGATAGCTAAACTGTTGATGTAAAATGCAATTTAATGCGCAATAAAGTGAACTTTCGTTTGCAGAGCTGCACGCATTGCGAAATCGCACTCACTTCAAAATTCGTGCGAATCAGCTGTTTAAATAAATATCAAGGTTCATGTGGTTAGATTTAGTTTAAATCGGAAAACGGTGGTGAGCTTTTTGCTTTGTCGTTAACCCCAAAAGCTAAGGTCCATGAATGGCTTACCCATGCCCGACGAACGAGTTCGAACGACTTAAAGCGCTGAGAGCGACCGGTATCATGAATACGGGATCGACACCGGAGTTTGATGCGATTGCTGAACTCGCAACCTCAATATTCGACACCCCTATGTCGGTGGTTGCCTTTATTGAAGATGATTTTCAGTGGTTCAAAGCGCATCTCGGACTTGATATTGAGCAGACCAGCCGCGAAGTCTCCTTTTGTAAATACACAATTCTTCAAGATGAAGTTTTGGTTGTTAATGATGCAACCAAGGATGAGCGATTTAAAGATAATCCTCTCGTCATTGGTGAGCCAAATGTGCGCTTTTATGCAGGCGCGCCCATTTCACTGGATGGGGAAACTAATATTGCCGCGATTTGCGTTATCGACACGCAGCCGCGCATTGCCAGCGACGAACAAATTGCTCAACTAAAAAAACTAGCCAATATCGCTGCTGCTTTAGTGCGGGCTCACCAATCTGAGAACGAAGCCAAAACACTCGAAATGAAAGCCCGCCAACGCGGTAAGCTTCTTTCTCAAACAGCGCGAATATCTAAAATTGGCGCTTGGTCGTTAGACACGAATACATTGACCGCGGAATGGTCATCTGAGACGTATGCAATACATGAGCTAACGACGAACGAGCCGCCCAGCTTAGATGATGCTATTTCCTTCTATCCGGAATATGAACGTCCAGGGCTCGTCAAAAAAATAATAAAATGTGTCGATCACGGTGTTCCTTTCGAAATTGAATGTGATTTCATCACGGCACTTGGGAACAAACGCCGTGTTCGTTGTTTTGGAGAAATTGAATATAGTGAAGATGGGACGCGGTGTCTGATCGGCATCATAAAAGATATTACTGACGAGCACGAAAATGCCAAGAGGCTATGGGATGCTGCGCATATTGATGCTTTGACCGGCATCGCCAATCGTTTAGCGTTCCAGCATAAACTCGATAGCTTGTCTGAAAGATCAAGCGATGACGACGACAATTTCAAAATGCTTTTGATCGATCTCGATGGGTTCAAAGATATCAATGATAGCTTTGGTCATTTGGCGGGTGACAAGATCCTCTGTACAATCGCAAAGCGTATTGAAGATACCATTCCTGAGAATGCACTTTGCGCGCGCCTTGGCGGTGATGAATTTGCAGTCCTTATGGGGGTGCAAAATGAAATGCTGAAACCTGAAGATCTGGCTTCTGAATTGATTGAAGTGATCAATTTGCCCGTGCCCTATGAGGGTCATGAGATTAGTGTTGGTGCGTCGATCGGCATTTCTCTAACATACCAAGAAACGCGATCCTGTGAAGAATTTCAGCAGCAAGCCGATTTGGCATTATACCATGCAAAGCAGACTGGCCGCGGTGTTTGCGAAACCTATAATCCAAGCTTAACCGAAGCTTTTGAAGAAAAACGACAAGCATTTGAATTGGTGAAAGAGGCAATTCATGAGGGAAGATTGCTTCCGCATTATCAGCCAATATTCGATTTAAGCTCGCAGCGAGTAAAAGGCGTAGAGGCGCTTGCCCGCATTCAAAATAAGGATGGTTCAATCGTTGGCCCAGCGAAATTTTGGCATGCTCTGTTTGAGCCCAAAAGTGCTTTAGCTGTCGATGAAACTATTCTGGATATCGCGCTTCGTGATTTTGCAGAATGGAAAAGTAAAGGGCTCGATATTGATTTTATAAGCATCAATGCCTCCTCTTTATGTATTCAATCGATGGATTATGTTGAACGTGTTTTAGAAGCATTGGCGCACAACAATTTGCAGCCACATCACTTAAAAATAGAAGTCGTAGAGAACATATTTTTAGACGATGCGGATTCTAAGATAACGCATGTGTTGGAGCGCCTTTCAGAAGCTGGTGTTATCATTGCGCTTGATGATTTTGGCACTGGATACGCGTCGCTTAGCCATTTGCGAGATTATCCCGTTAATTGCATCAAGATTGATCAGTCTTTTGTATCAGGCCTTGGGGAAAGTGCAGGCAATACAGCCATTGTGCAAGCGCTTGTAAGCTTGGGAAAATCCTTAAACTTGGATATTATTGCGGAAGGAATTGAAACCCAAGGTCAACTGGATTTCATGTCAGCCGTTGGGTGCACATTTGGTCAAGGGTACCTCTTTTCTAAACCGATATCCGCCCATCAAATGTCCGATTATTTGAAGCAGGCGAGTTTTCCTTTGGTAGGCGACACCAATCTGTCAGTTGCAGGTAAGTGCTGAAAGCTGCAAAAGGCCATCGTAGACGTGTAAGGTGCATCATCCGCAGAGTGTAGGCCGGAGCTTGCCAGCTCCAACCTTCATTTGACCATGTTGTTTACCCGTTCACGGTGCCAAAAGTTGCAGCGTGACGGTTCTCTGCCTCGGCGTTGCGCAAAAAGTTGACGCGGCTTACTAAAACCTCGTCCGGAACTTTATAATCATGTAGCGATGGTCTGGTGACCCGCACGGTCTATCCAGTTGTGCCACCGAAAGTGGAGTACCGGCTGACGGACCTTGGCTTGGGGCTGATTAAAGCATTCTGTGGTGTATGGCAGTGGGCGGAGGCAAACTTTATCGCGATTGAACAGGCCCGCAAGGATTATGCTGAAAAGCAGAACCAATAGTAATCTTATTTAAGGCCCCGTGGAGGCAATGCCTAAATTGGGCACTACGCGTTTAAATCCAATTCTTAAACCCTTTCGATCGGATAAGTCAGGCACAAGCTATTCGAGAAACCATGCAGGGTATTCACGCATTGCGTGTTACGCAAACATACCTGCGCGCGATGATGCACGCCTGTTCCCATACTGATTGGACCTAACATGCAACTTCCTGAATGGACAAAACCAGCGCTTCTTGGCGCGGGAGCTGGCGCAATCGCACTAGCCGTCATTGGATTCAACTGGGGTGGTTGGATGACAAACAGTTCGGCTTTAGAAATGTCAAACGAGCAATCCACTGCAGCAATGGTTGCCGCACTAACCCCTTACTGTATTCAAATGTCAAAAGATGATCCAAAGTCTTTCAGCGTGCTTGCTGAGCTTAAAGAAGCCAGCAGCTATAAACGACGTGGTATTGTTGAAAAGGCCGGATGGGCGACACCTTTGGGTGCTGAAGAACCTGACCGTGATCTTGCAGAAGCTTGTCAAACAGCACTCGAAATCGACGCCTGATAGACTTCTAAATACGTTTTATGTTCGTCAAATATACGAAACGTAAAGCACACACGCATAAAGCTGGGCTAGCCAAGTGGAGCTGGCCACAGCTGTTTGAGCAGCACTGTCAAATCAGGAATTTGATAGCCGATGGCAGATTTTCAAATTTATACTACTTTTAGGCACACATCCGGCACAGCTATCCAGCCAACATCCGCCTGAAGAGCAGATCACGCACCTCAAAAAGCATTTCATCTAATTTCTGCAATTGCAGCAAAGCTCAAGCTTTGCTATGGCTCACGCGTGCGGCGATATATTCGCACCTTACGATCCTCCCTATCAAGCACGGCTGACGGTTTGTGCGAGCGCAATCCAACAGCGACCATAAACGCGTTCGTTTCAAGAGTCGCTGGCGAGCTTCATGTTTCCGATTCATCTTTACTCATCCGGATAGACAGATTGCGCCACGGCGTTGCTGTGAGTCAATGCAACATCAAAACGAACGTAGGAAGGGTAGTGAGTCGGGAGTTTAGATGAGCTGAAGACGGGTTTGCGATATCATCATGCCCGTTACCTGCATATTCCAAACTTTCGTAAGGATTGAAAAGTGTCACCGAGGAAATTTTGATTTGATGCGACAAACCGGCAGGCGCTCCGGAAATCTATCGGATTTATTGAATGGTAAATTAAAACAAGAATTATAATTACCAAGGTAATGTAAAAAAACTTCTTCCGCATTTGCAGATAATAATACAATTCAAAACAAATGTCACATATGTAAACAATTAGTGTCCGCTTGAGAAGAATGCCAAATTGTCAGAACAAGCACAGTGCAATGTCTTTGTAAGTGCTTTCTATGCGCGCCTAAAACTTCGTTGAGATAAGAGTAGCTGGCGACCGTTTGAGTTTGTCTGAGCAATTCATCATCGAAAAAAGCGGATCACGCCACGAGGCTAGGTTGAGTCGAAAATACAGCAGTCAACAGTTCTAGGTAGGTGCCACACATCCGGCACAGCTATTTAGCCAACATCCGCTTGAAGAGCTGATCACGCACCTCAAAAAGCATTTCATCTAATTTCTGCAATTGCAGCAAAGCTCAAGCTTTGCTATGGCTCACGCGTGCTGCGATATATTCGCACCTTGGCACCCGTAGCTCAGCTGGATAGAGCGCTGCCCTCCGAAGGCAGAGGTCTCGCGTTCGAATCGCGACGGGTGCACCAATCTTTTCAAGGGCTTGCTAGGTTTTATGTTTTATAAACATATAAAAAGTAACCTCATAGTAACCACTAGGCAAACAGCTTGGCGGCGGTGTTTTCCTAGTTGTTTCAATTTGAAATAATTTAAGTTAGAGAAAAGTATGCCGCTTGAGAGTGAGCGACTGGCCGTCCAGTTGCACTTCAAATGTGTTTTCGCAGATTTCGACAGACACATTTCCATAGTGCATCTGCTTGTGGTGGTTGGCGCAGAGCGTCATGATTTTCGAGGCCGCGAGTGAGCCGATCTGCAGTTCCGAGACGGGGGTGACGTGATGAGCTTCCAGATAGGGAATTCCGTTTTTTTTCAGAAACGACAGCGGGTTCGCACCTTGGGCTGCGCATATCTGACACTTGTAGCCATTCGCTTTCTTGACGGCCTTGCCAATCGGTCAACGTTCAATGGCAAAACTTGTCTTCAGCTTGGCCTTCGGGGTTTCGCCGAGCGCCTGGCGTTCCAGTTCAGCCATTCTTGCCAGTTCACCGGCGAAAGGATTGGAATCCGATTGAGCCAGGTCAGCTTGATCAACTGCCTTGAGTGAAAAGGCCCAAGTGCGAACAGCGCTCTCGTTTTCCCGCAGTTCCTGCTTCCATGGGATGTTGAATGTCACTCAGATCTGACCCGGTAGAGGTCAGGATTGTCACTGAGAAATGCCCCATGTGCAACCTTGCCCTTGACCAGATTTGTCGGGGGTAATTGGAGTGATAGACATGGGATTTTTGAGCATTATTCGACGGTGGGCCTTGAGGGAAAAGATGCCTATTCGCGAGATTTCACGGCGGACCGGGCTATCTCGCAACACCATCAGGAAGTATCTGCGAGCTGACATAATTGAGCCTAGCTTCAAGGCGCCGACGCGACAAGGTAAGTTGGATCCGTTTGCGGAGAAACTGTCGGGTTGGCTGCTTACGGAGCAGCGCAAATCGCGCAAAGAGCGGCGCACTGCCAAGCAGCCTCTCGTGACATTGCCTCTGGCAATGCACTGTCAGCCAGTGGGTG
>NZ_JIAX01000012.1:0-297957 GCF_000620605.1 Ahrensia sp. 13_GOM-1096m
CAACCCTGACCGTCGATTAAGGTCCCCAAGTTGTAGTTAAGTGGGAAAGGAAGTGAAGATCCCAAAACAACCAGGATGTTGGCTTAGAAGCAGCCATCATTTAAAGAAAGCGTAACAGCTCACTGGTCTAAATAAGGGTCTTTGCGCCGAAAATGTAACGGGGCTAAAACTACACACCGAAATCGCGGGTTTACACATTAGTGTAAGCGGTAGCAGAGCGTTCTGTAAGTCTGTGAAGGGAGACCCGTGAGGGCTCCTGGAGATATCAGAAGTGCGAATGTTGACATGAGTAACGATAAAGGGAGTGAGAGACTCCCTCGCCGAAAGTCCAAGGGTTCCTGCTTAAAGTTAATCTGAGCAGGGTTAGTCGGCCCCTAAGGCGAGGCCGAAAGGCGTAGTCGATGGGAAACAGGTTAATATTCCTGTACTTGGAGGTAGTGACGGATCACGTGTATCGTCAATTCTTATCGGATTGAGTTGGCGGTGAAGTGGTTCCAGGAAATAGCTCCTCCATTATAAACCGTACCCCAAACCGACACAGGTGGACAGGTAGAGTATACCAAGGCGCTTGAGAGAACTATGTTGAAGGAACTCGGCAAATTGCACGCGTAACTTCGGAAGAAGCGTGACCCTTATTTACGCAAGTAGATGAGGGTGGCACAGACCAGGGGGTAGCGACTGTTTATCAAAAACACAGGGCTCTGCGAAGCCGTAAGGCGACGTATAGGGTCTGACGCCTGCCCGGTGCTGGAAGGTTAAGAGGAGGAGTGCAAGCTCTGAATTGAAGCCCCAGTAAACGGCGGCCGTAACTATAACGGTCCTAAGGTAGCGAAATTCCTTGTCGGGTAAGTTCCGACCTGCACGAATGGCGTAACGACTTCCCCGCTGTCTCCAACATAGACTCAGTGAAATTGAATTCCCCGTGAAGATGCGGGGTTCCTGCGGTTAGACGGAAAGACCCCGTGCACCTTTACTATAGCTTCACACTGGTATTCGCCAAGACATGTGTAGGATAGGTGGTAGACTTTGAAGCGTGGGCGCCAGCTCACGTGGAGTCATCCTTGAAATACCACCCTTATCTTCGTGGATATCTAACCGCGGTCCGTTATCCGGATCCGGGACAGTGTGTGGTGGGTAGTTTGACTGGGGCGGTCGCCTCCTAAAGAGTAACGGAGGCGCGCGATGGTGGGCTCAGAACGGTCGGAAATCGTTCGTCGAGTGCAATGGCATAAGCCCGCCTGACTGCGAGACTGACAAGTCGAGCAGAGACGAAAGTCGGTCATAGTGATCCGGTGGTCCCGAGTGGAAGGGCCATCGCTCAACGGATAAAAGGTACGCCGGGGATAACAGGCTGATGACCCCCAAGAGTCCATATCGACGGGGTTGTTTGGCACCTCGATGTCGACTCATCGCATCCTGGGGCTGGAGCAGGTCCCAAGGGTATGGCTGTTCGCCATTTAAAGCGGTACGTGAGTTGGGTTCAGAACGTCGTGAGACAGTTCGGTCCCTATCTGCCGTGGGTGTAGGAATATTGATAGGATCTGTCCCTAGTACGAGAGGACCGGGATGGACACACCACTGGTGGACCTGTTGTTGCGCCAGCAGCATTGCAGGGTAGCTATGTGTGGAATGGATAACCGCTGAAGGCATCTAAGCGGGAAACCAGCCTAAAAACGAGTATTCCCTGAGAGTCGTGGAAGACCACCACGTTGATAGGATGGGTGTGGAAGTACCGTAAGGTATGAAGCTTACCATTACTAATAGCTCGATCGACTTCATCATTCTCATTGCTTGTATTCACGTTTGTGAAAACAACAAATTACTTCGAAAAGACATCTAACGATGTATAAGCATTCTAGCTTCGCTAGAATGCTAACCAGCTTCTTACATATTGTCCTTTGCTGACCTGGTGGTTATGGCGGGGTCGCTGCACCCGTTCCCATTCCGAACACGGCCGTGAAATGCCCCAGCGCCGATGGTACTTTGTCTTAAGGCACGGGAGAGTAGGTCGCTGCCAGGTCTGCAAAGGACAATATGTGTTCTCATTACAATATAAACATTACATTTAAGGCCGCTTACCTCACTTATGGTGTAAGGTCAGCGGCTTTTTTGTATGTTCAACTTTGATTAGCAAAGATGAACACCATCATCAGTTCTTTATTGGTGATGTACTGACGCGGCCCTCTAAAGTATTTGCTTGCAGGTATCTTTAAAATTAGGGCCAAGGTCGAAGACCTCTCTCGTTGATTTTGTTTCACAAAATGCAACTGGCGAGGCAGCGTCAAAAGCTTCGCTTTTAACGCGGGATGGAGCAGCCCGGTAGCTCGTCAGGCTCATAACCTGAAGGTCGCAGGTTCAAATCCTGCTCCCGCAACCAAAATAAACCGTCAGGCACATCGTCTGGCGGTTTTTTTATGACCTGATTTTACAGCCAGTGCAGCGCAATGGTGCTCAAAAGAAATCTCAGCGCTAAACAAGATAGTGAAATCAATTACAAAATTATGCTTCAAACGATTATATATTGAATTCACGGCAAACTACGCCTTCAAAGGGCTTGCACTCTTAATACTATCGTTGATTATCTGTTTGGTTTTCTGGAATTTGGTACAATACCATTATGCAGAATACATCAAAGCTGTTTAAGCTTCGAAACATAGAGCGGCGGACGACTTTATTTCCGCCAAGTATTAACGAGAGAGAATATATATGACCGTCATTGGTGCTCCCAAAGAGACTTTCGCTGGAGAAAACCGCGTCGCGATGACGCCGCAATCAGCGCTAGATCTCCAAAAGCTCGGGTATGAGTGCATTATAGAGAAGGGTGCAGGCATTGCTGCCGGCTTTTCTGATAATGCTTATAAGGATGCTGGCGTAAAAATTGCTGCTACGGCTGCTGCTCTTTGGAAAGAAGCAGATGTTGTTGCGAAAGTGCGTGCGCCATCGACTGCCGAGGTGAAAAAATTCAGAGCGGATCAAACCGTTATTAGTTTTGTTAATCCGGCTGCATCTGAGAAATTGTTAGAGGCATCTAAAAATGCCGGAAGCACGCTTATTGCCATTGATATGGTGCCGCGTATTTCGCGCGCCCAGAAAATGGATGCACTTTCATCCATGGCAAATATTGCCGGATATCGCGCTGTCATCGAGGCGGGCAATAATTTTGGCCGCTTCTTTACTGGACAAGTAACGGCGGCTGGTAAAGTGCCACCGGCGAAAGTTCTGGTTATTGGTGCAGGTGTTGCTGGTCTTGCAGCGATTGGAACATCAACGTCGCTCGGTGCCATTACTTATGCATTTGATGTGCGACCGGAAGTTGCGGAACAAATTGAATCAATGGGCGCAGAATTTGTGTTCCTTGATTTTGAAGAGTCTAGCCAAGATAGTTCTGCAACAGGTGGTTATGCGGCACCTTCATCACCGGAGTTTCGTGAAAAACAACTCGAAAAGTTCCGTGAATTAGCACCCGATATTGATATTGTAATCTGTACAGCGTTGATCCCGAACCGCGAAGCGCCAGAGCTTTGGACTGCGGATATGGTTGCGGCCATGAAGCCTGGTTCTGTGATTATTGATCTTGCTGCTGAAAAAGGCGGCAATTGTAAGCTGACGCAAATGGACGAAAAGATTGTTACCGACAACGGTGTTACGATTGTTGGCTACACTGATTTTCCAAGCCGTATGGCAACGCAATCATCGACACTTTATGCCAACAACATCCGTCACATGATGACTGATCTGACACCGGACAAAGACGGTGTCATCAATCACAATATGGAAGATGATGTTATTCGTGGTTCAACGGTGACATATAAGGGCGAGATTACCTATCCGCCGCCACCGCCAAAGATTGCAGCCATTGCTGCTGCGCCTAAGAAGGAGAAAGCCAAAGAGCTTACGCCTGCAGAGAAAAAGGCACAGGAAATTGCAAATTTTAAGGCCGCAACCAAACAACAGGTTACGCTTTTGGCTGTTGGCGGCGCGATCATGCTGCTCATCGGCATGTTTGCTCCGGCTAGCTTCATGCAGCACTTTATCGTGTTTGCACTTGCGTGTTTCGTCGGGTTCCAAGTCATTTGGAATGTGTCGCATGCGTTGCACACGCCTTTGATGGCGGTAACGAACGCTATTTCAGGCATCGTTATTATCGGGGCGTTGTTACAAATCGGGTCGGGTAGCTGGCTCGTTGTAATACTCAGCTTCATTTCGGTGCTTATCGCGTCAATTAATATCGTTGGTGGTTTTCTGGTTACACGCCGGATGCTTGCCATGTTCCAAAAATCTTAAGGGGGGCTGAAACATGTTTTCTATTGGTGTTTCATCAGCCGCCTACATCGCGGCATCTGTTCTATTTATTCTATCACTGGGCGGCCTGAGCAATCAGGAAAGCGCCAAACGTGCTGTCTGGTACGGTATTGCCGGTATGGCAATTGCTGTTATTGCGACAGTGTTTGGACCGGGCGTCTATAATGTTTTCCTCATTCTGATCGCAATCGCGGCGGGTGGTTTTGCCGGTTATTACGTGGCTGGCAAAGTACAAATGACGGAGATGCCGCAACTTGTGGCAGCGCTTCACTCATTTGTGGGCCTTGCAGCCGTGTTCATTGGTTTGAATGCAGATATTGAACTTTCATCTGTGCATGATCTTATTGCCGCTGGCGGTAATCAGGATTTGTTGACTGGCTTTGGTAAAAAGCTGGCGGCGAAAGATGCGGTTGAAATCGCTATTCTTAAAGTCGAAGTGTTTCTTGGTATTTTCATTGGTGCGGTAACATTTACCGGTTCTGTGATTGCGTTCGGTAAACTTGCTGGCAAAGTTGACGGTAAGCCGAAGCAATTGCCGGGCGGTCATATGCTCAACCTTGCATGTCTAATTGCTGCACTGATCCTCGGCATCATGTACTTCAATGGCGCCGGTGTCTGGACAATGGTTCTTGTAACCTTGATTGCAGGCTTTATCGGTTGGCATTTGATCTTGGGTATTGGCGGCGCGGATATGCCTGTTGTGGTGTCCATGCTCAACTCCTATTCAGGTTGGGCAGCAGCGGCGATCGGCTTCACGCTTGGCAATGACTTGCTGATTGTTGTCGGTGCTCTTGTGGGCTCTTCTGGTGCTATCCTGTCCTACATCATGTGTAAGGCGATGAACCGCAAATTCGTTTCGGTGATCCTTGGCGGATTTGGTGGTGCATCAGGACCGCAAATGGCCGTTGAAGGCGAACAAATCGCGATTGATGCAGACGGCGTTGCTGCGGCTCTTGATGATGCGGACAGCGTTATCATCATTCCGGGCTACGGCATGGCGGTTGCACAGGCACAGCAGTCTGTATCTGAACTCACCAAGCGTTTGCGTGCTAAAGGCAAGAATGTTCGTTTCGCGATCCATCCAGTTGCAGGGCGTTTGCCAGGCCACATGAACGTTTTGTTGGCAGAAGCAAAAGTGCCATATGACATCGTTTTGGAAATGGATGAAATCAACGACGATTTCCCTGAAACAGATGTGGCGATTGTTATTGGTTCAAACGATATCGTAAACCCTGCGGCGCAGGACGATCCAAACTCTCCAATCGCAGGCATGCCAGTTCTTGAGTGCTGGAAAGCCAAGCAAGTCTTCGTATCCAAGCGCGGACAGGGAACGGGTTACTCGGGTATCGAAAACCCGCTGTTCTTTAAAGACAATACGCGCATGTTCTATGGTGATGCGAAAGCGTCGCTTGATCTGTTGCTACAAAAGATCAGCTAAGCTCAATATAACAAATAAAAAGGCGGCAGAGATGCCGCCTTTTTTGTATCTAGTTTTTGAACAGGACGTTTAGCGCTGCGCTGTTTCCCAATTAGGATTTATCCACGGCTCGGCATTGGATGCGGGCAGTAAATCTTTTCCCAAAATATGGTCGGCGGCTTTCTCGCCTGTCATGATGGATGGGCCGTTTAAATTACCATTTGTGATTTGCGGAAAGATCGAGCTATCGGCAACACGCAGACGGTCAACGCCGATGACTTTGGTGTCTTTGTCGACGACGGCCATCGGATCGTTCGCACTGCCCATCTTGCATGATCCGCAAGGGTGATAAGCGCTCTCAACATGTTCTTTGATGAAGCCATTAAGCTCATCATCGGATTGCAGCGCGCTACCCGGTTGAATTTCATGTTTGACGAAAGGCTTGAAGGCATCCTGCGCGAAGATTTCACGTGTTAAGCGAATACAATTGCGGAAGTCTTCCCAGTCTTTTTCATGCGCCATGTAGTTAAACAGGATTTTTGGTGCTTCACGCGGATCATTCGAACGCAATGTAATTTCGCCGCGGCTTGGCGAGCGCATCGGGCCAACATGAGCCTGAAAACCATGACCTTCAGCGGGTGCTTTACCATCATAGCGAATTGCCATTGGCAGGAAGTGATATTGAATGTCAGGATATTTAATGCCTGCTTTTGATCGCACAAAGGCAGCGCTTTCAAATTGATTGGATGCGCCAAGACCTGTTTTTGTAAACAACCATTGCGCACCGATCAGCGCCTTGGAAAGAATGTTCCAATGTTTATAAAGTGTGATCGGTTGGCTTGATGCCATTTGAAGGTATAGCTCCAAATGGTCTTGCAGGTTTTGTCCTACGCCAGCGCGGTCGGAAACGACATCAATTCCATGTTCTGCCAAATGCGCTGCGGGGCCAATGCCAGACAGCATGAGAAGTTTGGGCGAATTGATAGAGCTGGCGGCAATGATGACTTCACGGTTTGCTGTGATTATTTCAGTGTTGCCACCGCGCGAAACTTGAACGCCTTTGGCTTCGCCATCTTTGATAATTATTTTCTCAGCGAAGGCGTTAATCACCTCACATTTATAGCGCTTGATCGCAGGCCTTAGATAAGCATTGGCACCAGACCAGCGGCGGCCTTTATAGACCGTCTGCTCCATTGGGCCAAAGCCTTCTTGCTGGCGGCCATTATAATCATCTGTCAGCGCATAGCCTGCCTGTTTGCCTGCATCGACAAAGGCTTGAAATAATGGGTTTTCGCGCGGGCCGCGTGTGACATGCAGCGGGCCGGACTTGCCGCGCCATTCAGCATCGCCGCCATGCCCGCCGCTATCCCAGCTTTCCATGCGTTTGTAATAGGGCAGCACATTTGCATAGGACCAGCTGTCTGCTCCCATGTCTGACCATGTGTTGAAATCTTCTGCGTGTCCGCGCACATAAACCATGCCATTGATGGAGGACGAGCCGCCAATAACTTTACCGCGCGGCGTTGCCAGGCGGCGACCACCTAAATGCGGTTCTGGTTCAGATTGGAATCCCCAATCATAGCGCGACATCCCCATGGGATATGACAGCGCCGCTGGCATTTGAATGAACGGCCCGATATCTGTGCCGCCATGCTCGATGACGAGTACAGAGGCACCGGATTCAGAAAGGCGGTAGGCTAGGGCGCAACCAGCAGACCCTGCGCCGACGATAACATAATCAGCTTGCATTAGAATTGGCTCTCCATGTGGCCCATTTCAACATAGACGGTTTTTAGCTGGCTATAATGTTCAACAGCCGCTTTTGAGTTTTCACGCCCCACACCGGAGGACTTGACGCCGCCGAACGGGATTTCGACAGGTGTTAAATTATACGCATTAATCCAGCAGGAACCGGCTTCCAGCTGGCCGATAACACGGTGCGCGCGGGTGAGGTCATTGGTGAAAATTCCCGCCGCCAAGCCAAATTCAGTATCATTGGCACGGGCGATAACTTCATCATCGCTTTCAAAATCAAGAACGCACATAACTGGTCCAAAAATCTCTTCGCGGGCGATTGCCATATCGTCTTTTACGTCGGCAAAGATTGTTGGCTCAAAGTAAAAGCCGTCACGCTCAATGCGCTTGCCGCCATAGACAAGCGTTGCGCCTTCTTCGAGGCCTTTGGCAACATAGCGCTCTGCAATTTCCATCTGGTTTTTAGAAACCATAGGGCCGAAATTTGTTGTCTCATCCATCGGATCGCCAATGATGGCTGTTTGCGTGCGCTCTTTAAGACGTGCAAGGAATTTCTCCTTGATCGATTTATGAACAAATACGCGTGTGCCGTTTGAGCAGATTTGACCGGAAGAATAGAAGTTTCCAAGGATAGCGCCGCTGATTGCGTCTTCAATATTGGCATCATCAAACACGATGAGGGGGGATTTTCCGCCAAGTTCCATCGTTACATGTTTGATCTGGCTTGCTGCGGCCGCATAGACTTTTTTGCCCGTTGGTACGGAGCCTGTAAGCGACACTTTATCAACGCGCGGATCATTGACGAGGCTTGCGCCGACATCGCCCAAACCTTGTATCACATTGAAAAGCCCTGCTGGAGCACCAGCTTCCATGTATGTTTCTGCGATTTTAAGCGCGCAAAGCGGCGTCATTTCCGATGGTTTAAAAATCATTGCGTTGCCACATGCAAGCGCCGGTGCTGACTTCCAACAAGCGATCTGGGTTGGGTAATTCCATGCGCCGATGCCGACACAAACACCGAGCGGTTCACGCACCGTATAGGCAAAGCTTTGGCCAAGCGGAATGTGATCGCCTGTCAGAGTTCCGGCAAGTCCGCCGAAATATTCGATGCTGTCTGCGCCTGATGTTGCATCGGCTACCAGCGTTTCTTGTAGCGGTTTGCCAGTGTCGTATGTTTCCAGAACAGATAATTCATGATTGCGCGCGCGGATAATATCGGCAGCTTTGCGCAACACCCGTCCACGCTCGGTGCCGCTCATCGCTGCCCAGATTTTTTGCGCTGCTTGCGCTGCTTTTATCGCTTGGTCGATAATGGCAGGTGTTGCCGAATAGACCGTTGCGATCGTTTCACCCGTTGCCGGATAGATGACATTGATTGGTGTGCCATCTTTATCTTCGACATAGGCGCCGTCAATGAAGTGGCTGGCTGTTGGTTTCGTGTTCATTATTTACCTCTTGGGAAGTGTTGGTTTTCTTCCAGCATGTTCAAAGCATTATCAACATGCGTGGTGACAAGTTTGACGCAGAAATTTCCATCTGCTTTCTCATCACGCAGCGCTTGGCGGATATAAAGACCGTCAATCAGCGCTGCGATAGAATGAGCAAGTTCAAGCGATTCTGCGCCCGCAAATGGGCGTAAATTATAGGTTAAATTAGAGATCAAACGTTTTTGATAAATACGCAAAAGACGCTGCGCATTTTGCGAGTTTTGAGCCTGAACATAGAAGCTTAGCCAAGCGCTAACGATCTCTGGCCGGAAGTTTTGCGGGGAAAAACACGCTTTTATGATCGCCTGAATGCGCTCTCGCGGTGTGTCAGCCATCATTAATGCGCCGCGTACTTCAGCGCCGAAAACCGTCAAAATATGACGCATGGCGGCAAGAAATATCTGTTCTTTGCTGCCAAAGTAATGATGGGCTAACGCACTGGAAACGCCCGCTTTTTTTGCAATTTGACTGACCGTTACATCCAGTGAGCCTGCACGTCCGATTTCATAAATTGTCGCTTCCACTAATGCGCTTCTGCGCATAGGCTCTATTCCAACTTTTGGCATTTTTAACCTCTTGACGTTGCCATTAGATAAAAAATGTTTTTAATTGACTCGTCAATCAATAATAATTTGAATGATTTCAAAAGGGAGATACCGATGCAAAAGAAACTAATTACGACAGCGTTCGCATTGCTGATGTCAGCGGGCGTTGCTTCAGCGCAGTGCGATGCTGTGACTTTCTCCGATGTTGGTTGGACCGATATTACGGCCACAACAGCGGCGACAACAGTTGTGCTTGATGCGCTTGGCTATGAAACCGATATTAAAGTGCTGTCTGTGCCGGTCACATATGCATCAATGAAAGAAGGCGATATCGATGTCTTCCTTGGCAATTGGATGCCAACAATGGAAGGCGACATTGCTGCTTACCGTGAAGATGGTTCTGTTGATATTGTGCGCACGAACCTTGAAGGCGCAAAATATACGCTGGCAACAAATGCTGCGGGTACGGCGCTCGGCATTAAAACATTTGCTGATATTGCTAAGCACAAAGATGCGCTTGAAGGCAAAATCTACGGCATCGAGCCTGGCAATGACGGCAACCGTCTTATCCAAGACATGATCGAAAAAGGTGCTTTTGAGCTTGCTGGTTTCAAAGTTGCTGAAAGTTCAGAGCAAGGCATGTTGGCGCAGGTTGAACGCGCATCGAAAAAAGATGAACCGATTGTGTTCCTTGGCTGGGAGCCGCATCCAATGAATGCTAATTTCGAGATGGGTTATCTTGAGGGCGGCGATGATTTCTTTGGACCGAACTTTGGCGGTGCAACAGTGCATACAAACACACGTGCAGGCTATGTTGCCGAGTGTCCCAATGTTGGCAAGTTGCTTCAAAATCTAGAGTTCACGCTTGCCATGGAAAACGAAATCATGGGCGCTATTTTGAACGATGGTGAAGAAGCAAGCGATGCAGCAACTGCTTGGCTAAAAGCAAATCCATCAGCGCTTGATGGATGGCTTGAGGGTGTAACAACCAAAGATGGCGGCGATGCTATGGCTGCGGTTAAAACATCACTCGGTCTTTAATCTAAATATATCTCCCCGCGGCTGCCTGCCGCGGGGATTCACAAACATCATTCATTATTTTCAGGTGGACATATGGATTGGCTAACAGAGACCAAAATTCCCGTTGGTAAAACGGCGAAAACTATTTTCGAGTGGTTGCAAGAAAATGGAGAGTGGTTCTTTGATGGGCTGGATGTCGCGCTTGAAAATATGATTGTTGCGATCTTGTGGGTGTTTCAGACGCCGCATCCATTTGTTGTTATCGCTATCGTCACGGCGCTGACATGGTATTTGCAACGCAGCTGGAAGATCTGCCTGTTTGTTATTCTTGGCTTTTTATTCATTCTCAATCAGGGTTATTGGGAAGAAACAACCGAAAGCCTAACGCTTGTTTTATCGGCCTGTGTTGTTTGTATGGCAGTGGGCGTGCCAATTGGCATTGCCACAGCGCACCGGCCAAGGCTGTTTTCTGCGATGCGGCCTGTACTTGATTTAATGCAGACTTTGCCAACCTTCGTGTATCTTATTCCGGCGATTGTGTTTTTCGGCATCGGTATGGTGCCGGGCTTGATCGCGACCGTGATATTTGTTGTGCCTGCACCGATCAGATTAACCCATCTTGGCATTAGCACGACACCAAAGCCGCTATTGGAAGCGGCCCAAGCCTTTGGCGCAACGCCAAGCCAGACGCTTTGGAAAGTCGAAATGCCTTACGCCCTGCCGCAAATTATGGCGGGTTTAAACCAGACAATTATGTTGTCCCTATCGATGGTTGTTATCGCTGCCCTTGTTGGTGCCGATGGGCTGGGTGTGCCGGTTGTGCGAGCGCTTAACCAAGTGAACACGGCACTTGGCTTTGAGAGCGGGATTATAATCGTTGTTGTTGCTATTATGCTGGACCGGATTTTGCGGGTGGAACGATCATGACAAACGCTGTTGAATTTAAAAACGTCTCCATCGTATTTGGTGACAACCCTCAATCGGCACTGCCTTTTATGGATGAGAATAAAACTCGTTCGGAAGTGCAAACCGAATCCGGCCAGATTTTAGGCGTGCATAATTGTTCGCTTGAAGTCGCTCAAGGTGAAATTCTTGTGCTTATGGGATTGTCCGGTTCTGGTAAGTCAACGCTGTTGAGAGCGGTTAATGGGCTTAATCCGGTGGTGCGCGGTAGTGTGGCTATTCATGATGGAGATTGGAGCGCTGATGTAACCAATGCTTCACCTGAGGATTTGCGCCGTGTGCGCCGCGAATGTGTGGCAATGGTGTTCCAGCAATTTGGCCTGCTGCCTTGGCGCAGTGTGCGCGAAAATGTTGGCTTGGGACTTGAGCTTGCAGGCATGGCGAAACCCGAGCGCAACGAGCAGATTGAACGGCAGCTTGCGATGGTTGGCCTTGCTGAATGGGCTGACAAAAAAGTATCAGAACTTTCTGGCGGTATGCAGCAACGCGTTGGTCTTGCGCGTGCCTTTGCAACAGAAGCGCCTGTTTTATTGATGGACGAGCCGTTTTCCGCGCTTGATCCATTGATCCGTAATCGCCTGCAGGATGAGCTCATCGAGCTTCAACAAAATTTGAAGCGCACAATTATCTTTGTGAGCCATGATTTGGATGAGGCATTTAAACTTGGTGATCGCATTGCGATTATGGAGGGCGGGCGCATCGTGCAAATCGGTACGCCGCGCGATATTTTCTCTAATCCAGTGAATGAATATGTTGCAGATTTTGTGGCCCATATGAACCCGCTTGGTGTGCTCACTGCGCGCGATGTGATGGAGCCTCTCAATGGCACTATGCCAACCGAAAATGTCGGCGCGAACGAGCTTATTCAAAATGTAATGGAGATTGCTGCGAGTTCGAATAATGCGCTTGGTGTTGAAGAAAACGGCAAGATTATTGGGCGGATAACCAAGTCTGGCATTCTGGAACGCTTGTCAGGTGTAAATACTGCAGACCAATAAATCATAAGTTTTCATTGCACTTTTTTGGTGTCGCGCTAGGTACAATTAAGATTTTAGTTCCTGATGGAGAAAATTGTGCCAAAACCGATTCGTAAAGCTGTATTTCCTGTCGCTGGTTTAGGAACGCGGTTTCTACCCGCGACAAAAGCTGTTCCGAAGGAGATGCTCACAGTTGTTGACCGTCCGGTCATTCAATACGCTGCTGATGAAGCGCGTGCAGCGGGTATTGAAACACTGATCTTTGTGACAGGACGCAATAAAGGGGTCATCGAAGACCACTTTGATATGGCGTTTGAATTGCAAACAACGCTCAAGGATCGCAACAAAGGCGATACGCTAGAGCAGCTCATCAAAGAATTGCCAGATGCTGGTCAGGCTGTGTTTACACGCCAACAGGCACCGCTGGGTCTTGGTCATGCGGTTTGGTGTGCACGTGATATTGTTGGCGATGATCCGTTTGCGGTTCTTTTGCCAGATATGTTGATGACCGGAGAGCCGGGCGCTCTCAAGCAGATGGTTGACGTCTACAATGAGACAGGCGGCAATATCGTTTCGCTTTCTGAATGTGACCCAGAAGAAGCGCATAATTACGGTATCGTTTCAAAAGGCGAAGATTTCGGCGGCCATTTTGAAATCAATGGTATGGTGGAGAAACCTAAACCAGGTACTGCGCCATCAAATTATTATATCAATGGTCGCTATATTCTGGATGGCTCGATTATGAAGCTGCTTGGCACGCAGGCAGCTGGTGCTGGCGGTGAAATTCAGCTTACGGACTCTATGCTCCAGCTCATGGAGACGCAAAAGTTTTACGGTACGCCTTTTAAGGGTGAAGCCTTTGACTGTGGTTCTAAGCTTGGCTTTCTAGAGGCTAATATTGCACTCGGGTTACGTAACAAAGAACTTGGCAATGATCTGCGTTTGAAACTTGCGAAGCGGCTTGGCGACCGCCGTGGAAGCGTTCGCGGTTAAGCGTTGTCTTGCTTTTTTGAAGCACGAAGCTTTTTGACTGTATCATCGCCGATGTGACGCTTGCCGCGCTTTGCTGCAAGCTCACTTTGTTTTTGCCGCTCTGCAAAGCGCTGACGGTCTTCGTCGGTGTATTGATCATAGCAGTTATGGCAAGAAATGCCGGCGATGAATTTGTCAGACCGCAAGTCCTCTGGTGAAAGCGGGTGGCGGCAGGCGCGGCATAATTTATGATCGCCAAGTTCAAGCCCATGCTTTACCGCGACGCGTTCATCAAAGACAAAACACTCGCCATCCCAAGTGCTTTCCTCTTGCGGAACATTTTCAAGATATTTTAAAATACCGCCCTTGAGATGAAATACATCATCATAGCCAAGCGACTTTACATAGGCGGTTGATTTTTCGCAGCGAATACCGCCGGTACAGAACATGGCGATTTTTTTGCCTTTAAGCAGATTTTCATTGCGCTTTACCCAATCAGGGAACTCGCGAAATGCGTCTGTTTCAGGGTTGATAGCATTTTTGAATGTGCCGACTTTAATCTCGTAATCGTTGCGCGTGTCGATGACGACCGTATCTGGGTCATCAATCAGATCATTCCAGTCTTCTGGTTCAACATAAGTGCCCACGATCTTTGTTGGATCGGTCTCAGGCACGCCCATAGCAACGATTTCTTTTTTAAGGCGAACCTTGAGCCGGTAAAATGGCAGCTTGTCGGCGAAGCTTTCTTTATGCTCCAATTCGGCAAATTCGGGCTGTGAGCGGATGTAAGACAATATGCTGTCTATGCCTTCGCGTGTGCCAGCGATGGTGCCGTTAATACCTTCGGAGGCCAACAACAATGTGCCAACAATGCCGTTTGCTTCACATATTTGCGTCAAAGGCGCTTGCAGTTCTGCGAAGCGTTCAAAACGTGCAAAATGATAAAGTGCGGCGACGACGATGTGTGGTGTTTCATTCATAACGGCTCTTTAGCCTGTGTTTTAAAATGAGTGAATAGGCTTTTTTGTCTCAATTTATCCACCATCTGTTTGATCATTGCAAAATGGCTCTTTTTCATATGGACAAGATGCGATGTTTTCCAAAGAGACAATTGGTGAGATAGAAAAAGTGGCGCACGAAGAAGGCATTGATCCAGCCGCGTTGTTGGCGATTGCCGAAGTGGAAAGTGGTGGCCGAGCCTTTGCTTATATTGGCGGTAAAAAAGAGCCGCTTATTCGCTTCGAAGGGCATTATTTTGACCGCTTGTTGAATGCGGCGGACCGTGAAAAAGCACGCAAAGCGGGTCTTTCGTCGCCAAAAGCAGGGTTGATCAAGAATCCAGGCTCACAAGCTGACCGCTGGCGCTTGCTGAACAAGGCGATGGGCATTGATAAGGCTGCGGCGTTGCAATCCGTTTCTTGGGGAATTGGCCAGGTCATGGGCTCGCACTATAAAGCGCTCGGTTATGCTTCAGTCGACGCTATGGTTCAGGAAGCGCGTGGGTCGATTGCGGGGCAAGTGCGGCTCATGATGCGTTATATCCGCCAAAATGATTTGGTGACCTATATTGAGAAAAGCGATTGGGCAGGGTTTGCGCGTCGCTATAATGGCCCTGCTTATAAGAAAAACAGCTATGACACGCGTCTTGCTGCTGCTTATGCCCGTCATTCCAATGGCAGGCTTAAACGCTCGGTTTCAAAGCTGCTCAAGCTTGGCAGTGAGAAACCTTATTTGCGAGCCTTTTCGCTTACAAATGATGTCGAGGCGGTGCGCTCCTTACAACAAATGCTGACGGCCGCTGGCTATGCTGTTCAAAGTGACGGTGTTTTTGGCGTGGAAACGGACCGCGCGTTGCGGCAGTTCCAGATGCAGCAAAAGCTAACTGTCGATGGTGTGTATGGCGCGAAAAGCCGTGCTGCATTGGAGAAGGCTTTGCCAAGGTTCGGGCGTTTTCCCAGCCTTTTACAGATGCTCATGAACATCATTCGGTTTATGCGTTAGTTTAAATCGATTAATATATTTTCTGGGAGCGCTGGACATCATGCGATAAAGTGGCTTACCAAAAGGCAGTTTTAACGTATCTTAGATTTGGAAATACAAATGGCACAAAATGTCGATGCACTGATCCCCGTTATGACTGGCCAGAAGGTTATTCCGGTTATTGTTTTGGATAATGCCGATGATGCGGTGCCTTTGGCGCGTGCTCTAGCTGCTGGCGGATTACCTGCCGTTGAAATTACCCTGCGCACAGCTGCAGCGCTGGAATGCATCAAGCGCGTTGCCGCCGAAGTGCCGGAAGCTATTGTCGGCGCGGGCACTATTCTCAATGGCCGTAATTTTGATGAAGCTGTTGCTGCTGGCTCGAAGTTTATTGTGTCGCCGGGTCTGACGCCTGAGCTTGTGTCTGCTGCTAATGGCCATGATGTGCCGCTCTTGCCGGGCTCTGTAACCTCATCAGAAATTATGAGTGCTTTAGAAGCGGGTTACACCCATTTGAAGTTTTTCCCAGCGGAACAAGCCGGTGGTGCAGCCTATCTTAAAAGCTGTTCGACGGTGTTTGGTCAGGTGAAATTTTGCCCAACAGGCGGTGTGTCGGTTAAAAATGCCAATGATTATTTGAGCTTGCCTAATGTGCTTTGCGTTGGCGGTTCATGGGTTGCGCCAAAAGATATGATCACTTCCGGTGACTGGGATGGCATCACGGCGCTGGCGAAAGCTGCGGCAGGGATTTAACCTGCAAGCTACTTATTAAACTGACTTTCTACGTAACAAAAAGCCCGGGATTTCTCCCGGGCTTAATTCGTTCAACTCAAAGCGTAAGCTTAGAGTTTGCCTGCACGCTGTTGAAGCATGAGGAATGTGTCGAAGTTGTATTCTGACAACTGGAACCAGAGGTAGCCTTCTTTGCGGTAAGCCATGTAGCTGTCATGGATTTCTTTAAAGTCAGCATTTTCTGCGCTGATTTCAGCATATGTTTCTGTAGCAGCATCAAAGCATGCTTCCATAATGTCTTGGCTGTAAGGACGCAATTGCGTGCCACCAGCAGCAAGTTCTTTCAATGCTGTTGGGTTCAAAATATCATAACGTGCCATCATTACGCTGTTTGCGAGCGCTGACGCAGATTTTACGATAGCTTGGTATGCTGGTGTTAGAGAGTTCCATGCATCGAGGTTGATCATGTTAAGCAGCGTAACGCCACCTTCCCACCAACCTGGGTAGTAGTAATATGGAGCCACTTTATTGAAGCCAAGCTTCTGGTCATCATATGGACCAACAAATTCAGCCGCGTCGATTGTGCCTTTTTCAAGTGCTGGGTAGATGTCGCCACCTGGCAAGCCTTGTGGAACAACGCCGATTTTTTCCATGATACGGCCACCGAAACCACCGATGCGGAATTTCAAGCCCTTCATGTCTTCAAGTGAGTTGATTTCTTTACGGAACCAACCGCCCATCTGCGCGCCAGTGTTACCAGCAGGGAATGAGATCATGTTCTGTTTTGCATAGAACTTATTGAGGAGCTCAAGGCCGCCACCTTCATACATCCAAGCATTGGTCATGCGCTGGTTGAGGCCGAATGGAACGCCTGTACCAAATGCATATGTTGGGTCGATACCTGTGAAGTAGTAAGACGCTGTGTGTGCCATTTCGATTGTGCCGTTTTTAACAGCATCCGCACCTTCAAGCGCGCCAACGATTTCGCCTGCACCAAAAGTTTGAATTTCGAAATTGCCATCTGTTGCTTCTGCAACAGCTGCTGCAAACACTTCAGCTGCACCGTAAATTGTTGGCAATGATTTTGGAAAGCCAGATGAACAGCGCCAAGTAACTTTTGGTGTTTCTTGAGCAATGGCAGGTGCTGCCAAAGTTGATGCAACAGCTGCACCAGCGCCGGTTACTCCGGCTTTTTTAATAAACGAACGTCGATCCATTAGATCCTCCCGTGGATAATAATATTGATCGGGGAAACAGTAGTCAGACTCCCCGATGCCCCATAGGTAACTTACAGTTTTAGAAACACGAGTCTAGTAGGCGGCAGGCAAACCGGTAAAATAAATTGTCCACTTTAGTAGGGTGCTTGTGCAGACACTGTGGATGCTTTGACTTTGTCGCCTCGCATTATTTAACTTGGCTTTTTTGCGGATCGGTTTAGGACAAGATAGATCATCTAAAGGAGCGTAAAATGCAGCCTGTTGTTGCGGTTGTTGCCGATATTCGTGAATTTGAAAACTACTCTTGGCATTGTGTGCCAGATCAATATGTAAAGGCAGCCTTTAATGTTTCTGGGGTTTTGCCTTTACTTGTTCCTGCTTTTGGCGATGGTATTGATTTTGATGCGCTGCTGGAGCGTGTCGATGGCGTTATGTTGTCCGGTTCTAAAAGCAATGTGCATCCATCCAACTTTGGCGCTGAGCCGGATGAGAAATATGAGCCTTATGATGAGGCACGCGATGCAACATCCTTGCCGTTGATTCGGGCAGCTATTGATAAAGGTGTGCCACTTTTTGCGATTTGCCGCGGAATTCAAGAGCTCAATGTTGCTCTTGGCGGAACATTGGCCACTGAAATTCAGGAAGCCGAAGGCGTTATGGATCACCGTGCGCCAACATCATCTGAACAAGCGGAACGCTTCGCGCTAACCCATAGTGTGAAAACAAAGGCTGATGGTTGTATTAATAAGATCATCGGTGGTGAGGCGCGGGTTAACTCGCTGCATCGTCAAGCAATTGATAATATTGCACCACGATTACAGGTTGAAGCGTCGGCAGAAGATGGAACGGTTGAAGCGGTGTCTGTTATTGACGCGAAAGGCTATGCCGTTGGTGTTCAATGGCACCCTGAATATTGGGCAAAGACAGATGACACTTCGCGCAAATTGTTTGAGGCCTTCGGCGATGCTGTTCGCGCTTATGCGTCAGCTAAGGCTAAATAAAGCGCCTAAGCTTCAACACTGACCGAAACAGATTGTTCGCGGAAATCGGCAAATCCATAACTTGTCATGAAGGCGACTTCTGCTGCATCCATGCCAACGCCGATTATGGCGATTTCTTCTTGGCGGGCCATTTTTGTTGGGTCCACCAGATGCCATGCCCCGTCCAAAAAGACTTCTGCAACAGCGTGGAAGTCCGGCGGGCTCACGAAGGGTGCAAAGACGCTTGTAAAACGGGCTGGAATAGCAGAAGCGCGGGCAAGCGTTACTAGTAAATGTGCAAAATCACGGCATATGCCTTTCCGCTGCACAAAAGTGTCTAGCGCTGTAGTCTGCGCATTGCTGGAGCCTGCTACATAGGAAAAGCGGCTGTAAATCCAATCGCTTAGTTCAGCGATTCTCGCACCACCTTCAAGGTGTCCGAAATCGGATGCGACAAAGGCTTGAAACTCATCGGACGGGCAATAACGTGATGGCATTAAATAGCGAATGGCTTCGCCCGGTAGAAGATGAATAGGCGTTGCTGGCAGAGCGGCAATATCCGTTGCCTCCCGCTTTACCTCAATTTTAGATGTATACCGGCAATTAAAGTGACCGGTTGTCTGCAAGAGCAAACGGTCACCAATTCCAGCTTCTGTTGGCGCACGCACAAAGTTCTCGATTTTTGAGAACGCAATATTTGCGGCCAATATCTTCTGGTCTTTTGTTTTGCTGGCTTCGATCTGTAAAATGAGATCAGAGGGGCGTTCGAAATGGTAGTGAAGATAAGCTTCAATATTAAGGATCATATTTTAACTCTAGCGCATCGCCGCTAAAAGTTAAGTGCTTTCGTTAGAAAGCCTCCAGTGAGATCGCAATATTTCTAGGCTCGATAACTTCCCATGCAAAACCGTCGCTTGGGACCAGTTTCATTAGGTTTTTACCGCTGCGATCTGTAATGGCGACCAAACCATCATTGCCTTCACTCCATGCGCGTGCACTTGCCAGTGAGGCTGTCACTGCGCCGCAATTTTCACTTGGCTCAACACGGTGGACATTATACCCATCGGCGCGGTGCAATTTTACGATACATGAGCGTCCATCGGCATGGTTACGAACGGTAAACCGATCAGCCAGTGCTTTGGGTCTTGTATCGACATGGGCTTGTACGCTTGCTGTCGATATTGTGTCGATACCGTCTGAACCGGGTACATAATCTTTGTTTTGGTAGGCGCCCACCAGCATCATGGAAGCGACACCTGTTACGGTGACGCAATTAATAATAGTTACAGCCGAAAAACGCATGCCCGATAGCCCTTCATATTCCCTTATCGGTTTATGAGACTTTTATGGTTAACGATTGATTAACTTTGTGCGTTAGCCGGATGTTTTACGTCATTTATTCTTGCTGTTTAAATGCGCTGTTTCTGGTGTCGGGGTTATGGCTTGGCCCTTGTTGAACCAGCTTTCCAAATTATCAATCACCAGCGCGCCCATCGCATTGCGTGTGTCGTGCGAAGCGGAAGCAACATGCGGCAAAAGGCTGACATTCTTCATGGTGCGCAGCGCTTGCGGCACTTTTGGTTCATGTTCGAAGACATCAAGTCCGGCTGCAGCAATTGTTCCGTCTTGCAATGCGGTAATGAGCGCAGGCTCGTCAATCACAGGTCCGCGGCCAACATTAATTAGCACGCCGCGCGGTCCAAGCAGTTTCAAGATATCTGCATTAATTGCATGATGGGTGGCAGCCGTGCCCGGCACCACACAAATGAGCGTATCTACGGCTTCAGCCATCTGGGCCAATGTGCTGTGATATGTGAAGTCAACACCATCAACGGGCTTGCGGCTATGATAATGTATAGGAACATCAAAACCTGAAAGTCTTTTTGCGATGGTTTGGCCGATGCGGCCGAGCCCGAATATACCAATCGTGCGGTTGCGCATTGAAAGAGGTGATAAAGCGTAGGGACCTTCTTTTTCCCAGCGGTTTTCGCGCAAATAGGTTTCGGCATGAAACAGGTCGCGTACTGTATTGAGCAAAAGTGCAACCGTCGTGTCAGCAACTTCATCGTCCAGTACCGATGGTGTGTGCGTGACAACAACATTTTTCTTGGCTGCATGCTGCGCATCAACATGGTCATAGCCAACACCAAACGATGATATGATCTCAAGGTTTGGGAGCAGGTCAATCAGCACAGCGTCAACGGGAATAAAAAGCGATGCAATCGCGCGGATTTGGGCGCGGTCTTCAGCGGACATTTGCGCAACGTCATCGGGCGTTGAAATGATGGTATCAAACATATCCTCGATGCGGGCACGTGTTGCAACATGACCGCCATTTCCGGCGAGCAGTTTGATAGATTTTAGTACAGACATTAAATTTCTCGGCGCTAGAGTCGTTCAATCACTTTGCTGGTTGATTGGCGAATATGCAATTCAGGTTTTATCAAAGTCAGTTCGCCATGTGCAGAATGTTTGCCTTCAATCCGGTCAAGCATTGCACGTGCAGCTAGGCGTCCAACTTCTGGTTGTCCATTGTGAACTGTTGTCAGTGCCGGTGTTGCAATTGATGCTTCTTCAAGATCGTCATAGCCAGTCACTGAAATATCAATGCCGGGGCGCAGGCCAGCACGTGCAATACCGCTCATCAAGCCGATTGCGGCCAAATCATTCCAGCAAACAGCAGCTGTTGGTTTGTCAGGCAATGCAAGGAATTGTCCTGCAGCTTCAAATCCAGCAGCCTTGGTGCGCGGACCGACAATGCGCCACTCGTCTTTGACTTCAAGTCCTGCTTTGTGCATCGCCTCAACATAGCCTTCATAACGGTCGCGGCCGGTTGATGTTTTGTCCGTACCGCCAATCATCGCAATACGTTTATGCCCAAGCGAGATCAGATGGTTGGTCGCAAGGCTGATACCAAATTTGTCATCACCACGAAAAACGGGCAGCTCAACTTCTGGCACAGAACGGGCGATGAGAACTGTCGGAAGCCCGTTTTTTTGTAGCAGCTCCATGTCGCTGGCAGGGGTATCAATGGCCGGTGACATAATCACACCGTCGGCACCAAGCTGCATCAAGGTCTCTAGAAAATCACGTTGCTTTTCGACACGGTCATAATGATTGGAAAGAATAAACGTCTGGCGAGAGCGATCCAGTTCCATTTCGATGGCGCGTAAGATTTCGCCATAAAACGGGTTCATAATGTCATGCACGACGACGCCTAGAATGCCTGATTTTGATGTGCGCAAGCTGGCTGCACGGCGGTTGTAAATGTAACCCATTTCGAGCGCGTGGGCTTTGACCTTTTCGCGCGTGGCTTCTGCAACGAGCGGGCTATCGCGTAAAGCCAGAGATACTGTTGCCGTTGAAACACCAAGGCTTTCGCCAATCGTTGATAGTTTGACCTTTTGTGCCACGCTTAATTCCCCAGAGTAGATGCTATTCAAAATTTTAAAATGTTTTATTACATTTTAGGTGTTTTAAAAAGCCTTTAAATGCCAAAGAGGGATTAGCTGTCGCTTGATGCGCGTTTGGCTGCTTTTTTTAGCGCTTTTTCATCGCGTTCGACCAAATTAGTCGATAATTGATTAAGGGCAATTTCGAACTGTTTTATCTGTGAATCTGAGAAGCCTTTTAAGGCTTGTTTTTCAGCTTTCTTGGCAGCCTTGCGAACTTTTTTAAGTATATCGCGGCCTGCCTCGGTCAACTCAACGTGCACATGGCGGCCATCTGTGTGGCCTGTGGATTTTGTCACAAATCCCTGTTCTGTTAGCCGGCCAATAGATTTTGTGATCGTTGGAGGGCGTACCCCAATATATTTGGCAATCTGGCTAGGCGTGAGAGTTTCATGCTCGGCTAATAATGAAATGATGGTTTCTTGGCCGGCATAAAGCCCTGTTTCTAACAGATGTCGTGCTGTATGCGTGCGGGCAAAGCGCGCAGCATTTTGAAGTGCGCCAAGCACAGCTCCTGTATATTCGTCGTCCGCAGTTTCAATAAAGTATCTAGCCATAAAAATGTTTTAAGTCGGCGAATGAATAAATGCAATTGTTGCAATTCGTATTGTCATAGTCGAATGTTCAAATGAGGGGAAATTTGATGTCTGATCGACTTTTATGGATTAAAAACCCACTGGCGATACTTGTGCCAGAAGGTGTTGATGCGCGTGGTGGATTGCTTATCGCTGATGGCAAAATCATCGCGCATATTGCTTCGGGGCAATCACCTCAAGGTGAGTATGATGTTTTTGATGCTTCGCGCCATGTGGTGATTCCAGGTTTGATCAACACGCACCACCATTTCTACCAAACGCTAACGCGTGCACATCCAGATGCTATCAACAAAGAGCTTTTCCCTTGGCTTCAAGCGCTTTATCCGCTTTGGACGCGGCTAACACCTAATGCGTTGGAATTGGCAACACAGGCAGCGCTCGTGGAGCTGATGATGAGCGGCGTCACCTGTGCATCTGACCATCACTATGTATATCCTGACGGCCTTGACGATGCGATGGATATTCAGGCTGAAGTCGCGCGCAAGCTCGGCGTGCGTATGGTTTTAAACCGTGGCTCCATGAATATGTCTGTTAAAGATGGGGGATTGCCGCCTGACAATATTGTTCAGGACGCCGATACAATTCTTGCCGATTGCGAACGCGTAATATCGAAATATCATTGTTCCGATGAAGGGGCGATGTTGCAGGTCGCACTTGCTCCGTGCTCGCCGTTTTCGGTTACAAAGCAATTGATGAAAGATACGGCTGTGCTTGCCAAGAAATGTGGATGTGCGCTGCACACGCATTTGGCAGAAACGGAAGATGAAAATAGTTTTTGCTTGGAGACGATGGGCTGCAGGCCGCTTGATTATTTGGAAGAGACAGGTTGGCTCACCGATAAAACATGGCTCGCGCATGGCATTTATTTCAACGATGATGAAATCAAGCGTCTTGGCAGAGCTGGCACAGGTGTTTCGCATTGCCCAACATCCAATATGGTTCTTGCATCGGGGCATTGCCGAACCCGCGAATTGGAAGCCGCCGGTGTAAAAGTCGGCCTTGGTGTTGATGGATCTGCCTCCAGCGATTCTTCAAATCTGATGGAGGGCGTGCGCCACGCTTTGATGATTAACCGCTTAACATATGACGCGACAATCAGCCATATGGATGCTTTTCGCTGGGCCACTCAAGGCTCTGCGCAATGTCTTGGGCGTCATGATCTGGGTGCTTTGGATGTGGGCAAGCAAGCCGATATTGCAATGTTCACGCTTGATGATTTGCGTTTTTCAGGTGCGCATGATCCGCTTGCAGCGCTTGTTTTGTGCGGCGCGCATACTGCAGACCGTGTTATGGTTGCCGGAAAATGGACTGTTGAGGATGCTAATCCCGTCGGTGTTGATTTGGCCAAACTGCGTGCAGATCATGGGCAAGCTTCTAAAGCGTTTCAGTAGAATCTAGCCCGTTTATGATTGCTTGAAATACGCTGTGTCATGTAACGGATGAATTTTATACAATATCGTCTCTGGAATATCGATCTTAGATAACTACATACGGGCCTTAAACAGGGTGTTTTGTCGATGGATACACTAACGCGGATGCGTGCCTTTGTGGCCGTTGTTGATCATGAGGGCTATTCTTCTGCGGCCCGAGCAATGGGCAGATCAAAAGCGTTATTGTCCAAATATGTGCGGGAATTGGAAGATGAGGTCAGCTCACTTCTGCTTAATCGCACGACACGACAATTTTCGCTGACCGAGGCTGGTCACACATATTATGCACGTGCTGTTGCCTTGCTTCGTGAGTTTGATGAACTGCAAGATATGATGCGTGAGGCGCGCGCTGGACTTAGCGGTAAGGTGCGTCTTTCGGCCCCGCGCACATTTGCTGATACGTCGCTTGGCCAAAGTTTGATTGATTTTTGCAAACAAAATCCGGAAGTTCAGCTTGAGATTGAGCTGGATGA
Source organism: Ahrensia sp. 13_GOM-1096m (assembly GCF_000620605.1). Lineage (NCBI taxonomy): Bacteria > Pseudomonadati > Pseudomonadota > Alphaproteobacteria > Hyphomicrobiales > Ahrensiaceae > Ahrensia > Ahrensia sp. 13_GOM-1096m. The sequence continues at coordinate 24,299 of NZ_JIAX01000012.1, forward strand.
CCGTTTCGTTGACCTTGTTGAGGAAGGCTTTGATTTAGCCATTCGAATGTCGACGCTTGATGATTCATCGTTGATTGCAAAGCGGGTTTCCGCATTTAGGGTTGCAGCTTACGCTTCGCCTGCAACAATCAAAAAATATGGCATGCCGAAACTGCCTGAAGATGCTGTGAATTTGCCGTGGGTGGTTGATACTAATGCACGGCGACGCGATGTCATTCCGTTTCACGACGGTGAGGGTAATTCCAAGCCCTTACAGGTAAAAAGCGCGATGTTTGTTAATTCTCCATTGGCAACGAAGTCAGCGGCTTTAGCAGGTCTTGGATTTGCCATGTGTCCAGAATTTGTGGTGCGCGATGAGGTTGAGCAGGGCTTGCTGGTTCCTGTTTTGGAAGATTATTTGAAAATCGAAAGTGGTATTTATGCGGTATTTCCGCATCGCCGCTATTTGCCTGCGAAAATTCGCGCCCTTGTCGATTTTCTGGCAGATTGGTTTAAAAAGTACGATGCGACTATTCGTTCTTAATTAAGAACAGACTTGCCATAAAAGAGCCGGTTTTGGCTGTTGTAAAACAATTTCAGAAAACAGACCCAAAATATGTTCAAAAAAATTACTACATTAATTTCCGGCGCAGCGTTTGCTGCAATCCTGCCTGCCGTTGCAATTGCACACCCGCATGTGTTTGCTCAAGCGCGGCTGGAGCTCAAATCAACACCGCAGGGCACGATAGAAGAACTGCGCCATGTTTGGCGGTTTGATGAATTGTTCACTGCAACTGTCATGATCGAGTTCGATATGGATGAAAGCGGTGATTTGAACGATAAAGAGCTGGATGAGGTTGCCAATACGGTTTCTTCCTCAATCGCTGATTTTAATTACTTTCAGAATATTGATGTGAATGGCCGAGATGTCGGCTTTAAAAAAGTAACAGAGATGGCGATCTCTATTGAAGATGGGCAGTTGCTGATTTTGTTTGCCACTGTTCCGGCTGAAGAAGTGGCTCTCAAAGATGCGCCAAAAATTGGTGTTTTTGATACGACTTTTTATACCGCTATCGAGTTTTATAGCGAAGATGACATGGTTTTAATCGATGCGCCAAAAAGCTGCTCTCGCAAAATGGTTGTGCCGGACCCTGATGAAGCGCTCGCACAAAATGAGCAAAATTTGACCGAAGCATTTTACGATACAACGACCGAGAATGATATGAGCAAAATTCTTGCGACCCGCATGGAAGTCTCATGCTCATGAAGCGCCGTTTCATTGTCGCGGCTGTGCTTTTAATTGGTGCTTGTAGCAGCGTTTATGCACAGTCTTCGCTTGGTATTGGCGGTGCTGAACAACCGATTATGCCGAGTGGCGGCCTATTTGGTTCTTTGTTTACATGGATTGGAACCGAACAGCGCGCGTTTTATCGCTCAATGACAAACGCATTAAAAGCGATGCGTGAGGACGGCTCTGCGGTTTGGCTGCTGGTTGGTCTTTCGTTTCTTTATGGTGTGTTGCATGCCGCTGGTCCAGGGCACGGCAAGGTTGTGATCTCCTCTTATATGGTTGCGAATGAAACAGCTTTGCGGCGGGGCATTGTGCTGGCGCTTGCGTCCTCTATTCTTCAAGCATTTTCAGCGATTGTGTTGGTTGGCGCGGGCTTTTTGCTGTTGCGCGGAACATCGGTTTCGATGACCGATGCTTCAAAATGGTTGGAAATTGCCAGTTATATTCTAATTATTATGTTCGGCATTTGGCTTTTGTGGCGCAAAATAAAGGGGTTTTATCCTCGCAAGCATGACACGCATGATCACGGTCATTCCCACGCCCATGATCACAGTCACGACCACGGCCACCACCATAATCACGATGAGCATCATCATCATCACGGCGAAGCTGAAGTCTGTTCAAGCTGCGGCCATGCGCATATGCCTAGCCCAGATCAACTGGATCGTCCGCTCGATTGGCGCTCGGCGGGAGCTGCTATTTTTGCCGTTGGCATAAGGCCCTGTTCGGGAGCGGTTATTGTGTTTAGCTTTGCTTTGCTCAACGGTCTTTATTTGGGCGGCATTGTTTCCGTTTTCGCGATGGCCCTTGGCACAGCGATAACCGTATCAGCGCTGGCGATCTTATCGGTAACGGCAAAAAACGCGGCTTTGGCTATGTCCAACTCGGCCTTGATGAATAGCCGGTTGCATTTGGGCATAGAGGTTTTTGGCGCTCTTTTGCTGGTCGTCTTGGGCAGTTTGTTGCTCGCGGGAACAATGGCGATTTAGTCTTTGTGTTTCGATTTGTTGCGGCCACGCAGCCATAGGCCAACAAAGGGCAGAACCAAGAATGCGGCGATTATTCCGCCTGTCAAATATTGATTGCTCGTTCCAACAGCAGTCATAATGGTTGGTAGAAAATACGTCACCGCACAAAACCCGATGAAAATACCGGCAGCGGTAATAATCGTTTTGCGGTCGTAGTTCTGATTTTTATCTGGCGTGTTCAAGGTGCTTGCCCTTTATTATTGATATGGCCGTTACAGCCGTAAACCAGCTGCTTTTATGTTAGTGCATTTCGAATTTCTTCAAGTGATGCTTTTTGATTGCCCTGACTATCAAAGTTTGACGGCTCTAGCCATGCTTTAAAAGCGGCTTTGATAATAGGCCAGTCCTGATTGGTCATTGCATACCAAGCGGTATCACGGTTTTTTCCTTTAGAGACAATGTGATTGCGAAATATGCCTTCAAATTTGAAGCCAAACCTTTTGGCCGCGCGGTGCGATGGTTCGTTTTCATTGTGAAGTTTCCATTCATAGCGACGATAACCAAGCGCATCAAACACATGTTTTGCCATAAGGTAATGCACTTCTGTTGCTGCAATGGAGCGCTGAAGGATAGGGGCGTGGCAAACCGCCCCGACTTCGACAACGCCATTGGCAGGGTCCATGCGCATATATGATGCCATGCCGAGCAATTTTTGCGTTGCCGGATCACGAAACACCATTGTGTGATAGCTGCTTTGATTGCCATCCAGCCAAGCGCCAAACTCAGCAGCGTTTTCAAAATTTGGATTTGGGAAATAATAGGCCAGCTTGTTGAACGCTGTGCCACCAAAAGCATCCCAGAGTTCTGCCGCCATTTCTGGTTGATAGGCTTCAAGTCTTATATGTTTGCCATCAAGAATGTCTGGTTTTGGGGCTTTGCAACCTTGCCAGTTTTGTAAATCTTCTTGCATCATATCACCCATAGTGTCGCAAAATATCCCTTGCCATAAGACATCAAGCATCTTTCACCCATTGGAAAGTTGCTAAAGGGACGAAAAACTTGTCATGGTTTCAATGCCGATCTCAATGAGGATGGCTCGATTATGAAAGACCTGTGATGTTAGAAAAACGCGTTTTACAAATTGCCGTGCTTATCGCTTCTATCGTGCCGATTGGGGCAGGGTTGGCTGGAATTATAATCGGCCCTTGGACGTTTGGCGCGCGCAGCTATTCGGTCGATCTGATAAGCCATGTGGGCTATTTATCGGGCCTTTTGCTCGCCATTGGGCTGATCTTCGTGATTTCCGTTCCTAATGTCGAGAAGTGCAAGGATCGGTTTTTAATCCTTGGTGTGATCGTATTTATTGGCGGGTTGGCGCGTTTATACGAAGGGCTGCTGACCGGTTTTGGCACGATGCCCCATCAATTTGCGTTGGTTATGGAGCTGATCATTACACCATTGATTGTGCTGTGGCAGCGGCGTGTTGCGCGTTTGAGTGGGAGATAGAGATTAGGCGCATAAAAAAACGGGCGACCTGATGTAGATCGCCCGAGTGCGCGGACCCAAGTTGGGAGGAGACCTCAAGCCCGTGTAATCTCTAGTTCCATAATGTCGCAAATTTCCTAATAAATAGTTAACGGTTAACTTTCATTAATCATATGCGGCCTTTGAACTAACTATACCGTTGCCTGTTTTATTGTCGCTTCGATGTGATCGACAAGCTGATCTGGCAAGGATAGACGGCCAGCAAGCATATCTAAATAGCCGCGTTCTGCGCGCGATGTTGGATCGATCGCAAGGCGTGAAGCTGTATATAATTCAATACGCTGTGCTTCAGTCTTTGCCGAAGCGACAATCATATCAAGGTCAACGGGTTTGGAAAGTTCAGCGCGGATAAAGCTCTGCGCATCTTCATCATAGCCGCCCACGGATAGTTTATCAGCAATGCGGCTACGCTCCATGTCATCGATGTGACCATCGGCGCGTGCTGCTGCAATCATCGCTTTAACCAGCGATAGGGTGAATTCATCAGCCCCTTGCGGTGCGGATTCTGTTGCAAAATCGCTATCTTTAGGCGGCGCCAAAACAACTTGCTCATCGTTTGTCGCTTCAGGCTTTTGGCCGTTTTGGTAATTTTGATAGGCTTTGTATGCGAGGCCTGCAACGGCTGCAACGCCGCCGATTTTCAAAGCAGAGCCTGTGATAGAACGTCCAGCCCCTGTGCCCAGTAACACGGCAGCGAGTGCGCCGGTGGCAAGCGGATTGTCTTTGGCTAATTGGCCAACTTGAGAGGCTTTATCGCGCACTGTGGCATTGTCATTGCTGCCTGGTACAGGTGAATTTAAAAGATCATTTAAAAGCTTCTTAGCGTCGAACATATATGTCTCCCAGTTGTTGGTAGACGTCAGATGGGGTTGCGCATGGTATAGTGCAATATTGAATGAATATTTTTGCGACTAACAAATGTCTCGCGCATTACAATCAAACCATTTGCTTATTATTTATTGCTCGCGAAATGCATGTGTGATTTCGTCAAGCATCGGCTCAAACAGATAGCCCACAAGTGTTCTTGTACCATTGGAAATAATCACTTCCGCTGGCATTCCCGGTTGGAGCTGTATTCCAGCGTTTTGAATATCTTCGGGATCAACTTCAACGCGTATTGAGAAAAAACTGGCACCCGATTTCGTATCGGTGAGTTTGTCAGCCGATATGCTGATAATTTTTCCGCTTAAAGAAGGGCGTTTGCCGCGCGGCACGCCCGTCAATACGATATCAGCAATCGCGCCGCTTTGAACTGTTGTCACGTCAGAAAGCCGTAGGCGGCCCTCAACGATGATTGGATTGTCGTCCGGTACGATATCCATCAGTCTTTCGCCGCTTTGTACGACACCGCCAACAGTGAACACTGAAAGACCGACAATCGATCCACTCGTAGGCGCTTTGATAATTGTGCGATCAAGAGCATCATCAGCCAATACGAGTGCGGGAAGGGCCTTGGTAAGTGCTGTTTGTGTGATGCGCAGCTCATCCACAATGTCGCTCATACGTTGAGATTGCATTTGCGAGATCGCAAGTCTTGTTTCATCAACGGCTTGCTCCGTTTTGGTAATCTCAGAGTTTTTGACTTCTGTTTCGGTTAGCAAACTTGCAGCTGTGCGTTCTAGCGCCAATATCCGCGTTTTGGGCGTGTAGCCTTTCAAAAACAATTTGCGAGCGCCTTGAAGTTCTTCCTCAAGGATGCGGCTTTGTTCGGATAAGCCTTTCGATTGCGCTCTTAGGCCGACAATCTTCTCTTTGTTTTGTATGGTTTGGGATTTTAGGAGCGCAATCTGTGCCTCATATTGTTGGCGCTGTGCCACCATGACTGCATGTTCATTAGAAATTGCTTGTTCAAGTTCAGCATAAGGCCACTTTGATCTGTCATAGGACAGCAAACAATCAGGTTTTCGGTCATCGCGTTCGCAGGTCAATCTTGCTTGGCGTGCCAACAGGGTGACGACTTCTGCCGTCGCAATATCTCGCTTTGCTTGTACCTCAGTACGGTTCAATTCAATCACGGGCTGATCGCGCGCAACTCTATCGCCTTCAGATACGAGTACCCGTGCAATAATACCGCCGTAAGGATGCTGAATTGATTGTCTTTGGGTTTTAACTTGAAGGTTGCCCTGAGCAATTGCAGCGGTGGAAAGTGGCGCGATATTGCCCCAAATTACCAAGACTGCGATGAAAAGCAAAAAGGCTGATATGCCGGTGATCGCTGGTTCAAGTGGGTTGCGATATTTATCTAATTTCTTGCTATATAGTTCACTCATTGTAGCGCCACTATTCGCTTTTCAGGCGGGTTTTGGAGTGCATTGAGCTGATGATCGACCGATGATTTTTCATTGTGCAGCGTAATAATTTTATCGGAAAACTCGATAAGCTCCGCCATTTGTGTGACTAAGACAATGATTGATCCGTTCTTCTTCATCGAGATCAGAGCGTTGCGAAGGAATAATTTTCCCGCCTCATCAAGCTTTAAGCTGGGCTCATCAAGCACCAATAATTTTGGTTTGCAAAGAAGTGCGCGCGCCAATGCTAATTGTTGCATTTCGCCTCCAGATAATTTCTCGCCGCCCATGCCAATAATGGTTTCATATTGATCTGGAAGGTCCAATATAGCTTTGTGAATGCCTGCCATTTCGGCAGCTTCTATGATCTCATCCATCGAAGATGTGCCAAATCTGGCGATGTTTTCTCTAATAGTGCCATTAAATAATCCTGTGTTTTGCGGCAAATAACCCGTCATGCGGCCCAACTCAGCTGCATCCCAATCTTGGATGGCCAATCCGCCAAATTGTAGCGATCCGTTCGTTGGTTGCCGCGTGCCGATAACCATTTTTATCAGGGAGCTTTTGCCTGAGCCGCTGGGGCCAGCAATTCCCAAGACTTCACCTTCGCCGACCTTGAACGAGATATTTTCAAAGAGGGGGTTGGTTTTTGTAGGTGCTGAATAGGAAACGTCTTTGCCTTCCAATACAGCATTGTTTGAATTTCCAACGCGCTTAGGTGCCTCAATTGAAGGGGCGTCGAGCATCGATTTTATGCGTTTATAACTTGCAAGCGCCGAGCGCGCTTGGCGCCAAGTTGCAACCATACGTTCTATGGGAGCGAGCGCTCTACTCATGATGATCGACGAGGCAAAAATTGTCGCGGGCATAATTACCTGCTCTAGGGCAAGCCAAGCACCGACGCCAAGCATCATGGATTGCAGCAAGAGCCTTGAGGAGCGAACCCCTGCAGTCATTACGGCGCTGCGGTCACTTGCTATAGCTTGGGAGAAAAGCATCTGTGCGCGCCTTTCTTGCCAGTGGTGTTCTATGGGCGTGAGCATTCCCATTGCGCGAACGACATCCGAGTTGTGCATGACATTATTTGCGACAATAAAAGCTCGTTTTGTCTCCTCTTGTCCTTTGTTCATAGGGACCCTTGTTATGAATTCATTGAGGAACGCAAGGCAGCCCAAAAGGACAAAGCCAAAGGTGCCGATATAGCCCAAAATGGGATTAATCATGTATAATATGATTAAATATAATGGAGCCCATGGAGCATCGAAAGCAAAGTAAGCGCCTGATCCGGTTATAAAATTTCGGAACTCATCAAAATCGCGTAGGGCGCGCGTACCCAAAGATACTCCCTTGCTCCAAGATCGTTCTGCGGTTGATTTAAAAATACGGCCGGAAAGTTTTCTATCGATAGCGATTGAACATCGAACCAGCATTTTTGCCCTGACAAAGTCCAGAACAAACATAACACTTACTGCTAAAAACAGAATGAAAGAAAGTAATATGAGTGTGGTTTCGTTCCCGCCGACAAGCACTCTGTTGTATATTTGAATTAAGTATAATGGGGAGCTTAAGTAGAGCACATTTATAAATAAGGAAAAAAAAGCCATGAGCAGCAGCTGTGGTGCGATCATTCTTATTGAGATGGGGGAATCGTTGGCTTCAATCTTCACTGAATTATCCTTGCTGCTTTAAGGGCTAATTTCATATGCTTCTATGAAGCTAAGCATTGCTCAAGAAGGGTAGGGGTTGGTCCAGCATATACAGCTTGATGCTGGTAATTTGGCTTTTTGAGGTTAGTTCCATATGCGCAAGCAGCACTCAGGCCACCTGCGCACATGGGTTCTCAATCTTATTAGATCGAGTTTTAGAATATCTCGTCTACCATGTCGGCAATCTTGGGAAGATCGGCCACCATTCCGAGAAGCCCACCTTCTTCAACAACGTCATCGTCGTCAAAATTGCCATACTCCTCAGCAAGCTCAGCTGCGCTTTTAACAAGGCCGTCTTCGCCAAGAAGGTCGTTATCAACGATCTCAGCAGTGTCTTCAGCGAGGTTGCCTAGGAGGTCATTCGCATTGCTTAATAGTCCCATAATATTCTCTCCTTATGCTTACACTAATAAGTTGTGTTGTGGAAAATGCACTGTACTTTTTTAAATTTGAAAAGCGCTATTTTAGAATTGATATTTTGCGCAACCTTTTGAGGTTAGCTCCATATGCGCAAGCAGCACTCAGACCACCTGCGCACATGGTTCGTCAGTCCTATCAGATTAAGTCATCTATGACGCCGTCCATGACTTCGGCAACGTTAGTAACACCGTCCATTATGCCCCCTATAACACCAGCTTCTTCGTCAGTGAGAGCGTCTTCAACAAGGTCAGGAACGTCACCAAGAAGACCATCCGCGCCAAGAACGTCGTTATTAACGATCTCAGTATTTGCCTCAGCGAGGTCCCCTAGGAGCTCATTCGCATTGCTTAATAGTCCCATAATATTCTCTCCTTATGGTTACACCACATGGTTGTGGTGAAAGAAAATACACCGCATTTTTTTAACTTTGAAAAGCTCTATTTTTGGATTTAATTTCAGTTTTATTAAAAGCTGCATGTGACGCGAGGCAGTGCAGTTTTAAATTTTTTGCGAATTTAATGTGCCTGCGTTAGCAGAATCCGAATGCCATTTATCGTGTTTGAGTTTGGCTCAACTTGAAATTCTCTCGAAATTATATTTCGTACAAATAATTGAAATTTCTATAGAAATTGAAAGCTGATATCAGGTGCAACTTTAACGAGAAATTTTATATGGTGAGGTGCTATGACGTGTTCTGCGCCTGTGCTCAGTGGTGCGGTTACATCTGCAAAAGTGATGAGCGGCGCTTAATTGGAAAGCTTAAAATTTTTTCGCGTAAAGCGCGATTGTCACCACTATTTGGCGCGGGTGAATTAAAATATGCGTAAGAACTTTTTAGAATCGCGCATTTCTGCCTCCCAATTTTCTGGCCGTGGTCGGGAGAAATTGAAGCGTTCAGCTATAAGATCAATATTTTGCGGCTAACAAAAAACGCCGGACAATATGTCCGGCGTTATAAAATTAAACCGTATGCTTTAATTTACTTTTGGTGGTTCGTTGCCAAGATTAAGCGGCTGACTATTGAGGTTTAATTGCCCCGGCAAACCAAGCTGACCATTATTACCAGTGGAGCCGCCGTTTTGTGCCGGCTCCGTATTATTGGTTTGACCCGGTAAGCCAGAAGGAGGGCTGCCGTTGAGATTAAGGCCTCCTGGCAAGCTTAACCCGCCGCCATTACCGCCTGTTTGGGCGGGCAGGCTCAAGCCAGGCATTCCGTTGCCGCCAAGTCCTGGTAATCCACTGCCCATACCTGGCAGATTAATTTGAACATCTTCAATGTTGTATTTTACTTCATCATCTTTGTAGTGGGTTACAAGACGCGGGTAGAAAATCACAACCATAATCGCGATAAATTGGATCACGATATAAGGCAAAACACCTTTGTATATTTGTGTTGTTTTGATGCCTGCAATGCGCTCACCAGTAACCTCATCATCCCAATCCTGTGTTGGCGAGATTGATCGCAAGTAGAACAGGGCAAAGCCAAATGGCGGTGTCAGGAACGATGTTTGCAAGTTGATGCCAAGGATGATGCCGAGCCAAATTAGGTCAATACCGAGCGATTCTGCCGGACCAACCAATAGTGGGACCACGATGAAAGCAATTTCGAAGAAGTCGAGGAAACATCCCAATACAAAGACGATCACTGTAACGACGAAAAGGAAACCAGTTTCGCCGCCTGGCAGCGCTAGAAGAAGCTCCTCAATCCAAATATGGCCATTAATGCCATAAAATGTTAAGCCGAACACGCGTGCGCCAATCAAGATAAACATGACAAATGCTGTCAGTTTGGTCGTTGAATCGAGTGCCTCTTTGAGTGTTTTTATGCCAAGGCGTCGTTTGAACATGGCCAGTATCAAGGCACCGGTTGCGCCCATCGCGCCGCCTTCGGTTGGTGTTGCAATACCAAGGAAGATTGTACCTAGCACCAAGAAGATTAGTGCGAGCGGCGGTATCAGAACAATAATAACTTGTTCGGCAAGCCGTGAAATGATGCCGAGTTTCAAGTGACGATTGAGCAATGAAACGCCAAGCGCTGTCAAAGTCGCGATCGTAGCAGACCAGACAAATCGTGTCTCATACCGAAGATCGGCAAAGACAAAGTTGTAAAGTGCGTAATGAAGGCCGACCGCCAAGGCGATCATGACAAGCAGCGATGTAACGCCGCCGCCAAGCGTGCGTGCTTCAATGGGTAGGGCCGGCACTTTTTTAGGACTGATGATCGTGAGTAAGAAAATGTATAGGCAGTACATTCCCATAATCATGAGCGCTGGATAGAGCGCTGCTACATACATGTCACCCACAGAGCGTCCAAGTTGGTCAGACATGACGATCAGGACGAGTGATGGTGGCACAATCTGCGCCAAGGTGCCTGAGGCGGCAATCGTGCCACTTGCAACAGAGCGGTCATATCCATAGCGCATCATGATGGGTAAAGAGATCAGCCCCATTGCAATCACGGATGCGGCAACAACACCTGTGGTCGCGCCAAGAAGTCCGCCAACGATAATCACGGCGATTGCTAATCCGCCGCGTAACGGGCCGAACAGCTGACCAATCGTATCGAGTAGATCTTCTGCCATTCGGGACCGTTCGAGAATAAGTCCCATGAATGTAAAGAATGGAATGGCGAGCAATGTATCATTACGCATGATATCAAATGTGCGGTTCGCCAGCGACTGTATCAGCGGGTAAAAGAGACGAATTTCACTGGAATATTGTGAAAGTTCGACGCCAATAATGAAAAAGATCAAGCCGCCAGCTGCAAGGGTAAAAGCGACAGGATAGCCAATGAGAAGCATGGCCATCACAGATATAAACATGATTGGCGCTAGGTTGTGGGCGATAAGTTGAATCATTATTTTTCCACCCGATTTGATGAGCCTGAAACTGCTTCGAGTTCCTGGACGACTGGCGGTAAATCTTTTGGAATTGTCGGGTCTTCAATCAGGCCCTTGATGACAGCCCAACGCTTGATGATTTCTGAAAAGCCTTGCGCGGTCAAAAGTATGAAACTGACTAAAATCAGCAGTTTTGCGGGCCATATGGTCAGGCCTCCAGCGTTCAGCGATGTTTCGCCATTTTGAAAGGCGTTCCAAAAGAAGGGCCAGCCTAAATAGACCATCAAGAAACAGAAAGGTAGAAGGAAGAAGATATGTCCGAGCAGGTCGATCCAATCTCTGGTCTTTTTGGATAGACCGGATGTCGCTATGTCGATGCGTACATGTTCATTGCGTTGCAATGTGTAGGCCGCCGATAAAAGAAACACGGCGCCATATAAGTACCATTGAAGTTCCAGCCAAGCATTTGAAGATGCATCAAATAATTTTCGTATGATTGCATTTCCAGCGCTTACCAGTACCGCGACGAGAATTAGCCATGATACCGATCTACCGATGAATGCTGTCACTGCATCGATTGCTGATGAGAGCCTTAAAAGTGCCGTCATATTCCTCCCCTTGCGCCTAATGGCTGGCTTTTATCCCATAAATGCCAATGCTTATCATGTGTTATTTCAAAGCGTATAGTTTTGCTATCATCATAAAGAACGAGATTCAATTCGGTGGTCAATATTTTTGACCAGCCTGTGTTTTCTGTGGCTAGTGTTGAAAATCGGTGCGTATTTAATCCAAATTTTCATTGCAGCTTGACGTTATTTATAGCGATGCTGTCTATAGCCTATGAGCAAAGAGCTGTTTTCAATAAAAGACAAGGTTTGTCTTGTGACGGGTGTCTCGAGGGGACTGGGCGCGCATATCGCACAACTTTACCTTGCACATGGCGCGAAAGTCATAGGTATATCGCGCGAAGAGCCGCGATGGGATGTCGGCGCACATGCTGATCATTTTGAGCATTTTATTGGCGATATTACCGATGCGAGCGCTGTTGAAAAGCTATTTGCGCATGTGAATGATGTTCATGGCAATGTTGATGTTGTTGTGAATAATGCAGGCATATCGCAGGTCCAGCGCCTCGATAAAATAGCCACGCATGAATTGCAGAAAATTTTTGATCTCAATGTCTATGCGGCAACAAATATTGCGACACGCGCATCAGCTCAAATGCGCAAAAATAAAGTCGCGGGCTCAATCATTAATATCACATCGGTGATGTCTGATTCATCCATGACAGGGCTTGCTGCTTATTCAGCATCAAAAGCAGCGCTTAGCCAGTTGACGAAGTCTATGGCTATTGAATGGGCGCGTTCGGGTGTGCGCGTCAATAATTTGTCGCCTGGTTGGTTTCCATCGGCAATGACCGATGAATATTTTAACAAAGGTCTCGGGCAGGTGCTTAAAGCGCGTGTTCCCTTGGCAAGATTAGGGGAGGCTTCTGATTTGGATGGAGCTTGTCTTTTACTTGCGAGTGACGCGTCAAGATATATGACCGGAACGACCCTGACTGTTGATGGTGGCTATAGCTTAATCAGCTGACGGTACAATCTCGATATATATCTGATTTTAAATCAATTTTTGTGGCTCGCGAAACCTGAAAAATTGACTGCGTGCCTACTCAGTCACGCTTAATTAAAGCTAAACTTTTTTAGTCTAAACCATACACATAATTTTAAGACCTCAATGTTAGTGTGGGTACTGAGGTTGTTATGAGAAATATTTTAGTCCAGGCGAAAAGCCAGCGTATTGAAGATGAAGCCTATGTAGAGTTCGTGAATTCGTTGTTTGGCGATACGCGGGGTCTTCTTGTGGGTGGCTTTCTTCAAGCTGCGACTATATTTTTCTTTTTGCTTACAACCGGCGTCTATTATTTTAGCATTTTTATTGTTGGCGCTATTGGCTTTGCCTTGTGGCGCGCGCGTTTGGGGCAATTGTATCAAGTTGCCTATGATGACGTGAAATCACGTCCCATTAATGTGCAGATCGCCATGACGCGGCAATGGGAACATGAATATGTCGTTCCTAGCACGCTGACAGCGATTAACATTGGGCTTTTTTGCTATTTTGGTTTTCAAGCAGCTGAAGGCGGCGTTTCTATTGGCGCTGTATACTGCTTGTTGTTTGCACCAGTTCCTACAATCGTTGGGCGTTTGTATGGGTCAATGAAGCTCGCAAGCTTCATGCTGTTTGGTCTTTTTGGCCCTATAATTTTGGGCTTTATGGTTGATGGTAGCTTGTTGCACATCCTATTGGCGCTTCTTTGCCTTCCGTATATTGTGCTTGTTTTAAGTATGGTCAAAGCGGTGCGCAGTACCGTTGTTAGCGCTGTTGAAGGAAATGCGGATAAAATTGAGATTGGTCGACGCTTTGATGTCGCACTCAAGAATATGGCGCATGGCCTCATGATGTTTGATGATAATAATCGAATATTAATCGCCAATGAGCAGGCCCGTAAGCTTTTCGAGTTTCCAGACCACCTTGATATCGTCGGGCGGCATTTTTCGGTGTTGATGCGTTTTGCCCGTCGTTTTGATGGCTTGGCTGAACGTAATATTGAAAATTTGGATATTGCGTTTAACGCGCTGCTTGGACGTGTCGCAGATAGGCGACAGGTTTTACTCGATGATGGTCGCTATTTGGAGTTAGCGGTGAGTGAGCGCTCTGACGGTGGTACGGTTCTAACTTTTGAAGACATTAGTGACCGCGTTCAGTCGGCACGAAAAATCGAGCGTATGGCGCAGTATGACAGCCTAACCAATCTTCCTAATCGCCAATATTTTGAAACTATGATCGCAGATATTGCAGCTGCTGCGAAACCCGATGAATATTGCGCATTACTGGTTGTGGATGTTGATGATTTTAAACATGTGAATGATGCTGTAGGCCATGCGCAAGGCGATGCGTTATTGCGTAGTATCGCTTCGCTGCTATCGTTAAAAAGCAATAGATTTAAGCATTTAGCTTGCCGTTTGGGCGGCGATGAATTTTTGCTTTTTATATGCGGTGTCAAAGAACCTCAGCACATGGATATGACCGTTGCTGCTCTTAACCGTGACTTGTGCCGGATACATGATTTGAAATCTGAGCAGGTATATGTGAGCTGCAGCATTGGCTATGTGACGATGAAGGCCGATGAATATAATCATGATGATGCGATTGTGCGTGCAGATTTGGCACTTTATGCTGCAAAAGATGATGGCAAAGGTACGTGGCGTGAATTTGAAAAAATCATGGACGACCAATATCAGCGCCGGCAACGTATTAAAAACCATCTTGCCAAGGCCGTTCAAGCTGACAGCCTGAGTATTGTATACCAACCGCTTGTGGACGCGCATTCTGGACGTCTTGTTTCTTGTGAAGCTTTGTCGCGTTGGCATGATAATGAATATGGCAATGTTTCTCCGGCAGAATATATCCCGCTTGCTGAAGAGATGGGTATTGTTACCCAAATTAGTGGGCAAATGTTGCGTAAAGCCACAATGGAATGTGCCAAGTGGCCCGACAATATTTCTGTCTCTGTAAATCTTTCACCCGTTGATTTTAGAACCGGGGAAATCGTATCTGTCATTAAGCATGCTCTGTCTGCTTCAAAGCTACCGGCGCATCGATTGGAAATTGAAATCACGGAGACGGCCGTTATTTCCAATGAACGCGAAATGATCGGTAAATTGCGTGCGATTCGTGATTTGGGTGTGCGTATTGCCTTGGATGATTTTGGCACAGGCCATTCATCTTTGAGCTATTTGCACCGTTTGCCATTGCATAAAGTTAAGATTGACCGCTCTTTTGTTGTCGGCATTGATACGGGGGAGACCCCAATCGCCCTTCTGCATGGTGTAACGGAACTTTGCCGTACGCTTGGCCTTGATGTTACTGTTGAGGGTGTTGAGACCGAAGAGCAGCTTGCGCTGGTCATTAGTGAAGGTAAAGTCGACCGAATACAGGGTTATGTCTACGGACCAGGCCTGCCATCAAGCGGTATTCTCACTTTGGCAAAAATGGGAAGGCTCCCAGCAGCCAAGTCACGGGAATATGCGTCAGCTTAGTGCTGATATGCCGTTGTTTTCTTTAACGTAATTCATTGTTTTTTTCGTGCTGCTTAATGGCGCGCTATTCTTATCCACACAGTCTACGCATTTATTAACCTTAATTATAGGTTAAATTAATACTACGTTTACTTTCTTTGCTGAGATTTTTACATTCAGCGAATACAGAGGATTGTAGCGTTGACTGGATTAATTCCTTCGAAGATTGGTGTACTGGACCCAGCAACACAGCTATCGAAAGATATGTTCGATGGCTTGGATTTGCTGGAATACAGGCGGGCTGTCACACCGGAAGACTTTGAAGCGATTGGGCGCTTGCGGCAACGTGCCTTTGATGCGCGAGACATCTATGAACGCAAGTTCGGCGAGAGCGTTATTGAGGATCTTGATTATGATCCGGATTCATTCGTCTTTGGTGTGTATTTTCAACATGAACTTGTATCCACAATCCGTGTTTCACAGCTGACAGCAACAAATCGCAATACACCAGCGACCTATATTTTTGGGGATGTGTTGAACCCTTTGCTTGACCAAGGCATGACGTTCATTGACCCGAGTAGGCTGGCCATTGAAACGCAGTTCACCAAGCTTATTCCTGGCCTGCCAATCCTGACGCTTCGCTTGCCAATTATCGCAACGGCATATTTTAACTCAAATTACTGTTTGTCCGCCGTTAAAAAAGAGCACCGCGCTTTTTATCTTCGCATTTTCAAGTCCACACTTTTGGCAGGGCCCTACAATCCGCCGGGCATGAATGTTGATGCCGTTTTGCTGGGTGGTTCCGTTCACCAGCGCGAGGATTTGTTCGCGCGCTATCCGGTTTTCAACTTTAAAGCTTCGGAAGCGCGTATGTTGTTTGGTGATTATAAGCGCGAACAAGTGCCGTTCTGCGTGCGGCCAACGGCGCGCTATGCTGTTAAGGCGGCGTAAGATTATCTAATCTTTGAATTCAGTTGCTTGTGTGACCATGTGACCATTGCGGCGCGCTCATGTTTTGGGTAAACATGAATCAATTAATTTTTGCCTTTGGAGCTTCTAAAATGGCTGACACCAAAACGTCGAACAACGAAAACATCATGGATTATGCAGAGCATGATCGCACCTACAGCATGTTCCTTATTGGCGCTAAATGGGTGACGATTGTTTCCTGTGCAATCCTTATTGGCATGGCCTTTGGCTTTTTTGCAGGCGCAGGACTTATTGGTGGAACTTTGGTCGCAATTATTTGCGTCGTTCTTGCAAAATTCCTAGCCTAAAATTTTAGCATAATTTTTGATATGGCAAAGCCGCCGAATGAATATCGGCGGCTTTTTTATGCTTTGAATTTATTAGCCGCCGATGCGGTTTAGGCCATTTCTTGCAGGCTCGAAATTTGCGTTGAGCTGAAGGGCGCGGCGATATGATTTACGCGCTTTATCAATTTCTCCTTTTTGTTCCCAAAGCAGAGCTTGGTTTGCCCAGCTCTCAGCGTTCTTGTCATCAAGGCTTATGGCAAAGTTGACGGCGTCAAAAGCATTGTCAATCTGGCCGAGGGCTATGTAGGAAATGGCGCGGCCATTATAGGGCTCAGGTGAATTGGGCGCTAATGAAATGGCCGTTGCAAAGTCATCCAGTGCAAAGTCATGTTGTTTACGGCTTTGATAAATCAAACCGCGGCGGTGATAGGCGCGCGGATCGGTTGTATCAAGCTGAATAGCTTTTTGAAAATCATTGAAAGCTTCATTTGTGCGACCAGCACGGCGATATAATTCACCGCGACCGACATAGGCTTTGTCATAGCGTGGGTTAATCTGAAGCGCATTATTATAGTCCGTAGCCGCAGCGGCTAGGTCGCCTTTAATGCGATGGATAAGCGCGCGGTTAGCATAGGCTTCAAAATAACGTGGGTTCAGCTGAATCGCTTTATCAAAATCGCGCAGCGCATCATTATAACTACCGGATTTTCCGAAAGCAGATCCGCGCACATTATAGGCAACAGGATCGTTAGGGTTTGAGCGGATGACGGCCGTTAATGAGCCGATATTTTCTGCGCTGCCTTGCTCGGTTTCGATGCGGGCAATTTCAGAGGGTATTGATGTTGACGAGGTGCAGGCTGAAACCGTTAGAGTGCCTAACAAGCTAGCCAGCAAAATCAGTCGTGGTTTGCCGGAGCCATTTGATGTTGGCAGCTTTGTCACCGAAGTCATTCAATATCCCCTTAAGATAAGCCACTGTCATTACAGCAGTTTATCGGATTTCCGACAAACGAAAAGTGGCGCGTTCTGAGAACGCACCACTAATGAAAACAAAAAGCGTCGAAAACGCGGCAACGCATCCAGTTAGATGCGTTGGTCAAGCCTTAGCGTGCGGCAGGAGTCGGGCGGCCGCCAAGAAGACCTTCACGCTGTGCGCGTTTACGCGCTAGTTTGCGTGTGCGGCGTACAGCTTCTGCTTTTTCGCGTGCGCGTTTTTCAGAAGGCTTTTCATAATGACCGCGCAATTTCATTTCGCGGAAAACGCCTTCGCGTTGCAATTTCTTTTTCAGCACGCGGAGTGCTTGGTCTACATTGTTGTCGCGTACGAGTACTTGCACGTTGATCCCATTCCTTAACGGTTCAAATTCAAATATGTGTCGACCAGAATGCGGGCAAACATGTTATTTCCTGCGAACGAAAGCCGCGAATGGCGTTGTGTTCAAATGGATAAACGGTATTGCTCGCAAAGCCGTAGGCCGAGCGGTTGGGGTGGGAATACCAGCTTTGAGTCTAGAAGTCCAGCGTTTCAAGGAGAGAAATAGTGCATGTACAACATAACGTTTAAGCGCTTGAGGTATAAATTAACGTCGATCTCCGTCGCAAAATGACTGGTTCTTGACTGTGACTTATGCAAATTTTGTGCGTGAATGTGATTTTGTTCTGTTTGGGTAGGTTTCTATGCGCCGATTTTCTGGATTTGCTGTTGCTCGTGAAGCGATGCGTGCTCACAAGGGGTGGGGCCAACAATGGGATAACCCAGAGCCGAAATCGAGCTATGACGTCATTATCATTGGCGCTGGTGGGCACGGGCTGGCAACGGCTTATTATTTGGCGAAAGAGCACGGCATTACCAATGTGGCTGTGCTTGAAAAAGGCTGGCTGGGCGGTGGTAATACGGGCCGTAACACGACGATTATCCGTTCAAACTATTTGTTCGATGAATCTGCCGGTCTTTACAATCACGCTGTGAATTTATGGGAAGGGCTGAGCCAAGACCTAAATTATAACGTCATGTTCTCCCAGCGCGGCGTTATGATGATGGCGCATAATGTGCACGACGTACAAGTGTTTAAGCGCCATGTTCATGCCAACCGTTTGAACGGTGTTGATAATGAATGGCTGACACCGGAGCAGGCTAAAGCCTATTGCCCGCCGCTCGATATTTCTAAATCTGCACGATACCCTGTGATGGGCGCTGCGCTTCAACGCAAAGGCGGGACGGCGCGTCATGATGCGGTTGCGTGGGGTTATGCCCGTGCTGCGGCGGCGCGCGGTGTGCACATCATTCAAAACTGTGAAGTGACAGGCATTAAGCGTGGCCAAGGCGGCGAAGTAACGGGCGTTGAAACTTCGCGCGGCTTTATTGGCGCAAAGAAAGTGGGCGTTGTTGCTGCGGGTAATACGTCTCATGTTATGCAGATGGCCGATGTTCAGATGCCGCTTGAAAGCTTCCCATTACAAGCGTTGGTTTCCGAGCCTGTGAAGCCGTGCTTTCCATGTGTTGTGATGTCGAACACTGTTCATGCCTATATATCACAATCTGATAAGGGCGAATTGGTGATTGGTGCAGGTACTGACCAATATACGTCTTATTCGCAGACCGGCGGCTTGCATGTTATTCAGCATACACTGGACGCGATTTGCGAAATCTTCCCCATCTTTAGCCGCATGAAAATGCTGCGCTCATGGGGCGGTATTGTTGATGTGACACCGGACCGCTCGCCTATTATCGCGCAATCGCCGGTGCCGGGACTTTATGTCAATTGCGGTTGGGGCACGGGCGGCTTTAAGGCCACGCCGGGTTCTGGACATGTGTTTGCTCACACCATTGCCAAGGCTGCACCGCACAAAATCAATGAAGGTTACACAATGGAACGCTTTACCACGGGGCGTTTGATTGATGAGGCCGCCGCCGCCGCCGTATCACACTAAGCCATTGGCTGGTTTGTTATAAATTTGCGACAAAATGCGACAAGAATCAGGTTTTAAATAATGCTTCTAATACATTGCCCCTATTGCGCTGAAGAACGCCCTGAAACAGAATTTACCCATGCAGGCGAAGCTCATATTGAGCGCTCGACAGAAATGAATGCGCTGACCGATGAGGGATTTTCAAAATTCTTTTTCTACCGCGACAATACCAAAGGCACGACATTTGAGCGCTGGCGGCATATTCATGGCTGCGGACGTTATTTCAATGCGGCGCGGGACACCGTGTCTGACAAGTTTTTGACGACTTACAAAGCTGGCGAACCAAAGCCCGATCTTTCAAAATTAATTGAAGACCAAACAAATGCAGGAGCAAAATCATGAACGCACCTGTTTTAATTCAGCCGAACCGCATTGCAGGCAAGGGGCGTTTAAGCGTTGCCGATCCAATGCGTTTCACATTCGATGGTAAAACATTGCCTGCGCTTAAAGGCGATACCGTTGCCTCTGCCTTGATTGCCAATGATATTCATCTCGTTGGTCGCTCATTTAAATATCACCGCCCGCGCGGTATCGTGTCCGCTGGACCAGAAGAGCCAAATGCGCTGCTTGGTATTCAGCGTGATGTTGCGCGTCATACGCCCAATATTCGCGCTACGGTTCAAGAAGTTTACGATGGTTTGGAGGCAACAAGCCAGAACCGTTGGCCGTCGCTGAAATATGATATTGGCGAAATCAACGATGTTGTGTCGCCGCTTTTATCTGCAGGCTTTTACTACAAGACATTTATGTGGCCGCGCAAAGCGTGGGACAAAGTTTATGAGCCATTTATCCGCAATGCGGCTGGGCTTGGTAAAGCGCCTGTCCATAAAGATCCAGACCGTTATTCATCGCAGCATGAACATTGCGATGTGTTGATAATGGGCGGCGGTGTTGCTGGTCTTTCTGCGGCCTTGGCGGCAGCGAAAAACGGTGCGCGTGTTATCATTTGTGATGAGCAACCGACATTTGGCGGTGCGCTGCACTTTGATACTGATATTGTTATTGACGGTATGGACGGCTTTAGCTGGGCGCAGCAGACCATGGCAAAACTTGCCGCAATGGACAATGTGCGTGTGCTCACCCGAACAACTGCCTTTGGTTATTACGCACAAAATTATGTGGGGCTTATAGAGCGTGTTAGCGAGCATTTATCTGCGCCTAGCGCCGATTTGCCACGCGAACGGCTTTGGGAGGTTCGTGCGAAGAAAGTCATCATCGCAACCGGTTCCATTGAACGTCATATGGTGTTTGCCAATAATGATCGTCCGGGCATATTGCTCGCGTCGTCTGCACGCACTTACCTTAATCATTATGGTGTTGCTGTTGGCAAAAATGTCGGTGTCTATACGGCCAATGACAGTGCTTATGCGGCAGCTTTTGATCTGAAAGAAGCTGGCATCAACATTCCTGCGATCGTTGATATACGTGAGCACCCGAACGCCGAATTAGTGGCAAAAGCAAAGGCGCTTGGTATTCGCGTTTTGACAGGCCATGGGATTATGGCCGCTGGCGGCAAGCTGCGCGTTTCATCCATGTCTGTTGCGCCTGTAAACGGCGGTGCGCGCGAAGTTATTCCCGTTGACAGCATCATCATGAGCGGCGGCTGGACACCGTCTGTGCATATGTTCTCGCAGTCACGCGGCAAGGTTGCCTATGATGCTGCCAAAAGCCGCTTTGTACCGGGCGTCTATGCGCAGGATTGTGTCAGCGTTGGTTCTTGCAATGGCACCGATGATTTGAGCGCAATAATTGATGAAGCGATTAAAGCTGGCGAAGAGGCTGCAATTTATGTGCGGCCAAACGCCAGCCAAGTTTCAATATCGATAGAGGCCAATGGCGGCAATGCTTGGGAAGGCACTTTAATCGGCGCTGCCCCAGGTGCAGAAGCTGGTAAGGTTGTTAAAGCATTCGTTGATTTCCAAAACGATGTGACTGCAAAAGATATCCGTCTTGCTGTGCAAGAAGGCTTCCAATCCATTGAGCATGTCAAGCGTTTCACAACCAATGGCATGGCGACGGACCAAGGCAAATTGTCCAATATGCATGGCTTGGCCATTGCGGCCGAAGCGCTTGGCAAGGAGCTGCCGGAAGTGGGCCTCACCACATTCCGTGCGCCTTATACGCCGATCACATTTGGCGCGCTTGTTTCTCACTCAAGGGGCGCTTTGTTTGAACCTACCCGCAAAACGCCAATGCACGAAAGCGAAGTTGCAATCGGTGCTGTGTTTGAAGATGTGGGTAATTGGAAACGCGCTTGGTATTATCCTAAGGGCGGCGAAGATATGCATGCTGCGGTTAATCGCGAATGCAAAACAACACGCACAAATGTCGGCATGTTTGATGCCTCAACGCTTGGCAAGATCGAAGTTGTTGGGCCCGATGCCGCCGAGTTTTTGAACCTTATCTATACCAACCCATTTTTGAAATTGGGTGTTGGCAAATTGCGTTATGGCATTATGTGCCGCGAAGATGGCTTTATCTATGATGATGGTGTTGTCGCACGTATTGCCGAAGATCGTTTCCATGTGACGACCACAACTGGCGGTGCGCCGCGTGTGCTCAACATGATGGAAGATTATTTGCAGACAGAATTTCCGCATATGAAAGTCTGGCTGACATCAACATCCGAGCAGTGGGCTGTCATTGCGGTTCAAGGGCCAAAATCACGCGATATTATTGCGCCCTTTGTTGATGGAATTGATCTTTCGACGGAAGCCCTGCCGCATATGTCTATGGCGGAAGGTACAATTTGCGGAGTGCCAACGCGTTTGATGCGCATGTCATTTACCGGTGAGATGGGCTTTGAGATCAATGTTCCTGCTAATTATGGCCGTGCGGTTTGGGATACGCTTTATGAAGCTGTAAAGGCTGCCGATGGCTGCGCTTATGGCACGGAAAGCATGCACGTTCTGCGCGCTGAAAAAGGCTACATCATTGTTGGCCAAGACACAGACGGCACGGTTACGCCGCATGATGCGGGGCTTGATTGGGCTGTTGGCAAAAAGAAAACCGACTTTGTTGGTATTCGTGGCTTGAAGCGACCTGATCTGGTCGCTAGCGGGCGCCGTCAATTGGTTGGCTTAAAGTCAATTGATGGGCGCAGTGTACTGGAAGAGGGCGCGCAAATCGTTGAAGATCCGAACCAGCCAGTGCCGATGAAAATGATCGGCTGGGTATCATCAAGCTATTGGTCGGAAAATGCGCAAAAGCCTATTGCTATGGCGCTGATTGAAGATGGTTTTAATTTGATGGGCAAAAAACTTTATGTGCCAATGGCCAATGAAGTGATCGAAGTTGAAGTTTGCAAAGCTGTCTTTGTGGACGAAGAAGGAGGCCGTTTGCATGGATAATTCAGTGAAATTGCGGCGTTCGCTTCCGCTTGTCGAAAAAGCGTTTGGCGCTTCTGGCGTAAGCGTTACGCCGATGGGGACGGGATATCGTTGCAGCCTGCGGGTTGCAGCAGATGATGTTGCGGCACTATCGCAAGCGCTTGGCGTTGACCTGCCGCAAACACCCAAGACATCTGCGCGCTCAGCCAGCAGAATTGCTATGTGGCTTGGGCCGGATGAATGGTTGATCTATGATTCAAAAAACAATCCCATTGATGACCTAAAGAATGTCGATGTGGCGTGTGCTGGCGTTGATGTATCGCACCGAAATACGGCCATAGAGGTCAGCGGTTCTTTGGCCGCTGGCGTGATTAACGCTGGCTGTCCGCAGGATTTGTCATTGGAAGTGTTTCCGGTAGGCGCATGTTCGCGCACAATTCTAGGCAAGGTCGAAATTGTTTTGTGCCGCTCCAAAGCCGATATATTCCATGTGGAATGTTGGCGTTCTTTTTCGCCTTATGTATTCGAGTTTTTAAGCACAGCTGCAAAAGATCAAAGTGCTTTGGCGGCGCGTTAATCGCGCCGCACCGGGCTTAATCCTGCTGTTCAATAACGGCGAGCGTTAGCCACGTTGCGGTGAATGCTGGCTTTAAGCTGCCGTCGATCTCAAGCGTGACGTCATAGGTCGATAGAACGCGGCCCGACGGCCTGATATCGGCATCTTGAAGTTTGAACACCGCACGCACTTTTGCGCCAGAACGCACAGGTGCCATGAAGCGGATTTTATCAAATCCATAATTGATGCCCATCGTGGCACCTTCCAGCGCGGGCAGTGCTTCATAGGTCAGTGTTGAAAGCATTGAGAGCGTTAGAAAGCCGTGCGCGATGGTTGAAGCGAAGGGTGTTTCTTTTTCCGCCCGTTCAGGGTCGCAATGAATCCACTGATGATCATCAGTGGCGTCAGCGAATTTATCGATCATCTCTTGCGTGATAACACGCCAATCGGATGTGCCGACAACAGTGCCGATTGCGTTTGGAATATCTTCGAGTGTGATTGTGCGTTTGGTCATAATTGGCGTTTTGGCAGTCTGGCAATGTGCAATCAAGTAGATTTTTGCACGGGCCTTTTATGATTGACCAGCCAGACACCTGCGACAACGATGAAAGTGCCAATGATAAATGGTATGGTTGGCGTTTCTCCAAAGAGTATCCAAGCCTCTATGCCAACGGCTGGCGGTACAAGATATATGAGCGATGCTGCACGGCTGACTTGTCCGCGGCGTATCAAATAAAGCAGCAAAAGAATTGCGCCAAGTGAAAGGCCAAATACAGACCAGATCATCGCCAATATGGAATGAATATTAAGATCAAATACGAGCGATGGTTCTAAAATCATGGCAGCTGGCGCAATAAAAATAAACGCACCGACATATTGCAGCGTGGCAACTGGTATCAAATCACCTTCTTGTAAGAACCGTTTTTGATAAATCGTGCCAAAGGTGACGCTCGCCATTGCAATGACATTGATAATGAGTGGCAGGCTGGCGGTCAGCAATGCATCGGTATCAAGCGATAATAATCGTGGTCCGATTGCAATGAGCAGCCCGATCAGACCAACGGCGATGCCCATACGTTGGCGAACGGTCAGGCGCTCTTTGATGATCCAGAATGCAATCATGGCGGTCATTAGCGGCTGCAATGCTGCCAGTAAGCCAGAGATGGATGCCGGAACGCCTTGTTTAATTGCCCACCAAACACCGCCAAGATATATCGCGTGGAGAAATAGGCCGGAGATGAAGGCATGTAGCCAGCCAGCGCGTGTTGTCGGCCATTTGGCAGACATGATGACGGCGATGATTGCGAAAGCAAGGGCTGCAATTGCAAAGCGCCAAGTTAAAAATGTTAGCGGCCCTGCATAGTCATTGGCGTATTTTGCAACGATCCAACCGGTTGACCAAAGCAGCACAAACAATGCTGGCGCAACGGTTTCTAATTTAATGCCGTTCGCCATGTTTCGCCTTCGCCAAGTCATAAGATGGCGCTGTTATATGGCGCAATCCTATGTTCTGAAAGGGGAATATTGCACCCCAACGTACCCCCTGCTTAATGCGGTATGTGACTAAGGCGAAAAACAGGAAACTTAATCTAAGCCAAGCATGGTTCGCGCTTCACGCCAGTTCGCGACAGGCCGCTCATATTTTTCACATAAGTCGGTTACGCGTTTAACAAGTGCTGCATTGGATGGCGCAAGCGTATCTTTGTCTATGCGCACATTATCTTCCAATCCTGTGCGGGCGTGACCGCCTGCGGCAACAGACCATTCATTGAGGATAATCTGGTTTGGACCAATACCGGCTGCGCACCACTGACTGTTGGGCGAAAGGCGTTTTACTGTTTTGACATAGTAGTCAAAGACGTCTTTATCGGCAGGCATCGCATTTTTAACGCCCATGACAAACTGAATATAAGGCGTGTCTTTTATGCGGCCGTCTTTGTGCATCAAGGCTGCTTGATGGATGTGCGATAGATCAAATGCTTCGATCTCTGGTTTGACATTATGAGTGATCATTTCATGCGCTAACCAATCAACCAGATCAGGCGCGTTTTCATAAATACGCGTCGGGAAGTTGTTCGAGCCTACCGATAGTGAAGCCATGTCCGGCTTTAATGAAAGCATAGCACCGCGTTCTTTGCCCGCACCGGAACGGCCGCCTGTCGAAAATTGAATGATCATGCCGGGGCAATGTTTCAGCAAGCCTTCTTGTAATTTGGCAAATTTATCGGGATCGGACGTTGGTGTTTCATCGTCATTGCGCACATGGGCATGGACAATGCTAGCGCCGGCTTCAAATGCGGCGTGCGTGGATTCGACCTGTTCAGTGATGGTGATTGGTACGGCTGGATTATTCGCTTTGCGCGGCAATGATCCGGTAATCGCAACACAAATGATACATGGCTTATTTAGGTCAGACATTGGCCGTTCGTTCTCCACTTTTTTCAAAACGATTATTTCGTAGTTCAGCCCGTTTTCATAGGTCAGCTTTGAAAAGATGTTAAGTCTGGGAAATTTTAGCAATTTCTGATGCAACACGGTTCAAAGCGTTCAATTACTTTGCTGGATCAGCTTCCCGCTCAACGGCATGGAGTTGAGCAACATAGCTTTTGAAATTTAAAAATTCGCAATGAGCCAAAGTGCTCACCAAAGGCTGATCGTCATAAGCATCAACGAACCTTGTCTAGCCGCTTTTTTCAGTACCACTAATTTTGCTGTTCTCTAGTAGGGTTTCAGGCCCGGAGGGCGCATATTTAATGCGTAATGAGGCCTGATCCGATTGTATTGCTTGAGCCATAGATTGATCGGTATTCATGACTGATAGCTTAAATGATTTTGGGGATCACAATAGTGCGTCTCCAATCAAAGCAGGAATAAAGAGCAAGCGAGTTTTTCTGTGTGTGCTCGATTCAGTTGGTTGTGGGGGCGCTGTAGACGCGGACAAATTTGGGGGATAATGGCGCTATAGACCCGCGCGCTAAGGGTACGATCTTATCATTATTAAAAAATAATCTCACAATTTTCTTGAAGGAGGGTTGAATACCATTGCAGTAGTGGTGCATACCAGTCGACGGGAGTGCAGATGACTATCAGCGATCAAATTTCAGAGTTCGTAAAACTTAGACTCAACGATAAGGAAGATAACCGTCCGCTTTATCAAAAAATTGCTGATGCACTGTCGGAAGCTGTAAAATCCGATTTGCTTGGAACCAATAGTGTTCTTCCTAGCGAGCGATCTCTTGCCAATAGTCTTGCGGTCAGTCGTGTGACTATACGCAGAGCATTAGATGATTTAACTGCAAGCGGTCTTTTGAATAGGCGCCAAGGAACACGCAGTTCAGTTGCTGCGCGAGTTGAAAAGACTTTATCCAGCCTGACAAGTTTCTCTGAAGAATTAAAAGCTAGAGGAGCATCGCCAGGGCAAAAGTGGCTGTTCAAGCAAGTTGTTCTGCCCACACCCAACGAAGCAATGGCGTTGGGTATCTCTCCGAATGACCATGTTGTCAGGATGACCCGCGTTCGTTTTTCTGATGATATCCCGATCGCAATAGAAAAAGCAGTCGTTCCGCAAACGTTTCTGAAGAGTCCTGATCTTGTCAATGATTCACTCTATGAAGCGCTCAGAAAAAGCGACTTTTCTCCTGTCAGAGGTGTGCAACGCATTAGAGCCGGTGTCATGACCCGTTCAGATGCTGAGGCTTTAGAAAGCGAATTGGGCAAGCCCCTACTTATTGTCGAGCGCCGCTGTTATTTGACAGATGAGCGGGCTGTCGAGTTCACAGAAACCCGTTACCACGGTGAGCGATACGACTTTATTTCAGATCTTCAAAGCCAGCAATTCGCCTAGGTTCTTTGCTGGCTATCAGCTTGAAATTTTAGCCTTAAATTTCCCTCTATGCGGCTTCTCTGGTCGCATCTCCCCTTACCAATGCCAGCATCGCTTGCTCGATTTAAGCACTTTGTGATGCATACCAGTTAACATGATCTTGACAACTGGTATTAAAGTGGTGTTGCTTAGAGAAAAGTTTTGGAGGAATGCGTGCACCAAGTTTTGAATAAATTCCGTGAAGGTCTCGTGGTTTCCTGCCAGCCCGTGGATGGAGGTCCGCTGGACAGGCCAGATATTGTAGCCTGCTTCGCGCTGGCTGCTCTAGCCGGGGGGGCAAGCGGGCTCCGAATTGAGGGAGTGGCAAATCTTAAGGCTGTTCGAGGCGTGACTGAGGCCCCGATTATTGGACTCATCAAAACCGACCGCGATGATACGGAGGTGCGTATTACCTCAACTCTGGAAGATGTTGATGCACTCGCGCAGGCCGGTGCTGATATTATTGCCATTGATGTAACTGATCGTGCGCGTCCTGTTACACAAAGAGCGCTTGTCGAGCGAATCCACTCTCATGGTAAATTGGTCATGGCCGATTGCTCTAATGCTGCTGAAGGAGAGGAGGCGGCAAGATTGAACTGCGATATTCTAGGCTCGACGATGTCTGGCTATGTAGGGTCGAAAGTGCCTGTCGCTCCCGATTTGGCACTCGTTGAAGCTCTTTCAAAGCTGGATAAATTCGTCATCGCTGAGGGGCGCTACAACAAACCTGATCTCGCGGTTCAGGCCGTCATGGCAGGTGCCAACGCAGTCGTCGTTGGTTCAGCCATCACCCGTCCTGAACATATAACATCGTGGTTCGCAGAAGGTATTCGATCTGCTCTGCATAAAATTGAGCAAAACCAATGAAAGTGCTTTCTGTTGACATAGGCGGAACAAAGACACTTTTGACACTGGTTGATGGTCCAAATGTGATGGATCGTATTGTCGCGCCAACGAAACGCGACGCTCAGCCGCAAGACTGGGTTAACCAGATAGCGATCCTAGCGAAAAGATGGGCGGGTCAGTTTGATCGTGCTGGCATTACAGTGACCGGTTTGATCAAGGACAATTGTTGGCAGACGCTAAATTCGGAAACCTTATCAATTCCAGGCCGCTTTGCTCTGCACAGAGCTGCAGAAACGGCGCTTGGTGTACCTGTTGCACTTTGCAACGACGCACAGGCAGCTGCATGGGGTGAATACCTCCATGGTGCTGGTCAGGGGTTGAATATTGTTTTCCTTACCATTTCAACCGGGGTCGGTGGAGGGGTGGTTTCGAATGGCAAAATTCTGCATGGCAGAAGCGGCTTAGCGGGGCACTTTGGGCAGACTTATCCATTGCCTGATGGCGACGAAAACCGGTTTGAGGACAGTGCTTCAGGACGTTGGATGGCGAGCGAAGCGCGTCGTCAAGGGTATGAATTTGATGCGCGCTCAGTTTTTGAAGCAGCAAGACAAGGCCATCAATGGGCAGAAGAGATCGTTGATGTCTCAGCTCACCGAGTAGGACGCCTTTGCTGTAATCTGCAGCTTATATTTGATCCCGATATCACAGTCATTGGGGGAGGCGTTGGGCTTGCGCCTGGATACATTGAGCGTTTGAAAAAAAGTGTTGATCACTTGCAGCCGCTTATGCGCCCAACCTTTCGAAAAGCTGCGCTTGGAAACGATGCGGGAGTAATAGGTGTCGCGGACTTATCAAGACAATTAAAATTCAACAAGGAGGAAGTAAAATGAAATCTAAACTTAAGATATATGGGAGTATTTCTGCAATAGCATTGATGGCGGGCACCTTATCTGCCCAGGCTGAAGTGACTGTGCTTGGATGGCCGGGCGGCCCTGAAGAGGCAGCCCTAAGAGCCGTCTCCGAAATCTACAATTCTCGAACAGATGTATCTGATGAGAATAAGGTGAAACTGCTCTTTACTTCACGTGACGGTTTTTTTGATAAGCTGCAAGTCGATCTAGCTGCAGGCAGTACCGCTTTTGATGTGAACCTGATTGCAACATATTCCATCGGCAAGTACGCGCCTTTTATGGAGCCTTTAACGCTATCGAGCGAAGCTCAAGCAGTCTTTGGTGATACAGTGCTTGAGACTATGAAGTTTGATGGTTCTCAATATGGTGTTCCGACCGATCTTTCGCTTCATTTCCTCTACTATCGAAGTGAACTGATTGATGCACTACTGAGCGATGATGCTGCTAAGAAACTCTACGGTGAAATTTCACAAAAACATCTTGGAAAAATGCTTCAGCCAAAATTGCCTGAAGATTGGTCTTGGGAGGATTTTGTCGCCAATGCTCTATATTTTAGCCAGTCTGTAAATCCTGATAGCCCAACACGGTATGGCACCGTTATTCAGGCAAAGAACCTGCTCTTCAATATGATGGTCTTTCACTCATGGCCACGTAGCTATGGTGCTGACTGGATGGATGCAGATGGAAACATCACCGTCGACAGTGAAGCCTATCGGACTGCTTTGGAGATGGCGAACAAACTCTTTGAGTTAGGTGCAACCCCTCCCGATTCCACCTCTTATGAATATGCTGAAGCAAATGCAGCTTATTCCGCAGGTCAAGTCGCAGCCATGGTTCAGTGGAATGCTGCTGCGGGTGATCTCAAAGATGCTCAATCCGACACAGGAATATCTGCACTGCCAGAAGGGCCAAAAGGTCGTTTCACGCATATTCACGGCCTCGGATTGGGCTTGAATGCGGCAGCAACTAACAAAGATGGTGCTGTATCATTTTTGCAGTGGCTCTCAAGTGAAGAAGCTTCTTTAGCTTACGCTAAGGCTGGTGGTGCACCAGGTCTTGCAGCCGCGACAGCAGCTAAAATTGCCGATGTGCGCCCTGACTTGGTGCAAGTTGGTGAGTTCGCTTCCAATTATGGATTTGTCATGACCGGAGGAACATCTGCTAACGCGCTTACTGTTTATGAAGCCCAAGCTAAAGAGTTCACTGGATATTGGGCCGGAACCCAAGACCTCGACACTGCTTTGAGCAATACCACGAAGGCAATGTCCGATCTCTTGAAGTAATGCATCAGCCTGACACGGCGTGCTATGTTTTAGTGCGCCGTGTCTTCCAACACATTGGAGCTGTCTTATGGCCAATAACAAATTCTCCGAGAGTACTCTTCTCGCAAGCCCAGCTATCCTGTTTCTCTTGGCAATTCTTGGATTTCCAGTAATCTTGAGCTTGGTATATGCTTTTTCTGAAACTACCTTTCAGACGTTGACCTCTCCAAAATTCTCAGGTCTGAGCAATTTCCGGGATGTGATTGAGGACGCGACATTTTGGAAAGCCGCATGGTTCTCACTTCGGTTTGGAGTGATAACGGCAGTTTTGGAGTGTCTTTTCGGGCTCGCACTGGCTGTCTATCTAGCACCTCTTATTCAAAGGCATGGTTGGGTAGTCGCAATTTTGATAATTCCCATGATCGTTGCACCTGCAATGATGGGGTTAATGTATCGTCTTGTTTTACATGAATTTGCAGGCCCTATTCCTTACTATTTCTATAGTTGGTTGGGGTGGTCACCTGCGTTCTTAGGGCCCAACAATGTTTTTTCGACCGTTGTCGTGGCAGAAACACTTCAATGGACTCCATTTGCATTCCTTCTTTTCTTAACTGGCTATCAATCCATACCACGTGAGATGCGTGAAGCTGCAGCCGTAGACGGGACACGCCCTTGGCGGCTCTTTTGGAAGCTTGAGCTTCCACTGATGATGCCAACTGTATTTGTCGCAATCTTCATCCGTTTCATTGATGGATTTCGGGTTTTTGACAATATCTACACGCTTGTCGGATCCGGCCCCGGTGGATCTACAACGTCGATGTCGATCTATATTTATGAAACGTTCCTGCGGCGTGGAGAAATCGGAAAATCAATGGCAGCTGCCATTTTGCTGTTTGCTTCAGCATTTATCGTTTTAACTGTTGCTCAAAAACTAATGCGGAGGGCTTCACAATGAAAAGTCGTTTAGCCCCACGTTGGGTTGTGTTTGCAATTGCAGCCTTTATTTTAAATTTCCCCGTTTTCTCCACTTTTGTAACTGCATTCAAAAGTTCAAAAGAAGTTAGTAGAAACCCCTCTCTGTGGATAGAAGCCCCAACTTTAGAGAATTTTGCAACAGTCCTGACCATCAGCGATAGACTCAATGTGTATCACTATTTGTGGAACTCTACGGTTGCAGCTCTGATTGGCGCAATTTTGCCAATGCTCGTTGCTTTTCCATTAGCTTGGCCGATGGTCCGGCGTGGCTATGGTCGCGGTATACTGTTTCCACTCGTGGTTAATCTGCGAGCATTACCTCTGATAATATTCGCGATTCCTCTCTACATGATGTATGCCGCGATTGGGCTATTGGATACCAAGCTGGGGCTCGGTTTGATCTTGGCGATTGTCAATCTACCGCTCACATTAATGCTCTTGGTCAATGCGATTGCAGATCTTCCCATTGAGCTGGAAGAAGCTGCTCGAATGGATGGGGCACGTACCCATCGACTGCTTGTTCGTATTGTGTTTCCGCTGTGTCGTCCTGCGCTTATAACAACATTTGTTTTCGGTTTTATAACAGCATGGAACGAGTTTTTATTCGGCTTGATGCTGACCACAAGTAAAGCCGTGCCAATGACCGTTGGTGCATCATTCTTTTTTGCAACATCAGGCGGAGGCGTCCAATGGGGCGTGGCCGCTGCTGTAATGGTAATCGCCGCCTTACCTCCACTTATAATTGGCCTTGTCATGTATCGCCGGATTACCGGATCGATGGTGGCTGGGGCTGTGAAAGGCTAACTCATGTCAGAAATTCGTATCGAAAACCTAACCAAATCCTTTGGAAAAGTTGAAGTTATTAAGGATGTCTCGCTCACCGTCGAAGAACAGGAATTTTGCGTTTTTGTTGGCCCTTCAGGCTGCGGAAAATCAACTCTCCTACGGCTTATTGCAGGACTAGAAGAAACGTCTTCAGGGCAAATTTACATTGGGGGAAGAGACGTTACTGATTTAGAACCCTATGATCGTCAGCTCTCAATGGTTTTCCAAAGCTATGCTCTGTATCCTCACATGAATGTTAGGGAGAATATAGCATTTGCCCTGCGCACTGAGAAAATGCCTGAAGCGAAGATCACTGAAAAGATCACAGAAGCGGCAAGAATTCTTCGACTTGAAGATTACCTAGATCGTAAACCTTCTGCTCTTTCAGGAGGGCAACGGCAGCGCGTGGCGATCGGTAGAGCCATTGTTCGCGAACCAGCCGCGTTCTTGTTTGATGAACCATTGTCAAACCTAGATGCTGCTTTGCGTTCTGAAACGAGGGTAGAGATCGCGGCCCTGCATCGTTCCTTAAAAGCAACATCAATCTATGTGACGCACGATCAAACCGAGGCAATGACGCTCGCCGATAAGATCGTTGTCTTGAAGGACGGGCGCATCATGCAGATTGGCTCGCCGACCGATCTTTATGATAAGCCTGCCAGTGTATTCGTTGCACAGTTTTTGGGGGCACCAAAGATGAATATTTTGGATGCGCAATTGGTTGACAATGCCATTGAGGTTTCAGGACAGCAAAAGATTAAATTCACTCATTCTCAGAAGAAACAGCCTATTCAGCTCGGTGTCCGTCCAGAATTAATATCAATAACCGATCCGGGTTCAGGCCAATTCTCAGGTAAAGTGACGCTTAACGAATTCCATGGGGGAAGCCGAACAATCATCGCTGACGTTGGAGCGAAAACGCCGGTCACACTGCAAGTTTCTGCCAAGCATTCTCCTAAGATAGGGGAGAACATTGGGCTGACCTTTAGTAGCTCAGAATTCCATATCTTCGACGCCGAAGGCAACCGACTTGCATCGACTGACCAAGAGGAACGGCAATGAAAGTTCTAATTTTCCCAACACGAGAAGCTGCGGAAAAGAAAGTTAGCGAAGAAATCATAAATACAATCCGATCTAGGCCGGATTGTAATTTGGGCTTAGCGACCGGCGGTACGATGGAACCCGTTTACGTTAAACTACGTGAACATTGTGAGGCCGTTGATTGTTCGAAGCTCAAAACTTTCAACCTAGATGAGTATGTTGGTTTGAGCCAAACCCATCCTCAATCATACTATGAATATATGGCAAAGCATATCTTTCGTTATCTGAATATTGATAATGCCAACGTCCATATACCGTTAGGCGATGCGCCAAACCCAGAGGCAGAAGCAAAGCGTTATGAGGCCTTAATTGCTGAGAATGGCGGGATTGACCTGCAATTGTTGGGAATTGGTTCCAATGGGCATATCGGCTTTAATGAGCCCTGTTCAAGTTTGGGGTCTGAAACTCGTATCAAAACGCTCACAAAGGCAACCCGTGATGCAAATGCACGGTTTTTCGGACCTGATGAAGACGTTCCTCGATACGCAATTACAATGGGTATCAAGACGATTTTGAATGCGAATGAAATACTTGTGCTTGCGACAGGCTCAGGAAAAGCACAAGCATGCCAGCAGATGATTGAAGGACCTATTAGCGCCCGTTGGCCAGCATCTTCTCTCCAACTGCATCCACGGGTTACCGTGGTTTTGGACGAAGATGCCGCTTCACAGCTTGAACTTCGGGAGTATTTTGAGGCCGTTCATCCTGCTGGACAAGAGGCGAAAGTTGCCTAATGCCAAAGTAATGTCTGCTGAAACCCTCTTTGTGAGGGATAGAACACTTGCCTTGCATGATCCTGCGGTACTTGTCGAAGGATGAGAATTGTTGACGTTGTTCCGTAAGATAATTTGCCAGATCGTTTTGAGACTAAACAGGCTGAAATATTCACTTTTGGATTTATTGATCTTCAATTGAACGGGCAGGAGGCTGGCAATCACGTGCCGGACATGGGCTCCATAAACCTTGCCGCTTGTCCTCAACAGCGACCTTCTAACATTTAACAACGAAATAAGCGTAGGAGGGTACGAGGAGTGAGCTAGTTAAATGAAGAAATGAAATGTTCACCATCAATGCCACTTTTAAAACCGCTACAACTTTAAAACTTTACGCGATCAGTCGCTAAGCGGCTGGTGCATTTTGTGGCTGCATAATGATCGATTGGTGACGAGAGCGATTTGATATGATCGGTTCGTCGTGCTGCTTTGATTGGGGGCATGTTTCTGCTGGGAAAATCAACGCTGAAGGGCCATGCCGCGAAAGCTGCGCTCATGCGGCTAAAGAAGATGTACAAAGGTTCAGTGTTGATGGAAATTCGCAATCAACACCGCCGCCGTTACGCTTTGCGCGGTATGAGGCTTTATCCGCAATAGCCATCATATGTTCAAGTTTTGCAGAGTTGGAGAGTGCAGCCGTATAGCCGAGGCTCACGCCAATGGAGATTTCTTCGCCTGAAATTAGATACGGCAAGCTGAGAACATTTACGATGTTTCTGGCCAAGATGTCAGCTTCAACGGGGGGCCTGACCTCTGGTTGAAGAATCGCAAACTCATCGCCGCCGACGCGCACGGCTATACTCGGTTCATCTAGGCTCTCTTTGAGCCTTTTTCCGATCGTCGCCAATAGTTCATCACCGACCGCATGACCGAAGCGATCATTGACGCTCTTGAAGCCGTCAAGGTCGAAACAATGAACGCAGGTCATCGTATTTTCAGCGGAGCCGAGAGCCTTGAACGTTTCGCCTAGCGCCGTGCGATTACGAAGTCCTGTCAAGGGATCGTGGCGTGCCTGATGCTCCATTTCCAGACGCAGGTAGATTTCTTTGGTGGCAGTCCGATAGACATGCCAAACGCTCTGCATGGCCGCGACTAGGAAGGCCGCACATATCGCCGCCAATATCCAGTGGGCCGTATCGCCATAGAGCATGACAGAAACCGTCGTTGGTAACCCTGCAATCATGATTGCTGTCGCAGCGATGAATGGCCGAATTGATATCCGGATTGCCACGCCGGCAGAATAACCAAAGATGATCGCTGTTGCAAGAATATGTAATGTCAGGTCAGTATAGGTAAACACCACAGTTGCCAGCGAGCCAACAGAGGCAGCGACGACGAAGGTGAGCAGTCCGTGCGCCATCTCCCAGCGGGTTGCATCCTCGACGGTTACTCGCTTCGTCGCGTTTGAGCGCCGGTGAGCCACCGTCACGAAAATCTTGGCAAGGGATGCAATGCTTCCGCCGATAGTGGCAAGCATTATGCCAATGCCGCCGAGACTCTCATAGGCAAATAGCCCCACAACAAGTATTGTCAGGCCCATTATAGTCGTCGGGGAAATCGTAGATGTAAGCTCCGATACCAGCGTCTTGAATACTTCGTCGGTCTCTCGGTATTTCACATCAACCCCCTTTTCACAGACACACCTCCTGTGGCATCTTTCATATTGCAGGGGATGTTTAATATTCTGTCAGTTGGTACAGTAAAAATAATATAAATCTGCTGTTTTTTGGACGAGGATCGGTGGCGAACATCGCGGGATGAACGAAGCTCAAAAGTTTAGTTTGAACCAAAAGGTTTAAGTAGAACTCTTGCTGTCTACATGGGTGATCTGAATATTATTTTGGATCAATGTACCTATCGGTTATAGGCACATCATTCACTCAATAAAGGTAATGATGAGTCAAAAATTATTTGCGGTAGCTAAGCTAATCAGTCCAGTTAACCTTGATGGCAAACACACCGGAAAAGGTAATTTAAAAGCACTAAAAGCGTGAGCCGTTTTCTGAAAATTCAGCCGCTAGTTCACATGAGGAGCATCTGAGATTCGGCGTAAATCTTCTTGAGCCGCTTATTTTCGTCATCCATCGCTTTCATGTCTGAGATCAACGAAGCATCCATCCCACCATATTTCGCCCGCCATTTTTAAAAAAAACATCTCGCATTACTTATACCGTGCTCACGGTAAAGTTCAGGCACGGGAACACCGTCCTCAGTCTGCTTCAATATTTCCATAATCTTGGATTCGCTAAACCGTGAATGCTTCATCTGAATTTCCTCTTCAATTATTGTGAGAAAATTCTACTCAAAAACTCAACTAGTTCCTGGGGGTACCCAGGCATTGTAACTCCATTCGCTGTGACCTCAGTGTGACAGCAATGAATTCAAGCCAAAGGGTGCTAAGGATGTGACCAGCTAATGTATTGAAGCTAAAAGAGAAGTGGATGGTGGACTTAGACGAAGACATATTGAACAATGTCTTCGATACCTTGTCTGATTGGGAAGGCCAAATTAAATCAACAGGTTTACAGGATCACCCATTATTACGAGAGCCCAAGCCATGAGCGCTCGTACATTCAAAAACACTTCTAAAACAAAGCCTTTTGCCATTCGCTTGAGCGATGCCGAGCGCGTTGAGCTTGAACGCCGTGCGGGTGAAATGGCGCTTGGCACATATATCAAAACGGCATTGTTTGCC
Source organism: Ahrensia sp. 13_GOM-1096m (assembly GCF_000620605.1). NCBI lineage: Bacteria > Pseudomonadati > Pseudomonadota > Alphaproteobacteria > Hyphomicrobiales > Ahrensiaceae > Ahrensia > Ahrensia sp. 13_GOM-1096m. Next base: position 60,776 of record NZ_JIAX01000012.1, read on the forward strand.
GATGGTGATGATCGCAGGCGGCGCGGTGCGCGTGCGCCTGTTAAAGACCATGCGGCGCTGGCACAAGTGCTGGCCTGTCTTGGGCAGTCGTGCCTTGGCGAAAGCATGCAGCAGCTCTCTGATGCTGCCAAGAGTGGAACGCTCTATATTGATGACGATGTGCCAAAAGCGATTGAACAGGCGTGCGAAGATATCGTGGTGATGCGTTTGCTCCTGATGCGGGCGCTGGGCTTTCAAATGCCAGATGATGCTGACTTGCCTCTATCCGTATCTGAATTGTTTGCTGATGTGGCTTCTGGTTGTGGTGACGCATCATGATCTTAAAAGGCTCACAGCGTAGCGGTGCGAAGAACCTGTCTGAGCATCTGATGAATGACAAAGACAATGATCATGTGGCGCTCTATGAGCTGCGTGGCTTTGTTGGCCGTGATCTGCATGAAGCTTTGGCCGAAGCGCATGCAATCTCCAAAGGCACGAAATGCCAGCAATATATGTTCTCATTGAGCTTCAATCCGCCCAAAGATCAAAATGCAAGCGAGCAAGCTTTACTGGATGCCATTGAGCGCGCCGAAAAAGCCGTTGGGTTGGATAACCAGCCACGGGCCATTGTCTTTCATGAAAAAGAGGGACGGCGACATGCCCATGTGGTCTGGTCACGCATTGATGCTAGCACCATGACAGCAATCAATCTTCCGCATTTTAAAAACAGATTGATGACTCTATCGCGTGAACTTTATTTAGAGCATGGCTGGGAATTGCCCGATGGCTTGCGCCGTGACGGTGGCCGATCCCCGCTCAATTTCACGTTGGCCGAATGGCAGCAAGCCAAACGGCTCAAGCTCGATCCGCGTGAGATCAAACAAAGCTTCATTGAAGCGTGGCAGCATTCTGATAGCGCCAAGGCGTTTCAAAATGCGCTGGAAGAACGTGGTTACTTTCTAGCCAAAGGGGATCGTCGTGGCTTTGTGGCGCTCAACATTGAGGGCGAAGTGTTTTCTGTTGCACGGATGGTTGGTGTTAAAACCAAAGAGGTCAAAGCCAAGCTCGGTTCGCCAGAACCATTCGATGGCGTTGATGACACACGCGACCGCATTCAATCCAAAGTAAGCGATAAGCTGCACAGCTTCATTGATGATGTGGATCGCAAACACCAGCAGGATTTCGAGCCTCTCAAACAACAACGCCAAGCAATGGTGAACACGCACCGCGATGAGCGATCTAAACTCAAAGCTGGTCAAAGAGAACGGGAGCAGCGTGAAGTGGCAGAACGATCCCTGCGATTAAACAAAGGCCTGCGTGGGGTTTGGGATAAGGTCACAGGTCAATCATCTAAAGTCAAAGGGCAGAACGAGCGCGAGGCATGGGATGCGGCAAAGCGCGATCAACAGCAACGCGATGATCTGGTCAAAGAGCAGATGGGTGAGCGGCGAAAGCTTCAAATCCAAATTGAGAAGCTGCGCCGCAAACATGCACAAGACCATAGACTATTGGCGCGAGAAGTGTCGCAATCTATGCGCATGGCGGAACAGTCCGAGCGCATGCAGGCTATGGAACGGCAACGCGAACAATCGCGCTATCGTGGGCCGAGTTTGTGATCATATCTTTATACGCTAAATCAGATAAATACGATTTATACGCCGTAGCGTATAAACCCCTAATATACGGTGAGGCGTATATTGACTATTTATGCGTCCTAGCGTATAAAGGTAGGTGGAGATAAAAATGAATGACCTAGCACGTAGCCCAAAACAAATCGGTAATATTATTCGCCGCGCCCGTAAGAGCAAAGGGATGAGCCAAGCGGAGCTTGGTGATCTTGCTGGTCTTCGCCAAAGCACGGTCTCATTAATTGAAAGCGGTGAAAGCGATGTTAAACTCGACACTCTTTTGGCGATCTTACAAACATTAAACCTTGAATTTAGGGTTGTTCCACGCAGTAGTGGTGCGGAGCAAGATTCCGAGCTTGAGGCGTTGATCGGATAATGGGACGCCGCCCAATTCATCAACCTTTACGGGTCTATCTCAATGCACGTCTTGTTGGTTATCTGACAAAGGAACCAAGCGGAGCGGTTTCGTTTCGTTATGATCAAGACTGGCTTGACCTTAAAAACGCACTCCCGATTTCTTTATCACTGCCTCTACGTGAAGACGCCTATAGTGGTGAGGCGGTGATGGCGGTCTTTGAGAACCTGCTGCCAGACTCCCCAGTTTTGCTCAAACGCGTTGCCGAGAAAGTCGGTGCGCGTGGCGTGGACGCCTATAGTATGTTGGCTAAAATTGGCCAAGACTGCGTTGGCGCATTGCAATTTATCAGCGGGGATAATGAGCGCGATGAAACTGTTGGTATCAAAGGCGAAGAGGTTGATGATGATGCAATTGAGAAAATTCTCAATAATTTAGCGCGCGCACCACTTGGCTTGGACCGCGATGATGATTTCCGGATTTCAGTTGCTGGCGCACAAGAAAAAACCGCGCTCCTCCGTCATAATGGGCGATGGATTAAACCCCATGGTACGACGCCGACGACACATATCTTTAAAACGCAAATAGGCACATTGCCGGATGGTCTTGATTTATCAAATAGCGTTGAAAATGAATTTTATTGTTTGAAGTTGGCAGAGGCGTTTGGGTTTTCAACGAATGCCGTTGAGATAGTAACCTTTGGTAAAACCAAAACGCTTGCGATTGAACGGTTTGATCGTCGGTGGTTGGCTCAAGACAAATTACTTCGTTTACCACAAGAAGATTGCTGCCAAGCTCTCTCTGTCCCTCCAACACTCAAATATCAAAACGAGGGCGGACCGGGCATTGTTAAAATTTTGAAATTACTCAAAGCCAGTGATACACCTATGGAAGATCAAGAGAGCTTTCTAGCAGCGCAAATCTTTTTCTGGCTGATTGGGGCGACGGATGGTCATGCCAAGAATTTCAGCGTTTTCTTAACGGCGGGTGGTCGTTTTAAACTAACACCGCTCTATGATATTTTGAGCGCACAGCCAAGTCTTGATGCCTTAGAGATCAATCGCAAGCAGATGAAACTTGCCATGTCGGTCGGCAAAAACCGCCATTATCGCATGGATCAAATCCAGCCACGGCATTTTGTTCAATCAGCAGAAGCGGCAGGTGTTGCAAAATCTATCGCTGTGAGAGCTTTACAACGCATTGCTGAGCGGGGCGCGGATGCGTTTGAAAAAGTCCTGCGGGAATTGCCTGCAGATTTTCCAGAGGATCTGCATGTCTCTATCCAAGCCGTTGGCCTGCATAGGCTTGAGATTATTAAGCGCGCATTAGGCGATCTATAACTCACGCCCTAAGACAGCGTGCGCAATAATACCCTTTTTACCCAATCCCTTACCAACTCAATATGCGCGCTGACTTGATAGCCAATACGGGTTTTCAACCTTGTATTGGAGTTTATCATGACAGATACACACGACCGCGCTCTCGCGGTAACGGACCCTATGGCGGCAGCTTTTAAAACCGCTGATCCTCGCTTTATCTTTTTTGCAACGATCATCACGACGGTCATTTTCTTTAACATTACGGATGGTGCCTTTTTAGGCGACGTCATTATGTGGCGTAGCCAATATTACGTGGACACCACGCCGTATCGCATTGGCTTGGTGGTGCAATCCGCTCTTCTCGGCTTTGTCATCGGATGGTTCTTATCCGGTGAGCATCAACGGCTACGCGCTTTGATGGGCGGTGCGATTGCGGGGGTGTTGGTGTTCCTTTTGATTTTTGATCACGGAACGCTGGGCTGGGGAAGTGCGACACTTCTCTCAATCATCGCCTTTGTAAGTGCCTTTGGCTATTGGACGCGCGGATTTGTCGAGAAGTTGCGCGAAACACCCACCACATTCGGCTCGGCTGCTTGGGCGCGCTTTCGAGAAATCTTGGCCGCTGGCTTTATTGGTGTGTCCGGCTTTCGCCTTGGCTTCATCCGTGATGAGTTCGGAGGGCTGCAGGCGCTAAATTATAATAGTGATCGACACATGGCGACATTTGCACCGACACGCGCTCAAAAAGGTGTGTCGATGATCATACCCAATCTTCTGACTTATGAAGGCTCTGTGGTTGTCACAGACATCAAAGGTGAGAATGCTATGATCACGGCCAAACGCCGTAAAGAAATGGGCCAAGATGTGCATGTGATTGATCCGTGGAATATCACCAGCCTGTCTTCATCCCGTTTTAATCCAATGGATTGGCTAGTCAAAGGCGATGTCGATATCAGCGAGAATGCCATGCTGCTCGCCGATGCAATCATTGTCTCAATGGGTGACAATGAGCAATTTTGGACAGAGGAAGCCAAAGCCTTATTGCTTGGCGTGATCTTGTTCGTTGCCACCGATGAGAGCGAAGATGGCCAACGGCATTTGGGTCGTGTTCGCGATCTATTGCTGCTGGATGGCGATGATCTCATGACATTGTTTAAACGCATGTTGCAATCACCGCATCACACCGTGCGAGCCACAGGTGCGCGTTGTTTGCAAAAAGAAGAAAAACTGCTCTCCAATGTCTTGGCCTCCGTGCAAGCCCAAACGCATTTTTTGGATAGCCCACGTTTGCGCGATAATCTCATGACTTCGGATTTCAACTTTATGGATGTTAAATCCAAACCCATGAGCATTTATCTGGTGCTGCCTGCAGATCGGCTCAATGCCTATGGCCGTTGGTTGCGCTTGCTCATTCAACAAGGCTTGACCGTTATGGCACGGGATATTGAGAATAAACCAGAAAAATCTGTGCTGTTCATTCTCGATGAGATGCCTGCCTTGGGTAAGCTCACAATGATTGAGCAAGCCTTTGGCTTAATGGCAGGGTTTGGTTTGCAACTGCATGCGATCTGTCAGGACGCAAGCCAGCTCAAGCGTATATACGGCGATGGCTGGGAGACGTTTATTTCCAATGCGGGTGTGATTCAATATTTTGGATCACGCGATAACTTCACGGCGGACTATTTTTCCAAGCTGTGCGGTAAAACTACGGTCTGGAGTTTCTCAACCGCTGTGGCGCGTGCCTTTGGCATTACACGTGGCAAGGACACCTCTCAATCCGAGACAACCACCACAACCGATACGGCGACTGGCACGCAACGCCAACTGGCTTATGCGGATGAGCTGATGCGCATGCCAAAAGATCAGCAGCTTTTGTTCATTGAAAACCTCAATCCGATTATGGCGCGCAAAATGCCTTGGTTTGAAAATGATGAGCTGAAACACCTTGGCGTGAATCTGCACGCCAAAGGCAACGCTGAGCCTGAAACTCAAAACGAAGCCTAAGGGCTTGGGGAGGGGCTACGGCCCCTCCCATATCACCACACCATTCAAACACTTGATGGAGCTTGCTATGACCAAGCCAACAAATCTGATCGGGCTAACGCTTATATTGGAACCCGAAGATTATCTGAAAGCCGCCCGCCTTGGCGGGCTATCGATCCCGTTTGATACCAGCCTTATCCATTCGTCTGAATATCCTATCGATGTGATGAGCCCCTATGTTGAGGCGGGCATCTTGTCCGCCATCAGCAATGGTTTTGATCGGGCATATCCGCCGCGATATCCCGATGATTACGATCCTTCATCATGGCAGATGAATATAGATGCTGATGATGTTGGTTATACGTTCCTCAGCCATTGGACGGGAGTGGTACAATGGTAAAGCGACCCGTCGGACCGTTTTGGGATGCCAGCCATCATACTTCGAAACGACGAGAAGAGCTGGAAGCCGAAAAGCAACAAACGCCCATTCGCGATAAGGACAATGCGGATAAGCGGATCAGCCCGCCGCGCTTTGCACCACATGGTGAGAGAAACCGCGCCCCGCGCGGGATGAGCGGGATTAAACGTGATATGCCCACGCCCGAAGATCAAAAAGCCAAAGATGGTTTTAAGCTGGGCGGGCCGGGCGATCTTAAACGCGAATTCCACCCCATTGCGCGTGGAAAGGACAAAGATCGTGGGCATGAACGCTGATATAAATTGATAGGACTATATTCAAATAGCAGAGCGAGCGATTGCTCTGCTATTCCGTTTATATGAGTCATGAAGCATTTGAGTTATTTTTTAGTCAGACAGCCAAAACGTATCAATTGTTACATGCGCAGGGTCTTCCTCCATAAGTTGTTGTCGCACCGCAAGTCGTGTTAGGAACTTTATAGCGAGTGCTAATATTACCCATTAGGTTACTTCCAACGCACCCTACTGGGTCACTAGCTCCGGTATTGGTACCAAATAGGTATTCATTACCGACTAGTGCGGAAAACACCGCTTTGCACCCTGCATCCGTCCCGCCGCTTCCAGCATAATCTCTTGTGCCAGACAGGTTACAACCGCCATGATCAGCACAAACGCTGTCACAGCTCACTGGGTTTGCATAGCTGGTGGATCTTCCATAATACCAACAATAACCGCCAACCATCGTACCTCCACAAGCAGGGGCACACGCTTGCGTATTACATGCTTGTGATTGCGAACATACTCCACCGCAATTCGAACAGGCCACGGATGCATTGTCTGTTGAGCGTCTGCACGTACGGCTGCGGCTTTGTGTGCCGCCGCCACATGATTCAGAACAACTTCCATATCCGCTCCAAGCGCTATAGCTATACGTAACACAGCTATTAAGACTTATCCCTGCTCCCGGACTTGTTCGGAAACTTAACCATTCGGCAGCTGATTTAGCAGGCACCATTCTTGATGGGCCAGAATTGGTCACGGCTAGACACACGCCATGCATGTCGATCTCAACGGTTGCGCCTGAACCAACGGTATACCGATCTGCCGCGATGGCTGGCGTACAAAAGAGCATCAAAAGAAAAGCCAATATCAATTTTTGCATGACTTAATTTCTATAATAGGGTTGTCGTTCTGATCAGAGCGGCTATCCATACCCGCCCATACTTCTTTGGTGTTAATGGGGATATAAGCCTCAACTTCACCCGTTAGATTGCGGATGGTTTTGCATACACCGTGGATATCAAGGGTGACTTCGCTTGATGGTGCCAAAAGCATATAGCCACCAGTATCGGCACGAGCATCATTTTGTAAAAACAAAACGGCACTCAATAATGCAAAGCGCGCAAAAAAATTCTTCATATATCCATTATACAGAAAATAATTCTAATTTTAAAGGAAAATGGTCTTCTGAGGTGTATAGTTTGCTGAACGTATCGCCCATCGTACAAATAAACCTCATGACCGCATCAATTCATCAGATTTAATTGTTAGGTGAGATTGACGAATGGATTTGCGGGTGAGATGATTCACCCATGCCCCTAAGCCCAGATCAGAAAAAGTATCACCTCTTGCGCGACCTTGTATATATGAGCGGGTTTAACCGCCATATTGCCGCGCCTCGGAGCGATATACCGCGTTTCGCTGATCATGACAAAGCGATGGCAAAGCCAGTCGCCAAAGATGCGCAGTCCAAGTCTAAGGCAAAAGATCAATAATCGCGTAATGCGAGCCTAGCCAAACAAGTCGCCTTGCTTGCCAAGCAAATCATCCAAATACATCAAATGCGCAAAATCATTGACCAGATGATTATGCTTAAGGCTGATATTAGTATGAATATCGGCTGAACTCGTGGGCTGGGATGGCACGGGGTGGTTCATGCGATAGCGGTGCAATTCCAAGGCGCGTTTGCGGTGGCCTGATATATCGTTTCGTAAGTCAGCAATGATCTTTACGCGCAACGTGCGCAGCTTGGCTGAACGTCGTGGCTCTGGCAGCTTATCCATTCCCGCAATGTCGTCGCGCATATAACCTTGATACTGGCTATAGCGCGTGGCCTCTCTGATTTGTTTGAGTGTCAGAACGCGACCACCCAATAAATAATACCATGGGTGGCCTGTGCTGTACTGAAACCGTGCTTGGGGTGATGAAGTCATGACCAATCCTCCCTATGCGCAGCGATAGACACAAAGTGTCTTGCCTATGTGGGTTTCTGTATAATCTGCGCGCAAATCACGCGCGATGGCCTCATAATCAATGTAATGGGTAAGATGGTCGGGGATTTCACCAAACAACCCCTCATCAACAAATTGACGGGCTAACTCGCGCAGCGTGGTGCCTTCATAAATATCGACATCGATATCATCGGCATGGCCTGTTTGTACATCAAAGCTGTACCCACATTCACCAACGGCAATGATCAGTTTGGTTTTATCCTCATCGCTCCATTCATCCAGCTTTTCTATAAATGGAATGATGGTGGCTTGATTGATACTTAAAGCCTCGAACAATCGGCAGTCTAAATCATCGCCATCAATGAACTGGATTTCAAATTCTTCGACCGGATAGCCATAAGCGTTGCGGCAGGCTTTTACCTTGGCTTGGTATTCGGCGGCATCACTAAAATAAAATCCTGATGCGTCTATGTCATAGGGCTGCGCATAGAACCGTAAGTCATGGCTTAATATTGTTTGTCTGTTTTGTGGTGTTCCTTGTTTCATCTGTTTTTCCTCCATTAGATAGGGTTGCGACATGCAACCTTGCCCTTTGGCGAAAACGGAGATGGGAGGGGCAAAGCCGAATCGACATGAGTGGTGCGGGCGCAACATCGTGAGCCACGGTCATGTCTATTCCGCTTGTGGGGAGAGAAGAGGCAGAGCCTCTCGGCTTCACCTCTTAATCGAATGAAAAAATATCACTGCAAAACTTAAATGCGTGAATTGTTTTGAGTTGTTGGTTTGTTAAAACACTCTGTAAAGGGAGCGTTACCAATGAAAGATTTAGTGATAATTGAAGCGCAGCTAACTAGAGTGTTGAGCTTTTTCCCGCGCGTCGACACTAAGGCCGCAGGGCTATTCACTATTAATTCTGCGATTTTGACCTTAAGTGCGTTTAATGTTGAGGCGGGTGATTTTAATCGCTGGTATATTGCTGTCCCGGGTGCATTCCTCGTTATCGGACTGGTTGCTTCGTACACTTTTATATACAAATGCAACTTTCCCGAATTGAAAGGTGGTCAAAGTAGCCTCATCTATTTCTCGGCGATTAAAGAGCGCACTGAAACAAGCTATAAAACCGAGTTTGAAGCAGTCAGTGAAGAAGAATATCGTGCTGATATGATCGGCCAAATTTGGCGAAACTCGCATATTCTCGCGGTCAAGTACCAAGCCATTGCGATGGCTATCCGGCTGACGTTAGCTACGTTGATCCCATTCGCGGTTTTCTTGGTGATGACTGCGATTGAGCACAGCCGCCTACCAATAGTTGGAAACTAATATGGCTTTGAAGAACGATTTAATAAATGCGGTAGATGGCATTTTCGGAAAAGCATTTGAGGAGCGAACTGGACTCAAGATTCCTTCTTCTCAGGACGTAACGTTGACAAATGGCGCAGTTAAAATTGATGCTGCATTTCTTTATGCTGACTTGGCGGGGTCGGGATTAATTGCAAAGGTCTGCCCATGGGAAACCACTGCTAAAATCATCCGGGTATATATCGATTGTGCCGTTAGGATTATTCGATCCCACGGTGGTGAAATCCGCAGCTTCGATGGTGACAGAGTTATGGGTGTTTTCATTGGAGACTATAAAAGGACGAGTGCTACAAAAGCAGCTCTCCAAATTCAGTGGGTTACGCGGCACGTAATTGAGCCGGAAGCACATAAGCGTTTTAAGTCCGTACAAAATCACGATGTAAAAATTCGGCAAGCGTGCGGCATTGATGTTGGAACATCCCGTGCGGTACGTGCGGGTATCCGCAATAACAACGACCTCATCTGGATTGGAAAGCCGGCAAGCTTTGCGGCGAAGCTATCCGACATTCGCGAGCACCCGTATGCAACTTTTATTTCCCATGATATTTACAGCAGATTAGCAGACGAGGCAAAATTCAGTAATGGCTCGGACATGTGGGAGAGGCGGAGTAAAAAATTTGCTGGAGATGACGAGGTTTGCTACCGTTCCCATTATTGGTGGTCGCTTTAGAATTGGAACCACTCTGCTGAGTTGCTTACGCGCCGAATGAATTCACAAGGTCGTTCACGTCTGTCTTTCCTGTATTGATATAGCGCAGGCGCTTTTGAGGCAGTTCAATCTGATTTTCATGGCTAGGCAGTGCGTCTGGCTAAATCATCGCACGTGAGTTCATTTTGGAACTAGCCTCAAGTAGGCCTTCTGCTACAGGATTAATTCTGTGACATACGTGAAGATCATGCACAAAGTCACCCGAATGTGTGCTGATGTGGCGCACACGTCTTAATCCTTCCCACAAATTTCCATTAGCGAGATCAACCGCATAAGCGAGTTGATCTATACTTAACCACCACGTTGACATTGCAAAATTAAAGACAGGGTCATGGCCAGACTTTGGACTGTTTTTGGCAATGGTTTGAATGTTTCTTGCAAGTGCTTCGAGCTTTTTATTGATCGATACAGCAAGGTTATCGAAAGATTTGCCATCAAAGTCGATGGAACGACCAACAAGTAACTGCATAAGACCTATTGTCATATCGCGATTTTGTATTGATCCATGATCACTTAAGCTGACCCCGATCTTTTCGATCTGACGGTTGTTGAGTTCTAAAGTCGACCCGTTCAAAAAAACAATCTTTCCGTCCTGACGTAAATTGGCTTCATGACGAGCGAGCTGGTGCATTAGCGCCAAGAAGCTACCATCGGCATCAGTTAGGCTGGCTATTGTGTCGCCTTTACGGGACTTATTGGTGAGTGCTTTCTTTTTACATTCAATCAAAAATATACGCTCTGGTGTCTCTACAATCAGATCTGCTTCAAGATTGCCCTTACCGCTCGGATTTGCGTATTTCTCACCTGCATAAGTGACATTGTGACCGCTATTTATAAGAACCGCCTTGGTTAGAAGTTCCAATGCATCACCTAGTTTCGTTTCCAGCCTTGGGATGCTCAGCATTCTAAGTTGCGCATATAATCGTTCCCATAAAGACCGTGCGGTGATCCCTGTGGGCTGAATAACAGCATCCGTATTTTGGCGATTTATAACTGGATAATAGCTTGCGTCACGTTGAGCGGTATCAGACGGCGTAAGATACGAGCTATTAACGCCAATTGATGGTGATGAACAAGTTGACAATAGTCGCTCACATTCAGAACTAGACAGATTGTGGCCAATCATATCGAGTGACCGGACAGGGATTAAATTAGTCGCGTCGGAAAGGCAGAGAAGATTGCCTGCGAATGTTTTCCATTTGTCAGCGCTGACAATAGGAAATAGTATTCCGACGCTATCAAGTGCCACTATCCATGTTTCAAGGAGGGCGGCAGCAATCTTGGGGTGCCATTGAGGAAAAGCAAACATTTCGTCGTAAATGAGAGTTTCATTCATCGTATTTGCAAACGATGATTTTCCAAGGGCCATATTTTCATATGAGCTATGTGGTTCGCAATCAATAATTGCTGTAAGCAGTTGACCCAAGTTTATTAGTTCGTCGATTTCATGCTGTATTTCCAGTGGTTGCAGTCTCGGTGGACTATCAATGTGCTTCACAGCGAGCGAGTATAGGTAATGCCATGGGATGCCAGCTTCGCGCGGTTTTTTAGCAACCATTTCAGGTCTGCGGGCATGTGATAAGTAGCCATTCAAAACTTTTCCGGTCTTGTTTAGCGCATGCAAGATATAGCTGGCGACATTTTCTCCCCCTATACGAGCAATGGACTTTTCAATACGTTTGCAAAAGCGCTTATATTCGGATGGTGGAAACCGCGGGCCGTATCCATTTATAGGAATGCGGAAGCCTTTTTTTCTCGTTTTCCGAACCGCTTCCGCAACAACCTTTTCACGTGAGTTGCTGATTAGCGTGTGTCGAAACCAATGCGCATTGATTGCATCGACTGCAAGTTTAATAGCTTCACTCCAAGAATCATGTTCGCCAAACGTTTTGCAGGATGATTGCTCACGCAAGGCTTCTTCTATTTCCCTAAGAATTAGCCATTGTCCAATCACCGCTTCGCTTAAATACAGCTTGACCTCAACCGTTTTTCTAATTCTGAAAAGGGCGTCGGTAGACCAGCAATTATCTTCGCAACTCAGGCAAGATACGATTTTAGTTCGCAAACTATCAATGTGAGCTTGATTAGTGTCAGATTGCGAAATTGGATAAGCATTGATTGCGTTTGCAGATTTACTGCTGAGTTTCAGGTATCTCGTGAGCGCCTGTGGGATTTCGGTGTGTGTTGACATGAAGTGATTATATCAACTTGGTTGGGTATTGCAGCGTAAAAATCACAGACTCTCTTCATAGTACATACGATGTGAGTGACAAAACTGCGATACGTTTGGATGGTGATTGTGGCTCAATGCGGAATAAGCGCCACAGGCTAGAGGGATGAAACGGGAGAGCGCAGCGTCTCCCTTTCCAAGATGTGCTGTTATACAGCACACATCTTGCATAACATCTTTATCTGTACTTATCCTTCAGTTCTTACGCAGGCATAAGTGTTGGATCAGACATGGAATCAAATATTCTCGCTACTTCACTACGTTTAGCTTTAAGTCGCTATGAACTTTGCGTTGGTGAAACACTCTCACCTGAACCTAATATTGAGCTTTTAGAAAACGAAGATTTCATCGCCTTTGCCGAACCTGATGGCGATGGCGTGCGTGTCCATGTTTCAATAGGGGTTGTGTTGTCGCTAACCGACCTTTGGCAAAAGGCCAAGGCTTACTCCGATAGCTTACCTGAAGAGGATCAACTGAATTTCGAAGATGTTGATCAGGCGATTGATGCATCGCTTCAATGGCTCATGCTCCATGAGCTGCACCATTTTGAAATGGGTCACTTCAAGCTAACAGGTGGGCGCGGGATTGCCGAGACCAGCCAGTCAAAAGCTTTTGGTCTAACACAGCGCTCGGCTCAAAAGCCTGCGCTGCTCGATCAACTGCCAGCCGAACACCATTTACTGGCTGAACGCTGTTTGGAACTGCAAGCCGATCATGACGCGACAGAAATGTTGCTCGATGCATATTCAACAGACGGCTGGGATATCTTGCGGTTTTACGCCGCGTCCATCTTTGCGGTCATGGTTCTAATCGACCAAGAGGATGAGGCCGATGATGCGACCCGCACTCATCCCAAAGCCGCAACGCGGATATTCCAGTTCATGGGATATCTAAGCGTGATGTGGTCGATCCCCGCTTACATTAAGGCGCAACAAAAAGGATTGGAACAACCCGATCCTGACGATCTGCCATCAACCGAAGAGATTGAAGCGTATCACGCGTTGGTTGTGGCTCCCGCATTTGCTGATGCTGTTTTGATAGCGCGCGCCGCTGGTGCGCAGTCCACGATTAACGATCTGGGCAGCGCAGAAGATTTTGTCGCTGATGTCAGAGCGGCGCAATTGCATTCTGGTTCTGAGATGCGCACCAAAGGTGCGCTAGAATATGACAGTCTGTTGCCGATCAATCTTGCGCTGATGCAGTTGCTAGAGCTTAAGCAGTTCATCCCTTAAAGATCACATTTAGGCGATGAATCTCGAAAGCGGATGGGTCGTGGTCTTTGAACGCCAATGCCATTTGATCCAGCTTGGCCGCATTAATGGGATGGCCTTGGACTAAGCCGCTGGCGCATTCATTGATGGTGTCGGCGTCACTTATCAACATAATGTATTTGTGCACTCCTGCATCATCATGCTCACTCAACATAACCTGCTGATTACTGTGTGGGAGGGAAGGCAAATTGTGCTGCCCATTTGTAATGGGCAAAACGAGTGTGACCTGATTATGGTGGAGCGACATCGGGTAATAACGGCCCTTGTACCCCTCAAGTGTCAAAAGTGCTCCATCAAGCTTCGTGTCTAAATCAAAGTAGAAATCATCACCCAACTGGATGCTGGTATCATCAATCGGCTGTTGTGCACTACGTTGGGTAAGACCGCGGCGTTTTCCAATCACAGGACGTAATTGCCCATATAGCCCATGCTGAATGATGAAGTCGTCCCATTTCGTGAGCAAGGATGGATCAAACACTTCAGGAGCAAGGTCTATCGCCAAAGGCAGGTAGTTGATGGCGATCCATTTATAGATTTTGGCGATCTTCTTGTGTGCAAGCCGTCCCTTGGCCAGATTCTTCTCGTCTTCATTGGTTATGCTTTCGAGAGAGCCATGCGCTGCAAGATAAATATCATCAAATTTCATCCTCTCGGCGGCTTTAATGGCCGTGACCACACGGTTGATCGCTTTACGTTCAGCCTCGGTTGAAGATTTAAGCTCTAACGAGCGTTCAGTGCTGAATGGATCATTCATTACCCTGATTACCTCTATGCTTACCAAATATTGGTTTGTGCCATTGGTGTAAGCAAAAGCGGGAAAAACGCAATAATATTACGCGGAATTTGCTTTGTATGATAGGACTCTTGTCCTATAATGTTCTTGTATTGTTCTCATATGATTTGAGGCGAAAAGGAGACAACAAAGCAAACGCGCAAGCGCAGACAAAGGAAAGCATCATGACCAAAGCCCCCACCGATACCAATTCACCATTTGATGGATCACCGCCGTCACTCACAATCGATTGGGAGCTTTATGCTGCGTATCTTGAAGAAAGCGATTTAGATGAAGATCAAAAGCATGAGTTTATTGAGACGCTTTGGTCTATCGTCGTGTCATTTGTTGATCTGGGCTTTGGCATTGATCCAACCCAGCAAGTCTGTGGGCAAAATGGCATCGAGGGAATCTTTCTGCCTGCTGATGTGATATCCTCATTGGATAATTCGGACAATCATACCAATGAGCAAACTGTGGGTCATAACGATGATGATCCTGCAGGTCAGGAGGAGTCATGAAACCAAATTTAAAATCAGAACCACAAGTGCAACGCGCTGTCATTTACTGCCGAGTCTCATCCGTCAAACAAGTGGAAGAGGGGCATGGGCTTCAATCGCAAGAAACGCGTTGTCGCCAGTATGCGCTGGAAAAAGGCTATTCAGTCGAAGCGGTGTTTCCTGATGGTGTATCGGGCGGCGGTGATTTTATGAAGCGACCGGGCATGGTCGCCTTACTTGCTTACTTGGAAGCGCAAGCTGGACAAAAATATACCGTTATCTTTGATGATCTAAAACGCTTTGCCCGTGATACAGAATTTCACATTAAGTTACGCCGTGAACTGGCTGCGCGCAGCGCATCTGTGGAATGTCTCAATTTCAAGTTTGAGGATTCACCGGAGGGGCGGTTCATTGAAACGATCCTCGCAGCCCAAGGTGAGCTGGAACGCGCCCAGAATGGTCGCCAAGTCTCGCAGAAAATGAAAGCGCGCATGATGAACGGCTATTGGTGCTTTCATGCACCATCAGGCTATCGCTATGCAAAAACGAAAGAGCATGGCAAGCTTCTCGTGCGTGATGAGCCGCTGGCGTCTGTTGTCCAAGAGATGTTTGAGCGTCTTGCTAATGGGTCATTGCAAACGGTCACGGAAGCGGTTGCCTTTCTGGGCGCGCAAGCTGGCTGGAGAAGTTTGCGCTCTTCGGCAGTCAATTATCAGACGATTTACGATATGTTGAGGCGGCCTCTTTATGCTGGCTATATAGAAATGGCCACATGGGACATTCCTCTACAGCGCGGCAAGCATGAGCCGCTAGTCTCATTCGAGACATGGCAAAAAGCCCAAGAGCGTCTCAAGGGTACAACCTATGCCGCTGCCAGAAATGACATCAGCGATGATTTTCCGCTTCGAGGGTTTGTGAATTGTGCCAAATGTGATTGCGCTTATACATCCGGTTGGTCGAAAAGTCGGGATGGAACCCGTCATGCGTATTACCGATGCAAAAACAATAAATGCGTAAGCTATGGGAAATCCATCCGTAAGGCGCAGCTTGAGGGTGATTTTGAGGCATACCTGCACAGCTTAGAGCCACAGGCAGGACTTCTTGGATTGTTCAAGCGTATGTTTAATGACGCGTGGTCATTGCGTTTAAGCCAAGCGGATAAAATTGCTTCGAAATACACTGAAAAAGCGCAATTGATACAAACCAAGATCGATAGTCTTTTGGATCGATTAGTTGATGTGGAAACCGCAACAGTGGTGAAGGCTTACGAATCGAAGATCAATAGCATGGAGCGAGAAAAGCTCATTGCGCTGGAAAAAGCCCAAACTTTGGCTCCCTCAACGGATACCTTTGATGAATTGTTTGAACACGCCCTCACATTCCTTAAGAACCCAGCAAAACTATGGGCTTCGGGCATATTCGAGTTGCAAAGATTGGTGATGAGAATGGCGTTTTCAGACCGTGTGGGCTACTGCCGCGAAACGCGCAGTTTGAACACAAAATTATCGTTACCATTCAGTATGTTAACGCATGATTATGTGGGGAATGAAAGGATGGTGGGCGATACTGGGATTGAACCAGTGACCCCTTCGATGTCAACGAAGTGCTCTCCCGCTGAGCTAATCGCCCATCCGTGGCGCGATACACCACATAAAGCCGTTTGCCGTCAATAGCTTTGACGATAAATTCCGCGATTGATTAAGCTGCTGCGATAAGTTTTTCTACTTCATCAACAAGCTCACGCAAGTGGAACGGCTTTGAAAGGACTTTTGCGTCTTTTGGCGCGTCGCTTTCAGGGTTAAGCGCAACAGCTGCAAAACCAGTGATGAACATGACTTTGAGGTCAGGATCAAGCTCGGTTGCGCGGCGCGCAAGTTCAATACCATCCATCTCAGGCATAACAATATCTGTTAAAAGCAGAGAGAATGGTTCTTCGCGAAGGCGCTCGTAAGCGCTTGCGCCATTGTCAAAGTCGACGACTTGGTAGCCGGCTTTTTCAAGCGCTTTGACCAGAAACCGGCGCATATCGTTATCATCTTCTGCCAATAGTATGCGATGCATTTTTATTTCCGCTTCTCTTGTTGCCTATGCTTAAAGCAAGCTAGCCATGCTCTTAGCCCGATCAAGGTAAATTTCAGGTTTACACCATCAGCGCTGTTTGGCTTCATATATAAAGCCGCACACTCGTAACGACGGTTTGAAACTGAACTTCGCTCTCAAGTTCGAGCTCTTGTGAAACATGATGTAGTGCAAAATCATAATTTTGTTCAATTAAAATCTTGTGATCTGCCGATTGTCTTGGATTTACCCTTAACGCGTCACCCTAGACAAAGCTCATTGAGGCTGTCAAAACTAAAGCCAAGATACGATTATTGCTGGAAAATTTGGGTTTATGCACGTTTCACCAGATTTCATTGATATGGAAGCCTTTGAGGTTTGTGAACCGGATTTTCACAACGTCCCGTTTGTCATGAACTCGCCGCATAGTGGACGCTATTATCCAAAGCGTTTTCTTGAAATGAGCAAACTCGACATGCATGCGATTCGCCGATCAGAAGACTATTTTGTCGACGAATTGTTTTCCGATGCTGTCCAAATTGGCATCCCTATGCTCAAAGCGCATTTCCCGCGCGCTTATTTGGATGTAAACCGCGAGCCCTACGAGCTGGACCCGCGTATGTTTATCGACAAGCTGCCACCTTATACGAATAGGAATTCGCTGCGCGTGGCCGCTGGACTTGGCACGATACCGCGCATCGTGTGTGAAGGCTTGAATATTTATAAGACCCGTATCGGCCTTGATGAGGCGATGATGCGCGTTGAGCAACTCTATAAGCCGTACCATGCCGAGTTACGTGCACTTTTAAGTCGTACCTATGGCCATTTTGGCCATGCTGTACTTATCGATTGCCATTCCATGCCCGCTTCTGTTCACTTGGGGGCAGAGGGCGCGCGGCCTGATTTTATCATTGGTGATCGGTTTGGCACGAGCGCAGCGCAGGTGCTCAGCGAAGCTGCCGTCGATATTTTGCGCGATATGGGATATTTGGTGACAACCAATAAGCCCTATGCTGGCGGGTTTATTACGGAGCATTATGGCCGCCCCGCACGCGGCCTGCATGCGTTGCAGATTGAGATTAATCGCAGCCTTTATGTCAACGAAAAGACAATGGAAAAACGGCCGGGATTTGATGCATTGCGCGATGATTTAACGCGATTTATGGCGCAGTTGAGTGTATTGGATGGTGCTCAGCTGAGCGATTTTAGTATTGCCGCTGAATAGGCTTTAAATCCAAACTATAGATAAACTATATCAAGTAAAAAAAGACCGCATCCTAAGATGCGGCCAGTCGTTGGGAGGAAAGTAACGTCTAGTGCGTAGCATATAGCTCCGCAGTTTAATAATTTTCTTCCTTGTACTACTAAAGTCAAGCCGCATACCTTAGTTATGGGTTCGGTAGTCCAATCTTCCAATTCAAGTGATCGGTTATCTATATGACGAATATAAATGATTTGAAGCGTTTAGCTGATGCAGCCTCTGTTCAGACGCTAAAATATTTTAGGTCCAACTTAAATGTGGATAACAAGTACGAGGTTGGATTTGACCCCGTCACCGCTGGCGACCGTGAAGCCGAAGCAGCTATTCGCCAAATATTGGATGCTGATTTCCCAGATCACGGCATATTGGGCGAAGAGTTCGGTGCCAAGAACCTTGATGCACGCTATGTTTGGGTCATTGATCCGATTGACGGTACACGCGCGTTTATCTCAGGCCTGCCTGTTTGGGGCACGCTTGTTGGCTTGATGGAAGATGGTGTTGCCAAACAAGGCTTTATGCATCAACCCTATACGGATGAGCTCTATATCGCTGACGGCACGCAATCATGGCTGATTGAAAAAGGCGGCGAGCCTCAAAAGCTTGCATCGCGCCAAAGCGCAAAATTGCAGGATGCGATTATGTTCACAACATCGCCTGCGCTATATCAGGGTGCTGAAGCAGAAGGTTACAAAAGGCTCGAAAGCCGTACAAAATTAGCGCGCTATGGCACAGATTGTTATGGTGCTGTCATGGTGGCGTCCGGCCATGCAGACATTTTTATTGAGGCCGGTCTTCAGCCCTATGACATCGTTGCGCTCATTCCGATTATTGAGCAGGCGGGCGGCGTCATAACGACGGTTGATGGGGAGCGTGCAGAAAAGGGCGGTACTATTCTGGCTGCAGGTTCTAAAGAGCTGCATGCAGAAGCATTGCAAGCATATTGGGGCAGAGCCTGATTTTTGTCAGTCAGGTGAGCCTGGAATGAATGCATCAAGAGCTGCAAAAAACTGCTCGCGGTAGTCATCTATCTCTTGCATCAATTCGTGCCGCGCTCCGTCGATTGTTATTAATGAGCCGGAGCGCAAGCGGTGTGCATAGTCCTCAATGGCTGGCCGCGAAACCACTTGATCAGCGCCTGCATTAATCAGTAAAACGGGTATGTGGATTTGCGCCATGTGTTCACTCTGGCGCACGCATTGAGCAGCTTTCATTGATGCGCGTAGCCATGAAGCCGTTGCGCTGCCAAGTCCTAACCCACGTTTTGGGTCCATCAAATCTTGATTGCGGGCATAACGCTTAGGATCGTTTGTTACGCGGTTTTTCTCAAATGGCGTGGCGGCAATGCCATTGCGGCTGCCCCCCATATGCATTGCGCCAAGGCCAAGAAACGTAAAAATGTTTGATAGAAAAATGACTTGGCTTTCGCCGAGCGTTTCATCGCCAACGCCTAAAAACGGTGAACCAAGCAGCATGCGCCGAATACGGTTGTTCAGGCGCGGGGCGGTGTAAAGGGCGATCAAAGAACCGGTTGAGTGAGCAACGATGTAGAATGGTGCGCGGCACTCGGGCAAAACAACATCCTTGAACACAAGTTCCAAATCGGCGCTATATTGTTCGTAAGTGTCGATATGGCCGCGGCGATGATCTGAGAAGAACCTTGAAGATCCGCCTTGGCCGCGCCAATCAAAGGTGACGACATCAAAGCCACGTTCTAAAAGTTGGCCGATTGTTTCAAGATATTTCTCAATGGCTTCATTGCGCCCATGCAGCAATATGATGGTGCCATTGTTTGGTTTGTTGGTTGATTTAAATAAGGCAAACCGGATTTTATAACCGTCATCTGTTTCAAGCATATCCAGAACATCTGGATCAGGGCCAGTATTATTCGCAATTTTCAAAAGGCTGGTCATGGCAGGCAGGAAGCTCGGTTTCAGGTGCCCTAGTGATAGGTTTAACGCGTTCAAAGGTCAAAGAAAAACCGGAGACAATTGCTTGTCTCCGGCTTTATAACTGGACAGGAAGGGACAGGACAGTCCAGCTAATTTCAAATGGTTTTAGCGAAAGCTATAAGAGAAGCTAAACCCGTTGCGTTGTCCGCGGTAACCGTGGCGATACTCATTGTTGCGGCGGTGGTTGCGGATGCGCTCGCGGCTGATAACTTGTCCGTTTCTAGCGCTTACGGTCAGGCGAACCGGTCCATTGCGGCCTTGGGCAACAGCATAGTAACGACCATGGTTGAAGCGAATGTTTCTGACATTGCGAAAACCGCGATTGCTAAGCTTGCGTGAAATCTGGCGCGGCGAAAGAATACGATTACGTTCGGCACGTTTGTTCCAATGCTTGCGGCTCGTAGAGTGCGCTTTGGTCACGTCCAAAGTTGTTGTAAGGGCGGTTTCAGCACGCAGTGGTGCTGCTTGTGCAGGTGCGATAAAACTTGTTGCGCCCATGGCCAAAAATGCAGTTGCGATAATAAACTTTTTCATCAGTCGTCTCCTTTTTAGTGGAGCCAGCCTTTGATTTGTTTGGCCAGTTCCGTCGATAAAGCCAATTAAACATTTTGACCCTGAACTCAGACGGAAGGTGCTGTTCATTTTCAGTTCATAAAAAATCCAAATGTTTTGTTTGGTTTTTCAGTCGGGACTTGAAACCTGTTTTTGGCATCACCAAATTATGGAGGCAGACGCCAATTATGGGTCTGCTGGCCGCAAGAGATACGCCAATTATGGGTGTTTCAGGTCAAATATCGCAAACGAAGAAGGCTGTACCGGCAGGTATAGTCATAATGTCGCTCAAAGGAGGACACCTCATGCGTCACGTAGATTTTACACCATTAAACCGTTCAACTGTTGGTTTTGATCGTTTATTTTCAATGCTCGATACACTCGCGCAACCTGAAAGCGGGCAAACCTATCCGCCATACAATATCGAACGCATTAGTGAAAATGCTTACCGTATTACAATGGCAGTCGCAGGTTTTGGCGAAGATGATATTACCATCGAAGCGCGCCCGAATGTTTTGAAAATTGCTGCGGCACAAACGCCGGATGAAGATGGTGAGAAACATGAAATGCTGCATCGTGGCATAGCGTCTCGGGCTTTCGAACGTCGCTTCCAACTTGCCGATTATGTTGAGGTTAAGGGTGCAAAGCTGAAAAACGGCTTGCTCCACATTGATCTTGCACGCGAAGTGCCAGAAGCAATGAAACCGCGCAAAATTGAGATCACTAAAGGTAGCGCCGACAGCACGAAACAGATTGAAGCTAAAACGACTAACTAATCGCTTAATCGTATCATGCTAAACTGATGAGAGCCGCCGGAATTCCGGCGGCTTTTTTGTGCGGAGTTTTGCCGCCTTAGCGGTATAGGCGCTGCAAAAAACTATCGACAGCAATACGGCCTGGACCCCACGCCATAAGTGCTAATGCGATTGCGGCCCATGTGAGGTGCACCGGCCAGCCGGTTGGAACCGTCAACTGGATGATGACAGTCATTGCTAAAATACCAAGGGCTGCAAAGCGCGTGAATATGCCGAGTACGAGCAAAACGGGTAGAATAATCTCTCCAAGGCCAGCACCAAATGCAACGGCATAAGGGAACGGGAATGGATATGTGCTGCCTAAAATGTGCAGTTGAAATTCATTTTCAAACAGGAGCGGTGCAATTTCTGAAAGCTGCAAAAAGCCATCCCATTTCAAATCGCCGGATTTCCAAAATGGAACAGCAACGGCCACACGCAGCACCAGTTGCGTTATATCTTTTTGCGCGATGGCTTGGATCAGGTTCGATGCTTTTCCGATGATGCCTGCCGGTGCGGCATTATCCATAGCGACTGATTTTTCTTCATGAGCAGAAATTGTGGTCATTATTCTATCCCTCCATTATATCGCTTGGCCGTCCAAATTTATTTGGATGGTTGCTCCGGTTGCCAGAAGCATTTGCAAATTGTGATTAAGATCGAAACTGATGTCAGTTTCGGTTGCTAAAGCGGATGCTTCACCCAAAGTTTTGCCGTTGAGAATTGCATCCATGAAAACATGTTCGCCCACGCTCAGCAGTATAAGCCGCGTGTCTGTTTGGGGCCGCGTCATCATAAGTGCTTGCGGGTTAGCCATGTCGAGCTTGGCAAGTTCCATGAAACCGCGGTTCATGAGAAAAATATCGTGAACCGGAAAATCAGAATTGATAATGAAGCTTGCTGGATGCGGGGTGAAATTTATGTCCGCCAATCTTTGCGGATCAACCATGCCAAGGCGTGCAGGATCAAGCGGTGCTAAATCTGCGGCGTGATAGGCGGTTAGCCAAGCCCGTTCGATACGGGCGATATCACCAAGATAGGGAAGCGTTTTTGCAGGCTCGAAACCATCAATAAAATTGCCAAAATCTTGGCCATATAAAAAGAGCAGGGGTGACTTTGGTGGATGGGCCCGCACATATTCACGGGCCATGGCGCGGAAATATTCTTCGCCGACAATTTTCTGTACGGCTGGATAAATATCTGCAACCGCATTGATAAGGCTTACAGTCACATTGTTGCGGTAAACATTGTAGCGCTTGTCTGCCGCTTTGCCGTTTGGGCCGATGATTTCATCGGGCTTTGGCGCTGCGGGGTTGAGCATTCCAGCTGCAAAAGCCTTCGTTTCATATGAATTATCAGCCATAGCGTTAAATCGAACTAGCATGGCGTTTTCCAAGCGGTGCCATATCGTGCATACGCTGCGCGCGTTTTAAAATTGCGTTTGCACTACCAGCTTCAGCGCGCAAAATTGGCCATTCGGGTAATTCAGAATCCCATTCCACAAGCGTTGGAATACAGCCAACTGTCTCTATAACGTCTTCATAGAGCGACCATACGGGATCAGAGACAGGTCGGTTGTGACTATCAATTAGAAGCGTTTGGCCTTCATCATCTTCTTGCTCGGTATGGCCTGCCAAATGAATTTCACCGACATGCTCAAGCGGAAATGCGTCCAAATATTCAAGCGCGGAAAATTTATGGTTGGTTGCGGATACAAAAACATTATTGATATCGAGCAACAGGCCGCAGCCAGTACGTTTTACGATCTCACGCATGAAATCGGTTTCGCTCATGGTCGAGTTTTCAAAAAGTACATAGGTCGCAGGATTTTCAAGAAATATTTGTCGTCCCATAACGTCCTGCATTTGGCTGACATGCTGCGCAACATGGTCAAGCGTTTGTGCGGTGTATGGCAATGGGAGTAAATCGTTGAGGAAAATATCCTCATGGGTGGACCATGCCAAATGTTCAGAAATCATGGCAGGTTCATAGCGATCAACGAGCGTTTTAAAGCGTTGCAAATGATCTTGGCTTAGCGGCTCAGGGCCACCGATTGACATGCAAACACCATGTAATGAGATTGGAAAATCCTGTCTTACGCGTTCTAATGTGCGGTGCGGATAACCGCCATCGCCCATATAGTTTTCTGCGTGAACTTCCAGAAAGCCAACATCGCCTGGATCATTGAGAATAGCCTCAAGGTGATCGTGCTTGAAGCCGACACCGGCTGATGCCGATGCCAGTTTGTTGTTTGGTCTTGCTGCAAACCGTGAGTGTGAAGCATCAGACGATGCTGTTGAAACTTCATCACGATGACGCAGGGGGGGACAAGATGTCATTGTGTGTTCTCCGGTTTGCAACAAGTTATTCGCGATCTGCTTAAGCAGGAACATCGCGTGTAAGCGCTGTCAAAGAGCCGGCTTTGTTTTCGCCAACGCTCATTGTTTCGCATGAACCAGCTTCAACATATTTCCAAGCATTGCCCTGATAATCGATTGTTGATGTGCCTTGGCATGTTGTGCCTGGGCCTGCTGCACAATCGTTTTGGCCTGCAAGTGAAACGCCAAAGCATTTTTCTTTTGCTGCGTGCGCGTCGTTGATTGTGCCAAGGTTTACACCTGCAATTGCTGCTGCAACTGCAGAAGCCATTACGGCTGCTGATACGGTAGATTTAACTGCATTAGACATGAGTAACTTCCTTTTATCGTTTTTATAATTGCTGTTTTGTGGACCGTAGCCTCCGCGCCGGTCTTCAACAGAGTTTCAAAAAACGTAATCAAAAGGAAATGAAGAGGATGCGAGGTTATCGCACGTCATCCTCACGAAATGGTGAGCTTATCGACCTCTATTGTGTGAAAAAACTACATTAGCGCTGCGAATTGCTCAATTTGTGCTGGTGTTGTTGCAAAGCTGGTCACCAAGCGCACGAGATATTCATCGTCTTTAACAAGGTTGTCCATGCCGTATGGCGCTGGCCAATCATAGAATTGGGCGCCTGCCGCTTTGGCTTTATCAGCGTGATCTTTCTTCATAATGGCAAACACTTCATTGGCCTGACATGGCCATGCCATGCGCATTGTGGTGCTGCTATCTATTTTGTGTGCCAATAGCGCGGCCATTTTATTGGCGTGACCTGCAAGTTCTAGCCAAAGGTTGTCTTCTAAATAAGCATCAAATTGTGAGGCTATGAAACGTGTTTTAGAAAACAATTGCGCCGAACGCTTTTGTAGATATGGCACGTCACTTGTGTAGGTTTGGTCCATATAGATGAGCGCTTCTGCGCACCAGCAACCATTTTTCGTTCCGCCAAACGACAAAATATCAACGCCGCTTTCCCACGTCATTTGTGCTGGTGTGCAGCCAAGCGCTGCAATTGCATTGGCAAAGCGTGCACCATCCATATGCAGTGGCAGGCCATATTGTTTGGCTATTTTTGAAATCTCTTTAATTTCAGCCAATGTATAGAGCGCGCCGACTTCGGTGGCCTGCGTAATCGTAATCGCCATGAGCTGTCCGGCATTTAGTGAGCCTTGGGGAAACTGCTCCAAAGCCTTTGCCAAATTCGCAGGATCGATTTTGCCAAGTGGACCATCAACCGCGCGGAGGCGTGCACCATTTGTGAAAAATTCAGGTGCGCCGCACTCATCTTCCATAATATGCGCTTCGCGGTGGCTAAATGATATGCCGCCCGTTTTGTTCACAGATGCAAGCGCCAGCGAATTAGCCGCTGTGCCTGTGGCGACGAAATAAACATTTACGTCGCGCTCAAACAGTTGATTGAACCTAGCGTTCACTTTGTTATCGACTTCGCTATTGCCGTAAGATGGTTGAAAACTGCCAGCCTGCTTAGCTGTTGCGTTTGCAATTTTCTCATGAGCGCCTGCCCAATTATCCGATGCGAAGAACATAAAACCTGACCTTGAGTTTGATGATTATCTATTGGTTACTCCCATAATAACGCCATTAAGACACGCTAAAACAGCTTATATCTGCACTTAATTGGATTTTTTTCGATTGCACCGCAAAAAAGTAGGTATCAATCCAGTTGTGTCGCCTTGTAATTTTTTAGAAGTCTGCCATAGATCAGGTCAGCAATGCTGTCCTAATTTGGAATTCGTGTGATTGTCTTCGATGATTGCGCGTTTTAGTGCCTAAAGTTTGGGCATACAAACTCCAACAAGGCGATTGACTTGAGGACGCCGCTGGATATTTCCAGTGACGAGACAGGTTACGCCGCATTGTCATATATAAGTGTGGGTGTTTCTGTTTTTCTAAAGCAGAATATGTCGAACGGTCCAAGCTGGACCATCTTTAAAAATGCCGGAGGGTTATGATGACGAAATTGACGCCATCTTTGAATGCAACTGAACGCGATTTTTCTGCGGACAAACGCACGGCCACGGCACATAAGGATACGGTCAATCGCGGTATGCCTGCAGCGCAGGGTCTTTATGATCCGCGCAATGAGCATGATGCCTGCGGTGTTGGCTTTATTGCCAATATGAAAGGCAAAAAGTCTCACGAGATTGTCTCTCAAGGTCTGGCAATGCTGGAAAATCTTGAACACCGCGGCGCGGTTGGTGCAGACCCACTTATGGGTGACGGCGCTGGCATGCTGGTGCAAATTCCAGACGCGTTTTTCCGCGAAGTCTTAGAAGAAGATGATGTCTCGCTTCCTGAAGCGGGCGCTTATGCTGTTGCGCATATATTTATGCCGCAGGAAGAAGATCTGCGTGCGCATTGCATGGGTATTATTACCGAATGTGCGATGGCTGAAGATGTTGATCTGATCACTGTACGCGATGTGCCTGTTAACAATGGCATGCTTTCTAAAGCGCCAGAAATTGCAGCCAGTGAGCCTTGGCACATTCAGGTTTTCTTTGCTTGTCCTGAGGGCTTGGACGAAGATGCATTTGAACGCCGTCTTTATGTCTTGCGCAAAGTGATTTCGAACCGGATTTTCCAAGAGACGCAAGGCCGCGACAATGGCTTCTACATTGTTTCAATGTCGTGCCGCACAATTGTTTATAAAGGCATGTTTCTGGCCGATCAGGTTGGGCCTTATTATACAGACTTGACCGATCCGCGTTTTGAAACAGCGGTCGCATTGGTGCACCAGCGCTTTTCGACAAATACATTTCCAAGCTGGAAGCTCGCACACCCTTATCGCATGGTTGCGCATAATGGTGAGATCAACACGCTGCGCGGTAATGTTAACTGGATGGCTGCGCGTCAGGCTTCTGTTTCTTCGCCGCTTTTTGGTGATGAGATCGCAAAGCTTTGGCCGATTTCTTATGAAGGCCAGTCTGATACTGCATGTTTCGACAATGCATTAGAGTTTCTTGTTCAGGGTGGTTACTCACTAACTCACGCTGTCATGATGCTTATTCCAGAAGCATGGTCGAACAATGATTCAATGGATGAAGGCCGCAAAGCTTTCTACGAATATCACGCTGCATTGATGGAGCCTTGGGATGGGCCTGCTGCGGTTGCCTTTACAGATGGCCGCCAAATCGGTGCGACGCTAGACCGTAATGGTCTGCGCCCAGCGCGTTATATCGTGACCAAAGATGACCTTGTTATCATGGCGTCAGAAGCCGGTGTTATTGAAGTTCCAGAAGAGCGTATCGTTACCAAATGGCGATTGCAGCCTGGCAAAATGCTGCTCATTGATATGGAGCTTGGCAAAATTGTTTCTGATGCTGAAATCAAGCAGCAGATGGCCGATGCTAATCCGTACCAAAAATGGTTGCAGGACACGCAGCTTATTTTGGAAGACTTAAAGCCGGTTGCTGCGCGTGAGCCAAACACCGATGCGTCTTTGCTCGATCGTCAGCAGGCATTTGGCTATACGCAGGAAGATACAAAAATCCTGATGTCGCCGATGGCAACCACGGGTCAGGAAGCCATTGGTTCTATGGGAACCGACACGCCTATTTCTGCGATGAGCGACAAGTCAAAAATGCTCTATACGTATTTCAAGCAGAACTTTGCGCAGGTTACGAACCCGCCGATTGATCCAATTCGCGAAGAACTGGTGATGAGCCTTGTTTCATTCATCGGTCCGCGTCCTAATCTTTTGGATTTGCAAGGTGCGTCTTCTCACAAGCGCCTAGAGGTTCGCCAGCCGATCCTTACCAATGGTGATTTGGAGAAAATTCGTTCAATCGGTCATACGGAAGACCTGTTTGACACCAAAACGATTGATTATACCTATCCAGCGGCAAATGGTGCCGAGGGCATGGAAGCTGCCATCGAACAATTGTGTGAACGTGCTGAAAAAGCTGTTCATAGCGGCTATAATATTATCGTTCTTTCAGACCGTAAAATTGCTGCGGACCGCATTGCAATCCCTGCGCTTTTAGCAACGGCTGCTGTGCATCATCATCTTATCCGCAAAGGGCTTCGCACATCTGTTGGTCTTGTGATTGAGACAGGTGAGCCGCGTGAAGTGCATCATTTCTGCCTGCTTGCTGGTTATGGCGCAGAAGCTATCAATCCATATCTGGCTTTCGACACTTTGCTTGATATGCATGAGAAGGGCGAGTTCCCGCCAGAAGTTGATACTTATGAAGTTGTAACGCGCTATATAAAATCTATCGGCAAGGGTATTTTGAAAGTTATGTCCAAAATGGGCATCTCGACTTATCAATCCTATTGCGGCGCGCAAATTTTTGATGCGGTTGGTCTTCGCCAGTCATTTGTTGATCGCTTCTTCTTTGGCACAGCAACAACGATTGAAGGTGTTGGTCTTGCTGAGATTGCAGAAGAGACTTTACGCCGCCATGAGCTCGCATTTTCAAATGATCCAGTCTTGCGCAATGCGCTGGATGTTGGCGGTGAATATGCTTACCGTATGCGCGGTGAAAACCACACTTGGTCGCCGGATGCGGTTGCGAATTTGCAGCATGCTGTGCGCAAAAATTCCTATAGCACCTATAAGGAATTTGCAGCTGAAGTGAACGCTAAGACTGAGCGTGCGAACACCATTCGCGGCCTGTTTGACATTAAGACGTCTGATAATCCTATTTCAATTGATGAAGTAGAATCGGCAGCCGAGATTGTTAAGCGCTTCTCAACGGGTGCGATGAGCTTTGGCTCAATCTCGCGTGAAGCCCACACGACACTTGCACGTGCGATGAACGCCATTGGCGGTAAGTCAAACACGGGTGAGGGCGGCGAAGAGCCAGACCGTTTCATGCCGACACCGGACGGCAAGGCAAATCCCGAGCGCTCTGCGATCAAGCAGGTTGCATCGGGCCGTTTTGGTGTAACGACAGAATATCTTGTCAATGCGGACATGATTCAAATCAAGGTTGCACAGGGTGCAAAGCCAGGTGAAGGCGGTCAGTTGCCGGGTCACAAAGTTGACGCGACAATTGCTAAAACCCGCTATTCAACACCGGGCGTTGGTTTGATTTCACCGCCGCCGCACCACGATATTTATTCAATCGAAGACTTGGCACAGCTGATCTATGATTTGAAAAATGTGAACCCTGCGGCTGATATTTCTGTCAAACTGGTATCAGAAGTTGGTGTTGGCACGGTTGCGGCTGGTGTTGCTAAAGCACGTGCCGACCACGTTACAATTTCCGGGTATGATGGTGGCACGGGCGCGTCACCGCTTACATCGCTTAAACATGCCGGTTCTCCATGGGAAATGGGGCTTGCTGAAACACATCAGACACTTGTGATGAACGGGCTTCGTTCGCGCATCGCACTTCAGGTTGATGGTGGTTTGAAAACAGGCCGCGATGTTATTATCGGCGCTCTTCTTGGGGCTGATGAATTTGGTTTCTCAACAGCACCGCTTATCGCTGCTGGCTGTATCATGATGCGTAAATGTCATCTGAATACATGTCCGGTTGGTGTTGCAACGCAGGACCCTGAACTGCGCAAGCGCTTTAAAGGTGCACCAGAGCATGTGATCAATTACTTCTTCTATGTTGCTGAAGAAGTGCGTGAATGGCTGGCTGCAATGGGCTACCGCAAGCTTGATGACATTATTGGTCAAAGCGAAATGCTGAGCCAAGCGCAATTGATTGAGCATTGGAAAGCCAAGGGTCTTGATTTCACAAAATTGTTCTTCAAGCCAGAAGCTGAAAAATCAGAGACTTATTGGACACAGCGCCAGAAACATCCGATTGACAAAATCCTTGATCGCAAGCTGATCGAGCAAGCAAAGCCTGCGCTTGAAAACAGGCAAGCTGTGCAAATCGAAACACCGATCCACAATGTTGATCGTTCTGCAGGGGCGATGTTGTCGGGTGCTGTTGCGAAAGCATTTGGTCATAAGGGTCTGCCTGATGACACAATTCATGTGACACTTACGGGTACAGCTGGACAGAGTTTTGCAGCATTCTTGATGAGTGGTGTGACGTTTGACCTTGTTGGCGATGGCAATGACTATGTGGGCAAAGGCCTATGTGGTGGCCGGATTGTTGTGCGTCCGCCAGAAAATTCAAACATCGTTGCGAAAGATAGCATCATTGTGGGTAACACTGTTTTATACGGTGCGATCCAGGGTGAAGCCTATTTCCGCGGTGTGGCAGGCGAGCGCTTTGCTGTTCGTAACTCAGGTGCCGTGACCGTTGTTGAAGGCTGCGGCGACCATGGCTGTGAATATATGACAGGCGGTGTCGTTGTTGTTCTTGGCAATACGGGCCGTAACTTTGCGGCGGGCATGTCTGGCGGCGTTGCTTATGTGCTTGATGAGGATGGCACGTTTGAAAAACGCTGTAACATGGCGATGGTTGAACTTGAGCCAGTGCCGGAAGAAGATGATATTCTTGAGAAGCTTCATCACCATGGCGGCGACTTGGCGCATAAAGGCCGTGTTGATGTTACGGGCGACATGACACGCCACGATGAAGAGCGTCTTTTGCAGCTGATCACGAACCACAAAATGTACAGTGGCTCATTACACGCAGCGCAGATTCTGGATAATTGGGAAGAATATCGTCCTAAGTTCCGCAAAGTGATGCCGGTAGAATATCGTCGTGCTTTGGAAGAAATGGAAGCAATGCGCGGCATGGTCGCGGCGGAGTAAGTCATGATTATATCAACGACAAACTCTATAGAAGGCGCGCGTATTACTGATTACAAAGGCGTGGTGACTGGGGAAGCAATTCTGGGCACCAACATCTTTCGTGATTTTTTTGCTGGTATTCGCAATATCGTCGGGGGCCGATCTGGCGCCTATGAAAAGGCGCTACGTGAAGCGCGCGAAATCGCTATATCCGAGATGCAAGCTGAAGCACACAATTTGGGTGCCAACGCGGTCATTGGTGTGGATATAGATTATGAGAATATAACAGCGGGTGATAGCGGCTCCATGTTGATGGTGTCCGCAACCGGTACAGCCGTTGTGCTGGCTAGCTAAGGATTTATGATATGGGTAAAGTGACAGGCTTTTTGGAAATCGACCGTCAGACGGCCAAATATGCGCCGGCCTCGGACCGTATCCGCCACTTTAAAGAATTTACAATTCCGCTCAATGATAGCGAAGTTGTCAAACAAGCAACGCGCTGCATGGATTGCGGTGTGCCTTATTGTCATGGACCGACCGGCTGTCCAATTCACAACCAAATTCCAGATTGGAATGATCTGGTTTATAATAAAAACTGGAAAGAAGCTGTTCGCAATTTGCTTTCGACGAACAACTTCCCAGAATTTACGGGTCGTATTTGTCCAGCGCCATGTGAAGAAGCCTGTACGCTTAACCTTGAAAATGCGCCGGTAACGATCAAAACGATTGAACAGACGCTGGCCGATAAGTCAGAAGAATATGGTTTCTTCGAGCCGCAGATTGCGGAAGAAAAAACAGGCAAAAAAGTTGCGATTATTGGTTCCGGTCCTGCGGGTCTGGCAGCAGCTCAGCAGCTTTCGCGTGTTGGTCATGATGTTCATCTTTTTGAACGTGAAGCACGTATCGGCGGCTTGCTGCGTTACGGTATTCCTGATTTCAAAATGGAAAAGCACCATATTGATCGCCGCGCTGCGCAGATGGAAGGCGAGGGCGTAACCTTCCACACCAATGTGAATATCGGTGTCGATAAGACCATTGAAGAATTACAAGCCGAGTTTGATGCAATCATTTATTGCGGCGGTTCTGAAGTGCCGCGTGAAGCGGGTATTCCGGGCGATGATTTGTTCGGTGTTCATCCAGCGATGAACTATCTTGTTCAGCAAAACAAACGCGTGGGCAAAGAAACATCGATTGAAAGCGTTGCTTGGCGTTCAGAGCCTATTTTAGCATCTGGCAAACATGTTGTTGTTGTGGGCGGCGGTGATACTGCATCTGACTGCGTTGGCACGGCATTCCGTCAGGGCGCTGTGAAAGTAACGCAGCTTGATATTCGCCCGCAGCCACCGGAAAAAGAAGACAAGCTTACAGTTTGGCCTTATTGGGCAACAAAGATGCGTACATCTTCTTCGCAAGCCGAGGGTGCAACGCGCGAGTTTCAGGTGGCGACACTCGAATTCATCGGCGAAGAGGGGCAGCTAACGCATGTTAAATGCTGCGAAGTTGATGAAAAGCGCGAGCCTGTTGCAGGTTCTGAGTTTTATATTCGTGCCGACCTTGCTTTCATCGCGATTGGCTTTGCTGGCCCGCTGGAAGATAGCGGCGTTGTGAGTGAACTCGGCGATGCCATTGAAATGAACACGGACCGCCGTGGCAACCGTTCTGTCAAAGCCAATGACAAAGATTACAAAACATCTGTCGATAAGGTTTTTGTTGCTGGGGATGTGCGCCGTGGCCAATCCTTGGTTGTTTGGGCTATTCGCGAAGGACGCCAAGCAGCGCGTGCTGTGGACGAATTCCTGATGGGATCATCCATCCTGCCACGCTAACAGCTTGGCTAAATTCAAGGGCAGCTTCGCGCTGCCCTTTATTTTGCGCTGCGTTTCAATTCAGCCAAATATTTCTTCTGTTTTTGCTTGACCCGTTCGATTCGCTACGGCAATTGAAGCCTTCAATCATTCCAGTGGAGTTTTCAAAATGTCTGATGTTCAGGGTGTAGCAAGTGATCAGCTTCGTGCGTTTGTCGAGCGGATCGAACGTCTTGAAGAAGAAAAGAAAACGATCGCAGACGACATAAAAGAAATTTATGCGGAAGCTAAAGGCAATGGCTTTGACGTCAAAGTCCTTCGCAAAGTTGTAGCGCTTCGTAAGCAAGATATGAATGAGCGATTGGAGCATGAGGCGGTTCTTGACCTCTATCTACATGCGCTTGGTATGGCGCCAGCAGATACGACGCCTTCTGACGAATAAGGGTTTTACCCGAACTAAAAAAGGCTGCCAATTGGCAGCCTTTTTTATTGCTTAGATTTTAATTAGTTCGGTACGCGAATTTGAAGCGGTTCACCGCGTCCTTCGCCGCCATTACCTTCGAACTTTGCAACAGCAAGAAATGTTACTGCATTGCCGCTGAATGAATTTGTGTCCGGCGGTGGGTCTTTAGAAAAGCCAGATGTGTAAACCACATTTGGAACAGCGCGGGTTGCATTTTGAATGAAATCAGGGCGTTCGCTTGCGCGTCCGTCTTGCGTTATCGATGCGCTGGCTGTGGTCCATGATCCAAAGCGTGAGTGATCAATCTCTTCAACGGGAATAATCTTTGCCGCTGGTGCAGCCGTACTAGCAATGTCTTTTGCTGTCGGGCGTGAACCTTTGGCTGTTGAAGATGTTTGATCGGAAACATTAAGCGATGCCACTAATGTTTCGGCAGGTTTGGTTGCAACAGACTCAGCTGCGGGTTTCGTAGGCGCAGGGCTTGCTGCTACAGGCGTTTGCGGCACGGTGGCTGTCGGGATTGTGATGCCTCTATCTGGCGGTGCATAAGCTGCAATCGTTTCAGTAGGGCTCGTCTCATTGCTTGTCGCGCGCTCTAATGGTTTTGGCGTTGGCAAGCTGGCAAGTTCAACCGTTTCACGCACTGCACGCTGCGGCGCTGGTGTCGGGATTGGAATTGCATAAGCAAGCTCTGTTTGTTCTTGCTCTGGTGCTGCCTCGACATTGCTGTTGATTGCAGCAGCAATTGCAACATTGCCATCAGGTGCTTGCGGCTGGGCCTGCGGCGCTTGATTTGCACGCGCTAAAGCGTTTTCTAAATCTTGCGCGGATTGCCTATCAACAGGCGGCTCGGCGCGGGCGATCAAAACGGTAGGGCGGCTTGATGGAACCGGAATTTGATATGTTGGTAGTTCCGGCGCGCTGGCAATTTCAACTTGTGGAACAGGAGTTGGCGCAGGTGCTGGAATAGGTGCAGCAACCGGCGCAGAAATTGCGACAGGTACAGCGCTATCAATTGCTCGGTTTCTAGGGGCAGAAGAAGGGACAGGCAAAGAACGGGTCGGCAATGACGCAAGAAGCGTTCCTGGCGTGTCTGCTGGTCTTGGCGCTGCTTTTGCACGAGCCGGAGCTTGTGGTGTGGCAACCGTTGTTTCTTCATTGTCTTCTTCTTCGTCGCGTCCACCGAAGAGAGCAGTCAAGAGATTGCCACTGCGGCGCTTTTTATCTTCAATAATAGGGCCGCCGCCATTGCGTTTACCTGCTTTGTAAGCAGCAAGCGCCTGATTGTATCCAGGCAAAGGTTTGCCATCGGGTGGCAAATGCAAAGTACCACCGCGCGGGAAGAGCCTTGTTAATTCGCTGCGGCTCATGCGCGGCCAAGCACGCACATTGCCTGTGTCTAAATGAACGAAAGGCACGCCTGAACGCGGGTAATAGCCAACGCCGCCGCCGCCGAGTTTAAAGCCAATTTCACGGAGTTTTTTCACCGGTACGCCGGGGATATAAAAATCCATCGCTTTACCAAGCATGTGCTGGCTTTTTGTCGCTTGTCCGCCGCGCGTTTTACGCAGCATCGCGTTGGTTGCAGGTGAACG
The DNA here is from genome assembly GCF_000620605.1 of Ahrensia sp. 13_GOM-1096m. Lineage (NCBI taxonomy): Bacteria > Pseudomonadati > Pseudomonadota > Alphaproteobacteria > Hyphomicrobiales > Ahrensiaceae > Ahrensia > Ahrensia sp. 13_GOM-1096m. The sequence continues at coordinate 95,034 of NZ_JIAX01000012.1, forward strand.
ATAGGCTGAAACAACGTGTATATATTCACGCGAACCGGATGCGCGGTACGCTTCCCAGACCAAGTCTAAAAGCGCAGGGTCCATTTTGGTCGGCTCATTACGGCGCCAATCACGCAGAAAGCGGTTGATCTTTGCCAGACCGCTAGAGACATATCGTCCGTTCTTTTTGAAAACGATGTTTTCTTTTTCTTTTGTGTGGATGTAATAAAGCTTGAGCGAGCGGGTTTCAGCCGATGCTTCGACCGCAAAACTGACGCTTGCGAGAACCGAAATGGTGAACACGGCAATAAATCTGGCTAGAAAGCTTCTGCCAGAATTATGCGATATTTGGTTTTTAAACTTATTATCAAAAATCAAGGCACGCTGCTCTTAGTTGTTATAAACCAGAACTGAATACATCATTATGGTTAACCGGCTCTTAGCGTTGTGCCATTGTGAATTTTCAATTGCAAACGCCTTAACTTACATAGAGAGCCTGTGGCCAAAGTCCACCATCAACAGTCCATTTCAATCAATGTAATCAACGCAAAATGCGGTGGAACAATGACGAAAGGGGCTATTGGGGGCCGTATTCGGTTTATGGTTAGCAGATGCTTAACGTTGGATAGCTATTCAACCAGTGTTTCTGGCTCGATTCCAAATTCCTTGAGTTTGCGATAAAGTGTCGAGCGACCAATGCCCAAACGCCGTGCAACTTCACTCATTTGCCCGTTATAATGGGTGATTGCATGTTTTATGGCGAGCCTCTCAATCTCTACAAGAGGGCGTATATGGCCATCATTTTCGAGCATTAAATTGTCTATGCTTGAAAGCTCAGTATCAAAATCTGATGGCGCGATATCAACATCGCTTCGCCCGATTGGATAATTGGGTGCAAGTTCTGGCGCGTTCACGGCCTGAATTTGGCTCTGCTGATGCGTTGCTGCCGGTAAATCGACTTGCGCTGCGATATGTTGGAAGTCTTGCAGGTCGAGCGTGAGGCGATCACATAATACCATTGCACGGAAAATCGTGTTTTCTAGTTGGCGTATGTTGCCCGGCCAATCATAGCGCTCAAGCAAGTGGATGGCTGCATCAGAAATGGCCTGTGCTGCGAAGCCTTGCTGACTGGCGTTATGGCGCGCGATAAAATGTTCGGCCAAGCCTCTAATGTCGCCGCGGCGGTTGCGCAGCGGTGGCACCAAGATTGGAAATACATTGAGGCGGTAATAAAGATCTTCGCGGAAACGGTTTTCGCGCACTGCTGCAATAAGATCGCGGTTGGTCGCAGAAATAAGCCTGATATTGACTTTGCGGCTGGTGCTTGAGCCAACCGGTTCGACTTCGCCTTCTTGAATGGCGCGCAGTATTTTAACTTGCGTGCTGAGTGGTAATTCACCGATTTCATCAAGAAACAACGTGCCGCCATTGGCTTCAACAAATTTGCCTGTGTGTTTTTCTGTTGCGCCGGTAAAGGCTCCCTTTTCATGGCCGAACAAAATGCTCTCGACCAGATTTTCTGGGATTGCGCCACAGTTAACAATGACCAGTGGTTTGTTTGCTCTATCGCTGCTGGCTTGAATGGATTTTGCGATTAATTCTTTTCCGGTGCCGGATTCGCCTTCAATCAGGACAGGGATATCGCTGTTTGCAGCACGTTTCACCAGCTCTGCGACACGGTTCATGGTGTCTGTCGACGCAATCATTTTTTGCGTATTAGCACGGTTGAATGTTGCTTCGATGTGCTGCTTCTTTGGTGTGCTTTTAACAGCTTCAATTTTAAGGGCGTCGCACAGTGAGGATTTCAGCCGATCAGGCGATACGGGTTTAATAACGAAATCAAACGCGCCTGCACGCATTGCTTTGACCGCTGTTTCCATGCCGCCTTGTGCCGTTTGAACGATCGTTGGCTTGTTGATCCCGTGTTCGCGCATGAACTTTAGAACGCCGTGACCATCAATGCCTGGCATCATCAAATCCAAAACCATTGCGTCGATATCACAGGAGTGATTGCCGGAAAGCGCATCAATTGCTGCTTCGCCATTTTCGCAGCACCAAGTCTTATAGCCCATATTTTCAATTGCCGCTTGCAAGATGCGGCGTTGCACCGGATCATCGTCGACAATTAAAATCGTAGATTTGTTGACTTGCGCTGACAAATTCTGTCCTTAAGCTTAGTAACGAAGTTGAATTTGAAGTTCAGCAACAAATTGGCACAATCGGCTAAATACGGCCCTAACTTAAACGGTAAAATTGCAGCTAATTGTCTGCTTAAGTCCGGCTAACGGGAAATGGTATGTCTCCAATGACTAAAGATGTGATTGAAATAATGAAGCCTCAAAATTGGGCAGCGGTCACTGAAAGCGGTGCTCACACATTAGATGAAACGCGCTTGCCAAAATGGAAGTTGGAAGATTTGTATCCGTCGCTGGATTCAAAAGAATTGGCTGACGATTTTGACAAGGTGAAAGCGGGCAGTGCCGAGTTTGAAGAGGCATGGAAAGGCAAGTTGGCTATTGCTGTTGCCAATGGAAAATTAGGCCAGGCGGTCAAGCAATTTGAAGAGATTCAAGAAATTGCAGGTCGCATCGGCTCTTACGCTGGTTTGCTCTATGCTGGTGATACGTCTGATCCAGCGCGCGCGAAATTTTATGGCGATGCACAGCAAAAATTGACCGATGCTGGCTCGCATCTTTTGTTTTTTGGCCTTGAGCTAAATTTGCTTGAAGATGAGCAATTGCAAAAAGCAATTTCAGAAGATGAGTTGGCGGCGCATTACAAGCCGTGGCTTGAAGATTTGCGGAAAGATAAGCCTTACCAGTTGGAAGATCGTATTGAGCAACTTTTCCATGAAAAATCCTTAACCAGCCGCGGGGCGTTTAACCGTCTTTTTGACGAAACGTCCAACGCGATGCGTTTTGAGGTTGATGGCAAGGAACTGCCTTCTGAGCGTGTGTTCAATTTGCTTCAGGAGCCGGATGGTGAAGTCCGCAAAAAAGCATTTGAAGCGATTGCGAATAAATTCGGTAAAGACATTCGCCTTTTCACTTTGATCACGAACACGCTGGCAAAAGACAAGGAAATTTCTGACCGTTGGCGCGGCTTTGAAGATGTGGCCGACAGCCGCCATCTGGATAACCGCGTTGAGCGCGAGGTTGTGGACGCATTGGTTGCAGCCGTGCGCGAAAGCTTCCCGCGTATTTCGCACCGCTATTATGCGATGAAAGCAAAATGGCTGGGCATGGAAAAGCTCAATTCATGGGACCGTAATGCACCGCTGCCTGAAACGCCCAATGCTGTTGTTGCGTGGGACGATGCGAAAGAGACCGTCCTTGCTGCCTATAATGGGTTTTTGCCTGAAATGGCGGATATCGCGCAATTGTTCTTCGATAATAATTGGATTGATGCACCTGTTCGTGAAGGCAAGGCATCGGGTGCTTTTTCTCACCCATGCGTGCCGTCGGTTCACCCTTACGTGCTACTCAATTATTTGGGCAAACCGCGCGATGTGATGGTGATGGCGCATGAGCTTGGGCATGGCGTGCATCAGGTGCTTGCCGGTGATCAAGGTGCGTTGATGGCTTCGACACCGCTTACATTGGCTGAAACGGCTTCTGTGTTCGGCGAGATGCTGACATTCCGCTACATGCTGTCAAAGGTTGAAGATCGGCGTGAACGAAAAGCAATGCTGGCGCAAAAAGCCGAAGACATGATCAATACGGTCGTGCGCCAAATCGCGTTTTATATGTTTGAACGCAAAGTCCATGAAGCGCGTCGTGAAGGGGAAATTACCTCCGAACAGCTTGGGCAGTTCTGGATGGACGTGCAGGCGGAAAGCTTAGGCCCTGCGGTCGAACTCAATGAGGGGTATGAAAATTTCTGGGCTTATATCCCACATTTCATCCATTCGCCGTTTTATGTTTATGCCTATGCATTTGGTGATTGTTTGGTGAACTCGCTCTATGCGGTTTATCAAAATGCCGAGAGCGGATTTCAGGATAAATATATGGATATGTTGCGCGCGGGCGGCACCAAACATCATTCAGAATTGCTTGCTCCGTTTGGCCTTGACGCCTCTGACCCTGAATTTTGGAAAAAGGGTTTAAGCGTTATCGAAGAGATCATTGATGAGCTTGAAGCGATGGAAGATTAGGCATCGCACTCAGGCGATGTCGCGTTCATTTTCCTCCATCGGCCTTCTTAAACGTGGCAGTTAATGGAAATGCCTCTTACGAAGAGTTTAGTGAAAAGCTACAATCAACAAATTGAATGTCTCAAGGATAACAGCACTTTACAACTGTGCTGCCTTACACCTTGAGACTAAGGGTCTTTAAAATTTGTTTGAGAAGATTATCCGCATCTTCCGGGATTACATCATTGCGTTTTAAATCTGCAAAGCCGTGCGCAAGCGACCACACTGCATATGTTGCTGGGGAGACTTGCGTGTGCATCGGTGCTTCTTTGTCGACAGCCCCCTCAACAGTCTCCTGAATTGCCCAAAATGCTGCAAGGCTTTCATGCGCAAATTCTGGATCACTTTGGTCCAATATGGCTTTGCGCCACATTAAATCAAATCTAGCCGCATTGTCCTGTGCAAATGCAACGTAGGCAAGACATTGCGCTAGAATACATTCTTCTCGTTGCTGCGAGATTTCTCTGGCTTCAATTAATTTACAGGCAAGATCTTTAAAGGCCCGCGTGGCAATTGCTGTCAGTAGGCCGCGAGCATCCCCAAAATGGTGTGACGGCGCACCAGGTGACACGCCCGCGCGCCTTGCCGCTTCTCGCAGTGAAAACCCTTCTACGCCGCGTTCAGATAAGATGCTTTCTCCAGCGCAAATCAATGCGGCTTTCAGCTCACCATGATGATAATTGCGCTTTTTTTCGCTAATCTTATCAGTGTTTAGATTTTGATTGACAGGTTTTTGTTTCATACACTATCTATACACCGCATAGATAACCAATCAAGAGATCAATTATGACGACACCACTGATTATTTTAAGCATTCTGTTTATCCCCGTAATGATGGCTTGGATCATCAATGCTACGACACCTCTTCGACCGAGCATTAATATGGCGGGCGTTATTGCACTCACACTCGCCTTTGGGTTTTTCGCAATAGGGCACTTTGTTCGTTCAGCTGAAATGGTCGCTATGCTACCAAGCTTTATGCCGAAAAAATTGTTGTTGGTTTATGTAACGGGGTTGGCGGAATTTGCTGTCGCTGCCGCACTCCTGATCCCGCGCACTCGCCCTTTGGCTGGCTGGGCTGCCGCTGCAATGCTTGTACTTTTTTTCCCGGTAAATGTTTATGGTGCCATCAATCATGCACCAATGGGCGGTCACGCTTGGGGCCCTGTCTATCTTCTGCTACGCGCACCCCTGCAAATCATCCTGATCGGTTGGACCTATTGGTTTATCTTGCGACACGATAGTAAATTGCTTCGACGTGGGTAATAGGGAAGGCGTATTGGCTTGATGCTAACCTTACTGGACAGTTCGAGACAAAGAATTAATGTGACCTGATCGGAACAACTTGATTATAGGGGGTTGCGCGGCGTGCGCGATCGCCTACATGGACATCTTAAATCGATGGGCTGACCTAAAAGCCCGTTTGTCATAAGATTGTATCATTGATCGCCTCTATGCTGGCGTAAAGCTAAGGGCAAGCAGGAACCTGATGGAAACACCTTACTATTTGATCGACCGGTCCAAACTGGCTGCTAATATGGCAAAGATGGACTATTTGCGCGAAGCTTCTGGCGCCAAATGCTTGCTTGCATTGAAGTGTTTTGCCACATGGCCAGTTTTCGACACGATGCGCGATCATATGGATGGCACAACGTCGAGCAGCCTTTATGAGCTAAAGCTTGGCCGTGAGAAATTCGGCAAAGAAACCCATGCCTATTCTGTCGCGTGGGCTGATCATGAAATTGATGAAGCGGTTTCTTACGCCGATAAGATTATCTTTAATTCAGCCAGCCAGCTTGAACGGTTTGATAATAAAACCGCAAATATCAAGCGTGGCTTGCGTTTGAATCCGGGGTTTTCGACCTCTGGTTTTGATTTGGCAGACCCATCGCGCAAGTTCAGCCGTTTGGGTGAATGGGATGTTGAAAAACTGCATCTTTATGCTGATCGTATTTCCGGTGTGATGATCCACTATAATTGCGAAAACGATGATTTTGATAAGTTTTCCACGCAATTGGAGCGCATTGAGAACGAGTTTGGTTCGTTTTTGCAAAAGCTGGAATGGGTAAGCCTTGGCGGCGGTATTCATTTTACGGGCGAGAATTATCCGCTCGACAAGTTGGCGGCGCGCCTCAAAGCATTTGCCGAAAAGTTTGGTGTGCAAGTCTATCTTGAGCCAGGCGAAGCGGCGATCACCGGAACGGCAAGCTTAGAAGTCACGGTTCTTGATCTTTTGGAGAATGAAAAGAAACTGGCTATCGTTGATAGTTCGGTTGAAGCGCATATGCTGGACTTGCTGATTTACCGCGAAAGCGCGCGCATGGAGAGCGAAGGCGAGCACGCTTATATGATCTGCGGCAAATCATGCTTAGCAGGTGATGTGTTCGGAGAGCGCTCATTTAAAGAGCCGCTTAAAATTGGCGACCGGCTGTCGATTGGCGATGCTGCTGGCTATACGCTGGTTAAAAAGAACTGGTTTAACGGCGTAAAAATGCCGTCCATCGTCATCAAAGAGCTGGATGGTTCTTTGACTTTGTGCCGTGAATTTGGCTACGACGAATTTGAAAGCAGCCACGGTTAGAGCAAGATTCGAAAAGCGGGAACTGGTTTTTCGCTATAATCTTGCGGCAATAATTTAAAGAGCCGCTTTGCGGTTCAACCTGATTACAAAAGGCTCTAAAGGTCGGTTGTAATCCTCAAAAGGAGTATTTGAGCGTTGAAAAAGAACTGTTTGATTGTCGGTGCGGGCGGTGTTGCACAGGTTGTGGCGCATAAATGTGCGCAGAACAATGATGTGCTTGGCGATTTGCATATTGCCAGCCGCACGGTGTCCAAATGCGATGAAATCATTGCATCTGTGCACGAAAAATCAGCGATGAAAGTTGATGGCGTGTTCAAAGCCCATGCGCTGGATGCAACCGATACAGCAGCGGTTGCCGCGCTGATTAAACAAACGGGCTGCGAGATTGTTATCAATGTTGGCTCACCCTTCGTGAACATGACCGTCTTGCAAGCGTGTATCGACACGGGCGCGGCCTATATGGATACGGCTATCCATGAAGAGCAGGATAAAATCTGCGAAACGCCGCCTTGGTACGGCAATTATGAGTGGAAGCGCCGCGATGCTTGTAAAAACGCTAATGTGACCGCAATTCTCGGCGTTGGCTTTGATCCAGGTGTTGTGAACTCTTACGCGCGTTTGGCTGCCGATGATTATCTTGATGTTGTTGAAAGCATTGATATCGTTGATATTAATGCAGGATCGCACGGCAGATGGTTCTCGACAAACTTTGATCCGGAAATCAATTTCCGTGAATTTACGGGTACTGTTTACAGCTGGCAAAAAGGCGCTTGGCAATCGAACAAAATGTTTGAAGTGGGCCAAGAATATGACCTGCCAGTTGTTGGCAAACAAAAGGCCTATATGACAGGCCATGATGAGGTTCACTCACTTTCAAACCGCTATCCTGAAGCCGATGTGCGCTTCTGGATGGGGTTTGGCGATCATTATATCAATGTATTTACGGTGCTGAAAAACCTTGGCCTTTTGTCGGAGCAACCGGTTAAAACGGCCGAAGGGCTGGAAGTTATTCCGCTGAAAGTGGTCAAAGCTGTTCTTCCTGATCCTTCAAGCCTTGCGCCTGATTACACGGGTAAAACCTGTATTGGCGATATTGTTAAAGGCACGAAAGACGGCAAACCTGCGGAAGTTTTTATCTATAATATTTCCGACCACAAAGAAGCTTACAACGAAGTTGGCAGTCAGGGTATTTCCTATACGGCTGGCGTTCCGCCCGTTGCTGCTGCGATGTTGATCGCCAATGGCACATGGGATGTGGGCGAAATGGCCAATGTTGAAGACCTTGATCCGAAGCCGTTTTTGAATCTTCTTAATGAGATCGGTTTGCCGACACGCATTAAAGATGCGGATGGTGATCGCGCGCTTACATTCTAGGTGAAAAGTGGGGCGGCGCGTTAGCGCCGTTCACATATCGCTATAATATCGAGCGAAAATTGACGTGCCTATTTTAACTATAAGTTTTATAGCGTAAATTTAGCTGTTGATTTAGTTAAAATTGATTTAAAAGAGAGCTTCAAAGAAAGTTCTAGAAGGTAGAAAAGATGCGGATGATGAAATCGACTGAGGCAATTGCGGTTGCTGGCATTGTGTTGAGTGGCTGTGTCGCGACAGGGCCTTCTGGCCCATCTCAGCGTCCTGTAGCAGGACCGACATTTGCTGAAGGTAACTGGAATCAGGGCGGCTTGGCGTCATATGTTTTCGGCAACGGTAGTTTCGTTGGAACGGCTGCTGATACTGGCAATAAAGTTGCTGACGGAACCTACCGCTATGTCAACAATAATACGATCCAGATTTCGTCTTATTCAAGCGTTCAGCAAAAAACGATTGTCGCGAATTGCCTGCTCGTTACTGGCGGCACGTTGATGAATTGCACAAATGATTCAGGGCTGAACTTCTCGCTCACACGCGCATAAGAACGCTTCCAACTGTCTCAAATTGTAACAGTTTGATTTCATTATCCCGTATACGGCGAGTATGCGGGATTTTGTGTGTTTGGATGGCGTTTCTTCGTTGACGAGCGTGCTGATTCATTGCCACATTGATTTACGGTATTTGTCTATCGCGCTGCCAAGATAAGGCGCCGCGATATTTAATAGGCTTAAGGGAGACTATCATGAAGAAGATTGCTGCAATCGCTGCGATGAGTGTTTCAGCATTGGCGCTGAGCACTAGCTTCGCGGCTGCTGATTATGAATTAAACATTTTGCATATCAACGATCTGCATTCGCGCATTGAATCGATCAACAAATATGATTCTACCTGCGGCGCTGAAGATGAAGCCGAAGGCGCTTGCTTTGGCGGTGTTGCCCGTTTGCAAACCAAAATTGATGAGCGACGCGCTGCTTTGACGGGCGAAGAAAAGAACGTTCTTCTTCTTGATGCTGGTGACCAATTCCAAGGCTCTTTGTACTACACCACCTATAAAGGTGATGCTGCTGCCGAATTTATGAACGGCATGGGCTTTGATGCGATGGCCGTTGGCAATCATGAATTTGATGATGGTCCAGAAGGTTTGAAAAAGTTTCTTGGCAATGTCAATTTCCCCGTGATTTCTGGCAATACAATGGCTGGCTTAAGCACAGGCATTGAGGGCGGTATCACGCCTTATGTAATTAAGGAACTTGGCGGCGAGAAGGTTGGTATTTTGTCTGTTTTGGCAACGGATACCGATGAAACATCTTCCCCTGGTAAAGATGTACTTTTCCTTGATGAAGTGCGTTATTTGAAAGGCGCTGTTGCTGCGCTTGAAGCGGAAGGCATTAACAAAATTGTGTTGCTTTCTCACGTTGGTTTGACGCGCGATAAAGAGATTGCTGCAGCCGTAGACGGCATTGATGTGATCGTTGGTGGCCACAGCCACACACTTTTGTCCAACACGGATGAAAATGCAGCGGGCAGCTATCCGCTGAATGTTAAAAACCCATCGGGCAAAGACGTGCCGATTGTTCAGGCTTATGCCTATTCAAAATATTTGGGCGAGTTGAAAGTTGTCTTCGATGATGAGGGCAATGTCACTTCTGCTAGCGGCGATCCGCATCTTTTGGATGCGTCCGTTGAGCCAAATGCCGATGTTCTTGCACGCGTTAAAGAACTTGGTGGTCCGATTGAAGAGCTTAAAGTTCAGGTCATCGGTGAAAGCACTGATGTGATCGACGGTAGCCGCGATGTTTGCCGTGCGGGTGAATGTTCAATGGGCACGCTCGTTGCGGACGCTCTGCTTGATCGCACCAAAGCTCAAGGCGTTGTTCTTGCCATCACAAATGGCGGTGGTCTTCGCTCTTCAATTGATGCCGGTGAAGTGACAATGGGCGAAGCGCTATCTGTGCTTCCGTTCCAGAACACACTTGCAACATTTGAGACAACAGGGGCTAACCTTCTGGCTGCGCTTGAAAATGGTGTTGGTCAGATCGAAGAGGGTGCTGGACGTTTTCCGCAAGTTGCGGGCATGAAATACACCTTCGATAAGAGCGCTGAACCGGGTAGCCGTATCACCGAAGTTATGGTTGCTGACGCAGAAGGTAATTTCTCTGCACTTGACCCTGACGCGACATATTTGGCTGCAACCAATAATTATGTGCGCAATGGCGGTGACGGCTACAGCATGTTTGTTGATGCTGCCAATGCCTATGATTTTGGTCCGGGCTTGGAGCAAGTTCTTGCTGATTATCTAGCTCAAAATAACCCGTACACGCCTTATACGGACGGGCGTATTTCAGAAGCTTCTTCTATGGAAAAAGCTGAAATGGAAAAGCCTGCTGAAGAAGCTGCTGCCGAAACAGAAATGAAGGCAGAAGTTGAAGTGACGGTTCCTGAAACATCTTTAGGTGCTGGTGATTTGTCAGTTTCGAGTCCGGTAATTGAAATTGCGCCACCGGTTGATATGGTCAAAGACGTTGAAGTAGACGTTGCCGTTCCTGAAACAACGCTGGGTGCCGGTGATCTTTCAACAAGTAGTCCAAAAATTGAAGTTGAAGCGTCAAAAGCTGAAATGGCTGAAGGCGAAGAAATGAAGAAAGAGGAAGTGGCTGAAGAGGCTATGGAGATGAAAACCCATACAATCGTAGCTGGTGATACTTTGTGGGATTTGGCCAAAGAATTCTATGGCAAAGGTCAAATGTACACTAAACTTCAAGAAGCAAACCCGCAGTTTAAAGCGGGCGACCTAGAAATCGGCGCAACATTGAACGTACCGAAGTAAGTTCTCTTTCTTGCTCGTTGCATCCCCGTCAGGCTCAAGCTTGGCGGGGATTTTATTTATCACGCGGACCATTTTGACGCATTGAAACATTGGTCCCGAGGTCTATTTACCGTGTGACCTGAAGCTGCACTGAAATGAAGTGTCTATTATGATTGATCCTGAATTGGCTAAAGCCGTCGGTCCGCTCCCTGCGGATCACCCGAGTATTAAAATCCACAAGGTGGGTGTGCTGCTCGTCAATCTGGGCACGCCAGATGGTACAGACTTTAAGTCGATGCGCCGCTATTTGCAGGAATTTTTGACTGATAAGCGCGTCATTGAGTGGCCAAAAGCGCTCTGGTATCCAATTTTGTATGGCATTGTTCTCAATACGCGGCCCGGTAAAGTCGGCAAGGCTTATGAGACGATCTGGAATAAAGAACTGGATGAAAGCTATTTGCGCACCTATACGCGGTCGCAATCTGACAAATTGTCAGCTGCTTTAAAATCGCATGAGAATGTCATCGTTGATTGGGCAATGCGTTACGGCAAGCCATCGATTGATGAGAAAATCACGGCTTTGCGAGATCAAGGCTGCGACCGGATTGTCGCTTTTCCACTTTATCCGCATTATGCGGCTGCGACCACTGCCACGGTCAATGACAAAGTTTTTGAATCATTGATGAAAACGCGGTTCATGCCAGCTTTGCGTACCGTGCCTTCATATCATGATGAACCGATTTTCATTGAGGCAATCGCGCGTTCTATTGAAGAACATTTGGCTGGTCTTGATTGGGAGCCTGAGCGCCTCATTGCTTCGTATCACGGCATTCCGATGAGCTATTTCAAAAAAGGCGATCCGTATCATTGCCAGTGCTTGAAAACATCGCGCCTTCTTGAGGAACGTCTTGGCTGGGAAAAGGGTAAATTAATGACGACTTTTCAGTCGCGTTTTGGCCCAGAAGAATGGTTGCAACCCTACTTCGATAAAACGGTAGAAGCATTGCCAAAACAAGGCATTACGAAAATCGCCACGATCAATCCGGGGTTTGTTTCAGACTGTCTTGAAACATTGGAAGAGATCGCCGTAGAGGGCGCAGAAATCTTCGAAGAAAATGGCGGCCATCATTATACGCATATCCCATGCTTGAACGATAGCGAGGGCGGTATGAGCGTTATTGAAGCGATGGTTCGGCGCGAGTTACAAGGCTGGATCTAATCAAGCAACGCCGATACGCAGCAGATCATGCAGGTGGAGAATGCCGACGGGTTTTTTGCCGTCCACAACCATCAAGGTTGTGATGCCTGATTCATTGACGATGGTCAGTGCGGTGGCGGCCAAATGATCGGGTGTGATCGTCTTTGGGCTGACGGTCATCACATCATCAACGCACATAGACAGCAGATCGCCTTCGATGTGACGGCGTAAATCACCATCGGTGATAATGCCTGACAAGCTACCGTCTTTTGCAACAACGCCGGCGCAGCCAAAGCCTTTTTGGCTGATTGTGATGATTGCTTCACGCATATGCGTGCCTGCAGCCACCAGCGGCAATTCGTTGCCTGTGTGCATAATTTCTGCAACCCGCTTCAAATTAGCGCCAAGCTGTCCGCCGGGGTGGAATTTTTCAAAGTCGGTTGCTGTAAAACCGCGCTCTTCCAAAAGTGCAACCGCCACCGCATCGCCGAGCGCCATTTGCATGATTGTGGACGTCGTTGGTGCCAATCCATGCGGGCAGGCTTCTTCGCTTTTAGGCAGTGCCAATATGATATCGGCCTCTTTGGCCAAGGTTGAATTAATGCCGGATGTGACGGCGATCAACGGAATTTCAAAGCGCCGTGAATAATGCAAAATGCCGCCAAGTTCGCGCGACTCGCCAGACCATGACATGGCAATAATCGCATCGCCTCTAGCAATCATACCCAAATCGCCATGGTTGGCTTCAGCTGGATGAACGAAATAAGCAGGCGTGCCGGTTGATGCGAGCGTTGCTGCAATTTTTGAGCCGATATGACCGCTTTTGCCTACGCCTGAAATAATCACGCGACCTTTGATGTTTTTGAGCAATTCAATTGCTTTTGAAAAAGGTTCGCCAAGGCCGTTTTCGAGTGCATTTTTGACAGCATCCAAACCCGCTTTTTCGATGTTTAGCGTTCGCAGTGCTGAAGCGACGCCGGTTTTTTCGGATGAATGAGCCATGATTTTGCTTTCCCGTTTTTGAGAGGGCTACGTTACCCAGAATAATTTGTCCATGCGGCAAGCTGTGACAGACGAAATTCTTCAGATTTTACGTAAAATTGGTGCCGATTGGCACCTTTATCAACAGTTCATTAACCGCTCTTGTTTACTTCTAATTAAGCAAAGCGAGGTTGTGCACGTCATCATGTCTGCGAAATACAGTGAAAATATCGGTTATGGAATGCGCGGGCGCAATGCCTTGCGTGCTCTGTTGCTCTGTATGCTGTGTTCAACGGCGATGATTCCAGCTGTCGCTCAAGAAATTGAAGCCGAGGAAGATGCGCTGGTCATTGGCGATGCCGATGACATCGGTACGCTAATTGAAGATGATGAAAGTGCTGAAGATGTGCTTGCTGAACCGGTTGATACAACTGGGCGCATTGCGGCTGTTGGCGGTGTCGATCAAGGCACAATGATTGATGAAGACGATCCTTATGCCGCGCAGGGCATACGGCTTGGGAATTTCACATTCCGCCCTTCTGTTGAAATCGGTTATTCGGCGACTAGAACGGTTTCCAGCTTTGATGCGGGCGGCACCATTGGCACGTCGACAAGCAATCAGAGTTCGGTTGAAAGCTCGCTTCGGATGCTTATTAATTCTGATTGGAGCCGCCACGCGCTACAGCTGAATATGGGTGGATCGTTTCCCAAGCAGCTCACAGGCGAGGAACAGGACCCCGTTTATGATGCCAATGGTAGTTTGCGTCTTGATCTGACGAATTCAACGACATTGACGCTTGGCGGACAAATTAACGTATCACGCGATGATCCGCAGTCTGCTGGATACTTCACGGCGACAGATCCTGTGCTTTTTCCAGGAGTTGTTGGTGTTAACGATCCGCAGACCACGGCATATGGCGGCTCAGCTGCTTTAGCGCATGATTTTGGCGGTGTGACCGCTGCATTGACTGCTGCGATACAGCGTTTGGAATATAGTGCTGCGCGTTTGAGCGACGGCAGAACGATCTCGCAGTCTGACCTTAATGCGACCAATTATGATATTAAGTTGCGCGGCGGTTATGCGCTGTCTGGGATTATATCACCATTTGCCGAGGTTAATTACGGGCAAAGAATTATGGATGAAGACCTTGATAGCGCTGGTGTTGACCGCAATGCCGTGCGTTACGGTTTACGTGTTGGCGCTGAAGTTGATATGGGCGAAAAGCTCCAAGGTGAAGTCTCGGTTGGTTATGGTTTGGAAAAGCTTGCTGATCCGCGCTTTGATGCCATTGCCGGTGCAACCGTTGGCACAAAATTTACTTGGTCTCCGCTTCGCGGCACAGATGTAACTTGGGCGACCAACACATCATATAAGACAAGCGGCGATCAAAATGTTGCAGGGTCAATACTCTATGCAACTGAGCTTGGCCTACAGCACCGTATTTTATCTAATTTGACTGCAACAGCCGCATTGGGTGCAAGTTATGAAACCTTTACGGGTGCGCAGGCCGACGAGAATACACTGAGCGGCCAAGTTGGGTTGGTCTATAATCTGAACCGTTATGTCGCTCTTACGGGCCGTGTGCGCCATGAAGAGACATTCAGTTCAGATGCCACGGCACGCGGTAACACGACCAGTGGTTTTGTTGGTTTGAGATTGCAGCGATAACGCGCTGCCAAAATTTGTCCACTAATGTGCGTAAAATCGAGTTGAGATATATGTTTGATATATCCAGGAGCAAGAAAATGTTAAATCGCCGTAATTTGATGATCGGTGCAGCCGCGACACTCATTAGCGCCGGCACTATGGTTTCAACTCCTGCCTTTGCGGATGCAGGCTTTCAGCAGTGGATACGTGATTTTCGCGGTGTCGCTGCTAAAAATGGTGTATCAACAAAGATCTATGATCGCGCCTTTGCGAATGTGAAAACGCCCGATGAGGAAGTTTTACGCAAAGCGCGCTTTCAGCCAGAGTTTAAAGACGAAGCGTGGCAATATATTGATAGCCGCGTGAATGAGCGCACCGTTGCTACTGGCCAAGAGATGGCGCGTAAATATAAGCGTTTGCTCGATCAAATCGAAAGCCGCATGGGCGTTAGCCGTTATATTGTGCTGGCGATCTGGTCGATGGAATCCAGCTATGGCGAGGCCCTTAAAGACCCAGAGCGTTTGCATTATGTGCCCCGTGCATTGGCAACGCTTGGTTATGCGGACCGCAGACGCGCGAAATTTGCACGCTCACAGCTTATTAGCGCATTGAAGATTGTGCAAAATGGCGATGTTTCACTCAATGGCCTGACCGGATCATGGGCGGGTGCGATGGGGCATACCCAGTTTATTCCAACCAGCTATCAAGCTTTTTCAATGGATGGCGATGGTGATGGCCGCAAAGATATCTGGAACTCGATTCCTGATGCTCTTTATACAGCGGCGAACTTGCTTCGTAAAAACGGTTGGCAGTCCGGTGAGACATGGGGATATGAAGTGTCCCTTCCTTCAGGACGCAAGTTTCCGGGCGGTTCGGTTAGCCTTTCTCAATGGGAACAAATGGGTCTTCGACGTCCAAACGGTAAGGGGTTTCCTGCGCCTTCACGCAATGCCGAACTCAAAGTTTTGCAAGGACGCGATGGGCCAGCCTTTTTGATGACAAAGAATTTCTTCGTCATCAAGCGCTACAACAATGCGGATAAATATGCGCTGGGCGTTGGGCTTTTGGCCGATCAAATTGCCGGTTTTGGCGAGCCTAGCAAAGATTGGAAGCGGCCTTATACGCGTATTTCAGTTGCTGAGGCTGAAGAACTGCAAAAAAGACTGCAGCGCAGCGGTTTTTATGACGGTGCGATTGATGGCAAGCCTGGGCCGCAAACCCGTACAGCGATTAAAGCGTTTCAATCGCGTTATGGATTGGCGCAGGATGGATATCCATCATTGGAAGTGCTAAGTGCATTACGTCGCAAATAGCGGCGTTATCTAACTTAGCGAGTGCTGGTTCATTGGTTCAATTGATGAAGTCGTTAGCGTTGAGCATACGGCATATGGCAAAATTATTGTGTGTGCTTGTTTGCGCAGTGGCATTGATGCCGGTTGCGCAGGCAGTTGCTCCTGTGCCTGCATTTGTTGCGATCAGTTTTGTTCAGCCAGCACAGGCGCAAGAGCGCCCGAAAACGCTTTTAGACCTATTGTTTAAGCGGCGCGATAAGCCAGATAAGCGTATTCAAACGGCTCCCAAGGCAAGCAAAAGAAAAGCTGCGCCACGCAAAGCCGCCGTGCCGCGTCAGAAAAAAGCAGTGCGCAGCAGCGCACAAAAAGCAACTGCGAGTGCGAGTGCGGTATCGACGCCGCAAGTTGAAAAGGCTGAAAATGCGCGCCGCGTTCTGGTGATCGGCGATTTCACGGCTGATGGTATGAGTGATGGCCTGAAAGATGCTTTTGAAGGCGTTGCCAATGTCGTTGTTGAAACACGTACCAATGGCTCATCTGGCCTTGTGCGCGACGACTTTTACAATTGGCCCCAAGAGATACCGGCCATTATTGAGGAAATAAAACCGGTAATCGTTATTGTTATGCTTGGCTCGAATGACCGGCAAATCATGCGCATTGATAATAAGTCTGTGAAGGTTGGTTTGCCTGAGTGGGAAGCTGAATATGTTTCGCGTGTGAACTCTTTAATTGGTACAATTCGTGCAACCAATACGCCCGTTATGTGGGTCGGTAGCCCGCCTTTCAGGTTTCGGGCGATGTCTGCTGATATTTTGTTGTTTAATGAAATATACCGTAAAGCTGTTGAAGCAGCTGGCGGGTATTTCGTTGATATTTGGGATGGCTTTGTTGATGAAGCAGGAAACTTCATTGCAACTGGTTCAGACATCAAAGGCCAGCAAGTAAGACTGCGCGCCAGCGATGGCATTAATTTTACTGCGGCAGGCAAACGCAAAATGGCATTTTATGTCGAGCGCCAGCTCAAGCAATTGCTTGGCGATGCTGCGTCCCCGCTTTTGACCTCGCTTGCAACAGACAATGTGCCCATGTTGACGCTGCCGCCTTTGCAAAATGAGGCAGATTTAGAGCGCACCAATCCGATTTCTATGGATGACCCTGATTTTGATGGGGGGAGCATTTTGCTTGGGGACGTTTTGCAGATTCGCGAGCCTGTTGTGGACAACCCATTGATTGCCAAATCGGTGCGCCAGAGATTGATTGAAGACGGCGTGCCACCGCCTTCACAGCCAGGCCGCGTTGATGATTTTAAATGGAGCGACGACGGTTAATCGTGCTTTGGCGCGCTTTGTGAAAAGGCCGTTTTTTGCTCTGCCGTTGCTTCTGTTTGATATTTACCGCGCCATTCATCGTAAGGCATTCCGTAAACAATCTCACGCGCTTCCATCTTGCCCAGTTCGATGCCTTGCTCTTCGGCCGCATCCTTATACCAATTGGATAGGCAGTTACGGCAAAATCCCGCAAGGTTCATCATATCGATATTTTGCACATCTGTGCGGGTGCGCAGATGGGACGTTAAACGACGAAAAGCTGCTGCTTCAAGTTCGGTTTGTTGCTCTTTTGATAGGTCAGCCATAATCAATGCCTTTTTGCTTGCTGCGTACTATATCGACGTCTTTGGGTACTCATTCAAGGTGATGCTAAGATTCTAAAGTGGGAATTCAGTGAGCGAAGGCACTGAATTGCTAAAATTGCATTGACTTGTCACACAGCCATGCCAAAAACAAATACGATGTCGAACCGGTAGAATTTTGAAATTTTGTCGGTATAAATTGGGTAATGTACGACTTGTTTGGACGATTCCATAGTTTAATACGCAATGCACTGGCCACTTCTGTGGTGCTGGCTGGTTTAACCGTTGGGTTTACCGTCGGTGCAACGACTTCTGCTCATGCAGATTTTCGCGTTTGTAATGCAACGCAAGAGCTGGTCGGTGTCTCTATCGGCTACAGAGCGCGAACCGGCTGGATTACTGAAGGCTGGTGGCATGTGGAACCTACAAAATGCAAAACCCTGATTGAGGGGCCGCTCGCGTCACGCTATTATTACCTTTATGCGGAAGATGCTTTGCGCGGTGGACGCTGGGATGGTCCAGTTAATATGTGCGTTGCCGAACGAGAATTTAAAATAACTGGCGTGAACGATTGTTATGCGCGTGGTTTTCAAAAATCCGGTTTTCGCGAATATGATACCGGTAATCAGCAAAGCTGGATGGTGCAGCTTATTGATGAAGCGCAATCCAGCGACACGAATACAAACACACAATAACCTTTAAGGGGAATCCCATTGAAACGCGGTCGCAAAGTCAAAATTCTTGCCACTCTCGGGCCTGCTTCGAATACCGAAGAGATGATCGAGAAGCTTTACACGGCAGGTGCGGACGTTTTCCGCATCAATATGAGCCACTCCAGCCATGATATGATGCGGGATCTGGTTCAGAAGATTCGGAATGTAGAGAAAAAAGTTAAACGGCCAATTGCTATCCTTGCAGACTTGCAGGGCCCTAAATTGCGTGTTGGCATGTTCAAAGACGGATCGGTAGAACTTAAGCCGGGCCAAATATTCACAATGGATAATAATCCAGCTGAAGGCGATAATACCCGCGTTCACCTGCCGCACCCTGAAATTTTGGAAGCTGTGCAGCCTGGTCACCGTCTGTTGGTTGATGATGGCCGCTTGAGCCTTATTGCGGAAAGTTCAGATGGAAAATCCATCACTTGTAAGGTTGTGTCCGGCACAAAAATATCAAACAAAAAAGGTGTCAGCCTTCCTGATACGACACTTGCAACAGGCGCGTTGACTGAAAAAGATCATGCCGACCTTGAAGCGGTGCTTAAAGAGCCTGTTGACTGGGTTGCGCTATCGTTCATTCAGCGCCCTGAAGATCTGGCAGAAGTTCGCAAAATTTCTAAAGGCCGCGTGGGCCTTCTTTCTAAAATCGAAAAGCCGCAAGCTGTTGAACGCATTGATGAGATCATCGAGCTTTCTGATGCTGTTATGGTGGCACGCGGCGACCTTGGTGTTGAATTGCCGTTGGAAGCTGTTCCGGGCATTCAAAAACAGATCACACGTAAAGCCCGTGCCGCAGGCAAGCCTGTTGTTGTTGCAACGCAGATGCTGGAATCAATGATTTCTGCGCCAGTGCCAACACGTGCCGAAGTGTCTGATGTTGCAACGGCTGTTTTTGAAGGCGCCGATGCTGTGATGCTTTCTGCTGAATCTGCAGCTGGCGATTATCCTGTTGAAGCTGTGACGATGATGTCGCAAATCGCTTCAAAAGTTGAAAAAGACCCGACTTATCCAGGTATTCTAAACGGCCAACGCGCTGCACCAGAGGCAACCGGTTCTGATGCGATTTCTGCTGCATCTCGCCAAATTGCTGAAACGCTTGATTTGAGTGCAATCCTTTGTTTCACCTCATCGGGTACGACTGGACTTCGCGCTGCGCGTGAACGCCCAGCGGTGCCAATCATTGCGCTATCGCCAGTCGTTGAGACTGCACGCCGCCTTGCTTTGACTTGGGGTCTTTATTGTGTGGTGACACGGGACGCGACCGACTTGGATGATATGGTCGATCTGGCATGCCGCATTGCTTATGATGAGGAATTCGCCAAACCGGGTGACCGCATTATCATTTCTGCAGGCGTGCCGCTTGGTACACCGGGTTCAACCAATATGCTTCGCATTGCCTATATCGGGTCTGATGGATTGTCCGGTATTTAATTCGAAGATTTAATATAATAACGGTCACAGACTAACTGTCTGTGACCGTTTTTTGTTCGAGTTCCATACGGACTTTGTCACGGAACTCTTCATTGTCGAGGCAATTTTCGACAGGGCCGAATGCATCATTGGCAACTTTGACCTCCAGTGCATCGCGCATGGCAAATAGGTCGTTTGATGCACCAGCCAAGTTTTCCAATGCAGCGACCATGATGTCAGAGGCTATGTAATCTGATTTGTGGCCGACATTTTTAATCCAAACCAATGTTGAATTTTCAATGTCAGCATCCAGTCCGCGTGAATGGATTTCTGGTAATACGATTGCATCTCTGTTCCCTGTGACAATGATAGACGGCGTTTTAATCTCTTTGTAGCGCGGTGAAACTTCGCTGACATAATCATAAAGGCTTGCGACATCGGCCGCGTTATTGCGGAAATGATAGGGCCGTAAAACCAGCCGCACGGCAGTTTTGTTTGTGTAATCTGGCGTTGGCTCGTTTGGCGCAAACACACAGGCCGTGCCGCCTGCCAATTGGCGTCGTCCGGCAGGCAGGGCCAATGTTTCGCTAAATATATGTCCGATGATCGGCATTGCTGTTAAATTGTAATACCAGCTTACGCCGCCTGGCCATGGATGGCTGACAGGTGACATCAACAATGTGCCAATCGTCTTGTCTGGATGATTAAGCGCAAAGCTGAGCGTGACAATGCTGCCAAAAGAATGACCGGCGATTATCGCCTTTTCAATGCCAAGGCTATCGAGCAATGCTGCAATGGTGGCAGCTTGTCCGTCAGGGCGGTCATTGGTTGAGGGGCCACGCTTTGAGTAGCCGTGGCCGGGGCGATCTATAAAGAGCATCTCGGCGCGGCCTTTAAGAGCTTCGCCATAGATCGACATTTGGTCGCGTAAATTGCCGCTGGCGCCGTGGAGAAACACAATAGGCGGCAGATCTGCATCACTATCGTTTTTGATGTGAATATAATGCAGCTTCGTGTTGTTGACGGTTTTGAACCTACCGATGGGCGGGTTAGCGCGTTCGATCTGCCAAACGCCTAACCGCGTTATGCCTGCGAGCAAAAACAAAAGCGCCGCAAGGAAGAATGCGAGGGCGTATATAATATTCATATCAGTCACTTATTTTATGTATGGGCGCAGTGGTTACGCTTGGTACGGCCAAATAGTTTCTTTTATCAGGTTAAGCTGGATCGCCGCTCAGTTCATCATAAAGGCGGATAACGGCATTTTGGCCAGGGCGCATGGCTGGATATACGTCAAGTACACGCTGCCAAGCATCAAGCGCGGCTTGTTTGTTGCCTGATTGCTCAAGAATATTAGCCATGCCTGACAGGGCACCGAAATGGCGCGGCTCTAACGCAAGCACTTTTTGAATGTCAGCCATCGATTTATTGTAGTTTGACATCGCATAGTGCAGCGTTGCGCGCCTGTTCCAGCCTTCTGCATAATCGGGCTGGCGCGTTATGACTTGGTCAAGGAGGTCGAGCGCAATGTTGAAATCCTTGCGCTTGGTTGCCTCATCTGACCAGTGCATCAGAAGATCAATGCTGGCGCTTCCAGAGCGAAACCATTCGGACCAAATATTGCTGGCCAAGCGATTTGCTGCGCCCGGTGAACGCGTCTTTTTCAATTGGGTAAAAAAATCATCTATGCGCTTTTCGCGCTCTGATTTTACCGCTTCGCTAGCAAGGGGAACATCGTCGACCTGCGGTATGATCGAATCATCGGGTGGCTGAACCGATTCTAACGGTTCATCAAATGGCAGGGTGAGCTCATCATCACGTTCCTGCGCATAGGCAGGGCTACCGGTGATTGAAACCAGTGATAAAAAGCAAATCGAAAATGGCAAAGCAAAAAAGCGCATAAAACCAATCTATGGTTTAGATGCGCTTCGTCAAATGCAAATATTTGTGATCGCCGCAAAAGTTGGTACTTTGCGGCAATTAAAATAACAAATTAGCCCTGGCGTGCTTTAAAGCGCGGGTTTTGCTTGTTGATGATGTAAACGCGACCTTTACGACGAACCAAACGGTTGTTGCGGTCACGGCCTTTTAACGCTTTGAGCGAATTTGTAATTTTCATTTTCTTTGCTCTGTCTTGGTTTAGTTGACTTGGGTCAAGCCAAACAAAAACGCGCCATTGGCGCGCAGAATTAAGTTGCTGGTGGATACATATATTTGATGGCACATGTCAACCGGTATCGCTGAAAATATAGCTGAATTTACCGCTATTTATGAGTCAGCAGCCGTGTGAAATGACCCATTTTGCGGCCTTCACGTGCTTCAGCCTTGCCATAATTGTGCAAAACAACGTTCGATTCGTTGGCCAATGTGATCAATTTTTCAATGTCGTTGCCAAGTAAATTTTCCATGACGCAATCGCTATGGCGGTGCTGTTTTGCCAGCGGCCAGCCGATACAGCAGCGAATATGTTGCTCAAATTGGGAAACGCTACAGGCAGCTTCTGTCCAATGGCCGGAATTATGCACGCGCGGTGCAAATTCGTTCGCAATCAAGCTGCCATCGGCCATGACGAAGAATTCTAGTCCCAGCGTGCCGACATAATCGAGCGCGTTTATCAGGCGCGTTGCTTCACCGATTGCCTCATTCTTTGTGGCTTGAGATACAGAGGCGGGAACGGTGGACGAAAACAGAATGCCATTCTTGTGGATATTTTCTGCCGGTTCAAAACACGTCACGCTACCATCGCGACCACGGCTCGCGATAACAGAAATTTCGCAGGTAAAATCAACAAAACCTTCAAGGATCGCCGGTGCGCCTTTAAAGTCTTCGATCGCTTGGGCAGCAGATAAGTCACTTTTCTCACCTGAAAAGCGGATTTGACCTTTGCCATCATAGCCGAAACGGCGGGTTTTTAAGATACCACGTCCACCAAACTCTAACAGTGCTGCTTCGAGCGCTTCTGCGTTTTCAATGTCACGATAAGGTGCTGTTTTAAGACCTGATTGTTTTAGAAATTCTTTTTCAACCAAACGGTCTTGAGAAATGCGTAATGCGCGTGCGGCTGGATAAACCGCAATGTTTTTCGCAAGGGCTTCGACAGCGGCAACATCGATATTTTCAAACTCATAAGTGACTACGTCGCTCATTTCAGCAAGACGTGCCAAACCATCTGCATCATCATAAGCAGCTTGGATATGGGTGTTTGTTACCTGTGAAGCGGGGCAATCTTGCTGCGGCTCGAGCACAACTGTCTTAAATCCAAGGCGTGCTGCTGATAGCGCCAGCATACGTGCCAATTGACCGCCGCCAATAATACCGATTGTTGAACCGGCGGGGAGGGGCTTTGTCATGATCTAGCTTTCGTTTGATGGATATTGTGCAACACGGGCAGTATTTGCGGCGCGCCAATCGTTGAGGCGGTCAGCCAATTCATCATCGGTGATCGCAAGAACGGCGGTTGCTAATAATGCTGCATTAATAGCGCCAGCTTTGCCGATTGCCAGTGTTCCAACCGGAATGCCGGCCGGCATTTGAACGATGGAGAGAAGCGAATCTTGGCCCGATAGCGCTTTACTTTGAATAGGAACACCAAAAACAGGAAGAGGTGTGAGCGCAGCTGTCATGCCCGGCAAATGCGCCGCGCCGCCTGCACCCGCAATAATAACCGAAAAACCTTCTTCTTTGGCTGTTTTGGCGAATTCATACATGCGCTCAGGCGTGCGGTGGGCCGAAATGATGCGTGCTTCATAAGCAACATCCAAATCGTCCAACATATTGGCGGCATGTTCCATGGTTGGCCAATCAGATTGGCTACCCATAATGATCGCGACTTTGTGTTCAGTCATAAGAGGCGGTCTTTCTGGCTTTAAGCGATAATATCTGGCAGGATTTGATCTTCCAACTGCGTAAGCTTGTCCTTTATGGCAAGTTTTTTCTTCTTCATGCGTTGGATTTGTAGTGGATTACAGCCTGCAGCCACCATGGCGGTAATAGCAGCATCAAAGTCAGAGTGTTCTGTTTTGAGACGTGCATGAGACAAGCGCAGCTCAGCTTCTTCCTGATATGACATGGTTGTTTTCCTGCTTGGCTTGCTGTGATTCAGTAACTGTTAAGTGCTCCTTTATCATAGAATTAGAGAATAGAAAATCCTACTAAGAAGGGTTCGACAAAGTGCGGATTATCTGACAACATTTTAGTGTTATCAACGTCACAATTGGAGGTATTTATATGTCTATATCAGGCCATCTTGATTCATTGCAGCGTAAACACGGGGCATTGGAAGCGGAGATTGCAGACATTAGCGCGAGTCCTTTACCGGACCAAACGCGGGTCAGTGCACTGAAAGTGAAAAAACTCCATTTGAAAGAGCAAATCGAAAAACTAAAATCATCACAAATGGATGAAACGAAACACTAATTCCTAAAACATGTAGACCGAACTAGGTCACATATAACGTGCAGCTGCATATATCTAAGATCAATGATTTCATATATGCGGCTGTTTCTCTTTAGATTTATAGATCAAGCTGAATGTAAGCTTTGTGCGCTGAACCCGCTGGGCATAAATCGCCAATCCTTCAAATATCACCCCAAACCACACCGTGGCGGCTTAATTCATCCATAAAATGAAGCTGATTGGCCGTGCCAGTGGTTACAGTCCATCATTCTAACGTTGCCAAAGCTCTAAATTTGAGCAAAACGTCATCGCGCCGCATTGCGGTCGAGATTGACCTGCAAAATATTGCGTAACAAATTGTGAGATTGACTATGACAGACAGCATCGAAAACCGCCCACGTCTGGTGTTAATTACACCGTCAGATATTGGCGATGATGTATTAATTACACAAATTCAGGCAGCTTTATCGGGCGGTGATGTCGCTTCAATTATCGTGCCTCAATATGAGCTTGATGAAGACCGCTACCAAAATTTGCTCAGCGCGATCGTGCGCGATGGCCAAGCGGAAGGTGTTGCTGTTGTTTCTGCTGGTGACACGCGCATTGCGGGCCGCTGCGAAGTGGATGGTACGCATGTTCTTGGCGGATATTCAGAGGTGCGCACAGCGCTTAAGGAGTTTGGCCATAAGTGGATTGTTGGTTCGGGTGGTGCTGAAACCAAGCATGCCGCTTTGATGATGGGTGAAGAAAATCCCGATTATGTTTTCTTTGGCCGATTTGGGCAGGATACACATAGCGAACCGCATAAGCGCAATCTGGAATTGGCGACATGGTGGTCTTCGGTTGTTGAAGTGCCGTGTATTCTTATGGGCGGCAATGATTTGGCGTCGCTTGAAATGGCTGCGCAAACAGGTGCGGATTTCGTTGCGCTTTCGTCAGCCATTCTTGGCGATGGCATTGATGCCAAGGCTGCATGTGCGCAAGCGAATGAAGTTTTACAGACATTTGTTTTTGCTGACGGTGAGGATTAATGATCAAATTGGTTCCAAAGGTTCGTTTGTATCTTGTGGCTTTGTGCCTTGTCGCGCAGCCATCTTTTGCTGCCGAAAACCCTTTTGAACCTGCACCTGTGGGCGTTGAGAATCCTAAGGGCAATGAACCGGCGTTATCGCGGTTTGGTGAAAAACCTGCGGATGAAGCCTACGGCGCTTTTCAGCGCGGATATTATATAACAGCGCGCAATCTTGCGCTTCCGCGCGCTGAAAAAGGCGATGCTGCCGCACAGACACTTCTTGCGGAGATTTATTCGCGCGGCCTTGGTATTCCGCGTGATCCAGAATTGGCTGGAGAGTGGTATGAAAAAGCGGCGGCTCAAGGTGTGCCCGAAGCGCAATTTCAATATGCTCTTTTATTGTTGGAACGCGGCGATGCAGATTCAGTACCGCGCGAAGAAGCGGTGCGCTTGATGAAAGCTGCGGCTGATGCTGGCAATGCGATGGCGCAATTCAATTATGCCCAGCTTATTATTGCGCACAGCCCTGGCTTTAAGGGGCAGGTTGATGCGTTTAAATATTATCGCCGTGCTGCAGAGCGCAATGTGCCCGATGCACAATATGCGGTTGCTCAATATTACACCGCTGGAACGGGTGATGTGCAGGTCGATCTTACCGAAGCACGCAAATGGTTGGCACGCGCAGCCGTTCACAATTTCGATTCTGCACAATTAGAACTGGGTAACATGCTGCTCAGCGGGGTTGGCGGTGAACGGGACTTAAAAGCTGGTTTTGGCTGGATAAAACGTGCTGCTGTGACCGGAAATGTCGCCGCGCAGGTTGCGTTGGCGAAACTATATTGGGCCGGCATTGGTGTTGAGGCTGATTCAAAAGAAGCAGCAGCATGGTATGTTCTTGCGCGCCGCGCTGGCATGCGCGACCGAGTGTTGGATGATTTTTGGGAAGGCATATCGGGCGAGGTTCAGCAGGCTTCTATCGAACGGGCGAACCGTTTGCGATAAATTCAGGCAACTCAAAAATGCGTGCCCATCTTGCATATTTGCGGCTTTTATGGTCATGAACCGCAAAATGATGTGCTGAAGCACCATTGACCAATTTAACGTAAGAGTGCGCAGCGTCACTCTGCTAATCATAAACGAGATGAGCTATGAAGATTAACGGCAACGAAATTAAGCCGGGCAATGTTATTGAGCACAATAAAAGCCTGTGGGTCGCGGTTAAAACCAATGCGGTGAAACCGGGCAAGGGCGGCGCGTTCAATCAGGTTGAATTGAAAAACCTGATTGATGGCTCAAAACTCAATGAACGTTTCCGCTCTAGTGAAACAGTTGAAAAAGTTCGCCTTGAGCAACAGGACTACCAGTTTCTTTATGAACAAGACGGCGCATTGGTTTTCATGGATTCTGAAACCTATGAGCAGCTTGAACTTCAACGTGATTTCGTTGGTGACCGCGCAGCATTTTTGCAAGACGGCATGATTGTTACGGTTGAAAGCCACGAAGAAAAGCCAATTGGTATTCAATTGCCGGGCCAAGTGACGCTTGAAATCACCGAAGCTGATCCTGTTGTTAAAGGCCAGACAGTGTCTTCATCATATAAGCCTGCAGTGTTGGAAAATGGTGTGCGTGTTATGGTGCCGCCATTTATCACTGCTGGCGAAAGAATTATCGTGGATACGACGGATGTTACTTATGTAAAGCGTGCTGAAAGTTAAGCTTGCCTGCTGATATCTTTATGCCGGTTACTCGGTGTCCACTTACTTAAAAACGTTTTAGGAATATAAAATGGCTCGTTCTGCCCTGATGAATGTAATGGTCCAGGCCGCTGTGAAAGCTGGCCGCGGACTATCACGCGACTTCGGCGAAGTGCAAAATTTGCAAGTGTCCGTGAAGGGACCGGGCGATTTTGTTAGTCAGGCGGATACACGCGCTGAGAAAATTCTTTTTGAAGAATTAGAAAAAGCTCGTCCTGCATTTGGTTTTCTTATGGAAGAGGGCGGTGTTAAAGAAGGCACCGATCCTCAAAGCCGCTGGATCATTGACCCGCTTGATGGCACCACTAACTTTTTGCATGGTATTCCGCATTTTGCCATTTCCATTGCGCTAGAGCGGCACGGGGTTATTACAGCTGGCCTTATCTACAATCCAGTTACTGACGAAATGTATACCGCTGAACGTGGGGGCGGGGCATTTTTGAATGACCGCCGTCTTCGCGTTGCCGCACGACGTGAACTAACAGATTGCGTTGTTGCTTGTGGCTTGCCGCATCTTGGACGCGGCGATCACGGAAAATTCTTGATTGAGCTACGCAATGTTATGAACAATTGTGTTGGCGTGCGGCGCGGCGGCGCAGCTTCACTTGATTTGGCTTATGTTGCCGCTGGCCGTTATGATGGCTATTGGGAAAACCATTTAAGTGCTTGGGATGTTGCTGCAGGTATTATTCTGGTGCGTGAAGCCGGTGGTTTCGTCTCTGACGTCAATGGCGGGCAAACGATGCTGGATGCAGGCAATATTCT
Organism: Ahrensia sp. 13_GOM-1096m; assembly: GCF_000620605.1. Classification (NCBI taxonomy): domain Bacteria; kingdom Pseudomonadati; phylum Pseudomonadota; class Alphaproteobacteria; order Hyphomicrobiales; family Ahrensiaceae; genus Ahrensia; species Ahrensia sp. 13_GOM-1096m. Next base: position 122,767 of record NZ_JIAX01000012.1, read on the forward strand.
TGCAGGCAATGAATATATTCACAAGCAGCTTGGTGAAACTGTTCGCAAACCGCTCAAAACAGCAAAATAGTAATTATCGCCTTCTCTTGCCATTGACGCTTTCAATTTAGCCATAGTTTCTACTATGGTTGGTTTGTGAATTTGGTGCAGGTGCTTCGGCACCTCTAAGAGTGGGAGACGATGATCGATGGCGATCAATGGTCCTGACGATCAGGCGGCGATAGATACGCGCCGTAAATTCGATCCGTATAGGCTTTCAAATCCGCAGGTATTCCTGCTGTCGATGGTGATATTTCTCGTTATTGTTGGCTTTTTAGCTGCCATATTATATCGCCAAATATCGACAGCCTTTGTTACCAATCCCGGCTTGAACGGCCTTATTCTTGGCGTTCTTTTCGTTGGTGTGGTTCTCGCATTTCTTCAAGTTGTCAGGCTTTTCCGTGAGGTTGGCTGGGTCAATTCTTTCAAATCTGGCGATACGGTGAATGCAGCACGCAAAGAACCTGTGCTCTTAGCGCCCATGCGTTCGTTGCTAAGCCGCCAGCAATCTGTGTCCATCAGCACAGTTTCGATGCGCTCCATTCTGGATTCCATCGGTACGCGCCTTGATGAAAGCCGCGATACCTCACGCTACCTCATTGGCTTGCTCGTGTTCCTCGGCCTTCTGGGCACGTTTTGGGGCTTGTTGCAGACGATTGGTTCGATTGGTGCAACCATTCAGTCGCTTGATCCTAGCTCTGGCGATGCCAATGATATTTTGGATGCGCTGAAAGCTGGTCTTGCTTCGCCTTTAGAGGGCATGGGCACAGCGTTTTCTTCATCCTTGTTTGGTCTATCTGGCTCATTGGTTCTTGGTTTTCTTGATCTGCAAGCGGGGCGCGCACAAAACCGTTTCTACATAGAGCTTGAAAACTGGCTTTCTTCGGTCACGGACCCCGATTCAGGTGCAGCCCTTGCTGTTGCAGGCGGCGATACTTCAAACTTGAAAGCGATTACTGAACGTTTGACTGCAATGCAAAGTGAAAGCGGCGGCGGTAACCAACGCCAGAATGCAGCACTTGGTTCGCTTGCAGAGGGCATACAGGGGCTGGTTAAGTCGATGCGCAGTGAACAGCAGATGATGCGTGATTGGGCCGATGCGCAAGCCAAAGAGCAAAAAGCAATTCGTGAAACACTGACTGAATTATCTCAAGCAATTCAGAAGCTGTCAAAGGACAAATAGATGGCTTTGGCACGCAGAAGACGCGGTAACTCTCAGGTCGATTATTGGCCAGGCTTTGTGGATGCTTTATCCACATTGCTGCTTGCGATCATGTTTCTTCTGTCTGTTTTTGTGCTGGCGCAATTTTTACTCAGCCAAGAAATTACCGGAAAAGACGCTGTTCTGAACCGGCTTAACGCCCAAATCAATGAATTGACCAGCTTATTAGCGCTTGAGCGATCTGATCGTCAGGATATTGAAGATCAATTGCTCAGCCTTCAAAGTTCTTTGCAAACCAATGAAGCAGAGCGCTCGCGCCTACAGCAATTATTGGCTGGCGGTGCAGGTGCAGCGCAAGAAGCCAATGAACGCGCCGGGTTGCTATCAGAAGAGCTGGATGACGAGAAACAAATTAGCCAGCGTGCGCTTAGTCAGGTTGAGCTTCTCAATCAGCAAATTTCTGCCTTGCGCAAACAGATTTCTGCGCTGGAAAGTGCGCTTGATATTTCTGAGAAACGTGATGATGCCGCGAACGCTAAAATTGCCGATCTTGGCAAGCGCTTGAACGTTGCTCTGGCCCAGCGGGTGCAGGAGCTTAACCGTTATCGCTCGGACTTTTTTGGACGACTGCGCGAAATTTTGTCAGACCGCGAAAATATTCGCATTGTTGGCGACCGTTTTGTTTTCCAATCCGAAGTGCTTTTCTCTTCAGGCGGCTCTGAAATCAATGATGCAGGCCGCACAGAAATGGCAAAGCTGGCCGATGCTATCAAGCAGCTAGAGGCCGAAATTCCCGAAGAGATTAATTGGGTTCTGCGTGTTGATGGTCACACCGATGATGTGCCTTTATCGGGCAATGGACGCTACCGCGATAACTGGGAGCTTTCATCGGCGCGTGCGACATCTGTGGTCAAATTCTTGATTACGCAAGGCGTGACACCGCGCCGTTTGGTGGCGGCTGGGTTTGGCGAGTTTCAGCCGCTTGTTGAGGGTGATACGGATAGCGTTCGCAGCCGTAACCGCCGCATTGAGCTAAAACTCACCGAGCGATGAGTTCGCGACAAGGCAATATTCTATTTGAACGTTTGAGGCCGTAACCGATCAACCGGTCAATGCCGATATTATATATCAGTACTCCGGTTTTTCATCATGCAGCTTTGCCAGCGTTAAACTGCAATTGTGCTAGCCGCGCATAAACCCCATTTTCCTTGGCGGACAGCGTTTCGTGATTGCCTGTTTCAACAATTTGCCCATCATCCATGACAAGAATTCGGTCTGCCTTTAGAATTGTTGCCAAACGGTGGGCGATAACCAAAGTTGTCCGTCCTTCCATCAGTTTTTCTAATGCCTTTTGAACAAGCGTTTCATTTTCAGCGTCCAGCGCTGATGTTGCTTCATCCAGCAGGAGAATCGGCGCATCGCGCAGGATAGCGCGTGCAATGGCAAGGCGCTGTCTTTGGCCGCCAGAGAGCGTTACACCGCGTTCACCAACTTGCGTGTCATATCCCTCAGGCAGGGCTTCAATGAAGCCTTGGGCCTGCGCTGCGATGGCAGCTGCTTTGATTTCTTCTGCTGTGGCATTCGGTTTACCAAAGGCGATATTTTCCGCCACCGTTCCTGATAGAATTGTCACATCTTGCGGCACAATTGCCATGTGTTCGCGGGCTTGTTTTAGATCGAGGTCACGCACATCAAGGCCATCAATTTTAACAGTGCCTGTTTGCGGATCATATTGACGCATCAAAAGGCCGAAAAGCGTGCTTTTACCTGCGCCCGACGCACCAACAATCGCAACGCTTTCGCCGGATTTAATGTCAAATGAAAGGCCTTTTAGTGCTCTATCTTGCGGCCGCGTTGGGTAGGCAAAGGTTACATTTTCAAAGCCGACAGTGCCAAGCGCAGGTTGCGGCAAGGGCAATGGATTTTCTGGGCTTTTGATGTCGCTTTGTTCAACTAGCAATTCGCTCAAGCGCTCTGCGGCACCGGCAGCCAATTGCATTTCGCCCCATATTTCAGACAATGCGCCCAATGCGCCTGCTGCAAAAATGGCATAAAGCAAAAACTGGCCAAGGGTTCCGGGTGTCATTTCATCAGAAAGCACGCGGTTTGCACCAATCCACAAAACAGCAACCACGGATGAGAAGACCATGAAAATGGCAAAAGCAGTGAGGATGGACCGTGCACCAATAGCAGAACGTGCGGCTCTAAAAGCTGTATCGACGGCATCTGAATATTGATTTGAGGCCGCGGTTTCATTGGTAAATGCCTGAAAGCTACGCACAGCGCCAATTGCTTCGGATGCATAGGCCGAAGCGTTTGCCAAAGTGTCCTGTGCTGTTCGGCTCTTGGTGCGCACACGCCGTCCAAAGGCGATAAGCGGCAGCACGATAAGAGGAATAACACCAACGACAATACCGGCCAGTGACGGGCTTGTGATAACCATCATAATCAATGCGCCAACGCCCAAAATAGTATTGCGCAGGGCAAGCGATGCTGTTGCACCAACGGCGGATTTGATCTGTGTGGTGTCCGCGGTCAGGCGCGAGACAATTTCGCCAGACTGGGCTGTGTCATAAAAAGTGGATGAAAGCGTCATCACATTTTGAAAGACATCGCGGCGCACATCAGAAACAACGCGCTCGCCAAGCGTGATCACAAAGAAATAGCGACATGCGCTTGCGGCAGCCAAAACCATTGCAATGGCAAGCAGCATCGTAAAATAGCTGTTGACGAGGGCTGCGTCTTCACCGCTAAAACCGTGATCAATCACGCGGCGCACAGCTGTCGGCAATGCCAATGTGGTAATGGCTGCCATGAACAATGAAATAATCGCACCAGCGACCAATTTTTTGTAGCGGGTCAGATATGGCAGTAGAGCAGCAAGAGGGCGAACAGATTTCGATTTGGCACGTTGGCCGCGTTTAACATCGTTACTCATAGTCACTCGCTTGTTTGCTCTATAGACAATTTAAATTCATTGTTATGAATCGCTGCCAACAGTCTTGTGTCAGAATTATCCCTGATGTATAGGCACCTCAACAATTTTCAAAGCCGTGGGCGTTGAGTTCGCGGCTTTTCCTTTGAAACTTTGGTGGGTGCGCGACGAAATGTCCGCAATAGCACTATTAAATATTGGAGTTTTCGACATGAAAGCAGATATCCATCCTGACTACCACATGATCAAAGTGGTCATGACTGACGGTTCAGAATACACGACTTATTCAACGTGGGGTTCTGAAGGCGATACTATGAACCTTGATATTGATCCATCATCACACCCGGCTTGGACCGGTGGTAACCAGTCTATGCTGGACCGTGGTGGCCGCGTTTCTAAGTTCAAGAAGCGTTTCGATGGTCTTGGCCTCTAAGCTTTTACAGCTTTAAAGACATTAAAACCCCGTTGAGCAATCAGCGGGGTTTTTGTTTGTTCTAATGATGTCGATTAAATAGTCGCGCTTTTAAGCGAAATGCGGGTCTAGTTAGACCCGAATGCTGTTTTAAGCAGGTTCACCTGATTAAGAACCGGATTGTCTTGGCTGTAGCTTGGATATTCGGACACATCCTTGCCGTCGTCCATTGTGCGCACGCGCGCTTGGAGCCTCAGCGAACGGCGCACCAAATCAGTAAACTTTTCCGGTAGTTCATTCCAAGCGGTCACGTCTTTATTGCTTGAATTTGTGTCGAGACGAATTTTATCCTTCTCGGATCTGACTTGGTCTTCAGACATTTCGCCTGAATTTAGCGCGCGTTGCAATAACAGCCATGAGGCAAGTTGCATCAGGCGCGTCGTCAACCGCATTGATTCTGCAGCATAAAGCGTTGCGGCAACGCGGCTAAGTTTTTTGGCCTCTTCACGGCCTTCAGTTTCCAAATAGGCGGCAGTTTCTTCAACAAGCGCCATTCCCTCAGAGTAAAGCTTTGTGAAGGCAGGTGACGCAGCCTTGCGGCTCGAAAATTGGATGGTGTTCTTATGGTCTGCGTTGTTGTTCATTACCTACCCTTAGAATACTTGCAGTTGCTCAATAGCGCTTCGCTGCGCGTGTTGCACGACCACATTCCATATTCCCACAGGATCGCGCAACAACATACTTAATGCAAGGTTAACGGCCGCATGCCTGATAAGCACTGTTCAGCGTGAAAATGGCTGCTTTAAGGGGATTTGCGTTTTAATGTCTGTATTTTAACAGGAATAAACAGCGCAAAAAAAGAGAGCCGCAAAAGCGGCTCTTGAAGATATACAGGGGAGGCGTCAAACAAAGCCAAAGCCTTGATTGAGTTCGAATAAATCCGAACAAAATGGTTAATATCTTATAAGGGTTAATATGGCGTTAGCGCAGGCAATCATTTTTATTTAGGCCCGTTCAGCTTTTGAACAGAGCCTCTGCTGCACCCAAACTTTTATTTTTTGCATCTGCTTCATTTTCAAGACGCGTAATTTCTGCTTTTAGATCGCCGATGAGTTCTTTCAAATCGCCGACGGAAAGTTCATCAATCTTTTGGCCCAGCTGATAAGGCTTTTTTCTCTTAGGTTCGTTTTCGTCGTCAAACATGATGTTATCCTCACTTATAAAAACTGTCGTAAGATTAAACTCGCCACAATGCGGTGCCAAGCGAATAAGCATGTGACTAAAAGGAAGATGCGATGACCAATTCAAAAAAGATGACGGCAGTAGAAATCACTGAGCCGGGTGGTCCAAAAGCGCTGAGTGTTTGCAAACGCGATAAACCGCAGCCTTCATCCCATGAAATATTGATTGCGGTGAGGGCCGCTGGCGTGAACCGTCCCGATGTGTTGCAACGAATGGGGGTTTATCCGCCGCCAAAGGGCGCATCAGATCTTCCGGGCCTAGAGGTCGCAGGTATTGTTGAAGCGGTCGGCGATGATGTGACGCGCTTTCGTGTGGGTGATTCGGTTTGCGCGCTCACTGCCGGTGGCGGCTATGCTCAATATGTCAGCGTGGATGAGGGGAGCGTTTTGCCTGTGCCTGCGGGTTTAACAATGACGCAGGCCGCTGCTCTGCCTGAAACCTTCTTTACCGTTTGGCACAATGTTTTTGAGCGTGGCGGTTTGCGCAAAGGTGAGGTCTTTCTTGTGCATGGTGGAACTTCTGGCATCGGCACGACCGCTATCCAACTGGCCAAAGCGATTGGCGCGATCGTCATCACGACTGTTGGCTCGGTTGAAAAAGCAGAAGCATGCAAAAAACTTGGTGCTGATCATGTTATTGTATACCGCGACGAAGATTTTGTGTCTGTCGTCAAACAGGTAACGGACGGACGCGGTGCCGATGTTATTTTGGACATGGTTGGCGGCGGCTACATCAACCGCAACTATTCTTGTGCTGCTATGGATGGCCGCATTGTTCAAATCGCATTTTTAAGCGGTGCTAAAACAGAAGCCGACTTCTCAAAACTGATGATGAAGAGATTGACCCATACGGGTTCAACTTTGCGTGCTCGTCCGCTTGAGGTTAAAGCCTTGCTTGCCAAGCAACTTGAAGAACATGTGTGGCCTTTGATTGAAAACGGCCAGATTGCACCCGTGATGGATATGATTTTCCCGCTGGCAGAAGCGTGGCGCGCCCATGACCGAATGGAAGAAGGATCGCATATCGGTAAAATCGTTTTGGACGTTACATAGACCTATCATAAAAGGCGGAGCATAAGCCCCGCCTTTAAGTTGGTATGGTGTAATCAGTTTGTGGAAACTTCCAGTGGGCCTAAATTAAGGAACAATGTTTCGCCATTGGAATCATCGATGCCGTCATTGTCGGTCACTGCAAATGCGTTGCCATTTTTGTCGATTGCAAAACCTTCAATCTTGTCGACGACATAACCGCCTGTTGATTTAAGATCGGGCAGGAAGTCACGTACCAATGTCTTTTCCATAACAGGAAGTTCTTCGCCAAGTTTGGCTGGTTTTAGCTGATCAATAGAAACGCTGTAGAGCTTCTTGAGTTTAGCAGCTTCGCCGATTTGGTTGTCACGCTCGACGATATAAACGCGATCGCCAAATGCTGTGATCTCAGAAAGGCCAACCCAGCCAGCGCCTTTTTCATCCAGCGGATAGCTGACAGCGCCCCATGTTTTATCGGCAGTGTTATAGGCTGCCAACTTAACAAAACCGGCTTTGTCGTCCTGCCATTCGCGCTGGATAGCCACCCATAATGTGTCGCCAATTTTGGTCACGCCTTCTGCGCCAAAACGCTTTTCCACAGCCAGCAATTCAGGCGGGAACGCAACTTGTTCTTTAATCTCGCCATCAGCGTTTACATGGTAAAGACCGTGCGGGATCATACGGTCAGTGCGTCCTTCTGATGCGAGCCAGAAACCGCCTTCACCGTCTGTTGTGATGCCTTCTAAATCAAGCAATTGAGCATTTGCACCACCGCGCGTGACACGCGTTGCTTTGGTAATTTTTGCCGGTTTCTGATTGGCATCAATTGTGAAAATTGTCGGCTGCATCGCATAGAAGCTGTCATTGACTGCGTATAAAATGCCAGGTTTTTCAAGGTCAGCGGTTAGGCCTGATAGAGCGCCCCAACCGATTGGTCTGCCTGCATCATCCATGCCCGACACAATCATCGGATAGGATGCTTCGCCTTTAGCATATTCATACAGTGTGACATGGCTGCGCACGCCGCCATCTTCGATTAAATCTGCTTCATTGGCGATGGCCAAAAGATTGCGACCTTTGATCGCGACAGCGCCTTCTGGTGCAAGCGCCGTTGGCAAAAGCTGCGCCAATTCAGGATCTTTGCCTTCGCCCATATCTTTGTATGCGCCGACAATTGATCCGCGTTCAGACAGAATGAAAATATATTGCTGGCCGTCAAATGTTCCGACTTCCAAACCTTCTGGTTCTGCACCCTTATTGCCTGAGCGTTTTTCAGGATAATGGCCAGCCATCGCAACTTCATATTCGAACGAAAGGCCGCTGTCGAAAAGAATTTCGCCCGTTTTGCTCATGATTGTGAAGCCGCGCGAGCCGCCTTTATAGTCGCCTTCATTGGCCATAACGAGGCGATTATTATCAAGCCATTTCATTGCATCTGGCTCACGGGGAACATCTTTTAATGTGCCGTCGAAAGTCAGCGCGCCTTCTTCGTTTGTGTCCACGTTTTCAAGGTCGACAGTGCCCGCTGAAAAGTGGGAAATGATGTCGCCGGTAGATCCATTGAATACCACCACATGGTTATTCTCCTGCAATGTGACTGCCACTTCATTGGCGTCATTGATGGTTACAAATTCTGGTTCAGGATCGGTCGGTGCAATTTCTGCCAAACCGGTCATATCGGCCATGACTTTGCTGTCGCAATCGACCGCGCCATTGTTCAATTTATACGTCAAAACGAAACCCGCTGGCATTTGCGGAATAACGCCATCGTTCAAATCTTCGTCGCGCTCGTTTTCAATCGCAACGGCGATCAAAGAACCATCTGGCGATATGGCAACTGAATCTGGCTGTCCGCCAAGATCGCAGCTTTGCGCGATCGATTGATCGGCAAGATTGATGCTTAATAATTTGCCGCTTGGCTGCGTGAAGCTCTCAGATGTATTGACCGCGACAAGTGCGTTGCCGCCTTGAACAGCAACAGATGTTGGCTCGCCATCGGTGGCAATAAAACCTGCTGGCTTTGGCGCTTTAGGGTCGGCAATATCAACCATGCCAATGCCGCCTAGAGGACTATCGGAATAAACAAGCATCATGCCGTCTTCGCTCACATCGATAATCTCGGCAGAGCTTTCAGACGTCTGTTCCATATTCTCAGGAATATTCGTGTTTACCGGAAATGAAGCGATGCGGTTAAAAACTTTTGCGCTCGTTTCTTCAGCATTAACAGTTGTTGCGGCGGCGCTTGCGACCGCAATAATGGCAACGCTGCTTAATAATTTTCCTAGTTTTGGCATGTTTATCTCCTAGCCCTCATTGTTGCCAAGGCTCTGCCGCATATCGGTGAATGTTGCATGACACTCCAATGACAGTTTGATGACGGTCCACAAATGCGTAAATTGGTTGCGCTTGGCGCGCGGTTTTGATATGCGGAAGGCATATTCCGGACATTAGTGGTTTGAACCACGCCCGCGGCACCGGCGCGGACGAACAGGAAAGGTATATCTCATGGCAACTTTGCTAATGCCAAAAGCGACAGCCGTATGGTTGGTCGATAACACTGCACTGACGTTCAATCAGATTGCGACGTTCTGTACGTTGCACCCGCTTGAAGTCAAAGCGATTGCCGATGGCGAATCAGCGCAGGGCATTAAAGGTCTTGATCCTATCAATACCGGCCAGTTGACGCGTGATGAGATTGCTCGGGCAGAAGAAAATCCTGACCACGTTTTGAAAATGCAGGAATCGAAAGTGCGCGTTCCTGTGCTCAAGAAAAAAGGCCCGCGTTATACGCCGGTTTCAAAACGTCAGGACCGTCCAAATGCAATTTTGTGGCTGGTTCGTAACCACCCAGAATTGAAAGACTCACAGATTTCTCGTCTTGTTGGTACAACCAAGAATACGATCCAGCAAATTCGTGAGCGCACGCATTGGAACTCATCAAACCTTCAGCCGATTGATCCGGTTGCTCTTGGTCTTTCATCGCAGATCGATCTTGATTTTGAAGTCAACAAAGCTGCTAAAAACCGTCCAGCGGAACTCGATGTTGAAGTTGCTGGTGATGCATTGTTGCCTGCGTCACAAACCGAAGGCATGGCGCTTGAGGATGAATCTCGCAACTACAAACCTGCGAAGCCAGAAGAAGATGAGATTGATGTCGATACAGTTTTTGCAAAACTGAACGCGCTAAAATCCAGCGACGACGATTCATCAGAAGACTAAATTGTCAGTATAGAATATTTAAAAGCCGGGTGGATAAACGCCCGGCTTTTTTGTTGTCTAAAGCTTTCCTTGATCTGGCGGAATATCGCCGCATGCTTCCATCTTGCTATAAAAGTCGCGCAGCGTTTTGCCGCGCTCTACTTTGAATATGCTTCCGGTGTCGATAAACTTTGAAATTCTGTCGATGCGAAACATACGAAAATCCTCGCGCAATTCGCACCAACCAACAAATGTCCAGCCGCCACCCCAAAACCAAAGCCCAAGAGGGCGCACGGGACGGGTTGTCTCCTGATTATTTGCATCAGTATAAATAATTTGGATGCGTTGCCGCTTGTCGGCGGCTCTTTCCAGCGCGTCAATCATCTCGCGATCATTTTGCTTCATACGGTGTGTCGGCGCATGAATTTCGACGGCGTTCAAATTGTTGCGGCGGTCTATTGGCAGCACAGATTCAATTTTAATGAGGGCTTCTTCTGCTGCACGCGCCATCGCCGCGCCGCCCCAAGCTCTGGTCATGCGTGCGCCCGCGACAAGCGCCACGACTTCATCGCGCGTAAACATTAGCGGCGGCAGGTCAAAACCTTCGCGCATAATATAGCCAACGCCTGCCTCGCCATCGATTGGCACGCCAGTTGATTGCAGGTCGGCAATATCGCGGTAGATTGTGCGTTCGGAAACTTCCAATCGGTTCGCTAGTTTGGCAGCAGTGACAAGCCTGCCACCGCGCAGGTGCTGTACGATTTGAAATAGGCGATCTGCGCGGCGCATGTCAGTACTCCCTTAATTCAAATTGAACAGGCCGATAGAATTACCGTCTGGATCTGTGATGTACACGAACCGGCCTGCCGGAATTGGGATGATGGGTGAGACGACTTTGCCGCCAGCTTTTTCAACGCGCGGCATTGCATCTTCCAATGTGTCTACGCTGGTTAAATGGATTGTGTTGCCTTCGCCTTCTTTGGCAGGTTTTCCTGGGTAAATATGACCAAATACGCCTTCTGAATCAAAGCTTTTGAACCAAACAACATCGTTTGGTTGATCGTCGCTTTTCTCTGTCTTGAGCATTTTAATGCCGAGAACAGCTTCATAAAATTTCTGGCTGCGGTCTAAATCCGTGGATGGGATTTCAAACCAGCAAGCTTCGCCAGATTTACTCTTTGTGTCAGTTGGGGCGCTCATGTTCATTTCCTTTTTGGTTGATGATGAACGCACATTGGCACAGGGCTCCTGACAACATCATGTCAGGAGGGTTGGGAAATATTTTTAATCTTCGTCGTCATCTGCGGCGGCATCATCATCGGGAATTGGCACGGTATAGTTGAGCGCCATGCGTCCGCCGTCCACATGCACAATTTCGCCGGTCATATAGGATGCCTCGTTTGAGGCTAAAAATGCGACCACAGAAGCGACTTCTGACGCTTTGCCGATACGGCCCAAAGGCGTGCGCGATAAGATGCGGCCGCGCGCTTCTGGATCATTGTTTACCGATGAAAGCATCTTGGTCATGATTGAACCTGGCCCAACGGCGTTTACCCTGATGCCATGGGGTGCAAGCGAAAGCGCCATGACTTTTGTTAGCTGATTGACCGCGCCTTTGGAGATTGAATAAGGCACCTGATCGGCCAGCGCGAAGTGTCCATTGATCGATGACATGTTGACGATTGCGCCAGCGGGACCACCATTTTTCACTTTGTCGACCATGAATTTTGCAACGCCTTGGCCGCACAAAAATCCGCCCTTGATATTCACGCGCATGACGCGGTCGAAATCGTCTTCGGAAACTGTCAGAAAATCCTCGCCGTGAACAACGCCCGCATTATTGACCAAAATATCAATGTCGCCGAATTGCTCGACAACCGCGGCGATCAAATTATGCACATCAAGCCGATTGCCAACATCGGTGTGGATGAAATGCACAGGCCCGAGCGCGGACAATTCATCGACGGCTTTGCGGCCTGCCTGTTTGTCGATATCGGCAATGGCGACCTTTGCGCCATCTAAAAGCAGGCGCTTTGTAATGGCATAGCCGATGCCTTGCGCCCCGCCGGTTACGATTGCGATTTTACCATCAAGTGCCATTTTAATTTCCTTTATTACTGGCTGTGAAACTAAGGGAATGTGGCGGTGGATGGAAGGGCGGCGGCAATGTTTATATTAAGGTGGATTTTACCTCACATTATAGACATGCGTGTGCGTTCCCGCCCGATAAGAGTAGGTTGCGTTTGCGGAAAAGTATCCAACATTTATGGCGGCGCTGCCGGTAACTGAAGCGCCAGTGCGTGACATTCTTTTAAAATATTATCGACTTCATGAGCGGGGTTTGCGTGGGTGCTGGGCGGCAATCCTGGACGCAGCGGCGGCACGCGCCTTGGGCCAGCGGGGGCCGTTTTTCGTTTATCGAGTTGCTGCGCTAAACGCTTTGCCTGTTTGGGTAAATCACTGAGCGCATCTTGCAGTGCTTTGAGCCGTGCGGTGAGGGCAGCTGCGTTAAGCGGGCGATTTTGTGGTCGCGGTGCAAAAGCCGGAGTGGACACGCCGATAACGCTGATGCGCGGCAGTGATTTGTTCGGCAGTTTGAACGCTTGCGGATGGGGCGCAGCAAACCGCTTGCGGGGATCAAAAAGTTTGAAGCGCGGCGTGTGTTGCGCGGCACTTGGCTGAAATTTTGCAAAATTGGGCAGGGTGCGCGTACTGGCTTTGACCTTGGCGTTGCAAAACCGTGCCGCAATGACGATGAGCCGCCGCGCCGCGCTTTCTGCCGGACGCAGCACGCGCAAAATTGCACTGCGGCTTTGACGCGATAGGTGCGGCGTGGCCAACGCAATGAGTGCGGCCAGCACACGCAGCAAAGCATCACGATTAAGATTGATTGCCGCCTGCCAGTTCATACCGCCCCCATTGTTTGGGACGTATTATGGGGGCGGGCGTGTGGGGGTGGATAAGTTGGTGCACCTTTTCATCTCCCGCTGGCGGGAGAGGGATGTGAGGCTTCGCGCATTTGCGCGTTAGCCGCAACTGGGTGAGGGGAATTGGATGCGGCCCCTCATCCGTCTACTCGTTATCACTCGTATCCACCTTCTCCCGCTCGCGGGAGAAGGGAAGGTGGCCCACCCTCCGTCATCCTAGACCTTGAGCCTAGGACCCATTCCGTGATGCTACTCATTTTAGCCCTTTTAACTACCAAAAAGCTGAATTTCGAATACTGGCCCATTCAAAATGACCAAAGCAGTTCGAGAAAAAACAATCTGGCCCCTATTCATAAAATATCTGGACCTAAACCTTTTGCTTGTTTTAACGTGATGCTTCAGTATCAATTTAAGTCGCGAGCGCAGGGCCGCGTAATCGGGAGATCACAATGAATAAGCCAACTAATATCAACGATTACACATCTGTCGTTGAGGCGGACAAAGCCCATATCTGGCATCACCTTAGCCAGCACAAGAGATTTGAAACCGTTGACCCGCTGATGATTATTGAGGGCAAGGGCCTGCGGGTGTGGAACCAAGCGGGGCGCGAGCACCTTGATGCTGTATCGGGCGGCGTGTGGACTGTGAATGTGGGCTATGGCCGCGAAACCATTGCCGATGCAGTGCGCGACCAGCTTGTTAAAATGAATTTCTTTGGCGGCACAACCGGCTCTATTCCGGGGGCAAATTTTGCTGAAATGCTGATTGCCAAAATGCCGGGCATGAGCCGCGTTTATTATTCAAACTCTGGTTCTGAAGCCAATGAGAAAGCCTATAAATTTGTGCGCCAAATCGCGCATCAAAAATATGGCGGCAAAAAGCATAAGATTCTTTATCGCGAACGCGATTATCATGGCACGACCATTACCGCCCTATCATCGGGCGGGCAGGACGAGCGCCGCGATCTTTACGGCCCTTACACGCCAGGTTTTGTGTCTGTGCCGCATTGTCTTGAATATCGCTCGCAGTGGGGCGATGTGGACGATTATGGCATTCGCGCCGCCAATGCGATTGAAGAAGTGATCTTGCGTGAAGGCGCGGACACTGTGGGCGGGCTTATTCTTGAGCCGGTGACAGCGGGCGGCGGCGTGATTGTGCCACCGCAAGGCTATTGGGACCGTGTGCAGGAAATCTGCAAGAAATATGATGTGCTGCTGATCATTGACGAAGTGGTTTGCGGTATGGGTCGCACGGGCACATGGTTTGGCTATCAGCACTATGGTGTGAAGCCTGACATTGTGACGATGGCGAAGGGCGTTGCTTCTGGCTATGCGGCGATTTCTTGTACCGTGACAACCGAAGAAGTGTTTAACGAGTTTAAGTCTGATGCTGCTGACCCGCTGAACTATTTCCGCGATATTTCCACCTTTGGCGGCTGTACGGCTGGCCCTGCGGCGGCGATTGAAAATATGCGTATTCTGGAAGACGAGAACCTTTTGGAAAACACCACCAAGATGGGCGAATATATGCTGGAAAGGCTCGAAGAGCTGAAAGCCAAGCATGTGCTGATCGGTGATGTGCGCGGCAAGGGGCTGTTTGTTGGCGCCGAACTTGTGAGCGACCGCGACACCAAAGAACCCGTGCCGGAAAGCGTGGCGCAGGCCGTTGTTGCTGATTGCATGAAGGAAAATGCGGTTATCATTGGCGCGACGAACCGTTCGCTCAAAGGCTTTAACAATACGCTGTGTTTCTCACCGGCGCTGATTGCCACCAAGTCAGATATTGACGAGATTATTCATGCGGTTGATGGCGCGTTGACACGCGTTGCGGCTGGTTAATCTTTTACAATGTAGCGGCTTAAATGCTCGCCCCAGATGCGATAACCATCGGGGCCAGCATGAAAGCCATCACGGGCAAAGCCGCTTACATCTTCAATCGGGATGGGCTCGGAATAGAGTGCGCCGCGCTCTTCGCATAATTGTTTGCCCTTGGCGTTAATCAGCGCTGCGCGGTAGCTCAGCACTTTTGCAAGGCCGCTTGGAAGCGAGGGAAACTTCGTCATATCGGCAACGGGCGTCCAGATGATTTGCGCCTGCGGAAAGCGCGTGCGTATGGCATAAAGCAATGTGCCAAAGCTTTTCTTGAAAGTCGGTATGGCGTGGAAATTCTTCATATCGTTGGTGCCAACGGCGATAATCACATGGGTGAAATCACGTTCTTCAATATGCGGCAAAATATAATCGCGCACCAGATCTGCGGTTGCAGAATTGCCGCCAGCCGAGCGCCAAGCAACGCTTTTGCCAGTTTTGTCGTGAACCGCTTTTGCAATGTTAAAGGTGAGGGTGTGTTCCAGCTCTTCCATGCCGACACTGGCAACGGTGCTGTCGCCAAGGGTGAGGATTTTGAACGCTGGATCACCGTCGCCCAATTGACCGCTATGGGGCAGAAAAGCCGGCAGTAAGCGCTCGATGCGTCTGCGCAATTGAATGCCTTGCCAAGCATAGACCGGAAACATGAGCCAGCTAAGAAGTGATGATCTGGTGTTCGACATGGGAGTTCCGGCGCGTTGTTTTGGTTACTTGCCCATAAAGCAAAAAGCCCGCAGCAATGCTACGGGCCTTTTGTCTCAGTTTTGTCAGTTACACTTATGCAGCTTTAGAAGCTGAAAAAATGCTGTCGATTGTTTGCGCCAGTGCGCCGTCAAAATCTGGGTCAGGCTGATGGGCGGACAGACCTTCTGTCAATGCGCGTGAGAAGCTGGCGATCATACCCACATTGAGGCTCAAGAGGCTGTTGGCCTCGTTGCGTGAATAGCCGCCGGAAAGTGCGACAACGCGCATGACGCGTGGATCATTGATCAATGGGCGGTAAATATTGGCTTTTGTTGGCAATGAGAGCTTTAGCATAACTTGTTGGCCAAGCGGCACGCTATCAAGCTGTTTGGCGATTTGCTCTAGCAGGATTTCTTCGGCTTGGGCTTTATCAGCTATTGAGATTGTAACTTCTGGCTCAATGATTGGCACGAGACCATGGTCAAGGATTTGACGGCCAACTTCAAACTGCTGGGCGACATTGGCCGCGATGCCTGTTTCATTGGCCCCATTAATGACCGAGCGCATTTTTGTGCCGAAAACATTTTTAGACGCAGCACGTTTAAGAAGCGTGCTTAAATCGTCCATCGGCTTCATCAGCTGAACGCCGTTTTCTTCTGCCATCAAGCCTTTGTCGACTTTTAGAAATGGCACGACATTACAATCTTGCCAAAGGTAATCGGCTGTTGGTTTGCCGTCGACATCGCCGTCCATTGTGCGTTCAAAAAGGATCGCGCCGATAACTTTGTCGCCGTTAAAGGCAGGAGATTTCACAATGCGGCTGCGCATTTGGTGAATGAGCGCGAACATTTCGTTTTCGTCGCGGTAGGCGTTTTCTTCAATGCCGTAAAGCTTGAGCGCTTTGGGCGTTGAGCCGCCTGACTGATCAAGCGCAGCAATAAAACCATCATTTTTGGCAATTTTTTGAGCCATCAAATTATCAGACATGCGATTTTCCCTATCGTGACATCAACATTAGTGTTGCTCAAAATGAGCTGTTGGAACGCCATAACAGTGGATTTCAAAAATTTAAACAGGCTTTAAAATACTTAAAACGATTAAATTTTATTCAATCGTTTTAAGTGCTTAGAATTTTTCAAGTAAGGTTAAGAAGGCTTGGATATGTCCACAGAAATTCTGTGCATCGATGCAGCTGATTACCGAATCGAAACGGCCACCATGAATGACAAATCCATGATGGCCGCAAAATTGGTGAAATTGAATGGGGCTTAGCCGAGCGCTTTAACGCCTGGCAATTCTTTGCCTTCCATCCATTCAAGGAACGCACCGCCTGCGGTGGAAATGTAGGTAAAGTCGCCTGCAACGCCAGCCTGATTGAGTGCGGACACGGTATCACCGCCGCCAGCAACGGAAATCAAACGGCCGGACTTTGTTAATGCAGCTGCAGCTTTCGCCGTTGCCATTGTTGCCGTGTCGAAAGGCGGCATTTCAAACACGCCGAACGGACCATTCCAGATGAGCGTGTTGAGCTTGTCGAATTCAGCGATTACGTTTTTGACCGCTTCGTCGCCTGCATCCAGCGACATTTGGTCGTCGCGCAGTTTTGTTTCGCTATCAAAGGTGATGCTTTCCGTTGGAGCATTGGGCGCGAACTCTGTTGTTACGCGGCCATCAACGGGCAGCACGATGCGGCAACCGCTTTTTTCTGCTGCGGCCATGATCGCTTTGGCTTTGTCATGCATATCGGCTTCTTGCAGCGAGGCACCCATTTCAGCGCCATTGGCAGCGATGAAGGTGTTGGCCATGCCGCCGCCAATGATGAGCACATCAAGTTTGCCGACGAGGTTTTCTAAAAGATCGATCTTGGTTGAAACCTTTGCGCCGCCAACAACGGCACCAAGCGGACGCTTTGGATCGCCAAGGGCTTTGTTGAGCGCATTAAGCTCGGCTTCCATTGTGCGGCCAGCAAAGGCTGGTAGCAAATGGGCAAGACCTTCGGTTGAGGCATGGGCGCGGTGCGCTGCAGAAAACGCATCATTGATATAAATATCGCCGTTTTCAGCCAATGCTTTGGCAAATGCCGCATCGTTTTTTTCTTCGCCATCGTGGAAGCGTGTGTTCTCTAACAGAACAATATCGCCGCCTGTCATTTCGCCAACTTCTTTGGCAGCTTCTGCGCCAATGCAATTGTGGGCAAAATCAACACGGTGGTCCAGCACTTCTTCCAGCGCTTGCGCGATGGGGCGAAGGCTCATCTCTTCAACCACTTTGCCCTTTGGGCGGCCAAAATGGGCAAGAAGAACAACTTTGACGCCTTTGCGTGACAGTTCTTCAATTGTTGGCGCAATGCGCTGAAGGCGGGTTCTATCAGAAACCGCACCGTCGACGATGGGCACATTCAAATCGACGCGGACGAGGGCGCGTTTTCCGGCAATATCGTTTGGAAGATCGTCTAGCGTTTTGAAGGTCATGTTGTGTCCGTTAAAGCGTTTCGCGTTAATTGATTCTTTTTGTACCATGTTAAACGCGAAAAGCTCTTGTTAGCGCGTTGAACTTGTTGTCAATGCTATACCGATACCAAAGGCTGCCAGCAACACGCCGAGGCTTTGTTCAAGCGACTTTTTAATTTTAAGAAAAGCTTCGCGTATTGGTGTGAACGTAAAAAACATCGTGACCAGAACGAACCACAAAAATACACCGCCTGCCATGATGAAGCCATAGCCGACTTGTGTGAGGAGCGGGGTGGCGGGCGATGTGACCTGCACAAAAACCGATAGCGCAAACATTGTCGCTTTGGGGTTGGTTACATTTGTTAAAAAGCCCCAGCGCAAAGCGCGCCAGGGCGAAATGGCAGCTTTTGTTTCAACATTATCCATTTTGGACGAGGCGGTGCGATACATGGTGACGCCTAGAAATATTAAATAGGCAGCACCAATGAGCTTAAGTGTGTTGAACAAAAAGATAGATTGAGACACGAGCAGGCCGATGCCTGCCAGCGCGTAGGTGACATGTACGCCAAGGGCCAGCGCGATGCCGAGCGCCGTCATAATGCCTGAAAGGCGCCCGCCCATGAGCGCGTTGCGCACCACAACCACAAAGTCTGGGCCTGGCACAATGGCCACGATTATGGTGATCGAGATAACAGTGAAAAGTTCAAGCATGGCAGCGATTCCTAAAAGGTCAGCTATATTGACCTAAATGGAATCGCTATTGCTTGCAATCAAAACATCGAGTCGCCGCGCTCATTCATATAGGCCACTTCATCGGGTGTTGATGCACGGCCAAGGGCGGCGTTGCGCTTGGGAAAACGGCCAAAACGTTCGATGACTTTGGTATGGTTTAGCTGAAACTCATAAAGGTCATCACTAAGTTTGCGGAAAAGGTTCAGCCCTTCATTTTGAATGGCGAGGCTTTCGGCATGCATATAGGGCATATAGAGGAATTGCTGCTCTTTTTCGTTGAGCTTCATGTCGAGGCCTTGCGCGATCGTTTCTTGCGCCAGTGCGAGGGCCAAAGAATCGTTTTTGAAGGCATCGGCATGGCCGCGGTAAAGCTGGCGTGAAAATTGGTCGAGCGCGATAATTTCGGCCAAGCGGCCCTGCGGCGTGTCGCGCCATTCAAACAATTCGCAGCGTTCGGCCTTTTTCAAGGTGAGCATGAAACGGCTAGAGACTTCCGCATCAAATTCCGCCTTGCCGCCGAACCAATCTTTGCCGTCATGTTCTTTGAACCAGAAATCAAGAAGCGCTTGCGCGTCTGAATTCGTTGCAATGTCTTCAGGTCTCATAGTCCATCTCCATCAAAATCATCATCGCACCGATTTGCTTGGCCGATCCAATGTGTGCCGCGTTCATGCGAGCCGGGCATTTGCCGCCTTGCTGCCTTTCGCACAAGCCACGATATAAGCAACATAGCAACCGCAAGTGCGATCGCAATTATAATAAAAAGGAGAGGGCCATTTTGCATGGCCTGGTAATAGATAACTTATTCGGCAGGCTCAACCATAGACTGTTGCTTGCGTAGGTGCATAAACACGCCTTCGATTGCACCAGCCAAATAGGAAATGAGTAGCACGCCAACATAGGTTGAGTGTTCTAGTAGCTCTGCACGGTCACCCACGACCACGTCGAAAACGGCGAACCCAAAAAACACAAGTATGGATACAGCGATTGCACGGTCATTAAGACGGATGGCGCCGGGCTGATTTTTGGCAATTTTGTACATTGCCCAAAGAAACATAAAGGCGACGGCCGCTTCGATGATGCCGGCAAACATCAAAGTTCCCCATACGCCCTCTGGCCCATAGCCTAGACGGTCAAAATACATGGTAAACTTTTCTATGCGGTGATTGCCATACCAAAAGACAAAGCCAAGGTCCTGCCGTGCAAGGATTTTGTCAAATGCATTCATCATCCAAAACATGGCCCAGTAGCCAGCGACAACGGTAATGATGGGTCTGTTTAATAAATGTTTCATGGCTTTTCCTGCTCTTGATGCACAGTTCTAGCGTAATATTTTTGATTTTCCGTTCACGGGTAGGGTTAATAAAATAAACCTTATAGAGGTCTCAGCAATTCTATTTCGCAATAGTGAAATGATCGATTTCGTAGACATTTACACGCGCTGAAGTAGGGATGTCATTAACTCAGGTCAATATTCTTTAAGTGGGAGTAAGCTTAAGAGCTTGCTTGATAATTGGTGCAACTGTGTCTGCACTTATGCAGCGTTCTTTACAGTATTCAGATTGAAGCCATGTTTTTAGTGGCTTTTGCCCTTTGCTGCCCTTCGCACAAGCTAGGATATAAGCAACATAGCAACCGCAAGTGCGATCGCAATTAGTATAAAAAGAGGCGGGCCATTTTGCATGCGTTGAGGATAGTGCGGGATGGGGTTGGTTCAAATGGAAAGCGCGGCAACAGGTATGGTTTTTGCAGCGGTAATATGAATGGCGGCAGTGTGGGCCATGGCGATACTTCGCCGCGACTACTTCAGTTCTAGTTTTACCGACACGCCTAGTATATCGTGACTATTCACGTGGGGTATTAGACTCAGAGGCGTGTTTCCGCAAAAAGTCTTGCAATTCTTTTAGCACCGCAATGTTATGGAGGTTTATCTCAAATATTTCCTGCATTCTAGCCAAGGAAATCGAGATGGTACGTTTGTCGACACCAAGACTGTCGTTGTCCTTAAATCTAGCGTAAAAAATACAATCCAATTTACCGTTTCTGTTCTTTCTCCAAAGGCCATGAGAAAAATGATCTCTTACATCATTCGTTTCTGATAGCTTCGTATGGAAGCCATTGAGCCAATTCGCCTCTATGCCAGGATGATCTTTTAAAGCCTCGACCAAAGCATTAAGGCGGCCTCTGAAACTAGACATCGCCGACTTTTTAATTTGTTTATCTTTTGCTTCAAGGGGACCTCCGTAATAATCAATCAAGGTTCTTAGTAATTCATGTTCGAGTGCACCAAATGTTCGAGCACAGCGGCCAATCGCAGTATATTCCTCATCATTCATTTCGTTAAAATTTGAGAGTAGTTGGTTCATTCGCCTATCCTTGAAATGATCATTTCAGACATTGGAAAACTGCGCTGTCATTTGGTTGGCGCGAAGTTTGTCGAGGTCACGACATAATTCAAATTTCATAGGAACCCCTTCGCTCTGGTGAGCTGCAATATAGCATGAATTTTAGGCGATAATTGAGTATAACCTTATTTGCGTCACTGCCTAGAGCGTTAGCTTGAGGGTTACTTGCTCATGCCGATTGCGGACATGTTTATGAAGGAAGGCGAAATAGGCTTTGATAAAAAGCGCATTTTTGATTTTGCGACAGTGAATGCTTGATTTAATGCGGTCTAGAAAGCGTTGCTACGGCGGCAGGTGCTGCGTGCCTTTATCGCCAGAATGTTGCGATTGAGAGAATGAGTAGGGCCGCTAGAAAATAGTTTACCGCTGTCCACTGCCAATCTGTTTTCAACGTTCGTGCAAGGAATGAACCGAGCAATGCCCAAACCGTTAATGACAGCGTTGCGCATACAGCAAAAGTTACGGCCAGAATGGTCGCTAAAACAATAGGGTCATTTGCAAGTGCTGAAAACGAGCCAGCGACGCCAAGAGCCATTGCCCAAGCTTTTGGATTGATAATCAGCAACATTGCACCAGCGATGAACCCAATTGGTTTTGCCGCCGCATCAATGTCTTTAGGTGTGCCTGCGCGGGCGATTAAAAATGCGAGCCAAAGAAGATAAGCAGAGCCGACAATTTTCATTGCCAACGCAATCGAAGGCCATGCAACAATTATGGTGGCTAGACCCGTTCCAGAGACTGCAACCAAAAGTGCAAGAGCCGTGGCTATGCCAAAAATTAAGGGAAGAGAGCGAATGTAACCGAATTGCAAGCCCGATGCAGTCGCAAGCGAGGTCGCACCACCTGGAGAAATTGTGGCAGCTATCGCGAATGTCACCAATGGAATGTAAATCTGCAACATCGTTTATCTTTCCAGATTGATGCGTTTTGATAGCACAAATTTGTCAAAAAATTTAGATAATTAAATTCGGCTCAACAGTCGCATGATTGGTGTTTGGAATTTTAATTGATTGCGGGTGTGTTTTGGGTGACCTTGAGTTACTCTAGGCTACTTGCTCTTAAATTGCTCGATACGACGACATCATGGGAGAGACATTTTGAAAATTATTATGATTGGAGCTGAGGGCGATATCGGGCGTGCGGCATGTGCCGAACTATCCGAACGCCATGAGCTAATTAAAGTAGGCCGAAGCAGTGGTGATATTCACGCAGATATTTCCGACCGTGCATCGATTGAGGAAATGTACCGTAAAGTTGGGAAGGTCGATGCTGTGATTTCGACAGCAGGCAGCGTGCATTTTGGCTCACTCACGGACTTTACTGAAGAGCAATTCATGCTCGGTTTGCAAAATAAGGTGATGGGCCAAATCAATGTTGTCTTGGTCGGTATGAATTATGTTAGCGACGGTGGTTCTTTTACTTTGACCAGTGGCGTCCTTGATCGTGACCCCGTTAAACAAGCTACTGGAGCTGCCACCGCAAATGGCGCACTGGCTGGGTTTGTAAAAGGTGCATCTATAGAGATGCCAAGAGGCCTTCGTGTGAATGTCGTTAGTCCAGGGCTTCTTGAAGTATCAAAACCAAGATACGGAAGCTTTTTTCCAGGTCATGAAATGGTGTCTTCTGAACGCGTTGGGCTTGCCTACGTTAAAAGTATTGAGGGCGCTCTCACAGGCCAAGTGATTATCGTTGCATAATCAGACTATCTGGAACCTAACCTGGTTGCTCAAGCGGCTTAAAGAAATTGTATTGGGTGGGGGCGGCGCTTCTAGCTATCTGCACAAGCTTCCAGCCAAACGTCTGAACTATCTTTTGGTGCGCATGATCCTGAAACCAGCTTGCTAATTCGATCAACGCGCTCTTTGAGCTTATCATCATCAGTGCCTAGTCGGTATCGTGATGGCGCAATCAGGACCGCAACAAGACTGAGAAATTGTTGCTCGTCAATCTCGTTTGGTTGCTGTTCAAAGATTGTCTGACTGGCTTGATGAAAACCCGTGATCCAGCCGTTAGGCCCAGTGCCCATCTCAAGTGTGTCCAGCCAAAGCGCCATTATCTGCTCTTTGCTAAGTGTGCTCTCAAGGCCAAGCGCGTAGCCCGTTTGTCTTATTTTTGTAATTCCTGGCGTAAAGTTTTCAAAGCCGACACGCTTGGCGAGCGACTGCGTAATCGTTGTAGTGCCTGCGCCCGCTGTCATCATATCAACGCCAGAGTGATGCTCAAACTGCGGGTCTTGAACCGCAAGAAGCTGGCGATATCTGATTTCTCCTAGTGAGGCACCGCTTCGTCCTTCGCGCATAAGTTTGGCAGCTCGTTGTTCCAAATTGTCTGCATCACGAACAGCATCAAAATAACCAACGGCCCCATAACTAAAGGCTGCAATGATGAGCAAAATGATGCTGGTTGTTATAAATATAAATATCTTTTTCATGTGCATGTTTGTCCAGTTTAGCGAGGCAAGCGTGCATGATTTAAATAAATAGATGGGCGTTATGAGGGCGAAAAAGTGCCCAAATTGGGCTGTCTAAGCAGATTGTCCGAGTGGAAACACTGGAAGCCTAGCCGGACTTTTGCACGGTAAGCGCGTTAACTGGTGAGTGGATCGACGCATATAAACAAAAAAGCCGCCTGATTGCTCAAGCGGCTTTTTGAATTATTTATTGTCGCAATTCCGGACGCAAAACCGCTTCCCGTTTCGCAGGGAAACCATTCGCCGGATGGTTTCCTTTTCCGCTCAACTTGCTGGAATTGCTTGGTAGTTTAAATCAATTTGCCCATTGCAATGGCTGTATCAGCCATACGGTTTGAGAAGCCCCATTCATTGTCATACCAAGTCAAGATAGACACCATATTGCCATCCATAACGGCTGTTTTTTCCGCATGGAAAATCGATGAATGTGGATCATGGTTGAAATCGGAAGACACAAGCTTTTCGTCTGTATAGCCCAAAATACCCTTGAGCGCGCCTTCAGATGCTTTCTTGATAACCGCGTTGACTTCTTCAATTGTCGTGTCACGTTTGGCCAAGAATTTCAGGTCAACCAAAGATACGTTTGGTGTTGGTACGCGGATTGAAATGCCGTCCAGCTTGCCGTTTAGTTCTGGCAAAACAAGGCCAACAGCTTTGGCTGCGCCCGTTGATGTTGGGATCATGGAAAGCGCTGCTGCGCGGCCACGGTACAAATCGCTGTGCATTGTATCAAGCGTTGGCTGGTCGCCTGTATAAGAATGGATCGTTGTGACCATGCCCTTGTCGATGCCGATCTCGTTATTAAGAACGAAGGCAACCGGTGACAGGCAGTTTGTTGTACATGATGCGTTGGAGACAACGAGGTCGTCTTTTGTCAATGAATCATGGTTCACACCATAAACGATGGTTTTGTCTGCACCCGATGATGGCGCTGAAACAAGAACGCGTTTTGCGCCAGCTTCTAAATGGAATGAGGCTTTTTCTTTTGATGTGAAAATGCCGGTACATTCCATAACAACATCAATGTCCAATTCCTTCCAAGGAAGGTTTTTCGGATCGCGCTCGGCAAGAACTTTAAAGCTATCATCGCCGACTTTGATGGTCTCGCCTTCAACTGTGATGACACCCGGAAAGCGGCCATGGACTGAATCATAACGCATCAAATGGGCGTTTGTCTCAACAGGACCAAGATCGTTGATCGCAACGATATCGATGTCTGTGCGGCCTGATTCATAAATGGCACGCGCGACATTGCGTCCGATGCGACCAAAACCGTTAATGGCAATTCGAAGTTTCTTAGACATAAAGCCTCCATAAGTGTGGGAGTCACGCATGGTGGCGAAACCACCATTTTAGGAATTCAATCGATTAGTAAACTTAGTCGCAGAAAAAGCCAACTGTCGGGGGAGAATTATCTTGTCCCCCGATCAATGTATTCGTCGAAATTATGCTTCTTTTTTATGAAGCTTTGCTTCTGCCGCCGCCACAACTGCGTCTGCTGTGATGCCGAAGTGATTATAGAGATCATCAATCGGGGCAGATGCGCCGAATGAGTTCATGCCGATGAAATCACCGTCCCAGCCGATAAAGCGATCCCAGCTTTGGCGGATCGCCGCTTCAACCGCGATACGAACCTGCGCTTGTCCGATAATCGCTTTTTGATAATCAGCAGACTGTTTTTCAAACAGTTCCATACATGGCACAGAGATAACCCGTGTTGGATGACCCATTGCTTCAAGCTTTTCGCGGGCAGCCAATACGATTTCAACTTCTGAACCAGATGCAAACAATGTCACAACCGCATCATCAGATGCTGTTGCCAATTCATAAGCGCCGTAAGCACACATGTTTTCTTCATTGTATTCTTTGCGAACCGCTGGAAGGCCCTGACGTGTGAGCGCCAATGTGGACGGTGTCTTTTCGCTTTCCAATGCAAGCTGCCAGCATTCAGCTGTTTCGGTTACATCGGCAGGGCGGAACACATTGTGGTTTGGAATAGCGCGTAGCGACGCCAATTGCTCCACCGGCTGGTGGGTTGGACCATCTTCGCCAAGACCAATTGAATCATGCGTCATGACGAAAATATTGCGGATTTCCATCAAGGATGCGAGGCGCATAGACGGGCGGCAATAATCTGAGAAGATCAGGAATGCGCCGCCATAAGGAATGATACCGCCATGCAATGACATGCCGTTCATTGCCGCTGCCATGCCATGTTCGCGAATACCATAATAGATATAGCGACCGGAGAAATCGTCCGGTGTGATTGGCGTCATTTGCGGTGTTTTGGTATTGTTTGAGCCTGTCAAATCGGCAGAGCCGCCAATGGTTTCTGGCAAGGCTGCATTGATGACATTAAGCGCCATTTCAGACGCTTTACGTGTCGCCACTTTTGGCAAATCTTTAACAAGCTGCTTTTTGTAATCGGCAATCGCAGAGACAAAACCAGTTGGCAATTCACCGCGCATACGGCGTTCAAATTCGGCCTTTTGGCTTGAGCCAGCAAGACGTTTTTCCCAAGTGACACGTTCTTTGGCAGCGTTAAGGCCAACCAAGCGCCAATCGTCAAGAATTTCTGACGGTACTTCAAATGGTTCTGCTGACCAGCCAAGCGCTGCGCGTGTGCCTGCAATTTCTTCAGGTCCGAGCGGCGAGCCGTGTGCGCCTGATGTGCCAGCTTTGGTTGGTGCACCAAAACCGATTGTCGTGGCGCAGGCAATCATTGTTGGCTTGTCCGATGATTTTGCCTTTTCGATTGCTGCAGCAATTGCATCAGGATCGTGACCATCAACAGCTTCGGTTGCCCAGCCAGAGGCTTCAAAGCGCGCGCGCTGATCGGTTGAATCTGACAATGAAACAGCACCATCGATGGTGATTTTGTTGTCGTCCCATAGAACGATCAATTTGTTGAGCTTGAGGTGTCCTGCAAGGGAAATCGCCTCTTGGCTGATGCCTTCCATAAGGCAGCCATCGCCCACCAATGCATATGTGTAATGGTCAACAAGGTCGCCAGTGAACTCATCCGCAAGCTTGCGCTCTGCAATCGCCATGCCCACAGCATTGGCAATGCCTTGGCCAAGTGGGCCAGTTGTTGTTTCAATACCAGCGGCATGGCCATATTCAGGGTGGCCAGCTGTTTTTGCGCCGAGTTGGCGGAAATTCTTGATCTCATCAATCGTGATGTCTTCATAGCCTGTCAGATAGAGCAGGGAATAAAGCAGCATTGAGCCGTGACCCGCAGAAAGCACGAAACGGTCGCGGTCTGCCCATTTTGGGTTGGTTGGGTCAAATTTTAAAAACTTGGAGAAAAGGACAGTCGCAACGTCGGCTGCGCCCATCGGCAATCCTGGGTGCCCAGAGTTTGCTGCCTGTACAGCATCCATAGACAAAAAGCGGATTGCATTGGCCATCCGGTCATGTTTTTCACGTGTCATTTTTTAGGTCCATTTTCAGTGGGGGCGGCAAGTTTAAGGCTGCCTACTCAAATTTCGTGCGAGACATAGCAGGTGGGGTGTTTGAGTCAACAAATGCGTGTTGCGACGCATCATATTGGTTGTGAAGTCTTGATACAGTATTGATTTATAAAACCACAAAAATTGTTGATCAAGCCAATGATAGCTTGAAATCTGCGTCGATCAAAGGCTAGTTGAAGTTCTGTGTTATGGGACCATGCTAAGGCCTTATTGCCATTCAAGAAACATGGATGCCCAGCACCGACTATCTGCTGACGTTACGCCGAAGGGATATGATCGTTCGACAATGGCTGCGCCTCAAACATTAACCCAAGCGCTCAACCGCTTGGATAAAGCTCTGGCTAAATTAGAAGATGCGGTAGACCGCAATGTCGAAGTGCGCGCTGAATTCAAGGACGCAGAAGAAGAAGTGCAACGTCTGAATTCCGACCGTGCACGCTTGGCTGGTGAGCTTGATATATCAGAAGGCCGCGGCGAGCGCCTTGAAGAAGTTAATAAGGAAGTGTCGCGCCGTCTGGTTACGGCGATGGAAACAATCCGCGCGGTATTGGATAAGTAATGGCACAGGTTAATGTTACCATTGATGGCAAAAGCTACCGAATGGCCTGCGACCCGGGGCAGGAAGAGCATCTTGAAGCGCTGGCGGCCAAGTTCGACAAATATGTCGGCCATTTAAAATCATCCTTTGGCGAAATTGGCGACCAACGGCTCACCGTTATGGCGGGCATTATGGTGATGGATGAACTCACCGAACTGCAAAAGCGCGTTAAAGGCATTGAGACCGAAATGGAATCGCTGCGCCGCACCCGCGACGATGCGCTGAGCAAAGCCGACAAACGCGATGAAACGCTCGTTGAGCGCCTAACAACTGCCGCCGATAAAATTGACGAGATTGCGGGCAAGTTGGTTTAGGGGGGGGATTATGGCGGATGAAAAAGATTTAAAGGACGCATTGTCTGGAGAAAAAGATTTAGCATCATTTGATCTTAGTGGTGCTGATCTATCTGGCCACGATTTTGCTGGGTGTAATTTTGATAATTGTAATTTGAGGAACGCGAATTTATCAGATGCCAATCTTGAAGCTTGTGATCTAAGAAGTGCTACAATTCACGGTGTAAATTTTTCAAAATCGAATTTAACATCAGCAAAGTTTATGTGGGCCATTTCGGGCGTGATATTTTCCCATTCCAATCTTTCAAATGCAATGCTTAATACTTGTACTTTTATTGGTTGTAATTTTAATGAGGCGATTCTGGATAATGCTGATTTTTCAGAATCTGTTTTCCAAGAAGGTAACACTTTTGTTGATGCTAAAGTTAATTCGAATACAAAATTTAATCATGTTCAGATGCATAGATCATTGTCTAAGGACTCTGTTTTTTCTGAGTACGAGTATTCGAGGGGACACTTACATGCGCGGAAAACTGATAGTGGCTCTGTAAATGGGGCAGCGTTGAGCTCCACTGCGGTCAATGCTGAAGAAATAAATCAGGAAACTATTTCAACGCCTATTACAGAAAAAAAGACTCAAAAAGAAGCTGTTGATTTTAAAGTTGGTCAGCGACTAGCCGCGAAACCTGTTGCTTACAGTGCTCAATTAAATGAGTTGGCAGAATGGATGTCTGAACAGGTAGCGTGGTGGGAAAGCAAAAAGCCTAACCAAGACGATGCTGAGTGGACCAAACACTACGAGTTTCTAAAAAGTGCCACGAGCACGTTGTCAGAATTAAGTGAAACAGTCGCATCTCTATCAGGTCAAACTACGAGTACCGAAATTGAGCAGGCTGGAAACAGCGCTATTGTCGTGCAGAGCAATTTTGAAAAGTGGCTAGATGATTTTAGTGGGTTTGTCAGTAGCACTGGAAAATCTGTGGGGATGCTATCTGTGATTACGGGAGCCACTTACGCTGTCTCAGCAATTACAGGTGTTGATACAAATATGACCTTTGGAGTTGTTACCGCTGCTATAGGGGGGCGTGATCTTGCGGAGAACATTGGTAAAGCGATAGGAAAGTCATAGGCTAAACTTCACACATTGAACACGAAGAAAATTATGTACCCCGTTCTCATGTTTAAAGATTGCACGGAAACAAACTAAACCATCTCCACCCACTTACCGCCTATTGCGGCGGGCACGTATTGCTTCGGGTAATGCGATAAACAGCAGCATCATCGCGGCAATCACAAACAGCCAATAATCGATAAGGCCGAACAGAAGCACGCCGCAAATGCCGCCGATGGTAAAGCAAGCGAGGGTTAAGCTGTGTAGTTTGAGCTTTGGCACGGCTTCGCGTTTTAACTGGTCGCTTCCTGCGAGCGCGGCGAGTTCGATGCCGATATCGGTTGCCATGCCTGACACGTGGGTCGTTCGCACGCGCGCCTGCGTTATCATCGTGGTGACAGCGTTTTGAAGGCCCATCACAAAACTCAAGATGATGAGGAGGAACATTTCTGGTGTTGTGTCTGCCAGCAAGATGAAGACCGCGCTCAAGCCCAACAGAATAATGGCCTCAGCGGCAATCGCTAAGGCGAATATAGATTTGAGCTGGAAACGCTCGCCCGTTTGTATGGCAAGCGCGGTTATGCCTGCGCCGCAGATGAAGGCTAATGTTAATCCTGCAAAAGACAGTGCAATCATGATCGAGCCATGTGCGAGATAGTCTGCAAAGGCGGATATATTGCCTGTCATATTTGCCGTGAATGATCCGGCAACCATGAAACCTACCGCGTTTAGCGCGCCTGCAATGGAGGAAAGAAGGCCTGCTAAAAGCAGGTCAACACTCGCGGTTCGTTCATCACCAACGCTGATTAGCATTACGTGGCCTTTTCAATTTCTATCAGCAAAGTGTTAGAACTCCGCGATAGGCTTTGTAAAGCTGTGCGGCGGTGACAAGCGTGTGCTGCAAAAAATAAAACACCCCCGCAGAATTTTGCGAGGGTGTTTATGGGATGTTTTAGGCGGGGCCAATGCTGACCCCGCTTTATGTTTTAAAGGTTGATGCGGAAGCGGGCGAAACCGTCTGCGCCATCGCCAGCTTCTTCGATTTTTACGCCTTTGACATTGGCGGCATATTGCTTGGCTTTCGGGCCTGTATCGAACACAACCGATGTGCCTTCCAGTTCTTTGAATGTCCAATTGCCGTCTGCGCTTGGGCTGATCGTGCCTTGCTCGACAATATAGCGCACGATCACATCGCGGTTGGTGTCTGGGCCTTCAAAGATGATTGTATCGCCCAATGCGCCTGGAAACTGGCCGCCGCCGCTGGCGCGGTAATTGTTGGTTGCCACCACAAAGCGTGCTTCTGGATCAATCGGCTTGCCGTCAAATTGCAAATCGACAATGCGGTTTGCATCTGGATTAACCGCGACGCCATCACCATCGAATTTTGATGGTTGTGACAGATCAATCTTATAGGTCACGCCGTCCATCACATCGAAATTATAAGATGGGAATTCAGGGTTGAGCAGTTCTTGATCTGCTTTGCCAAGTTCTACCTGATTGAACATGCCTGCTGAACGCTCCAGCCAGTCTTTGACCTCTGCGCCAGAAACTTCAACCGCGCGAACCGTGTTTGGATAAAGATAAAGGTCGGCCACGTTTTTAATCGCCACATCGCCTTCGGCAACATCTGTATAATAGTCAGGGCCGCCGCGGCCTCCAGCTTTAAACGGTGCTGCTGCCGATAGAATTGGCAGGCCTTCCCATTTTGTGCCTTGCATCATTTCAGCAATATACCATTGCTGGGCTTGGCTGACGATTTGCACCGATGGGTCATCGGCAACCAGCGCAAAGTAAGAATAGAGTGGCGCATCGGTTTTGCCGACAGAGCGGCGCACATAGGCGAGCGTCTCGTCATGTTCTTTTTGAACGCTGGCGAGTACATCTTCTTGGCTTTCAACAAGGGCTGTCACTTTGCGATCATCGCCGCGCATGGAAATTGGGCGCGCTTCGGTGGTGCTGGTGACGATTTTCCACTCATTGCCGTCTTTCTCTAACATCAGATCAATCAGGCCAAGGTGCGATCCCCAGAAGCCGCCCATCGCGGCAGGCTTGCCGTGAATGGTGCCTTTGGCAACGTCCACACCAGCAAAGTCGCTGAACTTTTCGCTTGGAAATACGAGGTGGTTATGGCCCGTCATCAGCGCATCAATGCCTTTGACTTCTGCAAGTGGTACAGAGGCGTTTTCCATGCCGTCTGTGCGTTTTGCATCGCCAATACCAGAGTGGGAAAGCGCGATGATAATGTCTGCGCCAGCTTCTTTCATCTCAGGCACATAGGCTTCAGCTGATTCCACAATATCGCGGGCCTGAACTTTACCTTCTAAATGTTTGCGGTCCCAGTTCATCACTTGCGGCGGCACAAAACCGATAAGGCCGATTTTAATGGCGTGCTCATTGCCAGCACCGTCTTTGACCATTTTGTCGAGGATTACATAGGGCTTAAGCAGCGTTTTGTCGGCGCGTGGATTAGCGCCCATTTCTTTGGCGATATTGGCCGATACGACAGGGAAATTAGCACCAGCCAGCGCTTTCATCAAAAAGTCGAGGCCATAGTTGAACTCATGATTGCCGAGCGTTGAGGCTTCATAGCCAAGCGTGTTCATGGCCTGAATGACCGGATGCATGTCGCCTTCTTTCATGCCGCGCTCATAGGCGATGTAATCACCCATCGGATTGCCTTGCAGAAAATCGCCATTATCGACCAGCATTGAGTTGGTGGATTCAGCGCGAATTTCCTTGATGATGGAAGCCGTGCGCGCAAGGCCAACGGTGTCTGTTGGCATGTCGCTATAATAATCATACGGGAAAACATGGACGTGAAGGTCGGTTGTTTCCATAAAGCGCAAATGCACCTGGTTTGCTGAAGCATTGGCGGAAAACGGGTGCAACACGGCAAGCGCTGTCACGGCAGCAGCGCCGCCTAAAAACTGGCGACGTTTCATGAGCATGATTTGGGACATAGTGTTCTCCTGATGAGTGTTTTGCTGGTGCAAGTTGGGCACGGCATTCTTGATGTTGTCAATCGCCTAAGCAAGTTGTGTGACAGGTGTATTACAGGCAGCAAAGTGAAAAAGGGCGGTCCCATAATTCCGCCATAAGTTCTGTTTAGCGCAGCTTTATGCGTGTTTTATCTACCATTAAATTTGTGAAGCCCTTCGCGGGGCTTGTTGTCTTAGCGTCGATTTCTCCGCTAATTTCCCCGCCGCTTGCTCATGGGCAGGCACTTTCTTGGAAGCAAGAAAAGTGCGTGCGTTATTCGGATGCATGGGACAAGGCGATTACGCTTTACGATAAAGACAAAATGAGTGCGGATTTTGTAGCCGAACATGAGCGCTTCATTAAAGCGAAATGCGACCATGATATTCGCGTTTGTCCGGTGTCAGATTATGATTTAGAAGTTGCCAATGCGATGGTTGTCGCGTCCATGAATGCGGGAACGGCAAGCACGTTTCCGCCTTTTACGTGCCGCGATGAGAACAAAGAACTTCCCAATTTTAAGGGCAAATAATGAGCAGATTAGCGCTTCTTTTCACCGTGATTATTTTTGCGATCGTGCCACAAGCAGCAAGCGCAAAGACGATTTGCACTATTGTGATCGATGCTGCTTCATCTGACATTTTGCATGAGGATGGCAAATGCGATACCCGCGCTACGCCTGCTTCAACGTTCAAAGTTGCGCTTGCCTTGATTGGTTTTGATGCTGGCTATTTGAAGTCGGCGCAATCACCTGTTTTGCCATTTAAAGAAGGTTACGTGGATTGGGCTGGAAAACAATGGCGGCAAGACACAACGCCGGAGCGTTGGATGCGCTATTCAGTTGTTTGGTATTCACAGCAAATTACCCATGCTTTGGGCGCTCAACGCATAAGTGATTATTTGCAGAAGATCGGTTTCGGCAATGCCAATTTTTCAGGCGATAAAGGCTTTAACAACGGGCTTGAGCGGGCATGGATTGCCTCGTCGCTTGAGATTTCACCGCGCGAACAAGTGCACTATTTATCGCGCATGCTGAACCATGAATTGCCGGTGAGCGCCAAGGCTGTGGAGCTGACGAAAAGCATTGTGCAGATCGATCAGGCACAGAACGGCTGGACAGTTCACGGCAAGACAGGTCTTGCCTTTCCGCGCAATGCAGATCGCAGCTTTAACCGCTCACGCGGCTTTGGCTGGTATGTCGGCTGGGCCGAAAAGGATGGCAAGCAAGTTGTGTTTGCACGATTGCTTCAAGACGAAAAACGCCAGAAGGAAACGCCTTCAACACGCGCGAAAGCCAGCTTGCTGAATGATTTATCCGCGCTGATCGAGTGATTGCCGCCGCGCCAACCATTTGTCCAAGGCAATGAGTGCAAGTGCAAACAGGCAAAAGGTAAATGCGATAAGCAGCGTGTTGCGGATGAACTCGAAGGTCGAAAGCTGGGTTAAATCCAAGAACCAATAGGCATACCAACCGTCGAGCGCACCGCGCGTTACGGCATATAAAAGATAAGCCATTGGGGCTGCGACGGCCAAAAGTGCATCGCGCCAAACAAGTTTTCCATGATGGCTAAGATACCATGCCAGTAAGAACATGATGGGGGACACATCATGCAGGCCGCGGTCTACAACCAACTGCCATCCGGTGGGGGACCAGGCCGAGCGCAAGGCGACCGAATAGACAAAGCCGACCAATGCGATTGAAGCGGCGGTGATCATTCTGGCGCGTGCATTGTTTAAAAAGGAAGGCTTTGAAAACACCATGGCAGTGGCAACAAGTGCGACAGCAATGTTGGTTAGGATGGTGAAAAATCCGAAATATCGCCAAACCGCTTCAAGAACAGTGGCACCTTCGCCAGTCATTTGATTGATAATCAGAACGAGCTGCACGCCGAGGCAAAACCAGACGACTATCGCCGTCATGGCTGGTACTGATTTTTCCAAAGGCATACGCATTAGCATTCAACCTTGTTGAGCGTTCTGTTCAGGCCCAGCTCTGGTGCGCCGCCTTCAACCGTGGCGTATTTATCCGTTATAATATTGGTAAGGTCAACGGATTGGATTCGACCTTCTTTGGCGAAGCTGTAAGTGGTGGTATGCTGCGAAACTGCGCCTTCAAAACGTCCTTGCGCTGTTCATTCAACTGCGACAACCTCTTATATTTACCCTTTGCTGCACGCTGAAGTTACACTTGACATGCAGGTAAATGCCTGCGTATTTGATGTTGAATGGAAAAACATATGGATGATGACAAGGTTTTCAAAGCGCTGAGTGATTCAAGTCGCCGCACATTGCTTGATTTGTTATGTGCGGAAAACGGCCAGACGCTAGGGCAGCTTTGTGAAAATTTGGAGATGGCGCGGCAATCGGTGACACAGCACCTTGGTTTGCTAGAAGCCGCCAATCTGATCAGCACGGTAAAGCGAGGCAGAGAGAAGCGTCATTACATCAACCCTGTGCCACTGCATGACGTTTATGTGCGGTGGGTTCAAAAATTCGAAGTGCAGAGGCTTGGCCTTCTGCATGATCTTAAAACCGAACTGGAAGGGAACACACAATGACCGCGCAAAGAGCAAGCTTCGTCTATGTGACTTATATACGTTCGACAGCAGAAAAAATATTTGAAGCCATCACAAAGCCAGAAATTGCACGCGTGTACTGGGGTCATTCAAATGTATCTGATTGGACGCCCGGTTCAAAGTGGGAACATGTGCGCAATAGTGATGCAACGATATCGGATATTGTTGGCAAAGTTGTTGAACATGATCCACCCAAACGCTTGGTTATGACTTGGGCTGCGGCTTCGCAAGCTGATGACGCTGACCAATATAGCCGTGTTACTTTCGATATAGAGTCTAACAAGGACGGTATGGTCAAACTCACCGTATCACATGACGAATTGCAGCCGGATAGTAAAATGCAAAGCGGTATTACACAGGGCTGGCCGCTGGTGTTGTCCAGCATGAAATCCTTTCTTGAAACCGGACAAGGCTTTGATCTTTAATTTTTGCACCGTCTCTGGATGATCTTCCGTATCCGATAATTAAGATCACTGGGAATGAGCGCCGTTTGGCGATAAAACACTGCGAGGAATTGATGACTAATCTTACGATAACAACATATGATTGGGTTCCCGAAGGTCCGCGTGGTTTTGTACGCGATCTGCGCCTAAGATGGGCATGTGAGGAAGCTGGCTTTCCCTACAAGGTGGAGACTACGCCGTTTAAAGACAGAGGTGACGCGCATTTTAAGCACCAATCTTTCGGGCAGGTTCCATGGCTTAGCGATGGCGATATTTCGATTTTTGAAAGCGGTGCTGGATTGCTGTATCTTGCCCGTAAAAGCGAAACATTGATGCCGCGCTCAATTCTATGGAGATGCTGACAGTTCCTTGGTGGCTGTTGGAAGTCGCTGGCGCTAAGGAGAATAATCTCACCGGCTGGCTTGAAAGCCGACTTGGTCACATGGAAAGTGTTTTTAAAAAGCGGGAATGGTTGGCCGCTGACCGTTTTACGGTTGCTGATTTGCTCATGGCCGACATTCTGCGCATTGGTAAGATTCGCTCTTTCGGCGAGCGCCCTGCAACAGAGGCCTATGTGGCGCGGCTAACGCAGCGGCCGGCATTTAAAAAAGCTTATGCCGACCAGATGGCGCATTTTGCGGAAACTGATTGAAAACCACATAGTTGAATCTTCAGTAGATTAGCGTGGTAATATAATTGCCAAAACAACGCTTCTACCCATTCATCCATTAAAAAGGCGGCGCCATAGGTGACCGCGCTACCAGCTTTAAAGCTTGATACGTATCGGGCAAAAATTCATTAAGTTTAGCCCTTTCATAAGGCTACAAATATCCCTATATCTGTTGAGCTGACTGCGCTTTGCGGCAGAAGACAAAATTCTCGGGACCTTACGCATTCTAAGGGAGCTGGCGCTGATTAGGCTCGTGGGCTTTTTCAACTGGCACCCACCTACACAGTTAGGTTCACCGGGATGCATCTCTTCACCGATTGTTGTGGTTGGCATTTTCGTCCGGTATGGGTGCACTATCTGTGCTTATTCTAACCATATTATCAGGACGTACTAAGGTGGCAATCAATCAACCACTTACCAAAAATGAAATGCGAAAAGCGGCTTTAGCTGCACGTGATGCAATGCTCAATGCTGAACGCATTGAGGCCGGATTAGCGCTCACAAGCTATAGCGATGCGCTGGACATTGAAGCTGGCCAGATTGTTTCTGGCTTTTTCCCCATACGATCAGAGATTGATATTCGCCCTTTAATGGCTGAATTGGCGACAAAGTTTAACGCCAAGCTTTGTCTTCCTGTTGTGATTGATCAACAGACGATAGAATTTCGCCATTATTTGCACGGTGCTGAATTGGTGCCAACGGGTTTTGGAACCTATGGGCCAAGCGAAGATGCAGACGTGCTTGACCCTGATGTTTTGCTGATCCCGCTTGCTGCTGTTGATCGTCAGGGCAACCGGATTGGCTATGGCGGGGGATATTATGACCGCGCCATTGAAAAGCTGCACATTAAAGGCAAAACGCCAAAACTGATTGGTGTTGCGTTTGAAAGCCAGCGTGTCGTCAAGATAGAGGCTGAAGCCCATGATATTGCGCTGCATGCTGTGCTGACAGAAAATGGGTTGCAAGTTATTAGCACTGCCAAGTAGAACGCTCAGATGCGTATTTTATTTCTAGGCGATATGGTTGGCCGATCTGGCCGCACAGCGGTTTTTGATCAGCTTCCTGGTTTGATTTCGGACCATAAACTCGATTTTGTGATTGTGAACGGCGAAAACGCCGCCGCAGGGTTTGGTATTACCGGTGCTATTTTTCAGGCAACGATTGATGCTGGCGCCGATGTGGTGACGACTGGCAATCATGTGTGGGACCAGAAGGAAGCTTTGGGCGTTGCGGCGCGTGAAGATCGTTTTCTGCGCCCTGGAAACTATCCGCCTGGCACGCCTGGGCGCGGCATGGGCGTTTATGAAGCGCGCAATGGCGCACGCGTTATGGTGTCCAACATCATGGGCCGCGTGTTTATGCATCCTGATCTTGATGACCCCTTTGCATGTGCTTCCGCGCAGCTTGAAGGCGGTGCATTGGGCTCGGTTTTTGATGCGGTGGTGTTTGATTTTCATGCAGAAGCCACATCTGAAAAGATGTGTTTTGGACATTTTGTTGATGGGCAGGCGAGCCTAGTTGTTGGCACGCACACCCATATGCCAACGGCTGATCACCATATTATGGAAGGCGGTACGGCCTATATGAGTGATGCTGGCATGTGCGGCGATTATAATTCGTCACTTGGCATGGACAAAGAAGAGCCGCTTAATCGGTTTTTGACGAAAGTGCCAAAAGGCCGATTTGAGGCTGCTGATGGGCCTGCAACGCTATGCGGTGTTTGTGTGGAAACATCAGACCGCACGGGCTTGGCAGAAAAAATTGCGCCACTGCGGATTGGGCCGCGTTTAAGCGAGACAATGCCAGAATGGTGGTAAAGGGCGTGATATATTGCGTTTGGCGGGGGCTTTAGGCTCGTAATGCCATAAGTTCGACAGCTCTTTTGCCTGATCGCGTGATGGCATCAAACAC
Source organism: Ahrensia sp. 13_GOM-1096m (assembly GCF_000620605.1). Classification (NCBI taxonomy): domain Bacteria; kingdom Pseudomonadati; phylum Pseudomonadota; class Alphaproteobacteria; order Hyphomicrobiales; family Ahrensiaceae; genus Ahrensia; species Ahrensia sp. 13_GOM-1096m. The sequence continues at coordinate 160,370 of NZ_JIAX01000012.1, forward strand.
AACGCGGTTACGGCCTCTGTGTTTGGCATGATAAAGATTTTTGTCTGCGTGTTTCATGATCTCTGAAACGTTTTGCTCTTTGGCAGCAAACACTGCACCAATAGACACGGTGAAGTTAAAAGGTTTATCGGCACCCACATCAATCGGTGATTTAGCAACTTTTTCGCGGATACGCTCTGCAATTTCATAGGCCTGTCTTTTGTTGAGCAGGCGCAGGTAAATACCAAATTCTTCGCCGCCCAAACGACCCACGAAGTCGTCTTCTCTGATCGTGTCGCGGATAACATTGGTAATCGTCATTAGCGCGGCGTCGCCAACATCATGGCCATATGTGTCGTTGATTTTCTTGAAGTTGTCTGCATCCAACATCAGAAAATAGCCTTCCTGCACTTCTTCTTGGCGGCAAGATTCGACATTGCGAACGAAATGCACACGGTTGAAGACGCGTGTCATCGGATCAATTGAAGCCTCATAGCGGGCGATTGCAGTCTCGCGTTCTAAGTTTTCATTGGTCGATAATAGTTGGAGATTTGTTTTGTTCAGCCGTTCATTTTGCTTGAAAAATACAAATCCAAGAGGGATAGCAACAATCGTAGATATGATTGGGGCAAGCATAATTGCGGGTTCTAACATGTGCGGCATAAGTGCCTGAACAATAGCATAGGTGACGACCTGTGCACCGACTACTGCCCATCCCATAACGAGAAGCATTTGTTTTGTAAGACTAAACATCATTCACCCTCTTTAGAGTGAACGTAACGTAAGGTCTTGAATATCAGTTTAATCAATAAGGTAAATTAATTGCTATTTAATCGTTAAAATGCCGACTTAGTCAAAGAAGTCGATGATCGGTTCGTAGGTTTTACAAAGTCGGACGTGGCAGTTAGCGCGATCCTTTGACGGCACGAGCGCAGGTTCAGCTCTTTCATCCCTTTTGCAAAACCGATCGCCCGAAACATAGCGATCATAGAGCGTATAATTTGCAACGCGTTTTGATGGATAACGCAGAATAGCTGCACCATCACGGTTTAGAATGTTTTGAATATTCGCACATGTTGTTTGGGGCGTGTCGACGCGCTCAATTGCAAATGCCGGCGTCGTTAATGCCAACGCCGTTATTGTGAGTGCTATACGGCTTATCGTGTTACTCATTATCAACCTCCTCAATCCATGCTGCATAAAGCCGCGTTTTTGAGGCGAAATAATGTTATGCAAAGGCTGGGCGCAACGATGTGCAGAAACTAGTGCTTCATGCCTTTTTTACGCGCTGCTGCAATGAGCTTCATTTGCTTGCCGCCATAGTTTTTATCAAGATAATCCATTGTGCTATGAATGATCACCGGTGGAATCTGGTCAAACGGTGCACTGGAAGCATGATTGGCTTCATCTTTGGTTTTTCCGCTCTCCAGCGCGGTCAGAAAAATATAACCGCGTATAGTGAGATGGCCGCGGCGGGTGTTTTCTTTTAAAAACCACCAGATGCAGATGCCGATAACAATGATTGTTAGGGCGATTTTTGAAAGCATAATTTAAGTCCGCTGGTAGGCGCAAATGAGCGCATCATAATTTTCAGGCTGGCCTTCATAGGTTAAATCGCCTTGCGGCAGCACAACCCAATCTTGCTTGGATTTGATCCATATATGACCAGCAGGTTTTATCCAAGATGCTTCTAAAGCTGCTTTTTAAACGCGTGACACACCGCGCCACATTGGCAGCCTCATACTCTTCTAAAACGGCTCACTTTAAAATCCTCGTTTGGGCGCTGGACGTTTCGCTTGTTCTTTTCTACAAGCAGGCATCAAAACCAATCGCTAAAATAAGAGACTTTTATGGCTGGTCATTCGAAATTTAAAAATATTCAACACCGTAAGGGCCGTCAGGATAAACTGCGCTCTAAGATTTTCTCGCGTCTTTCCAAGGAGATCACGGTTGCTGTGAAAATGGGCGGCGGTACTGTCGATCCGGATATGAACCCACGTTTGCGTCTGGCTATTCAGAACGCCAAGGGTCAATCCATGCCCAAGGACAATATCGCCCGTGCGATCAACAAGGGTTCTGGCGGGGATGCCGAGGACTATAAAGAAATGCGCTATGAGGGCTATGGCCCAGGCGGCGTTGCCATTGTTGTTGAAGCGCTCACAGACAATATCAATCGTTCAGCCTCTAACATTCGCTCAGCTTTTGCTAAAAACGGTGGTGCCCTTGGCGAGACAGGTTCTGTTTCGTTCATGTTCGACCGTGTTGGCGAAATCACCTATAAGCCAGAAGCTGGTGATGTTGATGCTGTGATGGAAGCTGCCATCGAAGCTGGTGCCGAAGACGTTGTTTCTGAGGAAGAAGGTCACACGATTACATGTGCCTTTGAGGATCTGGGTTCAGTTTCAAAGGCGCTTGAAGCTGCGCTTGGCGAAGCAGAATCTGTCAACATTATCTGGCGTCCGCAAAACCAAACGCCTGTTGATGAAGAGAAAGCCGCGACATTGATGCGTCTGCTTGATGTGCTTGATGAAGATGATGATGTTCAGAATGTTTTCTCAAACGAAGATATTGCTGAAGACGTTCTGGCAAAACTCGACGCATAGGTTTCACGCTTTTATCGTTTGATTTGGAATGTTGTACTACTAAAGTGCAATATTCCGCTACGTCATATGGCAAGCCTCACGCAATCGTTTGCATATAGTTTCTAACTTATGCGACGTTGCGGGGAGGCAATTGCGATGATTGAACCAATGCTGAAGGCCGAGGAAGCGGAGGACGCTTACCTCGATTTGGATGCTGAACAGCTTGCTGAAAATCTAAATCCCGAAGGTATGGCCGATGTGATTGCCCATGTTGGCGGGCAGATCAGCACTTTGGCGGTTAATATTGCCGATACTTCCGGTATTGTGGGGGATGTTGCCAGTGCTATGGCCAAGCAATCCGATGCTTTTGCAGATGTTTATTCCTCCGCCGAAGAAATTGCGGTTGCCAATGTTCAATTGTCTGACGTTTTGAGCCAAGCAACGAGTATTGCTGATGGTGTGCAGCAGGGTTTGAAATCAACGACAGCCTCGGTTGAAGAGATTTTTACCGCCGCCTCAAGTGATATCACAGCGATGGCTCAATCGGCCGATACGGTCACGAACGAGTTTTCTGGCGTTAAAGAGAAAATTTCAGAAGTCTATAATTACTCAGAATCAATTCAGAAAATTGCAAGCGAAACACAAATGCTTGCGATCAATGCAGGCATTATTGCCACCAGAGCCGGTGATGCGGGCAAAGGGTTTTCGATTATTGCTAGTTCCGTGCGCGAATTGGCGGTGCAAACATCAGAAGTTTCAAAAAATATTACGGCCCGTTTAAACGCGCTTGAAGCGACCGTTAGCGAACTTGTGAAACATGGTGAAACCAGCCGCAAACTGGCCGCCGAAGCCATGGTGCGTTCTGAGAAAATTGACGCTGAATTTGGGCGGTTTCGCGAATTTGGTGATCAAGTCGATACATTGACGGCTTCAATCGGAGAGATTGTTGGTCCTGTGAACCGCAATTCAGAGCTTTGCGGGCGCATCATTGATACGATGGGCACGCTCAATGGTGAAGTAAAGGTCAATACCGCCGCACTGAGCGACACATCCAACAAGTTTGATACATTGGTTAGCTTTACCGAAGAAATGATCTTGCTGATTGAGCAAAGCGGTGTGGAAACCGAAGATTCGCAGATCATACGTCACTGTGTTGATGCTGCAGAGCGAACCGCTGCGCTTTTTGAACAAGCTATAGCGGAGGGGACAATGAGTATCTCCGCGCTGTTTGATGAAAATTATCATCCGATCCTGAATAGTAACCCGCAGCAAGTGCGCACGCAGTTTACCGATTTTACCGACCGCGTGATGCCGGATATTCAAGAACCGTTTTTAGAACTTGATACGCGTATTGCGTTTTGTGCTGCGATTGACCGTAACGGCTATCTGCCGACGCATAATAATATCTATTCGAAGCCACAATCGAACGATCCGATTTGGAATGCTGCCAATTGCCGAAATCGGCGCATATTTAATGATCGCACTGGACTGGCAGCAGGACGTAATACAAAGCCATTTCTAATGCAGACCTATCGCCGCGATATGGGGGGCGGTGTTTTTTCACTTATGAAAGATTTGTCCGCACCGATCTTTGTTCAAGGCAGGCATTGGGGCGCGCTTAGAGTGGGCTGCAAGATTGCGAACTAAGTGCTTACACTATGTTTGTTAGCGCAGCACATTGTCGAGCAATGGCAATGCCAAAATGGAAGCGGCTAAAATTAGAGAAAAAGCAACGCGCTTATACAACACTTCGCTGGCGCCAATAAAACATTTTGCGCCGATATGAAGGCCGATAAAATAAGGCAGCATTGCCAATATGCCGAGCGCTATCGCTTCAGCTGTGAAGATTTGTCCGAAGTAATAACCGATCAAAATAATGATATCTGTCAGGAACAGATAGAAAATCATATTGGCGCGCACCTGTGCCGCTTTGTTATCGCCCGCCATCCAATAGAGCAGGGCAGGCGGGCCGGGTAGTCCTGCGGCAGCCCCCATAAAACCACTGGCTGCACCAACGCTAACGGACACCGATTTGCTGCGTGGACCGCGATATTTAAAACCGCCCCACAAAAGAGTAACAGCCAGCGCGATAGAAATACAAATGAACCAGCGCATTGCGATTGGTTCGGCTGTCTTTAAAACGTAAATGCCGAGCGGCATCAAAACCAAGTACCCAAGAACCAGTGGCAGCACTTCGCGCCATTGTGTTTTGTGCCGCGCTGACCAAGCAAGCGCTATTGCTGGCACGCTATCAATAATCGCGATAAGCGCTAGTGCAATTTTAGGCGTGAAGAGTGCGGCTGTAACAGGACCAACAAGCATTCCAGTTCCAAAACCTGAAAAGCCGCGCACAATGCCCGTTATGAACACCACACATAGGACAATCTGGCTAGCGGGATTGGCTAGGTGCGCATAAATCAGTTCGATCAAATCATTGCTTTCTAAATTCTGTCGGCAATCATGATATCGATATACGCGCCGCTGCCATTCTTGAAGATTATGATATGATCTTTAAACAATATGCCACTGTTGTTTGGTGCCAGATTATAAAAATCTTCAAGCATAGAAGCCGTGGTCTGCATCGGTCGGTTTGATGAATTGAATGCCCATGCACTGGGTGTCTTAAATGTAAGTCTGTAAAATGTTTCTGGTTTGTTCACTTTTGCCGATTATTGCGGTAAAGAGAATAAAACAGGTTTGAGCATGACAGAAGCGATTCGCATTATCGGCATTGATCCCGGGCTTCAGCGCACCGGTTGGGGGATTATTGAATCTCTTGGCAATTCATTGAAGTTTATCGATTCTGGAACTGTTACTTCGACCGCAAAGTTCGATTTGGCCTCGCGTTTGCGCGAATTGCACGACGGGTTGGTTGAAGTTATTCACACCAATATGCCGCAAGAGGCGGCGGTGGAAAATACTTTTTCAAATGCCAATCCAGCCTCCACTTTGAAGCTCGGTCAGGCACGCGGCATTGCGATGTTGGTGCCAGCTTTATCAGGATTGCCGGTTGAGGAATATGCGCCGAACCAAGTCAAAAAATCGGTTATTGGTGTCGGCCACGGCGATAAAAAGCAGATTGCTATGATGGTGAAAGTATTGATGCCGCGCGCGCAGTTTTCAACCGAAGATGCTGCCGACGCATTGGCGATTGCAATATGTCATGCGCATATGCGCAAAGCGCGACGTTTGGAAAAAAGGTTTGCATCGGCATGATCGGAAAACTCAAAGGCACAGTTGATGAAATTGACGAAGACCACATTATTTTAGATGTGCACGGCGTTGGTTATGTTGCATTTTGTTCAGCGCGCACGCTCTCTAAAATGACGGCGGGCGAGGCGGCCATTTTGCACATAGAAACCTATGTGCGCGAAGATCAGCTCAAGCTTTTTGGCTTTTCAACGGTTTTGGAACGCGATTGGTTTCGTTTGCTGCAATCTGTGCAAGGCGTTGGTGCAAAAGTCGCATTGGCGATATTGTCGACGCTGACACCATCTGATCTGGCAAACGCCATTGCGCTGCAAGACAAAGTCATGGTGGCGCGCGCGCCCGGCATTGGACCAAAGGTTGCGCAGCGCATTGTCACCGAGCTTAAAAACAAAGCACCTGCTTTTTCTGGCGAAGCGGCTGGCACGATGGGCTTAAAACAAGAGCTTGGCGAAGGTGTTGCCTCCAGTGCTGTAACCGATGCGGTGTCGGCGCTTTCCAATCTTGGTTATTCACGCGAGCAGGCAGCCAATGCTGTTGGCGCAGCGTTGCGTGATGCAGGTGAAGATGCCGATAGCGCAAAGCTTATCCGTCTTGGCTTGAAGGAATTGGCGCGGTGATTGTTTTTTCAGCTATCGTAAAATGATGACATTTTCAGAAAAAATCAGATGTGTTCTGGTCGCAGGTTTTCTGGGTCCGCTTATCGGCACATTGATATATAACGCCATCTATGTTGACTTTATCGCGTTTCATTTTGTGTACTTTTTATCGCTCATCTATTTAGCCGTGTGGTTTGTGCCAAGTGGATTAATCGGTGGATTTATCATGGTTGAATGGCGCAGGCGATCGGGTTCAATGGACGTTATAAGAGCCGTTATCAGTGGTTTTTTAGGTGGTTTTATACCCGCAGTACTTATTGTCGGCTTGGTTTTGCCCGAGGCTTTCTGGTCAGGAACACTGATGATTAGCAGTTTGGGAGCCGTGACAGCGTTTATCCTATGGTGTAGCCGTGGCATGTTCGGATTAAAGGGACTTTGATGAACGACGCTGACCGTATTATCGATGCCGAGAAAAAGGGCGAAGATTTTGACACTTCGCTACGGCCGCAAACGCTTGATGATTTTACAGGTCAGAAGGCTGCGCGCGAAAATCTAAAAGTGTTTATCGAAGCGGCTAAGAACCGCGGCGAGGCGCTGGACCATGTTCTTTTTGTTGGCCCTCCTGGGCTTGGCAAGACAACGCTTGCACAGATTATGGCCAAGGAACTTGGCGTCAATTTTCGCTCCACGTCTGGTCCGGTGATTGCCAAAGCGGGTGATCTTGCTGCGCTTTTGACAAACCTTGAAGAGCGCGATGTGTTGTTCATTGATGAGATACACCGGCTTAATCCGGCGGTTGAAGAAATTCTCTATCCAGCGATGGAAGATTATCAACTTGATCTGATTATCGGCGAGGGGCCTGCGGCGCGGTCGGTCAAGATTGATCTATCGAAATTTACACTTGTTGCGGCAACCACACGGCTTGGGCTTTTGACCACGCCTTTGCGCGATCGTTTCGGCATACCTGTGCGGCTTGAGTTTTATACAGCGCAAGAGCTTGAGAAAATAGTGCGGCGCGGTGCGCGGATTATGGGCCTCAACATTGATGATGAAGGCGCGATGGAAATTGCCAAGCGCTCGCGCGGCACGCCGCGTATAGCAGGGCGCTTGCTGCGCCGTGTGCGCGATTTTGCCGATGTTGCCAAATCCGGTGTTGTGACCAAAGATATTGCCGACAAGGCGCTTTCACGGCTCGAAGTAGATACGATTGGGCTGGACTCGCTTGACCGGCGCTATCTCAATCAGATCGCGCGCAATTTTGGCGGTGGTCCAGTTGGTATTGAGACGATTGCTGCGGCGCTTTCAGAGCCACGTGATGCGATTGAAGATATTATTGAGCCTTATCTTATTCAGCAGGGCTTTATTCAGCGCACGCCGCGCGGCCGCGTTATGACACCGCGCGCTTGGGACCATATGGGGCTGAAAGCGCCGTCTGATATGGCCGCAGTGCAGACGGGCCTGTTTGATGATGGTGATGCGTAATCAGCATCATTTGCGTACACAAGTTTTTGTGATTGGCTCTTGGGCGTAAAATTCCCCAAAGAACGTTGGTCTGGGCAAAGGAGAAAGCCATGCAGAACGATATTCAAACGCTGATTCCGCGCCAACCGGTTCCGGATCTTACATTGCCGCTTGTTGGAGGCGGTGAGTGGAGCCTTACGAATGAAGCGCCCGATACATTTTCAATTTTGATTTTTTATCGTGGCTGGCATTGTCCTGTTTGCCGCAAACAGCTTGAAGAAGCCGAAGCGCTGGTTGAACAATTCGAACAAAAGGGCGCAAAGCTAACCGCGATTTCTGTTGATGGGGAAGACCGCGCCAAGGAAATGCACGCCTCTGCCAAGCTTGATAAGTTGAAGCTTGCCTATGGTTTGACGTTAGAACAAGCGCGCCAATGGGGCTTGTTCATTTCGACAAGTCGCGGTTTGACATCTGTGAATGTTGAAGAGCCGATTAAATTTGCTGAACCGGGATTTTTCCTGATTAAGCCGGACAACACATTGTTCTATTCCAGTGTGCAAAGTGCGCCATGGGGTCGTCCAGCGCTTGAACCATTCCTCAACACGATCGATTTCATTGTTAATAAGAACTATCCTGCGCGCGGTGAAATTATCACGCTGGACTAATTGTTTTTAGGCAAATCGAGTTCTTTTATCAGATCGCCCGGCATGGTCTGCCCGCCAAAGGTTTGTACCATGCCGAAGGCACCGCCAAACGACCACATTGACCAGCCAAATTGATATTTGTCTGCCAATGCGATCATGTCTTTTAGATAGGCAATGCGCCATTCAGACGGGATTTTGAAATCCTTGCCATATTCCTGCGCGATAAAACCAAACTCGCCTAGGAATATCTCGTCTGGCGCAATGTCATGACGGGCAGCCCATTTGGCAACTTTCTCAAATGGCTCTTCGAGCAGTTCGACTAAATCTTCGCCGCTGCCCCATTCTTCTAATTCATTGCGGATATACCAGCCAGCATTGCTGCGCTCATTTCCGCTCAATGTTCTGTCGATGTAGCGATCATTGTCGTCTGGCAATGTGCGAATGGCCGGAGAGCTGAGCTGTGAAGGTGGATAGGGCAGGTTTATAAACGCACTGACCGGTCTGCCGACCCAATCTGCGCTTTGGTGCGTTAAGATAAACGGATCATAGGAGTGAAAAGTCCAGATGATGTTTTTATCGCCAAACGCTTTAGGGTCAAGATTGATAAGCCCTTGGGCAGAGGCATAACAGGCACCGGGAACGACCAAGGTAATCGTGTCATTGGCTTTGCGCGCAGCATCATGAAGCTGTGTTGCTTGGGCCTGCCAAATTTTCATCTCGTCAGATGCGCCGCAGTCATATTTCGGTTCATTGATGATTTCGAGCGCGACTTTTTCTGCGTCATAATCAGATAGGGATTTCGCGATTGATGCAATCAATGCCTTGTATTTTACGAAGTTCAAATCATCATTCAAAATCTGATCAAGACCGATAACTTGTCTGTCGGCGCTGTAAGCGATGGTGTGCAGATCGACGATGACATTGAGGTCGGCATTTAAGATGCGATCAATAGCGCGGTGCATATTCTTGAGCAGCGTTTCGCGCCGGTTTTGATCTTCATCATGCAGAAATATTGCTGGGTCAATGGGCATGCGAATTGTTGATAGGCCATCGCTGCGGAGCGTTTTTAATGCATCGTCAGAGACAAATTGCTGCCATTCGGGGAAGTTTGTGAGAACATCGTCATCGTTCCAGCGGCTTTCATTGGGCCATGTAACCCATTGATCCATGCTAATGCCGCGGCCAGCTTTAAAGGTGGCTGCATAAGTCGGTATGACATTGAATATCAATGTTACAGCGAGCAACGCAGCAATAAATCTTGCAATTAATATCTGTTTAAAGTCAATCATGGCGGGTAAATACCACGCGAAACTGGATGCTGACATGACAAACTCTCAAAATGGTGAACGCGGCGATGCTGTCTCGCTTTGCGGTATCATCGACGAAAAAACGCATCGGCTGATCGCGCGGGTATATTTTGCCGACACTGATTTCTCTGGCGCGGTCTATCACGGGCGCTATCTTGAGTTTTTGGAGCGGGGGCGTTCAGACTTTTTGCGCTGCATTGGTGTGCATCACAGTGATTTGTTGAACAATGATGAGGGCGCTTTGTTCTGGGTCGTGCGGCGCATGGAGCTTGATTTTAAAGCAAGCGCATCCATCGACGATATTTTGCAGATTGAAACGCAGCTGACATTTGTTGGCGGTGCGCGCTGTATGATGTCGCAAAAGATTTTGCGCGGCGATGATGTGCTGATTGAGGCTGAAGTAACCGCCGCTCTGATTAATAATGAGGGCAAGCCACGGCGTTTTCCGCAAAATTGGAAAGAAAGCTTTGGCGCGCTTGTGGTGAGTGATTCTGATTGAATAAGTTAGAATCCTAAGACTCTTTTAAGGATAATGAGTTATTAATGCGCCTGAATGAGGCTGTGTCACGCTTGTGCCATTGTTTCACCTAATTTGTGCTCGAAGTGCCTGCTCATAATTAAGCTTAGGCGACTTACTTCACATAGCGCGCAATTTGCCGCCCGGTGACGTTAAACGCCGGGCGTTTCGATTCGAAGGACTTTGAAATGGAACACGACGTCTCGATTCTAGGCCTATTTCTACAGGCCGGCTTGATCGTGAAGATGGTGATGATCGGTTTGCTGGGGGCCTCTATTTGGACCTGGGCGATTGTTATTGATAAATCGATAGCCTTTAAGCGTATGCGCTCACAGCTCAACCGCTTTGAGGAAACCTTTTGGTCTGGTCAATCGCTTGAAGAGCTTTACCGCACACTTGCGGACCGTAAAACGTCGGGCATGGGGTCTTTATTTGTTGCTGCAATGCGCGAATGGAAAAAATCCTATGAGCGCGGTGCACGTTCGCCGATCAGTCTGCAAAGCCGTATTGACCGCGCAATGGATGTCGCATTGATGCGCGAGATGGACAAGCTTGAGGCGCGCCTTGGCTTTTTGGCTTCGGTTGGCTCGATTGCTGTGTATGTCGGTCTTTTCGGTACGGTTATCGGTATTATGACATCGTTCCAAGCGATCGCGGGTTCTGATTCAACCAACCTTGCCGTCGTAGCGCCTGGTATCGCAGAAGCGCTATTGGCAACGGCTATTGGTCTGTTGGCCGCTATTCCGGCACTGCTTGCTTATAACAAGCTGACAACTGACGCTGGAAAAATCGGTTCGCGCTTAGAAGCTTTTGCCGATGAATTTTCAGGCATCTTATCACGCCAGATTGATGAGCGTGCATCACAGCGAACAGCTGCGGAGTAAATTTTATGGCTGGTTCTGCCGGATACGTATCTCGCCGCAAACGCAACCGCCGCTCAGCCGGCGCGCGTCCAATTGCGGAAATTAACGTAACGCCTTTCGTGGACGTTATGCTGGTGCTGCTTATCATCTTTATGGTGGCTGCACCTTTGCTAACCGTTGGCGTGCCGATTGATTTGCCTGAAACACAGGCAAAAGCACTTAATTCTGACACACAGCCGATTACAATTTCGGTTAATCAGAACGGCGAAATCTTTTTGCAAGAAACAGCCATTGCGATTGAGGAAGTTGTGCCGAAACTCGAAGCGATTGCTGAAACCGGTTATGATGAGCGTATTTATATTCGCGGTGATCAAGCGGCAGATTACGGCACGATCATGAAAGTTATGGGCCGCATCAATCAGGCTGGGTACAAAAACCTTGGCCTTGTGACGCTTCAGGAAAGCGACAGGTAATAAGATGCGCGCGGGTTTAGCCTCATCGGTTACACTACACGTACTGGTTCTTGGATGGGGGCTGGTCAGCCTCAGTGCGCCTGCATCATTTGAAGTTGATGATGTTGAAGCATTGCCGATTGAGCTGGTTACGATTCAGGAATTAACGCAGATTCAGGAAGGGGCGCAGGATGCGCCCAAGGATGGGCCAGCTTCGCTTGCGCCAACTGAACCGCCAAAACCTGACCCTGATGCCGTGAATACGGGCAATCAGGAAAAAGATCAGTCAACGCCTGAAACTGAAACGCAAAAAGCAGTGGAAGTCGAAGAGGCGCGTTTGCCAGATCCGTCGCAGGTTCCTGTGCCGCGTCCTGCACCGCGCGAAGAACCAAAGCCGGTTGTTGAAGAAAAACCTGAGCCGGTGGCGACACCTGCCACTGAAGTTGCGCCAAAACCTGAACCAAAAGAAGAAGTGGTCGAAGACGCGGTTGAAGAATTGATCGCGAAAGCTGAACCGCAGCCTGTGCCAGATGAAGCGCCGAAAAGCGTGCAATTGCCAGATCAATTGCCGACACCGGAAGCACGGCCAGAAAAACCACAAGCGCAAACGGCGAAAACACCAGAGCGCAAAAAAGAAGAAACGCAGCAAGCGCAATCTTCGACAACAAAAGAAAAGACAGAAGAAAAGTCTGATGAAGTGGCATCACTCTTGAACCGTGAAAAGGGTTCAGGCGGTGGTTCGAAAGCCAATAATCAAAAAGCTTCTGCTGGCGGCAAGAAAACAACAAGCGGCAATACGTTGACGCAAAGCGAGATGGATTCTCTGCGCGGTCAGATTCAATCATGCTGGAGCATACCAGCCAGTGCGCAGGGCGAAGTGGGCTTGAAAGTTTCCGTTCAGTTCCAACTTAACCAATCAGCGCAACTTGAAGGCAAACCACGGGTGACGACATCATCTGGCAACCGCCAACTTGATGACAGTGCCGTGCGCGCTGTGGCACGTTGTGGTAGTAAAGGTTTTCAGTTGCCGGGCGACAAATATGACAGCTGGCGCGATGTGGTCGTGAACTTTGATCCATCCGAAATGTTTAGATGACACAATTGACCGCTACAAAAATCAAAATGCGTGATAAAACGCTTGGTCTAAAGAGGAATAGTTTAATGTTGAATACAGCATCGATCCGTTTGCTACGCCCGATGGCTATGGCCATCGCAGCGATCATTATGCTTACGCTCCCAGCACGTGCGCTGGTCGAGATCGACATCAATAAGGGTAATATCGAACCGCTACCAATTGCGATTACCGATTTTATTTCTGGTGATGGCATTGGCGCAAAAATTAGCCGAGTGGTTGAAGCCGACCTTCGGCGTTCGGGGCTTTTTGCACCGATTGATCAGGCGGCTTTTATTGAAAAAGTCAGCAATCCTGATGCAGCGCCACGTTTTGAAGACTGGAAAGTTATCAATGCGCAGGCGCTTGTTACTGGCCGTGTGACCGATGAAGGGGGCCGTTTGAAAGCGGAATTCCGCCTTTGGGATACATTTGTTGGTGAACAAATGGCAGGCGAGCAGTTTTTTACAACAGGTGAAAATTGGCGCCGTGTGGCGCATATTATTGCCGATGCGATTTATGAGCGGCTAACAGGGGAAAAAGGTTATTTTGACTCGCGTGTTGTGTTCGTCAATGAATCTGGCCCGAAAACTAACCGTGTTAAAAAACTGGCTATTATGGATCAGGATGGTGCCAATGTGCGCAATCTGACCAATGGCGGCGATCTTGTTTTAACACCGCGTTTTTCACCGTCACGCCAAGAAATCACCTATATGGATTTCGCGGGCGGCCAACCTAAAGTTTATTTGTTGCAATTGGAAACCGGCCAGCGCGAGCTTGTGGGTGATTTTCCGGGCATGACATTTAGCCCGCGTTTTTCTCCTGATGGTTCAAAAGTTGTGATGAGCTTGCAGCAGGAAGATGGTAACGCCAATATCTATTCCATGGATTTGGGTTCGCGCAATACAACCCGCCTGACAAACTCACCATCGATTGATACATCACCTTCTTATTCGCCAGATGGTAGCCAGATTGTGTTTGAATCTGACCGTGGCGGCCGTCAGCAGCTCTATGTTATGGGCGCAGGCGGTGGCGGCGGTGCAACGCGTATATCGTTTGGCAATGGTTCTTATTCGACACCAGTATGGTCACCGCGCGGCGATCTGATTGCCTTTACCAAACAGTCCGGCGGGCAGTTTTCTATCGGGGTTATGCGTCCTGATGGTTCAGGCGAGCGTATTTTGACATCCGGCTTTCACAATGAAGGACCGACATGGGCACCCAATGGCCGTGTGTTGATGTTCTTCCGTCAAGGTTCGGGCTCTGCAGGGCCACAGCTTTATTCAATTGATCTGACTGGCCGCAATGAACAGAAGATCGAAACACCGAACTACGGCTCTGATCCGGCATGGTCGCCTTTGCTTGATTGAGGCAAAAATTTGCCGTGTGCCGTTAATTTGCCGCATTTCTCGCACAGGGGCATGCGGCAACATCGGTTTTGACTGATTTACTTAATTTCTCGGTAACCATCTCTCTTGAGTGGCCGTTAACGCAAATAAGGTTATCAAAAGATAACCCAAACCAATAAGATTGAAGAGGAAAAGGCCATGCGCCTGACCCAGACACAACAATTCACGACACCATCTACAGTGCGCACAATGGCACTGGTTCTTATGACAACACTTGCTCTTGCTGGCTGTGCAAAGAAAAACACTTTGCCAAACAATGCTGGCGATCTTGGCCTTGGTGCTAATGGCGGCGCACAGCCGGGCACGACACAAGATTTCACAGTGAATGTTGGCGACCGTATTTTCTTTGACACGGATTCATCGTCTATTCGCGGTGATGCACAGCAAACATTGGCGCGTCAGGCACAGTGGCTTGGCCGTTACCCTAACTACCAAATCACGGTTGAAGGCCATGCCGATGAACGCGGCACACGCGAATACAACTTGGCACTGGGCGCACGCCGCGCCGCTGCTACACGTGATTATCTTGTAACGCAGGGTGTTACACGCAACCGCATCAAAACGCTTTCCTTCGGTAAGGAACGTCCAGTTGCTGTGTGTGATGACATCTCCTGCTGGTCACAGAATAGACGAGCGGTTACCAATTTGGGTGGCCCAAGCGGCACTTAAATATCAAAAATTATCGAAAAAAGCGGCTTAGGCCGCTTTTTTTATTTATGCTGACGGAAAAAATGACATAGTTTTGCCGTGGTATCGGCGTTCACTTTCGGACGTCAGTTAAGGGATGAAATTGAGGGTTAGTATTTAATGTATCGCGTTTTTTTAATTCTAAAATTGACAATGTTCGCAACATTGTTTGCAAGTGGGCCATCATTTGCACAGATGGGTGACCCGCGCGTCACCGAACTTCAAGAACAAATTCGCCAATTGAACGGGCAGATTGAAGAACTTAACTTCCAGATTTTGCAAATGCAGGAAACTGTTCGCAAGCAACAGGAAGATATGGAATTCCGTATTCAGGATCTTGAAGATCAAAAGCAGGGTGCTGTTCAGCCTTCTGCTGACGAAAAAACAACGGATGTTGCGCAGGCTGCACAGCCAACACTTACAACGAACACAGAACCGCGCCTTGGCGGTTCTTCGGTTGCGGATGCTGGTGCACCGCCACGCAATTTAGGTGCGATTACGCTTGATGAGAGCGGCAATGTGGTGGGTACGTCCATTGATTTTTCGGCAGAAAATGTCGAAAAATCAGTTGACGGGACTCAGGTTGCCAGCGTTTCAGGCACGATGAATGCTGAAGACCTTTATAAAGCAGGTTACGGTTATATTTTGTCCGGCGACTACAAGCTGGCAGAAGGCGTGTTTTCGACATTTTCAAGTACGTATCCCAATGATCCATTGATTGCCGATGCTCGGTTCTGGCTTGGCGAAAGCCTGCTTGCGCAAGGTAAATATGAAGATGCGGCGGATGAGTTTATCGAAGTGCGCTCGCTTTATCCCAATGCCTCCAAGGCACCTGAAACGATGTATAAGATCGGCACGATCATGGCGGCTTTGGGCAACCGCGAAGTTGCCTGTGTGACATTCACCGATGCGCTTCAAACGCATACAGGCATGTCACAGCCATTGCGCAACAAGATCGATGAGGAACGCGCGAAGGCCAAATGTTAGAGGCCAAGTGCTGGTGATCAAGTGTTAGAGGCGCGTGCGCAACAAGAGAACATGAAACATCTGGACGCACTTTATGCCCAGTTTGAGCGCTTTCGGTTTGTTGATTTTAAGAAAATTATTGTTGGACTTTCGGGTGGCAGTGACAGCCTTGCGCTAACGCTGGCGACGCATTCTTATTTGGCTGAACATTATCCCCAATGCGAACTGATAGCCGTGACTGTGGATCATGGTTTGCGGGCAGAATCCCATCAAGAAGCATTACATGTCGGGCAAATTTGCAAAACTTACGGTATTGCCCATGAGATTGCCCGTTGGGAGGGCGAAAAACCCAAGACTGGTATTCAGCAAAAGGCACGCGAAGCGCGCTACCGATTGCTGAGCGAAGCGGCACAGGGCCATAATACGTCATTGGTGCTTATCGCCCATAATAAAGGCGATGACATTGAGACCAAAACAATGCGCGCTCAACGACACGGCGGGACCGCGCATGGTATCAGCGATGCCACGCTTTATGATTGCCGCACGTGGTTTGCGCGGCCATTTTTGAGTTTAGAGAAGTCTCAGCTTCAAACGTTTTTGCAAACCAATGCGGTGACATGGGTTGAAGACCCATCCAATAAGGATCGCCGTTTTGAGCGTGTGCGTACACGCCAAGATTTAGGTGAGGCGCTGCCTAGCGCGGTAGAAACAGAGGTAGAATTAACGTCAGAACACGACGTTGCTGCGTTTCTGGCCGATGCGAACAATGTTTCTATTTTTGAGAATGGCGGGGGCGCGATCATGCATAATGCGCGCCTGCGCGATGCGATATATCATGAAGCGCTGCGCGTTTTATTGGCTATGGTTGGCGCAACTGCTTATCTGCCTTCTCCAAGTGCTGTGCAAGAAGCGCTGATCAATCTTTATCAATTTTCGGATAATGGCCGTAAATTCACCTTAAACGGGTGCTTACTTACGAAGAACAAGGATGGCGTAATTATCGAACCAGAACAACGCAATCGTGGCGAAAACCGGTTTGGTTTTGATCATATTTTGCCAAGTCATAACTATAAGATCGCATCGGTTTTGCGTGAGCGCCGCGGATTATCACTCCTGCCGCCTTTACCAATGCGCTAACCATTGAGCCGTTTTCCTGCGACGCGTTGACCAATATCGTGTATTTTGTGGTCTCAACGCTTGGCAAAGCGGCTTCTGGCTCCTATCTTGATGTAAACAATGAAGTTCAAGTGCGCGCGTGCGTGCAAGTCTGGAAAAGCAATGAACCCCAACTACCGTAATTTTGCATTATGGGCCGTAATCGCAATTATGCTGATCGCCCTGTTTAACATGTTTCAATCGCCCAGTGAGACGACTGCAACACGTGACATCTCTTACACACAATTTTTGGAAGAGGTTTCAACGGGTCGCGTGAAATCTGTGACGATTACCGGCGAGCGTATCGTTGGTACTTACGGCGATACCAATATTACTTTCCAGACCTATTCGCCTGGCGATACGGGCCTTGTGCAGCGTTTGGAAGATCGCGGTGTAGAAATACGTGCGCGGCCTGAAAACGATGGTTCGGGCTCCTTCACAAGCATCCTATTGTCTTGGTTGCCGATGATTGTCATTCTTGGTGTTTGGATTTTCTTCATGCGCCAGATGCAAGGCGGCGGATCAAAAGCGATGGGCTTTGGTAAATCTAAAGCCAAATTGCTAACCGAAGCGCATGGCCGCATCACATTTGCTGATGTTGCTGGTGTTGATGAAGCCAAGCAGGACCTTGAGGAAATTGTAGAATTTTTGCGCGATCCGCAAAAGTTCCAGCGCCTTGGCGGTAAAATCCCACGTGGCTGTTTGCTCGTTGGTCCTCCAGGTACTGGTAAAACTTTGCTTGCACGTTCTGTTGCAGGTGAGGCGGAAGTGCCGTTCTTTACGATTTCAGGTTCTGACTTTGTTGAAATGTTTGTCGGTGTTGGTGCAAGCCGCGTTCGTGACATGTTTGAACAAGCCAAAAAGAATGCGCCATGTATCATCTTTATCGATGAGATTGATGCGGTTGGCCGTCATCGTGGTGCCGGTCTTGGCGGCGGTAATGATGAGCGTGAACAAACGCTCAACCAGCTGCTTGTTGAGATGGATGGTTTTGAAGCCAATGAATCGGTTATTCTGATTGCTGCGACTAACCGTCCAGACGTTCTTGACCCTGCGCTTATGCGTCCGGGCCGTTTTGACCGTCAGGTTGTTGTGCCTAATCCGGATGTTGAAGGCCGCGAGAAAATCCTGAAAGTGCATGTACGCAATGTACCGCTTGCACCGAATGTTGATTTGAAAGTGATTGCACGTGGCACGCCAGGCTTTTCGGGGGCGGATCTTATGAACCTCGTCAATGAATCTGCTTTGCTAGCAGCGCGCCGTAACAAGCGCCTTGTGACAATGCAGGAGTTCGAGGACGCTAAAGATAAGATCATGATGGGTGCGGAACGCCGCTCCAACGCGATGACGGAAGAAGAAAAAACACTCACGGCTTATCATGAAGCAGGTCATGCGATTACGGCGGTAAAAGTGCCGTCTGCTGATCCGCTGCATAAAGCAACAATCATTCCGCGCGGCCGTGCGCTCGGCATGGTGATGCAATTGCCTGAAGGCGATAAATATTCGATGAGCTACAAATATATGATCTCACGTTTGATCATTTTGATGGGTGGCCGTGTTGCTGAAGAAATTAAGTTCGGCAAAGAGAATATTACATCTGGTGCATCATCAGATATCGAGCAGGCAACGAAACTTGCGCGTGCCATGGTTACACAATGGGGCTTTTCTGATCAGCTCGGACAGGTTTCCTATGGTGAAAACCAGCAGGAAGTGTTCTTGGGCCATTCTGTTGCGCAAACTAAAAATGTGTCTGAATCAACGGCTCAGATTATTGATAGTGAAGTGCGCCGCCTTGTGGATGATGCTTATGCAGAAGCGCGCCGTATTCTCACGGATCATAAAGATGAGTGGATCGCGATTGCAGAAGGTCTGCTTGAGTATGAAACGCTAACCGGTGCTGAGATTAAGCAAATCATGGCTGGTGAAAAGCCTTCACGTGACCAAGGTGATGATTCACCACCGTCGCGCGGGTCTGCTGTTCCTAAAGCTGGTAAGGGCCGCCGCAAAGGTGATGAGCCTGATGCAGGACTTGAGCCACAGCCACAAAGCTAAGAATGATTACATATTGTAATTGATATTTACCTTGTTGATTGAATTAGGCCGCGAAAGCGGCCTTTTTCATATATACTGACCGAACTTGATTTTTTGGTGCGAACTCTCGTATAGCAAAAACTTAAAAGCACTTTGGGGATGTATATGTCGCGCAAATATTTTGGTACGGATGGTATTCGTGGCAGGGCCAATACTTTTCCCATGACAGCTGAAGTTGCGATGAAGGTCGGTATGGCCTCTGGCGTTGCTTTTCAGCGTGGCAAATACCGCCACCGTGTAGTTATCGGTAAAGATACGCGCCGTTCGGGCTATATGATCGAGAATGCTTTGGTTGCTGGTTTTACCGCAGCAGGCATGGATGTTTTTCTGCTCGGGCCTGTGCCGACACCGGCTGTTGCGATGCTAACGCGAAGCCTGCGCGCAGACATTGGCGTGATGATTTCAGCTTCTCATAATTCCTATGAAGACAATGGTATCAAGCTTTTTGGTCCTGACGGCTATAAATTGTCGGATGAGTTGGAGTTAAAAATCGAGCAATTGCTTGATGAAGACCTTTCTAGCCAAATGAAAGAGTGCGACGATATTGGTCGTGCGCAACGCGTTGAGGGTGACCTTTACCGTTATATTGAATTTGCCAAGCGCACATTCCCGCGCAAAATGACACTCGCAGGCATGCGCGTTGTGATCGATTGTGCCAATGGCGCTGCTTATAAGGCGGCGCCTGCTGCGCTATGGGAGTTGGGCGCAGAAGTTGTGTCGATTGGCGTTACGCCGAACGGTGTTAACATCAATGAAGATTGCGGCTCCACAAAACCAGCAGCTCTTTCACGCAAGGTGACAGAAGTTCGTGCCGATCTTGGTATCGCGCTTGACGGTGATGCAGACCGCCTTGTTCTGGTGGATGAAAAGGGCGCTGTTATTGACGGTGATCAGGTTATGGCCACTATCGGCCAAAGCTGGCATAAGACTGACCGACTTCAGGGCGGCGGCATCGTGGCCACTGTCATGTCTAATCTTGGTCTAGAGCGTTTCTTGAAAGACGAGGGCATGAACCTTGCGCGCACCAAAGTGGGCGACCGCTTCGTGGTTAGTCATATGCGCGAGAACGGCTATAATGTTGGCGGCGAGCAGTCTGGCCATATCGTTCTAACGGATTATGCGACGACCGGTGACGGCCTTATTGCTGGGTTGCAGATGCTGGCCTGTTTGAAAAATTCTGATAAGCCAGCAAGCGAAGCTTTCCGAAAATTTGAACCGGTGCCACAGCTTCTAAAGAGCGTGCGCTTTAATGGCGGTAAACCACTTGAAGATAAAGTGGTCATGGATGCGATTGAAACTGCCAAATCTGAACTAGGTAATTCTGGCCGATTGGTTATCAGAGCATCGGGAACAGAACCGCTGATCCGTGTTATGGCGGAAGGTGATAACCGTGCTTTGGTCAATAAGGTTGTCACTTCCCTTGCCGATTTAATCGGTGAATCTTAAATTCCAGACCTAATTTTTCATCTGTTCTAAATCGAGACTGATGCTGCGTTTGACATTGCGCAGCATGGGTTTTGGGCGTTGTTCGTTCAATATTTTAGTTTTTTGTCTCCGCCAAACACTTATTCTTCATTTTCCAAGTTCTTGTAATTACGCGCAAAAAACCATCTTGGATTATAAATCGCAAACAAACGTGGTGAAGATATACGGTAAAAAAACACGGTTAAGTGCGTTTTAACCATTCCCCATCATTATAGCCTCAAGCGCAGCTATTTGCCCATTTGTAGAGTTTAGGGCTTTTGAGGAATTGATTATGAAAAACGCAGTAAAATTACTGACCGCAGGCTCAGCCATTGCAATGGTTATGACAGCTTCTGCATTTGCAGCGGATATTTATGAGCCGCAGGTTATTGAAACACCGGTTTACCAAGTGCCAGAAAGTGTGCCTGCAGCCGTATCAGGCTGGTACATTCGCGGTGATGTTGGCTATTCATGGAGCAAATATCGCGGTGCAATCTATAGCACACCGGGATCATCGGTCGGCTCGAACAATCTGTTTGGTGAAATTGATGAAGCCTTTTCGCTCGGCGGCGGTATTGGTTATCAGGCCAACAGCTATTTGCGTACTGATTTGACTGTTGATTATGATTTTGACTCTGATTTTACAGGTGTCACACGCGGTTCATGTGGCCGAGGTGCGAATTGTATCTCAACGGATAAATCTACTTTTTCTGCTCTAACCGTTATGGCGAACGCTTATATCGATCTTGGTACATATGCAGGCTTTACGCCTTATGTTGGTGCCGGTATCGGTGGCGCGAATGTAAAATGGGGCGCTTTGAAAAATACAGCCTGTGATGCTGCTAACCCAACGAACTGTGATCCAACTGTAACGCATGGTGGCTCAAGCAGCTGGCGCTTTGCTTATGCTTTGATGGCTGGTTTCTCATATGACATCTCGCATAAACTCGCGTTGGATTTGGGTTACCGTTATAAAAAGATTGAAGGCGGCTATCAGTTCGCGTCAGCTGGCGGTATTGGCCGCGGCTACGATCATGGCTTTGAACAGCATCAGGTGCGTGCCGGTCTTCGCTATAAATTTGGCGGCACCAGCTACCAGGACCCGATTCCAGATTATCAGCCTGAGCCGATTTACAAATAATAACGTTACTGTTTGACGTGGAAAGCCGGCCTTATGGGTCGGCTTTTTTTCGTTTAATGCATGCGACAAAATCTTTTATGAATAATTCAATAAGTCATCTTGACGGCGCTTGTGCTTTCGCAGTATCGCAAGGGCAGGCCACCTCTCCCTAACGAGAGGCTTACTATCTGGAAGGATAGAAGATGACAAATACGACGACACCGGACATCCGTCCGGCTAACCCTAATTTTTCTTCAGGACCGTGCTCTAAGCGTCCTGGTTGGTCAGCTGCAGAACTTGATGCGCAGGCCCTTGGAAGATCCCACCGCTCTAAAATTGGTAAGACAAAGCTCGCTCAGGCAATCGATCTGACGCGCGAGGTTTTGCAAGTACCCGATGACTATCGCATCGGCATCGTTCCAGCATCTGATACAGGTGCTGTTGAAATGGCCATGTGGTCAATGCTCGGCGAACGCGGCGTTGATATGGTTGCGTGGGAAAGCTTTGGTTCTGGTTGGGTAACCGATGTTGTTAAACAGCTAAAGCTTGATAATTGCCGCAAGATCGAAGCTGATTACGGCGAATTGCCGGACCTTAGCCAAATTAATTTTGACAATGATGTGGTGTTCACTTGGAACGGCACAACGTCTGGCGTGCGTGTTCCCAACGCAGATTTCATTCCTGCTGACCGCAAAGGCTTGACGATTTGCGATGCAACGTCTGCTGCATTTGCGCAGGATCTAGCGTTTGATAAGCTCGACGTTATCACATTTTCTTGGCAAAAAGCGCTTGGCGGCGAGGGTGCGCATGGCGTGCTAATCTTGTCACCGCGCGCTGTTGAACGGCTTGAAAATTATACACCTGCATGGCCGCTGCCTAAAATCTTCCGCATGACGAAGGGCGGCAAGCTAATTGAAGGCATCTTCAAAGGCGAGACCATCAACACACCTTCTATGCTGGCCGTGGAAGACGCGATTGATGCACTTGAATGGGCAAAGTCCATTGGCGGTCTTAAAGGCATGATGGGCCGCGCAGATGCAAATTTTGCCGCTATTCAAAACTATGTCAACAGTGTTGATTGGCTCGAAAATCTTGCGGTTGACCCTGCAACGCGCTCGAACACATCAGTCTGTTTGAAAATCACTGATCCTGCGGTTCAGGCGCTTCCTGCCGATGAACAGGCAGCCTTTGCCAAAGCAATTGTCTCTGCGCTGGATAAAGAAGGCGTTGCCTATGACATCGGTGCTTACCGGGATGCGCCTTCGGGCCTTCGTATTTGGGCTGGTGCAACGGTAGAAACCGCTGACCTTGAAGCGCTGATGCCATGGATTGGCTATGCGTTTGAAGCTCAAAAAGCCCAGCTTGCTTAAGCTTTGTAATTACTGCGGTGGCTGAGAGGCCACCGTTTTTCTCCCAAGATTAATTTTGTAATGGAGGCCAAAACAATGGCTGCACCTAAAGTACTCGTATCTGACAAATTGTCTGAAACTGCTGTCCAGATTTTCCGTGATCGCGGAATTGATGTTGATTTTATGCCAGAGCTTGGCAAAGACAAAGAAAAGCTACTGAGCATTATCGATCAGTATGATGGTTTGGCGATCCGCTCGGCGACAAAAGCAACTGAAAAGCTGATTGAAGCTGCAGCGAAGCTTAAAGTCATCGGCCGTGCTGGTATCGGTGTTGATAATGTCGATATTCCGGCTGCATCACGCAAAGGTATTATCGTGATGAATACGCCGTTCGGCAACTCAATCACGACGGCTGAACATGCGATTGCGCTGATTTTTGCGGTTGCACGTGAACTGCCTGCTGCCGATACATCAACGCGTGCTGGTAAATGGGAAAAATCCAAATTTATGGGTGTTGAGATCACGGGCAAAACGCTTGGCGTTATTGGCTGTGGTAACATCGGTGCTGTTGTTGCAAGCCGCGCTATCGGTCTTAAAATGAATGTCGTTGCTTTCGATCCGTTCCTTTCTGAAGAGCGCGCAGTAAAGCTTGGCGTTGAAAAAGTTGATCTGGACACGCTTCTGGCCCGTGCTGATTTTATTACTTTGCACACGCCAATGACTGATAAAACACGCGGCATTATCAATGCAGCAGCCTTTGCTAAAATGAAAACTGGCGTTCGCATTGTTAACTGTGCACGTGGCGGTTTGATCGTTGAGGCTGATTTGGTTGAAGCTTTGAAATCTGGCAAAGTGGCTGGTGCAGGCATTGATGTGTTTGAAACAGAGCCAGCAACGGAAAACCCACTCTTTGACATGCCGAACGTTGTTTGTACGCCGCATTTGGGCGCTTCAACTTCTGAAGCTCAAGAAAATGTTGCCGTGCAAGTTGCAGAACAAATGTCTGACTATTTGCTGAAAGGTGCGGTATCTAACGCGATCAACATGCCGTCGATCACTGCTGAAGAAGCGCCTGTGCTCAAGCCATTTGTGAAACTGGCTGAAGTGCTTGGCTCATTTGTTGGACAGGTAACGGAAAGCGCGATTCAGGAAGTTGAAATCCTGTTTGATGGTTCTGTTGCTCACATGAACACAAAGGCACTTATCAGCGCAACATTGGCTGGCTTGATCCGCCCTCAGGTTTCTGATGTGAATATGGTCTCTGCGCCAATCATGGTCAAAGAGCGTGGTATTCAAGTATCTGAAGTCAAGCGTGATAAATCCGGCGTTTTTGATGGTTATATCAAGCTGACTGTTAAAACCGCTAACCAGACGCGTTCAGTTGCTGGAACATGTTTTGTCGATGGTAAACCGCGCTTTATTCAGATCAAGGACATCAACCTTGATGCGGAAATTGGCCAACACATGATCTATTTAACCAATAAGGACACACCGGGTACCATCGGTATGCTCGGCACGGTGTTTGGTAAAAATGACGTCAATATCGCCAACTTCCAGCTTGGGCGTAAAGATCAAGGCGGCGATGCCATTGCGTTGCTTTATGTGGATGGCCCTGTTCCAGATGCCGTGCTCGATGAAGTGCGTTCACATGACCAGATTACATCTGCAAAAGCATTGCAATTTGAGATTTAAACGCTGCTGACTTCGCACTGCAGCAAAAAAGTGATCGGCGCTCCTATGTTAGGGGCGCCTTTTTTGTGCTATGTTTAAGGTGCTTGGTGGTTGCCCGGACGCAAAATAAAATGGGCATAATATACTACCTCAGTTTGCGGTCTGACGTCAGCCGCCAAGCTCTAGCTTTATGAAAAAATGACTGCGCTTAACGCTGCATTACATCTGTTACTTTTACAAATTACCGCGGTACATCTGGCGCATTTCTATGCGCTTTGCGGCCGCTGCTTTCAGCAATCCAAATGCCGCCAACGACCAAGGCCATTGCGATGCCGTGGTACAGACCAAAGACTTCACCAAGAATGATAACGGCTAATATTGTTCCGATAATAGGAACGAGATTGATGAACACGCCTGCGCGGTTTGCACCGATAAGGTCAATGCCTTTTATCCAAAGCACTTGCGCGATAATGGCAGGGAAAATTGCTGTATAAAAACCAATCGCCCAGCCTTGCGCGTCCGGCAATATAGCGTTCGGGCCTTTAAGTTCGAAATAGGCAAAGGGTAAGGACACGATGAAAGCCGCGATTGCCATTGTGGTCATGAGCGATTTCCAATGTAGATCGGGTTTGTAACGCAAGATGACGGAATAGGTGGCATAGGCCAAAACGCCAATGCCCATGAACATATCGCCCTTATTGATTTCTAGCGCTGCTAGGCGCTCTAAGCTGCCGTGAGAAGCAACGACAGCAACGCCAATAAGCGATAGCGAAAAGCCAAAGATTTGCAGTGCACTTACGCGCATGCGAAACAGGATAAAATTACCGATAAAAATGACCGCAGGCACCGCAGCCTGTTCAATCGCGACATTGATGGCCGATGTGTGATTGAGCGCGGAATACATCGTCACGTTAAACACCGCAAAACCTAAACCGCCATAGATGAAAAGCAACGGCAAATGCGGCTTGATAATCGCGCGGTCTTGCCAAAATTGCTTGCCGCCAATCAATAATAATAAAGTGACAGCGACGCCCCAGCGTATGGATGTGAGCATCATAGGGGACACATGACCCACAGCCAGTTTGCCCGCAACGGCATTGCCGCCCCAAAATAATGTTGTCAAAAACAGGAAAATATAAGCGTTTTTGTTGTTCTGCACGGTGCGACCTTGGGTGAATTGGGGGCTGTAAGCGAATTAAATGTTGTTTATGCCTGTTTTTGCCAGAAAAAACAGTGTTGAAAGTGACAGAACGTGCGCATTGGTCTTACGCTTTGCGTCAATGAAAGCTATAGACCGCGCGTTAAGCTTTTTTACTAGAATTCTTACGCCGGAGTTTTTGATGGCAAATGTTGTAGTGGTTGGCTCCCAATGGGGTGATGAAGGCAAAGGCAAGATCGTCGATTGGCTTTCTGAACGTGCCGATGTTGTGGTGCGTTTTCAAGGTGGTCATAATGCCGGCCATACTCTTGTTGTGAATGGCAATGTCTATAAGCTCTCACTTTTGCCTTCTGGTGTTGTGCGCGGAAAATTATCCGTAATTGGCAATGGTGTGGTTTTTGACCCGCATGCCTTTGTGGCCGAAGTAACGCGTTTGTCAGAGCAGGGCGTCAAGATCACACCTGAGGTCTTGAAGATTGCCGAAAACACACCGCTGATTTTGTCGCTGCACCGCGAGCTGGATGGTTTCCGCGAAGATGCTGCATCAAATTCGGGCACGAAAATTGGGACAACGCGCCGAGGCATTGGTCCTGCCTATGAAGATAAGGTTGGCCGCCGTGCTGTGCGCGTGATGGACCTTGCCAATCAGGACACATTGCCTGCCAAAGTGGATCGTCTGTTGACGCATCACAATGCGCTGCGCCGTGGTCTTGGTCATCCTGAAGTGACGCATGAAGCGATTTTAGAAGAGCTGACATCGATTGCTGATCAGATTTTGCCTTATATGGATAAGGTCTGGAAGGTGCTTGACGATAAGCGCCGCGCAGGAAAACGCATATTGTTTGAAGGTGCACAGGGCACATTGCTTGATGTTGATCATGGTACTTACCCATTTGTTACATCATCGAATGTTGTTGCAGGTCAGGCCGCTGCCGGTTCCGGCATGGGGCCAGGTGCAATCAACTATGTGCTTGGTATTACAAAAGCCTATACGACCCGTGTGGGCGAGGGGCCTTTCCCAACAGAACAGCTGAACGACGTTGGCGAGCACCTTGGCACCAAGGGCCACGAATGGGGCACGGTTACAGCACGCAAGCGTCGCTGTGGCTGGTTTGATGCGGTGCTTGTGCGTCAGGCATGCGCGGTCAATGGTATAACAGGCATTGCGCTGACCAAACTTGATGTTCTTGATGGAATGGACGAAATTAAAGTCTGTGTTGGTTATGAGCTTGACGGCGAACGCATTGACTATTTGCCAGCAAGCCAAGGCGCACAGGCGCGCGTTGTGCCAATCTATGAAACGCTGGAAGGCTGGAGCGGTACAACGGCTGGTGCGCGTTCATGGAACGATTTACCTGCGCAAGCGGTTAAATATGTGCGTCACATCGAAGAATTAATCGGTGCGCCGGTCGCTTTGTTGTCAACTAGCCC
Organism: Ahrensia sp. 13_GOM-1096m; assembly: GCF_000620605.1. Lineage (NCBI taxonomy): Bacteria > Pseudomonadati > Pseudomonadota > Alphaproteobacteria > Hyphomicrobiales > Ahrensiaceae > Ahrensia > Ahrensia sp. 13_GOM-1096m. Next base: position 187,594 of record NZ_JIAX01000012.1, read on the forward strand.
AGAACGCGACGACACAATACTTGTTACGGACCCGTTTCAGGATTAAGTTCTCCTTGTGAACGTAAATATACCGGATTGAATTTATGGCAGATTTTGCAGCAGTAATCAGAAAAACACTCAGCAATATGAGTGAGGCGACACCTGAATTGCGTGCAAAAGTCTATGACAAAGCACGCGCGACGGTCAAAAAACAAATCGATGCGATGGAGAATAGACCTCCGCAAGCAGCGATTGACCGCCAATTTGCAAAGCTTGAAGATGCGATCAATTCTGTTGAGGTAGAATATTCTGCCGAGCCGGTCATTACGCCTGAGGTAGCGGCGCCTGTTGCGCCGCCGCCGCCAGCGCCTGAAGTGCCTGCTGTGCCAGAAGCACCAGAGGTACCAAGTGCTCCAGAACCTGCGCCAGTAGAGCCTGAACCAGAATTACCGAAACCTGCTCCGCCTGCGCCAGAAGTGCCAGCTGCACCCGTCGTGCCTGTCGTGCCTGCGCCAGAAATTCCGGCCGAGCCCGAGCCGGAGGTGCCAAGCGCACCAGAACCTGCTCCAGTAGAGCCTGAGCCAGAATTGCCAAAACCTGCTGAGCCAGAGCCTGAGGTAATGCCGCCTTTCGATCCTGCGCCAGAAGTGTCTGCGCCGGATAGTGATGTCGATGCGCCTTTGCCGACAAGCTTGGAAGTGGACGCGGCAGATAATCAGGCCTCTTCGGCGCCTGTTGTAGCTGATGTTTTGGATGAACCCGTCGCTGAGCCGACGCCGGTTGAAGATATTGCTGTTGAGCCACCAAAGTTTGAACAGCCTGTAGATGCTGCTGAAGCCGTTGATAATGTTTCTGACGGAATGATTGTTGCTGATGGTGCGCTGAGCGCAGAAAAAGCAATTGATGATGCGTCATCTGCAGCGATTGAAGCATCATTTTCTGACGCTGCTGCATATGTCGATACGCCATCTGTTGACGCTTCTGTCGATGATGAGCCATCGATTGATGATATCAATAAAACAATTGGTGAGCTGTTTGGTGACACAGACAATGAACCTGCGGCAGAGATGTCTGCGGCAAACAATGATCCGCTTGCTGATTTCTTAAAAGAGCAAGAAAGCAATCTTGCTGAACGGACGCAGGAATTTGAAGTTTCAGCGGCTGAAAAAGCTGATGATGTTTTGCATGATGTGACTTCGGGTATTGAGGCTGTTCCAGCATCTGTGGGCGCTGATTTTGGTGCTGTTGAAGGCGAACGCCGTGATAGTTCTGTTGGCATTCCGCCATTGGTTTCTTCTGATGAAGAAACAAAAAGCGGCGGCGGCGCTAAGAAAGCAATCATTGCTGTTGCTGTGCTGGCCTTGCTGGGCGGTGGTGCATATGCTGCTTATGAAAAGAAAGATCAGCTAGGCGCGTTTTATAGTGAAACAGCAGTGCCTTGGTGGCAAGGTTTAACGGGCGGCGACGCGGTTGTCAGTGAAGAGGGCGGCGTTCCTGTTCGCACTGTGACGAGCACGTCCGTTACCAATGATGATCAAGCATCTGGTGAAGAGATTGCTGCTGCTGAAAATGAAGTGACGCCTTCATTGGTTGAGGATGTCAGCAATCCTGAAGAAGCACCTAGTAAATTTACGCAGCGTCTGAATGAAGACGGAACCGAAATTGATGCGGGGCCAGTTGGCGGCGCTGATGCTGGCGCTAATGAGGGAAGTTCTGTTTCGCCTCAAACTGCTGGCACGCGCAATGATGAGCCACAGACCGCAGAAGATACAGCGGCTGCCGATACAGGCGATGCGACGGCTGAAACGCCAGCAACGCTCGTTGGCCAACGCGCAATCTTCTATGAAGAGCGCACAGGCACACAAGATGGCACTGCGCTTGCTGGTGCAACGGTTTGGACGGTGGTAAATGAATCGCCGGGCGGTGAGCTGCCCGTTGAGCCCGCCATTCGCGCAGAAACATCAATCCCTGAACTTGGGTTGAAGATGGAAATGACGATCCGCCGCAATGGCGATAGTACGTTTCCGGCAAGTCACATTATTGAACTGTTCTTCCGCGTACCGGAGAACTTTGATGGGCGCGGCATTGCTGATGTTCAGCGCGTGACATTCAAGACCAATGAGCAAGACGCAGGTAACGCACTGATTGCTGTGCCAGCACCGCTTGATCAGAACATTTTCTTGATTGCATTAACCGATGCAAAGACAGCGGTTGAAACCAATGTGCAATTGATGACTCGGGAAAATTGGATTGATATTCCAATGCAGTACACCAATGGTCGCCGCGCTTTGATTACGCTGGAAAAAGGTATTCCGGGCGAACGTGTCTTTAAAGATGTGTTTGCCGCTTGGGATGCAGCGCCGATTAATAATTAAGCTTGGGGATTGCCGCCGCAAGTCGGCGGCCTCCATGCGAATTAGAGCACTAATTGCTCGTTTTTGCGAAGTGTTAGAACCTCAACGCCTTTTGCTGTGACCGCAACGGTATGTTCAAACTGCGCTGATAGTTTGTTATCATTGGTGGTGACTTTCCAACCATCGCTTTGTGTGGACACATTGCGTGTGCCCTGATTGAGCATCGGCTCGACAGTAAAGACCATGCCTTCACGCAGTTTAGCGCCTGTACCGCGCCGCCCGAAATTCATCACCTGCGGGTCTTCATGCATATCTCTGCCTATGCCGTGGCCGCAATATTCACGAACAACTGAATAGCCGTTCTTCTTAGCAAAGCGCTCGATTGCAAAGCCGATATCGCCCACATGGGCACCGGGGCGGACCTGCTTAATGCCTTGCCACATGGCGGCTTCGGCGGTGCGCACTAATTTTCTTGCGGCAGGCGCAGCGTTGCCAATTATATAGGTTTTGCTGGAATCTGCGATAAAGCCGTTCTTTTCCAGCGTGATATCAAGATTGATAATATCACCATCGCGGATAATTTCATCGGCGCTTGGTATGCCGTGACAGACCACATGATTGATTGAACTGTTTAGAACGAAAGCATAGCCATATTGGCCTTTGCTTGCCGGTCTGGCACTTAAATCCTTCGTTATGAAGTCTTCGACAAGATCATTGACCTGCAATGTCGACATGCCGATCATTTGCTGCATGTCCAGCATATCAAAAACAGATGCCAGCAATTTGCCTGACACGCGCATGAGCGCAAGTTCCTCGGGTGTTTTGACCATTTTAAGCGGCCGCTAAATTTGAAGATGGGCGGCTGGCTGCTTCCAACTGCATTTTGACAATGTCATTAAACGATAAGGCTGGATTGGCTTCGGCTAACATGCCGATTTTCATCCAAAATTCGGCCTGTGCGTTGATTGAGCGGCACATGACTGTGCTGGCGCATCGCACCTGTTCGTGAAGCTCGTCGTCTATTTTTACAATACCCATAAATCACTTGGCTCATATATCTGCTGACTGGTCTATATATGAAACGTATACGATTCATATGGTGAGATCAATATGGCAAAGAGATCCAGATATAAAAAAGCCCCGCATGATGAAAATCAGCGGGGCTTTAATGTGTTTAGAGGCAGGTTTTAATGTGCTTCAAGTTGCCTTTGCGGCGCTGCTAATTCTGCTGCAGCGGCAACCATTGCCTCTTGAACTTTTTCAAAAGCGCGTACTTCAATCTGGCGAACCCGTTCGCGTGAAATGTTGAACTCTTGGCTCAAATCTTCAAGTGTCATCGGGTCTTCTGACAGGCGGCGTGCACGGAAAATGCGCTGCTCACGTTCGTTCAGCACTTCGATAGAATCGTTGAGCATTGAACGGCGGTGATCGAGTTCATCTTCTTCGACAAGCATTGTTTCTGCGCTGTCTGATTCATCTACCAACCAGTCCTGCCATTGACCGCTCTCGCCATCCGCATTGCGGATAGGGGCGTTGAGCGATGCGTCGCCAGAAAGACGCTGGTTCATGGACAGCACTTCTGCTTCGGACACTTTCAGGTCTGTCGCGATTTTCTGAACTTGTTCTTCGTTCAGATCATGTTCGCCAAGTGCCTGAATGCGGTTTTTCGCTTTGCGTAGATTAAAGAACAACCGCTTTTGATTGGCGGTTGTGCCCATTTTCACAAGGCTCCAAGAGCGCAGCACATATTCCTGAATAGAGGCTTTGATCCACCACATTGCATAGGTGGCAAGTCTAAACCCGCGTTCTGGATCGAATTTTTTCACAGCCTGCATAAGGCCGACATTGCCTTCGGACACAACTTCGCCAATCGGCAAACCATAGCCGCGATAACCCATCGCGATTTTGGCAACCAAACGCAAATGGCTCGTCACCATGCGGTGCGCGGCTTCTGTGTCGTCATGTTCATGATATCGTTTTGCCAGCATATATTCTTCGTCAGGCTGCAGCATAGGAAATCTGCGGATTTCCTCCATGTAACGGGACAAGCCGTCTGCGCCGCCTGAAAGGCTGGGTAAAGTGTTTTGTTGGGCCATTGCAGCACCCCTTTTCTTCTCTTTTGCTTCCGCCCAATTGCGGCAAGCGTCGGTTCGTTGCGTCTGTCAAAGCCCGCTGAACCGAGGAAATAATTACTAGCACATTTTGTTCATTTTGAGATGTAATATCTCGTGAACACTGTTTCAACATTCTGTGAACTGTTTAGTTCCAGCTGTTTGAAAATGCTTTCATGACTTCCTGCATGTCTTGCGGCGGTTCGCTTTCAAGTGTCAGTATTTCACCTGTTTTGGGGTGTTTGAAGGCTAAAAGTCGCGCATGAAGGGACTGTCTGCGGAATTTATTTGCGGCAGATTGGGCAGGTTCAGGTAAAATATTCGCTTTGGTGCGAAAGCCTGCGCCATAGACATCATCGCCGATCAGCGGATAGCCGATATGGGCCATGTGGACGCGAATTTGGTGTGTTCGGCCAGTTTCCAGCTCGCAATTAACAAGGCTTGCAACTTGGTCCGTACCGTCATTGGGGCCGTAGCGCTCGATGACTTGAACATGGGTGACGGCATTGCGTGCGCCGGGTCTTTTTTCATTGACCACAGCTTGCTTGGTGCGGTCACCGTCGCCGCGTCCAAGAAAGTTTTCAATGCGTAGTTTTTGTTGCTGCGGTGCGCCCCATATGATGGCCGTGTAAACACGTCGCATGGCGCCTGTGCGTCCATGATCTGCAAATTGCGATGATAGGTGGCGGTGCGTGAAATCGTTCTTGGCAACGACCATGACGCCGCTGGTTTGCTTATCAAGGCGGTGGACGATACCTGGCCGTTTGACGCCGCCAATACCAGATAGCGTATCGCCGCAGTGGTAGATAAGCGCGTTGACCAATGTGCCGTTGAGATTGCCTGCACCTGGGTGCACAACCAAGCCTGCGGGCTTGTCGATGACAATCAGATCTTCGTCCTCATAGAGGACATCAAGCGGAATATCTTCTGCCACAGGATCAGGATCACCTGCTTCTGGAACAACAAAAAGCGCTTTGTCGCCCACCGCAATTTTCTTTTTGGGCTGCTTGATTGTCTCGCCGTTAAGCTGGACGTGACCGTCTTCAATAATAGCTTTGATGCGGTTGCGTGAGATATCCTCATGGGTCACAGCCGAAAGCCACTGATCCAGCCGCAAGCCATTATGTATATCTTCGGCGATGAACTCTTCCATTTTATTCCAACCCTGTTAAGTCAACGTTGTTATATCGAAAAAGTGACATAGGGCTATGGCTGAAATTAAATTGGACAAAGAAGAAGAAAAACCACTTGATCCGGCGGCCGAGCGCTTGCGGCGCAAAATGGTGCGTCTGATGGCTATTTCCATCGGCACATTGTTTATTGCGGTTTTTGCCGTGCTGTCTGCGATTATTTACAAGATGAATAATGCACCTGACACCAAAAGAATGATTGAAGCCGACATTAATTTACCTGAAACTTTCGTCGTAGAAAGCGTGGATGTTGATGGCGAAAACATCGTTATTTACGGTAAAACAGCTGAAAATGGCGCAAAAATACTGTTTTTTGACAAGTTTTCGGGTTCTGCCCGCGGAAAATTAAATCTCCACTAGACATCTGAAATTCATGCTCTACGTTGTCCGTGAGGGCGAGAGAATGTGTGGGCCGTTTGGTTTCTATGCTTCTATCGATTTTGTGGATAACAAAAAAATACCACAAAGGCAGTAAGATTTATTGCTGCGGGAATGGAGAAGAATGTCAAACACTAGAGGTGCGTCCGTTGTTTTCGACGGCGTCCAAAAAAGTTATGACGGCGAAAATCTCGTCGTAAAGAATTTAAATCTTGATATCGCCCATGGCGAATTTCTTACAATGCTAGGGCCATCAGGTTCCGGCAAAACGACCTGCCTGATGATGCTTGCAGGGTTTGAACCTGCCACTCACGGCGAAATTTATCTCAATGGAAACCCGATCAACAATGTGCCGCCGCATAAGCGTGGCATTGGTATGGTTTTTCAAAATTATGCGCTCTTTCCGCATATGTCTGTTGCCGAGAACTTGGCGTTTCCGCTTAAAGTGCGCGGTATGGGCAAAGCTGAAAGCGAAGAACGTATTAATCGTGCGCTCGATATGGTTGAGCTTGGTGCCTTTGGGGCACGCCGTCCGGCGCAATTGTCAGGCGGTCAGCAGCAACGTGTTGCTGTAGCGCGCGCACTGGTTTTTGATCCTGAATTGGTTTTGATGGATGAGCCTTTGGGCGCGCTTGATAAGCAATTGCGTGAGCAAATGCAGTATGAAATCAAGCATATTCATGACAATCTGGGTGTGACTGTTGTTTATGTTACGCATGACCAAACAGAAGCACTGACCATGTCTGACCGTGTGGCCGTGTTTAATGATGGTATTATCCAGCAATTATCACCGCCGGATGTTCTTTATGAAAGCCCGGACAATTCTTTTGTTGCGCAGTTCATTGGTGAGAATAACAAACTTGCTGGCTCCGTTGTGGAGATTGGAAAAGGCGTTTGCACGGTAAAACTTGACGACGGAACCATAGTTAAGGCCGATCCTGTCAATGTGCATAATGTTGGCGATAGAACATCTGTATCATTGCGCCCTGAGCGCATTGAAGTTGCGCCGGATAATTCTCCGGACAACCTCGTTGACGGCAAAATTGAAGAGATGATCTATCTCGGCGACCACATTCGTGTGCGCATGAATGTTGCTGGCAATAATGAATTCATCGTCAAAGTGAGAAACCGCCGTGACAAACGGCCGATCTCAGCAGGCGATGTTGTGAAGGTTGGCTGGGATGCCGCCGACGCTAAAGCTCTAGACGAAGCCGTCTAACTTTTATGAAACCTGTTTGCGGCAGGTTCGCCGCAATCAATCAACTACAGACGTATATTTTTAACTGTAGAAACTTTGGGAGAATTTTATGAAACATAAATCATTACTACTTGCAGCTGCTGCTTCAACAGCACTGTTTTCAACAACAGCGATTGCTCAAAACGAAGACCTAGCTGCTGCACCATGTGAAGGTTGTGCGGAAGAAATGACAATTGTGTCTTGGGGCGGTGCCTACCAAGAATCACAGCTTAAAGCATATGTAGAACCCTATGTTGCTGTGACTGGCGTTAAAGTTTCTTTTGATGAATCTTCAGCTGAAGCGACTGCAAAATTGCGTGCTATGAATGAATCTGGCAATGTGACTTGGGACGTTGTGGACGTTGTTGCATCTGATGCGATCCGTCTTTGCGACGAAGGCCTTGCGGCTGAACTTGACCCAGCAACTGATTTGGCAAATGCGCCAGACGGCACATCTGCTGAAGACGATTTCGGCAATCTTCGTGTGAACGAATGTTTCGTGCCACAGATCGTTTATTCAACAACAATCGGTTACCGCACAGATAAAGTTGGCGACACGCCACCAACTGAAATTTGCGATATCTTCGATACAACAAAATATCCTGGTAAACGTGCTCTTCAGAAACGTCCAATCGATAACCTTGAGTGGGCAGCATATTGTAACGGTACGCCGAAAGATAAACTCTATGAAGTGTTGAGCACAGAAGAAGGCGTTCAGGCTGCTTTCGACAAGCTTTCAACAATCAAAGATGATGTTGTTTGGTGGACAGCTGGTGCGGAAACACCGCAGCTTCTTGCTGATGGCGAAGTTGTGATGGGTTCAACCTTTAACGGCCGTCTTTTCTCTGCGATCGTTGAGCAGGATCAGCCAATCGACATGATGTGGGACATGCAGTCATTTGACCTTGATGGTTGGATTCTTCCTGCCGGTCTTGATGAAGCCCGCATGAAACGTGCGAAACACTTCCTTAAATTTGCGACAGACACACAGCGTCTTGCAGATCAGGCGAAGTACATTTCTTACGGCCCAGCACGTAAGTCTTCTGCACCGCTCGTTGGCAAGCATGAGGCACTGGGCATCGACATGGCGCCGCATATGCCAACTGACCCAGCAAACGCAGGTAACGTCCACAACTATGATTACACATGGTGGGCTGACAACCGTGACGATTTGGATGCAAAATTCCAAGCGTGGCTTGCACAGTAAGCTGACTTAACATTGAGGGATGCGGCGCTTGCGCCGCATCCTAAACATCAACGTAATCTAAAATAAGGTATTCCATGAGCAGCTCAGAAACCATGAGTGTCGAAGAACAGTTGGCCGCAGGCCAAGCTGAGGACGGTATTGTAAGGGCTGCTGATGGAACACCTTTGAAGGCTCGACTGGCAAAAGCATTGCGCCGCGAAAAGCTGCGCTCGTTTTTGATGATTTCCCCGCTTCTGCTGTTTATTGTTTTAAGCTTTTTGATGCCGATCGGCGATATGTTGTTTCGCTCGGTTGAAAACAAGATCGTGCAAAATACTTTGCCGACGCTCGTGCAGGAGCTGAAACGTTGGGATCCAAAGTCTGAGGAACTGCCTGACGAAGCGACATTTGCTGCATTGGCAGCTGACCTTAAAATTGCGGTTAAAGAACGTATCCATACGCGCTTGGGCGGCCGGCTGAACTATGAACAGTCCGGTTTTTCTGGTCTGTTCCGTACGACAGGTCGCGCTGTGGGTAAAATGAAAGAAGGCCCGTATAAAGAGCAGTTTATTAAAGCCGATGAGGACTGGGGTAAGCTGCAAACATGGGTAGTTCTGGATAGCTTCAAAGCACCTTATACGGCGGGCTATTTTCTAAACGCTGTTGATGCTGAAAACACTGTTGATGGTGTGCAGATGAAGGCAGACAATGAGCGAATATACATTCAGTTGTTTATTCGCACGATGTGGATGTCGCTTGCCATTACATTTATGTGTTTGTTGCTTGGTTATCCTGTAGCTTATCTGCTTGCGCATTTGCCTGCGCGCACATCCAATATGTTGATGATCCTTGTGCTCTTGCCGTTCTGGACATCGCTGCTTGTGCGTACATCAGCGTGGAAAGTGTTGCTTCAAGGGCAGGGCGTTATCAATGATTTATTGGTGTGGGTTGGCTTTGTGGATGATGCGGACCGTCTGGTTCTGATCAACAACCAAACCGGCACCATTATCGCGATGACACATATTTTGCTGCCATTTATGATTTTGCCGCTTTACTCGGTGATGAAAACTATTTCGCCAACCTATGTGCGTGCTGCCAAAAGCATGGGCGCTAATGACTGGACTTCGTTCTGGAAGGTTTACTTTCCGCAATCTGTGCCGGGCATTGGTGCAGGAGCGATCCTCGTTTTCATTCTGGCAATTGGCTACTATATCACGCCAGCACTGGTGGGCGGAACAAGCGGTATCTTCATCTCGAACCGTATCGCGTTCCATATTTCGACGAGCTTAAACTGGGGCTTAGCCGCCGCATTGGGAGCCATACTCTTGGTTCTCGTTCTATTGCTCTTTTATGTTTATGATAAAATTGTCGGTATCGACAATGTGAAACTAGGGTGATCAACATGGCTGCTCTTCCTCCATATTCATCCAACGCACAGATCGCATGGTATTACGGTTTCCGCACGATCTGCGCTTTGATTTTCTTCTTTTTGGTCTTTCCGATCATGGTGATTATTCCGCTTTCTTTTAACGCGGAAAACTTTTTCACCTTCACGCCGGAAATGCTGCGTCTGTCGCCGGACGGTTATTCGCTCAAGCATTATCAAGATTTCTTCACGAGCGAAGCATGGCAAAACGCTATGTGGAATTCGCTGACGATTGCACCATTGGCAACGATTTTAGCAACGGTATTGGGTACGCTTGCGGCGATTGGTTTAAGCCAAAGCCATGTGCCGTTTAAATCAGTGATTATGGCGATATTGATTTCGCCGATGATTGTGCCGCTGATTATTTCGGCAACGGGCATGTATTTCTTCTATTCACGGGTTGGCAATTTTCTCGTCAATGATGTTGGCTTGCCGCTTGATGCGGTGAATTTTGCCAAGATCGTTCTGGCCCATGCGGCCCTTGGTACGCCTTTCGTGATCATTACCGTAACAGCGACGATGGTGGGTTTTGACCGATCATTGACACGGGCTGCTGCATCCATGGGCGCAAATCCTGTCACCACTTTCTTCAAAGTGCAGATGCCGCTTATTTTGCCCGGTGTGATTTCAGGTGCATTATTTGCTTTCATCACATCGTTTGATGAAGTGGTTGTTGTGTTGTTTCTTGGTACTGCGTCACAAAAAACACTGCCTTGGCAGATGTTTATCGGATTGCGCGAGCAGATTTCACCGACAATTCTCGCGGTGGCGACCATCATGGTGGCGCTGTCTATCTTGCTGCTCACGACGCTTGAACTTTTACGCAGACGCTCGGAGCGCTTACGCGGTCTTACACCAAGCTAAATGCACACACATAGTGCTCATAAAAAACGCCGCTTTTAAGCGGCGTTTTTCGTTATAGATATGGGGCTTTGCTAGGCCATAAGTGCTTTGGCAGCTTGGCTGTCTAAAGCCTCTGGACGGTCGCAACGTGTCGTCATTTCAACGAAGCCGCCCGTCTCACCGGATTTCAAAATGCCTGTCATGACATCGACCGCGTGGAGCGCTAATTCCATTGAGCAGCGATGCGGGCGGTTTTCAATAATGGCAGACGCCATATCGGCAAGACCCGCGCCGCGGTAATTTGCATTATCACCTTCATTGGCGATGCCGAATGGATGGTCGCTAGGCGTAACGGTTTTGATCTCTTGATCTGTGCCAGCCATTTCGATTTTGCCGCCAAAGAAATTAGGGTCAGGGATGAAAAGAGAACCATCCGTACCATAGAGTTCCATGTTGGCATGGCGATGTGCCCAGATGTCCCAGCTGGTGGACAGGGTAATGGTCGCGCCGTTTTCAAACTCTAGCAAAGCATGAATATTGGTTGGTGTATCTACGGGGACCTTTTCGCCATTGCGTGCACCATTGGTAATTGTGCGCTCGTTGAAAGTGGTGCTGGTAAGGGCCACAACGCGTTTTACCGAACCGATCAATTGGATGAGGTTGGTGATGTAATAAGGCCCAATATCAAGAACCGGACCAGCACCTGGCTGGAAAAAGAAGTCCGGATTTGGGTGCCAATGTTCCATGCCGTGGCTCATAACGTGGCATGTGCCTGCAATAATTCTTCCAACTGCACCGTCATCTATGAGCGCGCGAACCTGTTGGTGTGCACCGCCTAGAAATGTATCGGGAGCAGAGCCAATGCGTAGACCTTTTTGCTTGGCAAGTTCAGATAGTTCTTTGCCTTGCTCAAAGGTCAGTACAACAGGTTTTTCCGAATAAGCGTGTTTGCCTGCCTCAAGAATAGACTTGGTGACAGCATAGTGCGCGTCAGGAATTGTGAGGTTCACAACAATGTCTATGTCTTCTGCAGCAAGCAGATCTTCGATTGATGAACTGCCAACGTCAAACTCTTCAGCGCGCGCTAAAGCTGCCGCATGATCGATGTCTGCAATGGCGCGTATTTCGAGCGACTTGAACAAGGGCGCGAGCCTTAGATAGGCAGCTGAAATATTGCCGCAGCCTATAATGCCGATTCCAATTTTGGTCATAGATTACGCTTTCCAAAGTGTGTTGATTGTTGCGATGGAGCGGCTGGAAAACCGCTTGTCGTCATTTGGATTGTCATGCTCGGCGACGACATATTGATTGGATGTTTTGTTGATGGCATCGCGGATGGGAGCCCATTCTACGGTGCCGTGACCAACATCGGCCCAGCCGTCTTCGTCTGCGCATTCGCCTTGCGGTGCAATGTCTTTGATATGCACAGCTGCGATGCGGCTAGAATATTTTTCTAAGAATGCGATAGGGTCTTTGCCGCCCTTGATGACCCACGCTAAATCCAATTCGGCTTGCAAGTCAGGCCCGCCTTCTAAGAGTGCGTCGAGCGCAGTCGTGCCGCCGCCAAGTTCTTGCATTTCAAAATCATGATTGTGCCAGCCAACAATAAGGCCTGCATCTTTAAGCGGGGCGAGGGCTGCTTGCACACGTTTGCCAAAGGCTTGCCAACCGGCCAGATCAGTGGGGCGTAAATCGGCCTCAATGTGCGGTACGAACGCAGCTTTGAGATCGAGCAATTTTGCCATTGCCACGCATTCAGATGGATTGTCCTCTAAATTGGCAAGGCCCATATGGGCGGTTGGCATTGTGAGGCCGTTTTTCTCTAAATCAGCTTTGAGCGCGGCCGCAGCCTGACTATCGGTGAATAATGCACCATAGCCCTCCACATGTTTGTAACCATTGCTTGCAAGCATCTCGAAAGTCTTGCTGATTGGCCCAAAGTTGCGGGATGAATATAATTGATATGATATAGCGGTCATGGGAGTTCCTTTCATAACTTAAAGTCGTAATTCTGAATTGGTGTCAAAAAGGCTCGCTTTTGCAGGGTCAAAGCCGATTTTTACTTTGTCACCAGGGCTAACATTTGCTGTGCCTTCCATACGGAAGCGGAACGGCTGGCTGGCATAAGTGGACCAAACAAGCGTGTCCGCACCCATAGGCTCCACCAGTTCAACTTCGACGGTTTCTGTGACGGGCATGGCGGTAGCTTGGTCTGCGACAGCTACTTGTTCGGGGCGAACACCAAGAATTGCTTGTTGCCCGTTGGTGCGTTTTTCATCTGAAAACTCATAGCCTGTGAGTATGATTTTTTTGTCCGATGTTTCAAAAACATTTGCTTCTGCGCCAGACAATTCGCCATTGAGAAAATTCATTTCAGGAGAGCCGATAAAGCCCGCCACATATTTATTTGCAGGCCGATTATAGATCGTGGTTGGTGTATCAAGCTGCAAAATGATGCCTTGGCTCATCACCGCAATTCGGTCTGCCAGTGTCATTGCCTCCACCTGATCATGGGTCACATAGATCATGGTGTTTTTGAGCTTTTGGTGCAGGCGTTTAATTTCGACACGCAAGTCTGCCCGCAGTTTTGCATCAAGGTTGGACAGTGGCTCGTCAAACAAGAACACATCCACATCGCGCACAAGTGCACGGCCAATCGCAACGCGCTGGCGTTGCCCGCCCGATAATGCAGAAGGCTTGCGGTCCAGCAAAGGCTCGATCTGCAAAACGCTAGCAGCACGTTCAATGCGCTTTTCGATTTCTGCTTTGGGCAGGCCTGCATTTTTCAAACCGAAAGAAAGGTTACCTTTCACGGTCATCTGCGGATAGAGCGCATAGGATTGAAACACCATGCCGATGCCTCGGTCTTTGGGCTCTGACCACGTGACGTTTTTATCGTCGATAAAGATCTGTCCATCGGTAACATCAAGCAGTCCGGCAATGCAGTTAAGCAGCGTCGATTTGCCGGAGCCTGATGCACCTAGGAGGACCAGAAACTCTCCTGTTGGGATATTAAGATTGAGATCGCGCAGCACTTTAACGCTACCGAAATTTAGAACGAGGTCTTTGACCGAAACGGTGGCCATGATTTACCCTTTCACAGCGCCGGCTGCGATGCCGCGCACGAATAGTTTGCCTGAGATGAAATAGATGACGAGCGGCACAAGTCCGGTCAAAAGCGTTGCCGCCATGTTGACGTTGTACTCTTTGACGCCCTGTACCGAGTTCACAATATTGTTGAGCTGCACGGTCATCGGATAGGTGTCCGGCTTGGTGTAAATCACGCCAAACAGGAAGTCGTTCCAGATGCCGGTTACCTGCAAAATGATTGCAACCACGAAAATTGGCAAAGACATTGGCAACATGATCTTGAAATAGATGCCCCAAAACCCTGCCCCATCCACACGAGCCGCCTTAAATAATTCTTCCGGTATTGAGGTGAAGTAATTGCGGAAAAGTAGGGTCAAGATCGGCATGCCGAACACTGTATGTACGAGTACCAAGCCCCAGATCGAACCCATGAGTTTGATCTCACGCAGCATGATCACGATTGGATAAAGCATCGTCTGATAGGGAATGAACGCACCGATAATCAAAATGGTGAAAAAGGTTTCTGCCCCTTTGAACTTCCAATTGGCAAGTGCGTAGCCGTTTACGCTGGCGATGAGGATCGACAGAACGATCGACGGAATAAGGATTTTCACCGAATTCCAGAAACCGCGCGAAAGACCATCGCAATTAATGCCGGTACATGCCTCTGCCCATGCTTTAATCCACGGCTGGAATGTTGGCTCTAAAGGTGGGCCAAACACATTGCCAAGGCGGATTTCCGGCATGCCTTTGAGCGATGTGACAATCATCACATAGAGCGGCAATAGGTAATAAATTGAAACAAGCAGCAGCGTTCCATAGATGAATATATTGGCACGGCTAAAAGCACGTTTTGGCTTAGGGCCGCGCGGTTCTGCGGCGTTATTTAGAGCTGTATCACCCATTTTTGCGCCCTCCAAATTCGAGATATGCCCACGGGATTAAAATGATAATCACAGACACAAGCATCATCGTAGAGGCTGCAAAGCCTTGGCCCAGATTTTGAGCGCGGAACATATAATCGATGACGTATTTCGCGGGGACTTCTGAGGCGATGCCCGGGCCGCCATTGGTTTGGGCAACCACCAGATCATAGAGTTTGATAATGCCCGATGCGATCAAGACGAGCGATGTTATGACCACCGGACGCATCATGGGCAGTATAATTCGCAGGTAAGTCTTTACGGTGCCGATGCCATCAACGCGGGCCGCCTTCCAAATGTCTTCATCTATGCCGCGCAGCCCTGCGAGCATGATGCACATGATAAGGCCCGAACCCTGCCATATGCCGGCGATGAGAATGCCGTAAATGACGGTGTTTGGATCGTTAAGTGGGTTAAAGGCAAAGCTCTCCCAGCCCCAGTTCCGCACGACATTTTGAATGCCGAAATCGGGGTTTAGTATCCACTGCCACGTTAAGCCAGTAACGATGAATGAAAGCGCAAAAGGATAGAGGAAAATGGTTCTGAATGTATTTTCGAAACGAATTTTCCGGTCTAGCAATGCCGCTAATGTAAAGCCGATGATCAATGTTAAAATCATTGAGCAGATGCCGTAGATCGCCAAATTTTCAATGGATATCATCCAGCGCCGCGTACCCCATAGGCGCTCATATTGGTCAAGGTCGACAAAATTGGCACGCGGCAGAAGCTTTGAGTCTGTGAATGAATAAACAACTGTCCATGCCGTGCCGCCAACGAAGACGATCAGCGCCGTGATGATCATAGGAATAGAAGCGATCTTGGCGCTAAGATTCTTGAACAGTCGATTTGGTTTGCCGGCAGGCGCATGGTCGCGCGCGGCAGGGGGCTCTGTCGTTACAGACATATCCTACTCCATTGGGTGAAGGGGAAGCATCCGGCGCCTCGGGAACGCCGGATGCATATTGAGCTTGGGTTTATTCAGCACTCTCGATGATTTCTGCATAACGCGATTGTGCGTCTGCAGCACTCATATCCCCAGACCAAAACTCAGCCATGAGATCTTCGATCTGAGTTGTGGTGTCCGGTGTAAGGTTCTGGTCTCCTGATGGCATAATGCCACCGTCCGCCAAAATCTTGAGACCTTTTTGCATGCAGTCATTGGCTGCAGAAAGATCAACATCGCCGCGGATAGGAAGCGAGCCTTTTTTCAAGTTAAATGACACTTGAACTTCTTTGGAAACAATCAATGAAGCCAAACGCATTTGTGCTTCTGTTGTCTCGGCATTGTCCACTTTGGGGAAGTAGAAAGCATCCCCAGCGGTGTCTAGGATCGCGTTATCACCAAGGCCTGGTAAACAGGTGTAATCTTTGCCTGCCACTTGGCCTGCAATTTGAAATTCGCCCTGTGCCCAGTCGCCCATGATCTGGCCACCAGCTTTGCCGGTAATCACCATATTGGTCGCTTGGTTCCAATCTTGAACATTGGAGTCAGCTGCAAATTCACGTGCTTTAACCGCTGCTTCAAATACTTTTGCATATTCTGGGCCACGTGCTGTTTCTGCGTCTTTGTCAGCGTTCACTTTTTTCCACGCATCAACGCCAGCAATTGCGACGACCATAACGCCGAAGGCACCATTTTGCTGCCAGCCCTGTTTGCCCATAGCGAGTGGAACAATGCCAGCTTCTTTAAGCTTAGGTGCTGCGGCAACAAACTCTTCCCAATTTGTTGGTACAGGCACGCCTGCTTGTTCATAGGCTGCATTGCTAAGCCAAATCCATTGCCACGAATGAATGTTAATTGGCGCGCAATAGATGCGGCCATCCAATGTGCATGATTCCAAAAGTGATGGCGGATTGACGATGTCTTTCCAGCCTTCTTTTTCTGCCAGCTCGGTGAGGTCGGTCAACAGACCCGCTTCGATAAGCTCTTCTGCTTGACGGCCATGGTTAAGCTGCGTTGCGCCCATCGGGTCGCCGCCCAAAATGCGTGAAATAATGACTGGGCGCGCCGTTCCTCCAGAACCGGCAATCGCCCCGTCGACCCATTTGTCACCCGAAGCGTCGAACGCTTTGGCAAGTTCGGACACAGCTGCTGCTTCGCCGCCGGATGTCCACCAGTGTGTGACTTCTAAATCTGTTGCATGAGACGCTGCCATTGGAAGCGCTGCGGAGACCGCTAATGCGGCCATGATCCGTTTGAGATACATAGTTTCCTCCCTACTGTATCGTTACAGTAAATAAGTAAGCGGATTATGATTGAGAAAGCAAGATGAGCTTTAAGAAATTTATTAAATGTAAGAAATGAAGCGAGTTTAACAAATTTTATATCAATATCAGTTGTTTATGGGGGTGTTCTGTGTGTGGATAAGTGTTTTTTTGTAGAAAAACATTGCTTCGCTTCTGTGCAGCATCTAACTTTATCGATAACGGAAAAGAACTTTCGCTGGGTAAGGGGCCTGATAATTGACATGGAAAAGGTAAATCGGCCGCCGACTTTAAAAACGATCGCTTATATGACCGGCTTTAGCGTTACTGCGGTTTCGCGGGCATTGAAGGATGCGCCAGATATTAGCGCGCAAACAAAAGAACGCGTTCGTTTGGTCGCCAAACAAATCGGCTACAGGCCGAGCCGCGCTGGGCTAAGATTGCGTACTGGGAAAACGCAGGTGATTTGCCTGATTTTGAACGTCGATGAAAAAATCATGAGCCTGACCTCGCAAATGGTCAGCGGTATTTCTGCGCATTTAAAGGGGAGTAATTATCATCTGGTCGTCATGCCCTATTCGGACAATGATGACCCGCTTGAGCCGGTTAAATATGTCGTGGAAACGGGGTCTGCGGATGTTGTTATCATTTCCAGAATGGAGCCGGACGACATTCGTGTGCGTTATCTGATGGATAATAATATGCCGTTCGTTACCCATGGGCGAACGCTTTCCAATTTGCCCCATGCGTGGGTTGATTACGACAATGAACGCTTTGCCTATAAGGGGATCGAACGGCTTAGTCTTTTGGGTTGCAAAAGTGTTTCTACGGTTTTCCCTGTTCCTCATCTCACCTATTGGCGTGATTTGCAGAGCGGGTTTGAAAAAGGCTTGGCAGAATTTGACATGACCGAACGGCGATTGCCGGACATTGTTCTTGAAAACACGATGGATGAAATTGAAGAGAGCGTTGCAAAGCTGATGCGCTCACCTAATCGTCCTGATGGTATTTTAAGCGCTGCGGGTTCTGCTTCGATTGCGATTACCTCGGGCATTGAACGTGCAGGCTTGGAAGTGGGGCGAGACGTGCAGCTTGTCTCCAAGCAGTCGACGCGAATTTTGGAGCGCTTTCGCCCTGCAATCAATGTGTTTTTTGAAGATGTGCCAGAGACGGGGCGTGTGCTTGCTGAACATGCGCTTAAATTGATGCAGGGGCATGATCCACATTCTTTGTCCTGTCTCATATTTGAAGATTTCGCAGAGCATAATCGGCCGCATAAAAATCACCCTGTCTGATATTGGTGCAGCTGTTCAACGCTGAATGCGATTGCTGTTTATAGTTGTTCAAAAGCGATTGAAACGCATGAAGCTGGTTCCTTGTTGTGGCAGAATTTGCTAAAGTTTGAGTGCTGGCGAATATACCATTGGTGAGCATGGTTGTTCCTTCGGCGAGCAATTCTCTGGGCGGGAGATAAAGTGCTAAAGCATGATGCGTTAAGTGATTTTTTTGGTGACAGCTTCGAACTTGAAAAAGCTTCAGCTGCGCTTTCGGCGATCTTTGATAAGTTTGGTTTCAACAATATTGGACTTTTCTTTGCGCCGGTCGACATCCAGTTCATGAGCGCGGAACCTGCCAGTATTGTTGTGTGTAATGCACGCTCCAATACGCGCCCAATTGATGGTCATGTGCGCAGTTCTCTTAAGGCAATTCTTCAAGCTGTCGCTGAACAGCGGGCTTCGGTGTTTCCGCATTATTGGGATGCCAGTCAAAGCCAATGGATACGCTTGCGCTCTATCGATGTGCTAAAAAATGATAAGCCGGTGATCCTCGGGATTTTTTCGCTGGATAGTGTTGGTGAGCTGATTGGTTTTGTGGTGGAAACTACAAAGGTGGTCGCTTTGTTGCAAATGGCTGCGTTTCACCACCATGCTTTGTTGGTATTGGACAAGGTTATCGAGCTTCGTAGGGTTGACTTAACGTCAATTTTAACCGAGAGCGAAAAGAATGTTTTATCTTGGTGTGCGAACGGAAAAACAAGTTATGAAATTTCAAAAATACTTGACCTTTCAGAGCATACCGTAAACCATTATCTCGCTAATGTTTGCCGTAAACTTCATGCTACGAACCGCGCGCAAGCAACAGCAAAAGCAATTAAGCTGGGTATTCTTCCCATCAGCTTTATTCACTAGAGTTTAACCGCTGTTCATTGAAGAGATTGACGATGAAAACTGATGACCTTGTGTGGCCAAAAGCTATTCTGTTCGATCTTGATGGAACACTTGTTGATTCTGTTTATGACCTTGCGGCGGCAATTAATGTTCTGCTGAAAGAATGTGATCTGGAGCCGCTGACGCTGCTTCAAGTGCGCTCAATGGTTGGTAATGGTGTCAGGAAATTGGTTGAGCGTGCTTTTGCTGCACGCGATATTCAGCTTGATAAAGATGCACTCGATACGCGCGCCGATCAGATGGTCGAAATTTATGGCCGTGATCTAGTAACGCTTACAGTGGCGATGCCGGGCGCTGATGCATTGCTGGCCGCGTGCAAAGATAATGGATGTAGGGTGGCTGTGGTTACCAACAAGCCAGAAGAGCCATCTCGCAAAATCGTCGCTCACTTTGGTTGGGCTGATCTGGTTGATGTTGTTGTTGGCGGTGACACATGTGCCGAGCGCAAGCCATCACCCATGATGCTTAAATATGCCTGTGAACAGCTTGGTGTGACTGTCAGTGATACCA
Source organism: Ahrensia sp. 13_GOM-1096m (assembly GCF_000620605.1). Classification (NCBI taxonomy): domain Bacteria; kingdom Pseudomonadati; phylum Pseudomonadota; class Alphaproteobacteria; order Hyphomicrobiales; family Ahrensiaceae; genus Ahrensia; species Ahrensia sp. 13_GOM-1096m. Next base: position 207,254 of record NZ_JIAX01000012.1, read on the forward strand.
TCATGGTTGGTGACAGTCCGGCTGATATAGACTCGGCGAATAATGCGTCAATGCGGTCCATTGCGGTGCGCGGTGGCTATACGACTATTGAGCCATGCCGATTGGGTGCTGGTACGGTGATTGATACGCTGGATGATTTTGACACTGGACTTGCGATCATCAATACACGCTAGGCTATTGCCCGATTGGGATGTTTTGTGTGTCCTTCAAAGTCTCTAATGATATCGCTGTTTTAACGTGCTGAACGGCTTCGTGTGCAAGCAATTTGTCATTGATGAATGATGACAAGGATTTCAAATCTTTTGTTGCGATCTTGATGTAATAATCCATCTCGCCAGTCATTGCATGCGCTTCGATGATTTCCGGCAGACTATCGAACAGCTCCCGTATAAGTTTGGAGTTTTCCGAATTATGCGTGGCCAATGTCACAGAGATAATCGTGGTTAGGCCGAAGCCTGTTTTTTCACGGTCCAGTTTTGCATGATAGCCGACAATAATGCCGTCTTTTTCAAGTTTCGTGCGCCTGCGTGAGCACTGCGATGCAGACAAACCAACAATGTCGGCAAGCTCGTTATTGGTGAGTCTTGCATCATTTTGTAATGCTGCAAGAATAGTCCGGTCTGTTTTGTCCATGTGCTTGTTCCATGCGGAAAATTATCATTGAGAGCGCAGTTCGTGCGTATTTTCGCAATTTGATGATCACTATGCAAGCACCTTGCATGGGATTTCAGCTATAATTGTGAAAAGAGGAGAAACATTATGGGTCCATTTCCACACGATGCGCCAAAGGCGCAAATTACCGAGAAGAATCCTGCGGGCACTGACGGGTTTGAATTTGTTGAATTTGCCCATGCAGAGCCTGAAAAGCTTGAAGAGCTGTTTCAAACAATGGGCTATTCGCCTGTTGCTAAACATAAGACTAAAGCGATTACCGTATGGCGTCAGGGCGATATCAATTACATCGTCAATGCTGAACCAAACAGCCATGCGATGAAATTTGTTGATGAGCACGGCCCTTGTGCGCCGTCCATGGCGTGGCGCGTTGTTGATGCGCAGCATGCATTTGACCATGCTGTTTCTAAAGGCGCGACACCTTATCTTGAAGATGATCGCACATTAGACGTTCCGGCTATCGTGGGTATTGGCGGTTCTATTTTGTATTTCATTGAGAAATATGGCGAGAAAGGCTCTGCCTATGAGGCTGAGTTTAATTGGATTGGGGAAGCTGATCCTAAGCCAGAAGGTATTGGTTTTTATTATCTCGATCATTTGACGCATAATGTGTATCGCGGCAGCATGGATAAATGGTGGGCGTTTTACCGCGAACTATTTGGTTTCACGCAGATCCATTTCTTCGACATTGAAGGCAAAATGACGGGTCTTGTTAGCCGTGCGATTACATCGGCATGCGGTAAAATCCGTATTCCGCTTAATGAATCGACAGATGATAAAAGCCAGATCGAAACATATTTGCAAAAATATAAGGGCGAGGGCATTCAGCACATCGCCGTTGGTTCTGACGCGATTTATGATGCGACCGATAAGCTGGCAGATAATGGCCTAAAATTTATGCCGGGCCCGCCTGAAACATATTATGAATTGTCACAGGAACGTGTGAACGGTCACTCAGAGCCGCTTGAGCGCATGAAAAAGCACGGCATTTTGATTGATGGCGAAGGCGTTTTTGATGATGCCAATGGCGACCGCATGACGAAAATTCTACTGCAGATCTTCTCTAAAACGGTTATCGGACCGATCTTCTTTGAATTCATTCAGCGCAAAGGCGATGAAGGTTTTGGCGAAGGCAACTTCCGCGCATTGTTTGAAAGCATTGAGATGGAACAGATGCGTAATGGCGAATTGCCATCAGAAGCTGCTGAATAGTTACGCCACTTATTTAATCAGCTCTTAAAACCAGCGAGTATCGCCAGATTGCGTTTTAGTGATCTGGCGTCCTCCTCTCCAAGCCGTTCCATCAATGAACGGTCAAATGCCTTGGCGCGGCGTTGCAAATCTTCCAAAACCTGCTTTCCTGACTTTGTTAAAAACAACTCCTCAAGCCTGCGGTCAGTTTCCATCGTCCGGCGGGCGATAAAGCGTTTTTGTTCAAGCGCTGCGACTGCACGGCTGATCTTTGTTTTATGAATATTAGCGCGGGTGCAAATGTCTTTGGCGGTCATGTCCCCGAATTGACCTAAGTGAAATAGCACGCGCCATTCTGTGCGCAGCATCCCGTAACGCTCTTTATAATATTGCCGAAACCCAAGGCTTGCAGCCTCGGCTGCCTGATTGAGCAGATAAGGCAAAAATTCGGTTGAATAAAACGTGTCATCTTTTGTCATTTTATCTACTGAAACTGTTGTTAGTTACATTTTCAACTAATACGCTCGTTTTCATGGAGAGACAATCATGAACAAGCAAACATCTGCCGATGCGCTCAAAGATAGCGCAGAGCATATTGATCCACATGCCGGTTATATGCCCGGTTTTGGTAATGATTTTGAGACAGAGGCTTTGCCCGGCGCTTTGCCGCAAGGCATGAACAGTCCGCAAAAATGTAATTATGGTCTTTATGGCGAGCAATTGTCCGGCACGGCTTTTACTGCGCCAAGCCATCAGAACGAGCGCACATGGTGCTACCGTATTCGCCCATCGGTCAAGCACACGCACCGGTTTGAGAAAATCGATCTACCCTATTGGAAAAGCGCGCCGCATGTTGATCCTAATGTTGTAAGCCTAGGCCAATATCGCTGGGATGCTGTGCCGCATTCATCTGAGAAGCTTGATTGGCTGAGCGGTATGCGCACGATGACAACGGCCGGCGATGTGAACACGCAGGTTGGTATGGCTAGCCATATATACCTTGTGACTGAGTCCATGCAGGATGCGTATTTTTATTCAGCCGATAGTGAACTGTTGATCGTACCGCAAGAAGGCAAATTACGCTTTTGCACTGAGCTTGGTGTGATTGATTTGGAGCCGCAAGAAATTGCGATCATTCCACGTGGTTTGGTTTACCGTGTTGAATTGATTGACGGTCCGGCGCGCGGCTTTGTGTGCGAGAATTATGGCCAGAAATTCGACCTGCCAAGCCGTGGTCCGATTGGTGCAAATTGCATGGCGAACCGCCGTGATTTTAAAACACCGATAGCAGCTTATGAAGACAAGGAAGTGCCGAGCACTGTCACTGTAAAATGGTGCGGGCAATTCCATCAGACCAAGATCGGACATAGCCCGCTTGATGTTGTTGCATGGCATGGCAATTATGCGCCGGTAAAATATGATTTGAAAACCTATTGCCCTGTCGGTGCAATTTTGTTCGATCATCCTGATCCGTCGATTTTTACAGTGCTGACAGCACCAAGCGGTGTTGAGGGAACGGCGAATATTGATTTTGTTCTGTTCCGCGAGCGCTGGATGGTGGCAGAAAACACATTCCGTCCGCCGTGGTATCATAAGAACGTCATGTCTGAGCTTATGGGCAATATTTACGGCCAATATGATGCCAAACCGCAAGGCTTTGTGCCCGGCGGCATGAGCCTGCATAATATGATGTTGCCCCATGGGCCGGACCGCAATGCCTTTGAAGGCGCATCAAATGCCGACTTAAAAGCAGTTAAACTCGAAAACACTATGTCATTTATGTTCGAAACGCGCTTTCCTCAACATCTGACAACGTTTGCAGCGAGCGAAGCGCCGTTGCAGGATGATTATATCGACTGCTGGGGCGACCTAGAGAAGAAGTTTGATGGCTCACCAGGCGTAAAATAACGCCGCATAAAGGGATAAATACATGAAATTAGCAACGCTCAATAATGGCACACGCGACGGTGTGCTGGTGGTAGTTTCCAATGATCTGACACAATGTACGGCGGTGGGCCATATTGCGCCGACCATGCAGGCAGCGCTCGACAATTGGGCAAGTGTTGCGCCGCGTCTTGAGCGTGTGGCTGAAATGTTGGGCGTTGGCGCAGAGCCGGTTCAGCGTTTTCATGAAAGCGAGGCGTTGTCGCCTTTGCCGCGTGCTTATCAATGGGCTGATGGCTCTGCCTATGTGAACCATGTGGAACTGGTGCGCAAAGCGCGCAATGCGGAAATGCCAGAAAGCTTCTGGACTGATCCGCTCATGTATCAGGGTGGTTCGGATACTTTTCTTTCGCCGCGTGCACCGATTGTCATGGCTGATGAAGCTTACGGCATCGATATGGAAGGCGAAGTTGCCGTTGTTGTGGATGATGTGCCAATGGGTGCAACACGCGAAGGAGCGCTTAGCGCTATTCGCTTGGTGATGCTGGTTAATGATGTGTCGCTGCGCGGCCTTATTCCAGCTGAACTTGGTAAAGGCTTTGGCTTTTTCCATTCAAAACCTTCATCGGCATTTTCGCCTGTGGCAGTGACGCCAGACACGCTGGGCGATGCTTGGAAAGACGGCAAACTACATTTGCCGCTCTGTGTTGATTATAATGGCAAAGCTTTTGGCCGTGCGAATGCGGGTGTCGATATGACGTTCGATTTTGGCACGCTGGTTGCTCATGCTGCTAAAACACGGGCGCTTGGCGCTGGTGCAATTATCGGCTCTGGCACAGTATCCAATAAATTGGATGGAGAGCCGGGCAAAGCGATTTCAGAAGGCGGGGCAGGCTATTCCTGTATCGCAGAAATCCGCATGATCGAAACGATCAACAATGGCAAGCCTTCAACTGAATTCATGAAATTTGGTGACAAGGTGCGCATTGAAATGAAAGACCAAGATGGCAAATCCATCTTTGGTGCAATTGAACAGACAGTGGAAAAATATAATGGCTAAGGCATTCGCCTCTCAAGGCGACATGAGCGAAAAGAAGATCACCTTTGATGAAATCGGCAAAGACCTTTGGGCGTTTACCGCTGAAGGTGATCCGAATTCCGGCGTGATTATTGGCGATGATAGCGTGATGATTATCGAGGCGCAGGCAACCCCGCGCCTTGCCAATAAGGTGATCGAAAAGGTGCGCTCTATCACTGATAAACCGATCAGCCATGTGGTGCTTACGCATTATCATGCGGTGCGTGTTCTGGGTGCTTCTGCTTACGGCGCTGACCAGATTATAATGGGTGAAGCTGCGCGCGGTATGGTTGTTGAGCGTGGTCAGGAAGATTGGGATTCTGAGTTCCAGCGTTTTCCGCGTCTGTTTGAAGGCCATGAAAGTATTCCGGGCCTGACTTATCCGACAACGACGTTCAGCGATAATATGACGGTGTATCTCGGCAACCGCCGTGTTGATTTGATGCATCTTGGCCGTGCGCATACGGCAGGCGACATTGTTATTCATGTGGCTGATGAAAACGTCATGTTTACGGGCGATATCGTGGAAGATCACTCTGCATGTTATTGCGGTGATGGCCATTTCCATGAATGGGGCCACACGCTGGATAATATTGCGGCGTTTGATGTTGATGCGATTGCACCGGGGCGCGGCGGCGCATTGGTTGGCAAGCAAGCTGTTGAGCGCGCAATCGAAAGCACACGCGATTTTGTTGATAGCACTTATGCGCCCGTTGAGCGCATTGCTGCGCGTGGCGGTTCGCTTAAAGATGCATGGGATGCCGTGCGTGCTTCTTGTGATCCGAAGTTCAAGGATTACGCGATTTACGAGCATTGCCTGCCGTTCAATGTGGCACGTGCTTATGATGAAGCGCGCGGTATCGAACATCCACGGATCTGGACCGCGCAGCGCGATCTGGAAATGTGGGAAGCGCTTCAAGGGTAGGGGTAATGGCAAGCCGCTATCAGACAGCCTTCAAGCTTTATCCATATGAAAAGGTGGCGGCGCAGGACAGTAAGCATGTCGTGCGCCATCCGGTTGTCATTGTTGGCGGCGGCCCTATCGGCATGACATTGGCGCTTGACTTATGCCAGCGCGGGACACCGGTTTTAGTGCTGGATGACCATGACGGTGTTGGGCTTGGCAGCCGCGCGATTTGTTTTGCGCGGCGCACGCTGGAGATTGCGGACCGTTTGGGCTTTGGCGATGTGCTGCGCGAAAAAGGTGTGCGCTGGGAAGTTGGCAAAGTGTTTTACGGCGCTGACAAAGTGTTTGAGTTTAACCTATCGCCGGAAGCAGGTTACAAGGCACCTGCCTTTATCAATTTGCAGCAACCTTTTTTTGAGAAGTTTGCCGTTGAGCAAATTCGCAAAGAACAGGCGGCAGGCGCACCGATTGAAATTCGCGGTTGCAATGAAGTGGTGAGCGTTGAGGACAAGGGCGGTTTTGTGCGCCTGCGGGTTGATACGCCTGACGGTCCTTACGAACTCGAAGCGGACTGGCTGATTGCCTGCGACGGTGCACGCTCACCTGTGCGCGAAATGCTGGGCTTATCGTTTGAGGGCCGTGTATTTGAAGATAATTTTCTGATTGCTGATGTTAAAATGAAGGCGGATTTTCCGCCTGAACGCTGGTTCTGGTTTGAACCATCTTTTGAGGGCGCAGGCCAATCGGCACTGCTGCACAAACAGCCAGACGATATTTGGCGTATCGATTTTCAGCTTGGCTGGGACATTGACCGCAAGGTAGAATTAGAGCCCGCAAAAATTCGTGCGCGCGTGGATGCGATGCTTGGACCGAATGCCCAGTATGAATTGGAATGGACAAGTATTTATACGTTCCAATGTCGCCGTATGGAAAAGTTTTGCCATGGACCTGTTTTGTTTGCTGGTGACAGCGCGCATCAGGTTTCGCCGTTCGGTGCGCGCGGTGCTAATTCCGGTGTGCAAGATGCGGACAATTTGGCGTGGAAACTTGATCTCGTGGTCAAGGGTTTAGCACCGCAATCGCTGCTTGATAGCTATGGCGAAGAGCGCGAACATGGTGCGGATGAGAACATTCTCAACTCGACGCGGGCAACGGATTTTCTAACGCCAAAATCCGACATGAGTAAGATTTTCCGCAATGCAGTTTTAAACCTTGCTGGCAAATATGGTTTTGCACGCACGATGGTCAATTCTGGCCGGTTGTCCGTGCCATGCGTCTATGATGGTTTGAGCTTAAATGCCGATGATGAGCTCGGCGGACCGCACCTAACCCGTGTGGGAGCATCGTGCCCTGATGCGCCGCATGGCGAAGGCTATTTGCTTGACCTGCTGAAGGGGGATTTTACTCTTTTGGCAATCAACACGTCTGCGCCAGATTCGCTTGAGGTTGATGGTATTGCTGCAAACATCATCATGATTGATCGCCCTCATGATGCGCTTGCTGCGCGGTATCTCGGCGATCAAAAATCAGCAATTTATCTGATCCGGCCGGATCAGCATATATGTGCGCGTTGGCCCGCCTATGACGCAGCAAAAGTGAAAGCGGCGCTCAACCATGCTTGTGGGAGACATTAGATGCGTGAACTTAATCTAGAGCCGAACATTGCTGATCCCGATGGTTTTTACGATGAATTGATTGCGGCTCACAGCACATTGTCTAAGCAAGAAAGCGATGCGTTCAATGCGCGTTTGCTGCTTATTCTTGCCAATCATATTGGTGACCGCGCTGTTTTAGCCGCTGCATTGGAGGCGGCGAAATGAGTGTTGTTCTTTATGACTATTGGCGTTCATCGGCGAGCTACCGTGTACGCATCGCGCTCAATATGGCTGGCATTGCCTATGAGAGCGTCAATGTTGATTTGCTCAAAAAAGATCATAAATCGCCGGAACACTTAGCGCGCCACCCGCAAGGGCTTGTGCCCGTGTTAGAAATTGATGGACAGTCGTTCACGCAGTCGCTGGCGATTTTAGACTATCTGAATGAAACGCGAAATTTGGAACTGCTGCCGAAGGAACCTGCTCAGCGCGCCAAAGCTTTGGCATTAGCCCATGCGATTGCCGTCGATATTCATCCCGTGTGCAATCTGTCGGTTGTTGGCTATGCAACCAAGGGCGAAGAGCCTGCGCGTAGCGACTGGATGAAACGCTTTATTGAGCCCGGCCTTGCTGCTTTTGAAGTGCAATTGGGTGCGTTTGAGCAAGCCGCATATTGCACGGGGTCGGCGGTCGGTCTTGCGGATATTTGCCTGATGCCGCAGCTCTATAATGCGCAGCGCTGGGGCGCTGATTATTCGAACTGTCCGCGCATCATTGATATTGCTGCACGGCTTGGTGAAATTCCAGCGTTTCAAGCAGCCCACCCCGATCAGTGTAAGCCTGCTTAATATCAAAGCCAAGGTGCATTGAGTAAGGCTAATTTAAACGCGAGTTCTGGTTTCCGATGGTCTTGGCCGTGACAGCGTTGTCCATAGCGCCGATGCGACGATCAAGACTGCGCCTATGGCAAATGTGACGCTCGGTATTTCATCAAAGACAAAATAGCCAATGGCGGTTGTCAGGAGAAGGCTTAGATAGCCAAGTATTGCCAAGAAACCTGCCTCAGCTCTGCTATGTGCTTGCAAAAAACAAAATTGAGCACATTGCGAAAAAGCGCCGATAGCAAGTAACGGTAGCAAATTTTCTGTTACAATAGGTGTCCAAAAATATGCGGCCAGAGGTGCCGTAAGAAGCGTTAATCCGGCGGTATAAAATACCATCATCACCACGGTAGGTGTGCCAGCGAGTTTGCGGGTTAAGATAATGGCAGATGTACCAAACAGCACCGTTAAAAACATTGCTGGCAATCCCCATGTGAAGGGCAGGGTGCCGGGTTCTACGGCAATTAAAACGCCGATAAAGGCGATAATGGCAGCTATCCAGCGGCGCCCTGCAACAACTTCTTTCAGGAAAAAGACCGCCATAATCATCGTGATGATTGGCCGTGTGAAACTGATGGCCGTGACCAACGCAAAGGGCAGGCGTGAAATTGCAAAGAAGCTTGTTGTGAGTGCTAATGTTGAAAATAAAACGCGCAAACCATGCAGGTGCCAGCGGTCTATGTTTGAAAAAGAATGACGCGCTTGCCACGCCCAAGGCAACATGAGCAGCAAGCCGACACAGGCGCGCAGAAACACAATTTGTACTGCCGGATAGCCAAGCCCCAAGGCTTTAACAATGGTCAATGCCCAAATGTTAAGCGACATATCCGCCAGTAACCATGCGCCGCCGGATAGGTTTCGTGGCGGTGTTTTAATTACGTTTTGCAAGTAAGTTGGCCATTAAGCGAAAGGCACCGGGAACAAGTTTTTCCATTTGATGGTGTAAGATCAACGCGCAATGCGTGTGTCGTCCTTTGCCTATATCAGCGGTTAGCAACGCGCCTTGATGCGGCGCTTCATCAGGATCATTCATTTCCAAAATCGGGCGATAGGCATCTGACCATGCTTTGGCGAAGTAAAGGCCACGTTCTTTGTGCCAACCCTGCCAGTCCTCGGCCGTGATCTTGTTGGGCGATGTTAAAAGTGCGTGATCGCTTAAATGTTTGATCGAAGCTTTTTCATCTGTCACACGCCACCTGAGGGAGGGTTGACCAATTTCAAGCATTTCTGGTGCCGTATTGTTTTTGTCCCAATTGTCCCAAGGGCGATGATACAGCGTGAGCAATGTGCCGCCTGCTTGCGTCCATTTGTGCAGGCGCGGCATTTGCTCTGCTAAACCATTACGGAATTTCATTGCGAATATGCCAATCACAATGGTATCAAACTGCGCTAGTTGCGCATCGGACTGTAAATCCTGATCGTTGATTGCGGTCACATCCGCACCCATGCGTTCTAGCCAATAATCCACACGGTCATTGCCACCGCCAATATAGCCGATTTTTACATCAGGCAGTATGGTATCAATGACTTGAACCTGCATTTGTGCAGGACGGGCCAAAGCGCGCGGCTCAATATGATCATAATTGATCATACGTACGGTTTGCGAAGGGTTGCCGTTTAAGCTTAATGCAATTGTGTGGCAGCCAGCAGCGATGTCATCGGGCAGTTTTAAATCAAAGCCTGTCTCGCTGGATGCCGCGCTCCAACCATCGGGTGTTTGAAGTGTTGGTTTACTGCCGGTGGGCGAAATATTGCTCACATGAAGGCGTATTGATCGGCGTTTTGTCTGCCGGTTTACCACTTCACCAAGCGGGGCAATATCAGCTGCCTGGTCAGGCAAAATAATCGGTGTGACCTCAAAAGCTATGCGGGTTTGGCTTTTAACGCCGTGTGTTTCAAGTGTCAGCAATGCGCATGGGGCGTCAGGCTCACCTGGTAAATAGACTGGCGGATAAGGATCCGTAAGCGGTGCGCCTTTAAGTGCAATGCTATCGTTTGTGGCCGTCCAGCCTTGCGGTAGGCTAAACGCGGTTTCAACTCTATCTGCTGTGCCTTTGCGCAGTTCGACAGTAAGTGCTGTTTCGTCATTGGTGCGCAAGTTGCTTTTGGCGGTTCGGACGATGAGCTGCGTTCCAGCTGCAATACGTATGACGTGGGCCAGTTGTTCTCGCTTACGTTCAATTTTATGCGAGAACTCATCTGAAACAGATACGTTTTCAAGCGCTGTCAGTGCTGCGGAGGCATGTTTTAAAACAGTGTCAAAATCAGGAAATGCAGCGCGGGCAGCATCCATATGATCCTGCACTTGCGGTAAACCCAACGCTTTTAAATCATAAGGCAAACCGGCAAATAACGTATCATCTGGTCCATCGACATGGCTTTCAACCAAATGCAAAGGCCAATCACGCTCTTCACCCGCAGGCACCCATTTTCCCATTGCTTGTGTGCGATGGAAAGCGCGGCTTTGTTGTCCGATATGAGCATATGACCAACCCGTAATAGGATCGCTGCCTTTGGCTTCAATCGTTAGTGTTGCGGGCGGCGGCGGCACGTCGTCGTCATAGGCTTGGCCTGCGCCTGACCATGCTGGCAGATAGAGCTTTTTTACCTGCCAAGGTGCGAGATCGCTGCCTTTATAATTAGGGTCAGCAGCCAAGGTCATGACCAGGTGAGCAGCTTCAGTCATGGCGCGGTGGTGGCCATGTTGACCAGAAATATCTAAAAATGTTGGACAGATAATATCTGGCTTTTCGGCACGTAGAATATCAACGAAGCGCGCTAGTGTTCTATCGCGCCCCCATTTCCCCATTGTCTCAATGCCGGATTTGGAAAATCCGAAATCAAAGATCGCATCCGTGGGCGATGTGGAGAGCCAATACATGCGTAGCCCCAGTACATCACAGGCGCGTTCCATTTCAGCGGTACGCAGAACGCCAAGCGCTTCGGTTGCCTCTGTGCCGATATCATTTTGGCCGCCTTCGCCGCGCGTGGAGCATGCATAGCTAATGTCGATGCCATCACGGAAGCGGAATGCGGCGAGCATCTCGGATATTTCATCATCGGGATGTGCGCCGGTGTTCATGAAGGAAACAATTGTTTTTAATGGCGTTAACGCGCGCCACAGTTCGACGATGCGCGGCTGCAATTGTTCGCGGGCAATACGGGCTTGGTCGGTCAATGGCATGAGATTTCCTCGGTCAAAGCGATGTGGCGTTTGGCGTGAAAACGCGGTTAAGAATGAGCGATGCGGCACCCAAAGTTGCTGTCATACGGCCGCAAGTGCCAATTTGTAATCTGGGGTGCGGGTTGTCGTCACGATTAGAAACGGACAGATCAGGCAGCACGGTTTGCGCTATCAAATGTTGCAATACAGGCGCTGGCATAGCGCCGCCTAAAATAACGGTTTGCGGATCAAATAGATTTTCGATCAATGCCAATGCTTGAGACAAGACGCTTGAACCAGCATCAAGCCATTGCATCATTTTTGGATCGCCTTGGGAGAATAATTCTTCAATTGCTGTGATATCGATAGGTGTTTTTGACATCATGTGTTTTTGAAAGGCGACACGGCTGAGTTGGCTTTCCAGAGGCATAAGCCCATTGGGTGTCATGACTTTTACGTGACCAATTTCGCCTGCATTGCCAAACGCGCCTTTGACAAGCTGGCCATGATTAATCAAGCCTAATCCAAGACCAGCGCCAAAATACAGATAAGCAAAATTATTCAGCCCCATTGCAATTTGTTCAGACATGGCGGCGGCGTTCGCGTCATTGCTAAGTTCAACCGGTAGCTCTAACGCGCTTTCAAAAAGCATGTGCGCATCTAAATATTGCCAACCAGTTAGGTCCGACCCCAAGCCCGATACGCCTGTCTGACCAAAGGGGCCGGGTATCACAATACCAGCGCCCAAAAGCTTGTCGGTTTCAATGTTTGTTTTCTCAAGCATTTGAGCGCGGAGCTTGAGCACTGTCGCGACCAAATAGTCAGGTTCGTTGCTTTTCAATGTCCGTCTTAGATTTACGACTGCATTGCCGTGCAAATCAACAAGCGCTGTGAAAATGGCATCGGGGCGAATCTCGACACCAAGTGCGTATGCGCCTTCTGCATTGATGCCATATTGTAGCGCGGGCAGTCCGCGCCCTTGTGAGCGGGTGCCTGCTTCTACCAAAAGACCATCGCTTTGTAAGTCGGCAATAATGTTGCTGACGGCTTGCGTAGATAAGCCAAGTGTACGGGCAACTTCTGCTCTGCCCATGAGGCCGGCGGAACGGATTCGCCCTAATACCGCCTGTCTGTTCGACACGCGCGAACGTTCTGCATTAGTGCCTGAGATCAAAGGTATTAAGGTCATGACTTCAATTAACTCAACTCACTTGATAACTCAAGTCATTTGAGTTAATAAGAAAGTGAAGTTTATAATTGTCATAAATAAGTGCGGTAAAAACCGGACTATCCATTGGAGGGAATGACTGATGAAACGTAAGATTCAAGCTTTGGCTCTGGCCACACTAACAAGTACGGCCGCTTTGTTTTCCAGTTCAGCGCAAGCTGTTGAGATTGAGTATTGGCAATATTTCTTTGATGCACGTGTTGCCGCGATGGAGCAGTTAATTGAGGGGTTTGAAGCTGAAAATCCTGACATCACTGTTAAAATGACTCATTTCCCTTACGCCGATTATCGCACCAAGGTTGCGGCTGCTATTCCAGCAGGTGAAGGGCCGGATGTTGTTCAATTGTTCTATGGTTGGCTCAATGATTACAAAGATGCCAAGCTAATTCAGCCATTGCCTGCTTCTGACTTTCCTGTTGAGCAAATTGACAAAGATTTCTTCCCGATGGTGCAGGCGATGAAAGAGGGCGAGAATTATTGGGCGCTGCCAACTGCTGTTCGCAGCTTGGCGCTGTTCTACAATAAGCGTCTGTTTGATGAAGCTGGTGTTGAAAGCCCGCCTACAAATTTGGAAGAGCTTGTCGAGACAGCCAAAAAACTCACAAAATTTGATGGTGCTGGCAATATCACGCAAGTTGGTATCACAGCGGGCATGAATGCGCAGGATCATCATTGGTTCCGCGAAGTGTTGGTGCGCCAAATGGGCGGCGATCCTTACAAGGATGATTACAAGACCGTCAATTACAACAATGAAGCAGGCCAAAAGGCGCTCGACTACTATGTTGGTTTGGCAAAGGAAGACAAAGTAACATCATTCGGCTTTATGGACGAACCTCAAGCAGCGTTTAAAGCTGGCCGTGCTGGTATGCATATTGATGGTTCATTTCGTATTGGTGCGCTTGAAGAAACACGCGGTCTGAAATGGGGCGTGGCCGAACTTCCAGCTGGTCCTGATGGTGTGAAGTCTAACTATTCTTCCTATTGGGTGAATGCAATTACATCGAAAGCCGAAGGCGAGAAGTACGACGCTGCGGTTAAGTTTATGTCCTACATTACTTCTGATGAAGCGATGCAGATCTGGCTTGATACAGTGGGCGAGCTGCCAGCAAAACCATCTGTTGGTATGACCGATGATAATGCGAATAATGAAATCTTCGGGCCATTTATTCGTGGGCTTGAATATGCGCACACAACGATATTTGTGAATGAATCTGCTCAGCGTCAGGCGTTGATGGATATGGTTTCACGTATGGATATCGAGGGTCAAAGCGCTGCGGATGCAATTGCTGTTGCAGCAGAAGAAGAACAGAAAATCCTCGACGAATATTACAACAAGTAATTTCACTGCGACCACAGTATCTGTCACCCCGCACAGTCAGGGGTGACAAACTCTAAGCATGGCGGGTGATACCGGATGACATTTTATCGAAACCTTACCATAAAACAAAAACAGATCGTGTGGGCTTGGACGTTCCTTGCATTGCCAGTTCTGTTTTATGGTCTTATTCGTTTCTACCCCACGGCGACGGCATTTTTGATTTCGTTTCAGGAGTGGAACCTGCTTGGTTCGCGTAGCTGGACGGGATTGGATAATTACGTCAAATTGTGGAACGATCCGGTTTTCTGGAAAGTGTTTAAAAACACATTCGCCTATTTGCTTATCGGCACACCTGTCTCGCTTATCCTTAGCTTTATCATTGCCTATCACTTGGACAAATTACGATTCATGCATGGGTTTTTGCGCATGCTTTACTTCTTGCCGTTCATGACTTCTGCTGTGGCAATGGCATGGGTGTGGCGCTGGTTTTATCAAGATGTGCCAATTGGCCTGTTTAACAATCTTCTTGCCAGTGTGGGTATTGCGCAGATTTCATTTTTGAACTCCACCACCAATGCGCTGCCTGCAGTTCTTGCACCTGCTATTTGGGCCGGGCTTGGTTTTCAGGTCATTATATTTATGGCTGGCTTGCGCGCCATTCCAACCAGTTATTATGAGGCGGCCAAAATTGACGGTGTTGGCTGGTGGACTGTTCTTACACAAATTACTTTGCCGCTATTAAAGCCGACAATGGTTTTTATCGTTGTGTTTTCGTCGATCGGCTTTCTGCGTATCTTTGACCATGTGTTCAACATGACAACCAACAATCCCGGCGGTCCGCTGAACTCGACCAAACCACTTGTTTTGATGATTTATGACACTGCATTTAATGGCTTCAATATGGGGTATGCATCGGCGCAAACGGTTGTTCTTTTCATGATCCTTCTCATTGTTTCATTGTTGCAATTACGCCTTTTGAGGAGTGAATAATGACTATAGCTCCTGATGTTCCGGCAGGCATTCGCCCAACAGCCGATGCAGCGTTGGCTGCACCAAAAGGTAAGCCTAAAAACTTAGGCCAGATCATTCGTTGGCTGCTGCTGTTTATTGGCGGCATCATAATGATCATGCCAATTGTTTACATGATCTCGACGTCACTAAAGTGGCCGCACGAAGTCTATAACGTTAATTTGATTCCAGAAGAACCAACTTTAGAGAACTATCTCTACGTTCTTGAAGATGGGCGTTTTTATTGGTGGTTCGTTAACTCGCTCATCATTGCGGTAGTCACGACGATCTGTAACCTGCTGTTTGACAGTCTCGTTGGTTACACTTTGTGTAAATTCCGTTTTCCGGGACGTCAGCTGGTGTTTATAGCGATTCTTTCGACGCTGATGATACCGACCGAAATGCTGGTTATTCCTTGGTATCTCATGTCACAATCATTTGGTTGGCTGGATAGCTATTGGGGCATTATGTTCCCTGGTTTGATGACAGCTTTTGGTACTTTCTTAATGAAGCAATTCTTTGAAAGCGTGCCGGATGATTTTATTGAAGCTGCGCGAATTGACGGACTGAACGAATTCCAAATCTGGTGGACGGTGGCAATGCCGCTTGTTAAACCAGCTTTGGCAGCGCTCGCTATTTTCGTTTTCCTTGGCAACTGGACTGCTTTTCTGTGGCCACTCATCGTTACCAACTCAGTTGATATGTACACCATTCCGGTAGGGCTATCGGGCTTTGGCGACGAGGTTGATGTTGCTTGGGAGCTGATCATGACCGGTGCAGCGATCAGTACAATTCCAACATTGATTGTATTCTTGATTTTCCAACGCTTCATTATTCGCGGCGTGGTTATGGCGGGATTGAAAGGATGATTTTTCCAAAGAGCATCTTCCCAATCATTTGCTGCAAAATCATCAGAGGATAATATGAAAGACACAACAACATTTCCTGACCCTACCTATAAGAAAACGGTGCTTGCGCCGCTTTTCGAAGGGGTTAAGCAGCACTATGCGCAGCACATGGCAGCGATCAATAAAGCGCATTTGGTCATGCTTTCTAAAACCGAAATACTCAACGATGAGCAGGTTAGAAAAATTGCGCGTGCTTTAAATGAAATTGAGCAAGAAACCGATATCGCCGCGCTGCAATATACCGGCGAATATGAAGATTATTTCTTCGTGGTTGAAGCGGCATTGCGCAGCAAGCTTGGCGATCTTGGTGGCATGTTACACACAGCACGTTCGCGCAATGATATGGATCATACTTTGTTCAAGCTTGCGCTGCGAAGCCGTGTGGCCCATTTGCTTGATCAGATGGAAACGCTGATTGCCGCATTGATTAAAAAGGCTGAAGCTGAAGCCGATACGCTGATTGTTGCGTACACACATGGACAGCCAGCACAGCCAACAACATTTGGTCATTATCTTGGCGCGGTGATTGAAGTTTTGATCCGCGATATGGAGCGACTTAATGCGGCGGCGGATAATTTGGAACATTGCCCGATGGGCGCGGCCGCGATTACCACATCGGGCTTTCCGATTGATCGCACTCAAATGGCTGATCTGCTTGGATTTGAAAGCCCGCTTGTCAATTCTTATGGCTGTATTGCTTCGGTTGATTATATCACCGGACTTTACTCGGCGATGAAGCTGGTGTTTCTGCATATGGGGCGCGTTATTCAAGATATGGGCGTTTGGTCGAGCTTTGAAGTAGGCCAGCTTTATGTGCCCAATTCGCTTGTTCAGATCAGTTCTATCATGCCGCAAAAGCGCAATCCTGTGCCGATTGAACATATGCGCCATCTGGCATCGGTAACAGTTGGCCGCTGCGATATGATGGTCAACACAATGCACAATACGCCTTTCACAGACATGAATGATAGTGAAGGCGAAGTGCAGCAGGCTGGTTATGCAACTTTTGCATCGGGTGGCCGTGTGATTGAACTGCTGACTGCTTTTTTGCCAGCTTGTTCAATCAACGCCGACAATGTGAAACGCAATACGGATGCGGCGTGCATCACCATCACCGAACTGGCGGATACGCTTGTGCGCGTAGAAAAACTATCCTTCAGGCAAGCGCATGAAATCGCCGCGGCAACGGCGCATGCTGTGATTGCAGCTAGCAAACCGCTGGGTAAGGGGTTTGCTGATTGTGCCGCGGCATTTAAAGCAGAAACTGGGCGCGATTTAACAATGAATGAAGCTCAATTTGCGCTCGCTACATCAGCTGAGAATTTTGTTGCTGTGCGCAACCGATTAGGTGGTCCTGCGCCAGAAGCACTTGCAAGCGCATTGGCCACTTATACGTCCGCTCTGCGTGAAATTTCTGATCAATGTACAATGCGTAAAACGCGCCAATCAAAGGCCCAGAGCTATCTTGATGTGGCCTTTAATTCACTTTTGGAGTCTTAACTCATGGCCAATCTCGCACTGCGAAACCTGACGAAAGCTTTCGGTAATACCGAGGTGCTTCATGGCATTAATCTTGAAGTTGAAGACGGTGAGTTTATCGTTTTTGTTGGTCCGTCCGGTTGTGGTAAATCAACGACGCTGCGTATGATTGCCGGGCTTGAGGAAGTGACATCCGGCGATGTTATTATTGGTGATAAAGCGGTCAATAATCTGGAACCAAAAGAGCGCGATATTGCGATGGTTTTCCAGAACTATGCGATTTACCCACATATGTCCGTTAAGAAGAATATCGCGTTTGGCTTGCGCTCTTCGAAACTATCTAAGCAAGATAAAGAAGCGCGTATTTTAGAAGTCGCAGGCATTCTTGATATGGTGCCATTGCTTGATCGCAAACCCAACGCATTATCGGGTGGTCAAAGACAAAGGGTTGCCATTGGCCGTGCGATGGTGCGCGATCCGGCGGTATTTCTTTTTGATGAGCCGCTCTCCAACCTCGATGCGCAGCTGCGAACTCAAATGCGGCTTGAGATTAAAAAACTGCACCAGCGGGTCGGTAATACGATCATTTTTGTAACGCATGATCAGGTGGAAGCGATGACGATGGCAGACCGCATCGTCATTATGAAAGATGGTCATATCCAACAGGTTGGAACACCAGAGGAGGTCTACCATAAACCTGCCAATGCGTTCGTTGCGCAATTCATCGGTGCGCCTTCTATGAACATGTTGCCCGGAGCACTTAACAACAAAGGTTTGAAGCTTGATGCAGGCGGCAGCATCAAAGCGAAATGGAATAGCGATACTCAGCGCGATGTTCTGGTGGGTGTGCGCCCTGATGATTTGAGCGTAGCTGAGGGTGATCCTATCGTTAGCGGCAAGGTCACAGTGAGAGAGCCGCTTGGCCCCGAAACATTGATTTATGTTGATACGCCCTCTGGTGAAGTTATCGCCAAAGCTTCTGGCCGCACGCCGCCAGCATTAGGTGAGGAGGTCGTTCTTTGCGCCAATCCGGCCAATCTTCATGTGTTTGACGCTAAAACGGGAATGGCGATACAGTGACCTCTCAAGTTCTTACAAATGCAGTATTGTGCGCTGGGCGGCTTTATTGTGATTTGGTGTTTACAGGCGTGCCAAAAATGCCTGAAATGAACACTGAAATTTTTTGCGATGGTGTTTCATTACATGCAGGCGGCGGCGCATATATTACGGCTGCTGCACTCAATGCTTTGGGCTGGGAGACAAACCTTCTTGCAACATTGCCCGCCAACCCGTTCGACACGACTGTGCTGCGTGATATTAGAAAGAACGGTGTTGCAACAACATACTGCAAGGCTGCTGAATATGGGGCTTCACCGCAAATCACAGTTGCGATCACAGGCCAAGAGGACCGTGCCTTTTTAAGCCACAAAACGGGTGCCGCGCTGCCGCAGATATCTATACCTGATGGTGTTTTTCGTCATCTCCATATTGGTGAATTGCGTACCCTGATTGAGCATCCTGATCTGATTGATCAAGCCCGCAAAAACGACATGACAATTTCTGTTGATTGCGGGTGGGATGATGCACTTTTGGAGCAGGGCAGTGCGCTTCAACCCCTATTGGAGAAAGTCGATGTTTTTCTGCCTAATGAGTCAGAATATGCGCATTTGCTAAAGTCAGGTCTTGGAGAAGGTGCAAGTAAAATCACGGTTGTGAAATGCGGCAATGAAGGTGCGCGCGCTTTGCAGAGGGGGACTTGGGTATCCGAACCAGCTATTAAAACAACGGTTGTTGATGCGACAGGTGCTGGCGATGCTTTCAATGGTGGTTTCCTGTCGAGTTGGTTGCTTGGTAAGACGCTGCGCGAGTGCTTGGAAAATGGTAATCGCTGCGGCAGCGCATCAGTTCAACAGGCTGGTGGTACGGGCGGGCTTTCTCGATTGCGCGCCGAGTTTGGCAGCGCCAATATAAGTGCGGCGCATTAAATCTCATTGTTTAATCTTTGCTCGATGCGATGACATTTTTTAACACCGTGAGCGTTTTGGGATCTGACATTTGGCTGACATTAAAACGCATATAGTGCGCCATTGTTTGTGATGGGCTGAACACATTTCCCGGCGCTAAAACCAAATTATGCTTCAGCGCTTCGCGGGCAATATGAGCCGAATCTAAGCCCGCTGGCAAAGTGCACCAAAGATAAAATCCACCGCGCGGCATGAGCCAAGGCTCAATGCCCAATGCGGATAGTTCTTTTGCAACGCTCAGACGTTTCTTCGATAGTTTTTGGCGCACGTCCTCCATGTGCTTGCGATAACTGCCATCGCTTAAAATGTGGAAAAGCATTTCTGACGTTAAAGGGCTGGGCCCGCCGAAATTGGTTGCAACCTGCAAGTCGATCAATGCTTCAATCCAATCGGTTCTGGCCGCGATATAGCCGCAGCGAATGGAGGCAGAAAGAGTTTTGGAAAAACTGCCAATGCGGATGACGCGCTCCAAGCCGTCTAGGCTTGCAAGGCGCGGCGAGGCGGAAGGCTCAAAGGCTGAAAAAATATCATCTTCGACAATCGTTAGATCATGCTTTGCGGCAAGGCTTAAAAGTTGATGCGCTGTCTGCGGGGATATGGTTGCACCCGTTGGATTATGCAGCGCAGAATTGGTTATATAGAGACGCGGCTTGTGGGCGCTCAACGCTTTCGCAAAGCGCTCCATATTGGGACCTGATGCTGTGTAGGGAACGCTCACCACGTTAACTTCATGGGCTTTGAGCAATGCTTGGAAATTAAAATAGCAAGGGTCATCCACGATGACGCTATCGCCGGGACGCAGCAAAAAGCGGCAAATTAAATCGATGGCCTGCGTTCCTGAAATGGATAACATGATCTGTTCAGGCCGCGCATTTATGCCCTCATCAGAGAGCTGGCGGCCCAGAAAGTGTCGCAGGTTTTTTGATCCGCGTGTGCTGCCATATTCAGACAATAAAGCATCGCTCGCGCGTGCGAGTTTGCGTATCGCTTTGCGAATTGCATCATTGGGCATCCAGTCCGGCGGCAACCATCCGCAGCCCGGTTTCAGCATATTTGTTTCAGCATCGAGTGATTGGCGCGATACCCAAAAGGGGTCAATCTCACGGTCAAGCTTGGGGCCGATTGTTGCCAGATCGAGCGGTGCCAATGGGCTGCATACATAAAAGCCTGAACCGCGCCGCGAGCGAATAATGCCTTCTGCTGCCAAGCGATCATAGGCATCGACCACCGTGGAAGGTGACACATTCATGCGTTTTGCAAAGCTGCGAATAGAGGGCAGCTTTTCGTCGGGCGCGAGGGCACGACTAGCAATTCTGCTGCGGATCGCCGCCATAACATCGCCCGTGCGTGTGCCTGTCATATGTATTGCTCCTGTCTTGATCGCCAGCTGTGCTGGTTTATGTATCCATACAGTTTTACAAAATTGTATTGCTTTGTAGCTGTTTGCACCAGTGGTTTTTGTTTAGCGCTGAGCGTTCAGATCAGGGGTTAAATTATGCAATCATCGACAGCAGGGTGGGGCAGCGGGTTGCTCGGCGTTATTATTTTTAGTGGTTCTTTGCCTGCAACACGCTTGGCTGTTGATGGATTCGACCCGTTTTTTTTAACATCTGCACGGGCAGTGATTGCGGGGTTGTTGGGGGCAGTATTGCTTTGGCTGCTGCGCCAGAAGCGCCCAACAATCAGCGATCTTGGCTCTATGATGATTGTGGCTATTGGCGTTGTTGTTGGATTTCCATTGCTAACGGCGATAGCGTTGCAGCATGTCACATCGGCGCATTCGGTTATCTTTATCGGGCTGTTGCCGCTATCGACTGCAATCTTTGGCGTTATACGCGGCGGTGAACGGCCCAAGCCTGCATTTTGGATTTTCTCCGTCACAGGGAGCTTTTTGGTTGCCGGTTTTGCTTTTTCACAAGGCAGCGCTGGCTCTTTAAAAGGGGATTTGTTTATGACCGCGGCAATCATTGTGTGCGGTCTTGGTTATGCGGAAGGGGCCAGCCTTTCACGGCGACTTGGCGGCTGGCAGGTCATATCGTGGGCGTTGGTTTTATCTTTGCCCATTATGCTTGTAATGGCGGCCGCAACGCTGCCTGTGACATGGCAAAATATCAGTGTGCCCGCGTGGATGGGCTTGGGCTATGTTTCCCTGTTCAGCATGATGATTGGCTTTGTTTTTTGGTATCGCGGCTTGGCGCTAGGCGGCATTGCAGGTGTTGGCCAATTGCAATTGCTGCAACCATTTTTCGGACTGTTTTTATCAGCGATGTTGCTGAGCGAAACCGTGGACCTGTCGATGATCGCCGTCGCTGTGCTGGTGGTTGGCTGTGTTGCAGGCGCAAAACGCTTTGTGTGAAGTCGCGCTCTGCTCAAATCAATGAGCAAAGCGCGTTTTAGCAAGATATGATTAGCGCAAAATGGCGGCGATATTTCCGCCGTCTACCGTTGCAACATTGCCCGTTGTTTTGCTTGCAAGCGCTTGAGACAAGAACACTTCAGCCACATCGCGGGCCGTGACTTCCTGCTGCAAAAGATTGCCTGCCATATAGTCGTCAACGCTGACACCTCTGGCCGATGATCGGTTTGCAATCATATCATTGTCCAAGAGGCCGGAGCGTATACGGTCTGCATTGACTGCGTTTGAGCGCACACCAATGGAGCCATATTCCAAAGCGTATTGGCGCGATAAAAACAGAGTTGCTGCTTTTGGCAGGCCGTAGGCACCAAAGTTTGCACCCGGATTAATGGCTTGTTTGGATGTGTTGTAAAGCAAGCAGCCGCCTGTGCTTTGTGCTTTGAACACGGCAATCGCAGCTTGTGATACGGTCTGGTGGCTAAAGAAGTTTAGCTCAAAACTCTTGCGCAGCGTTGTATCATCCAGTTCGCCAATTGCGCCTTCCCAAGCTGCACCGGCGTTTGAAACGATAATGTCTAGGCCGCCATATTGCTTGATTGCTGCGTCGAATGCCTGCGCAACAGATGCTGCATCCGTGACATCACAGGCAAGGCCTAAATGACCTGCGCCAAGGGATGCTGCGACATGTTTGGCTTTATCGAGTTCAAGATCAGCAACAACAATTTGAGCGCCTTGCTCGGCAAAGACTTGGCACGTTGCTGCGCCAATTGCGCCAGCGCCGCCTGTTACAAAAACAATCTGGCCGTCGAGCGGTCTTTTCTTTGCGGTCGCAAGTTTGGCTTGTTCAAGTGACCAATATTCAAGCTTGAACAATTCGCCCATTTCAACCGGCTTGAATGCGCCGTGCGCCTGCGCGCCTGCAACCGTTTCAATGAAGATCTCGCCGACATCGCCTGCAATTTTTGCATCCTTGTAGGTGCGGCCAAAGCCAATAAGGCCAAAGCCTGGAATAAGTGCAAGGCGCGGCATCGGGTCGAGCATTGTGCGGGCGATATCGTCCTTGGCATCGTGCTCATTGAAATATGCTGTGTAGTCTTTAACGAACTGATCAACCGCCAGCTGAACAGCTTGTTTAAACGCGTCCATTTTGCCTGCTTCAGGCGCAGGTAAAATCACTGGCTTGTTTTTAATGCGGATGGATAGGTCAGGGGTTGGCATACCTCTGGTTGCAAAATCTGCAAGATCGGCAGCATCGACGAAATCTCTGACCTTATCGTTTGTACGATAATCGCAAATAAAGCGTGCATATTCGCCGCCGCCTAATGCATGAGCAACCGCGCCGCGAATGATCGGCAGCACATTTTCTGGCGCTTCAATATTTGCAGGTAAATCGGCTTTTGAGAAAGAAGTGAATTTCCTGTTTTTCTCCACATAATCTTCTGCCGCAGTGACGGCATCGATCATTAAATCATAGGCCGTTTTTGCATCATTAGCGAAAGTGAAAATGCCGTGCTTGTCGAGGATCAAACCATCAACATCAGGGTTCTGCTCATAAACTTCAGCGGCTTTTTTGGCCAAGTCAAAACCCGGCATGATGTAAGGCACAAAGCCAAAGCGATCGCCGAAAATTTCTTGCGACAATTCGAAAGAATTTTCCTGATCGATGATCGCTAACACGCCTGTTGAGTGCGTGTGGTCTACGAATTTATGCGGAATGAATGCGTGAAGTAGCGCTTCAACCGAAGGGTTAGGCGAGCTAGAATGAATGAGGTTTGAGCGCTGTAACTCAACCATCATTTCATCGGAAAGGGAGTCAAAGTTGCGTGTGCGTAGCAGTGGTTCGATCTTAACTGCAGGCAGACCTTCAGGCTCAATAACGCCCATGTCCCAGCCGCTGCCTTTAACGCAAAGAACATCCCATTCTTGCCCGCCAATATCTTTGGCAGTGGTTTTAACCGATGTATTGCCGCCGCCATGCAGAACAAGTTGAGGCACGCGGCCCAGTAATCTGGTCGTGTAAACTCTAAGGGCCAAGTCTTCGTTGACGCCTTGTTTTGCAAGTTCTTCAACGAGGGCTGCTGCGTCGCTATCAATCCAATTATTCTGCATTTTCTTCTTTCATTAAATTCAAATTGTCATGCGCTTTAAGCAAGCTGCGTGTGCATGTTTAAAAGTGTTTGCGTCAGGCTTCTGAATTGGCTTTTTTAAGAAGCAACATCGCCGTTTCATCACAGGTTGCCAGATGTGTTGCATAGCCACCGCGAATGGCGGCCAGCATAGGTTCCACGCGTTTTTGTCCGGACCCGACGAGCAAGCTCATCTCTTTGTCCTTCATCTTATCAAGCGTGACACCGATCATGCGCTCTTCAACATCGGTTGGCATATGATTGCCGTGAGCATCAATTAGACGTCCACAAATCACACCGGTTGCACCGCGCTTTTTGTATTCTTCAAGCAGTGCGAAATCCATGAGGCCGGTTTTCAAAATATGGCTATCTTCATTGCAGGTGCCGCAGGCGAAGATTGTTTTGTTGCAATTGGTCACCGCCGCCATTTGTTCAACAATGACAGGTTCGGCCAAAAGCTGTTGCACCAGATTTTTGTCGGAAAGCAAAAGCGGGACATGAAGATTGACGCAGTGCGCACCGAACTGTCTTGCCAGCATGGCCGAGCAAATTTCAGCGGCAAAGCCTTTTGAGGCAGGGCGCGAGCCGACGAGCTGGACGATCTCTAAATCTTCAATCGTTTGTCTGGATGCAGATTCTGAAATCTGAAAAATAGTCTCGCCCCAAGCAACGCCCAAACGGTCGCCCTTGGTTAAAAGATGCGGCAACCAATCGGCTGCCATTTTTGCAACGCGTGCTGCGGTTGAACCATTTGAGGAGGGCGCAATGCTGACCTCTTTGAGGCCAAATGTGTTGGCCACGGTGCGCGCCAACTCATGTTCAGTGAAGATGTTAGGATCAAGCGAAATGCGAATGTAGCCGCGCTTGCGAGCCTCCGAAAGATAGTTGACCACGGAGGCTCTGGAGATATCGAGTTTATTTGCTATCTCGTTTTGATTAAGCCCCTCGTGATAATAACACCATGTCGCATCCAAGATCGCGCGTTCTTGGCGATCAAGGCGTATGTCATCATTTGCGCGGGGCTTGTTATCTGGCAATGTTAGGACCCTGTCTTTTTGTTTTTAGCCGCAGGTTTCACATTTGCAAATTCAGGAAACATTGCTTGCAAACCTTCGGCCGTGGCGGGCGTCACACCGCGCTCTGTGATTAAACCGGTTACAAGATGGTTTGGTGTCACATCAAAAGCTGGATTGCCGCCTGGCGTTCCTTCTGGTGTTACTTGAACCATTCCAATGCTGCCGTCTGGCATGATGCCTTGCACATGCGTTGTTTCTTGTGCGCTGCGTTCTTCGATTGGAATATCAGCAACACCGTTGGCAATTGTCCAGTCAATAGTCGGAGAAGGTAGCGCGACATAGAACGGCACATTGTTTGCGTGTGCTGCCAGCGCCTTGAGATAGGTGCCGATTTTGTTGCACACATCGCCGCGCCTTGTGGTTCTGTCGGTGCCAACGATCACAAGGTCAACCTTGCCATGCTGCATAAGGTGGCCGCCTGCATTATCAACGATATATGTGTGCGGTACGCCGTGGCTGCCCAGCTCCCATGATGTCAATGCACCTTGGTTGCGCGGGCGTGTTTCATCGACCCAAACATGGATAGGAATGCCGGCATTATGGGCATGATACATTGGGCTTGTGGCTGTGCCCCAATCAACTGTTGCAAGCCAGCCTGCGTTACAGTGGGTTAGAATGTTGATTGTCTCGCCGGGCTTTTTGTTTATTGCGATTCCCTGAATGATCGCCAAGCCGTGCTTGCCAATTTGCGCGTTGATTTCAACATCTTCATCGGCAATTTCATGCGCAAGTTTAAGGGCTGCATCAGCGCGTTGATCTTCAGGCAATGGCAGTAATGCATTTTTGCAACGGTTCAATGCCCATCGCAAATTAACAGCCGTTGGGCGCGTTGCATTAAAATATTCCCACGCTTTTTCCAAATAGGCATTGGATGGATCAATTTTCATCGCCAGTGCCATAGCATAGGCAGCGGTTGCGCCGATGAGCGGCGCACCGCGCACGCGCATTTCCACGATCGCATCAGCAAATTCTTCCATCGTGCCGACGGTCTGTGTTCTGAAATCATGAGGCAGCCAGCGCTGATCAATGATCTCTAAAACGTTTTTTTCTGAATTCCACCAGAGCGACCGGTAGTGCTTGCCGTTTACCTTCATAGGTATTCTCCTGTATTAAACCGCTCGGCCATTGAGGTGAGGGAAGAAATGTCTTTGATGTTTTCAGCATTGAGAATGAGCTCTGCGCCCATCATGATGTTGCGTGCTTCAAGCGGCGCTCTGATGGACGTGTCTTCAATGCTCTCGAAATCTGCGTTGTGTGCCAGTGAAAGCACGCGTCGGTGCATCTCAATGCCGCAAATTGATATTGCGTCTTGTAGAATGTGATCAAGAACGTCGTCGCATGCAGCGGCAGATGATTGGCCTTGGTCTTCAAACAATGAAGCAGGGTAGAGCATGCCTGTGCGTTCTGTGTTCCACAGATGGCGGAACTCGGCATAAAAGTGCTCAAATGTTTCTTTAATGGTTGCGAGTATCCAGCCTTGGTAATCGCTTAAATCGGCTTGGCTGCGGTGCCCGGGCTGGCTGAAATAAGCCATCAAAAAGTTTGCCGTTAGCATGCCGATGTCAAAGCCCATTGGGCCATATTGTGCGAACTCAGGATCAATGATGCGGCTATCATTATCGGTCGACATGATTGAGCCAGAATGTAAATCGCCATGCACCATTGTCTCGGTGTTGGCGGTAAATTTCATCAGCATTTTTTGAACACGGTTCTTAAGAGCAGTATTGCTGCGAATGTTCTTAATGATGCCTTCAAGCTCCGGCGTGTGGTGGTTCATTTCCGCATCATAATAAGGATCGGTAAAGACCAAAGATTCTGTGATTGCCGGAATTTCTACATTGCCAGAAAACAGGCCAACATCGGCTTTTTTGTCGGCGCTTTTCATGGAAAGTTCAGAGCCGCGAAACGCTGTACGCGCGCAGAATTTACCCATTGTCTCTGATAGATTAGCAACTTTTTCACCGGCAATTAATTTGCCGCGTAAAATGATGTGGGGTTGCAAAAACTCCATAATAATAAGCGCTTGCTCATTATTGAAGTAATAAATTTCTGGCACTGTGCCGGGTGCGCGCTGCTGTTGGCGCACCAAAGCTTCGTGCTCATAATAAGCGCGGTAAAGCGGCAGGGGCCATGAATCTCCGACAAGGCGAACATAGGGCAAAGCCTGCTTTACGATGAGGGTTGCGTCTGGCGCCTCCACGATAAACACCAAGTTTAAGTTGCCGTCACCGACCTCTTTTACTTGCCATTTTGACGTGTCAGTGCCGATACGGCTGGTCACTGCGTCAATGGTTTTGAGCCTTGATGCAATAGTGTCAACCGACAGCTCTTGGTAATTGCTTGCCTTTTCCATGGGTACCTCCTGATCTTTAAAGAAAATAAAAATAGTCAATTGTCAAGGGTGTTGACATAAGAATAAATAAAAGCCACGATAGCGATGAGACATACACCATTGGGTGCTCTGGGAGGGGCCATGACATCAACCGTTTTAACAATTGAAGGCGTTTGCAAAAGCTTCGGTAGAAACGAAGTTTTGAAGGGCATCGACCTTACATTGAACGCTGGAACCGTAACGGTTCTTATGGGCGCTAACGGTGCTGGTAAATCCACTTTGGTTAAAGCGATCTGCGGTATTCATTCGGTTGATAGTGGCAACATGCAGCTTGGCGATGCGCCTTATGCACCGGCCACAGCGGCCGATGCTCTTTCTCTTGGCGTTGTGGCTGTTCACCAAAGCATTGATGATGGTGTTATTCCTGATCTGGATGTTGCGACAAATTTGATGTTGGATCAACTGACGAAGCCGGGTGCTAAGACTTTCGTTCGTGATAGAATGATGCGCGAACAGGCAGCAGAAGTTGCAAAATCCATGGGTCTTAAAATGGACGTGCGGATGCGTGTGAGCGATCTTGGCGTTGCTGACCGCCAGATGATTGCAATTGCGCGTGCTATGGCGCGTTCTCCGAAAGTTTTGGTTCTTGATGAGCCCACATCGTCGCTTTCTGCATCTGAAGCGGACCGACTTTTCGCATTGATTGACCGCTTGCGCGATCAAGGTGTTGCGGTTCTTTATATCTCGCACCGTATGTCGGATATTAGGCGGATTGCTAACCGTATTATCTCAATGCGTGACGGGCAAGTTTCAGGCGTCTTTGAGCAAGATAATCTTGATTATGAAGGTGCGGTTACATCGATGCTCGGTCATAAAATGACCGAAGTGAATATCGTGCCGAAAGTATCTTATGCGCCTGTTTTGGAAATTGAAAATCTATCGCTTAAGAAAAACTGGCCTGCGTTTAACCTAACCGCCAATGAGGGCGAAGTCATTGCCGTGACTGGTTTGCTTGGCAGTGGCAAAAGCCAGATGGCGGATATTATTTTCGGCTTGAGAAAGCCCGCAAGCGGCACAATGAAAATTGATGGGCGTTCTTATACGCCTTCAAGTGCGAGCGATGCGATTGCATCGGGTGTCTTTATGTCACCAAAAGACCGCGGCAATAATGCGGTTGTGGGTGCGTTCAATATTTCGGACAATATGAGCCTGCCGTTCCTGCGCGCTTTTAGCAATTTTTCTTTTATTAGCGGTCGCCGGCAGCGCCGCGCGACGACAGAAATGATCAGCCAAATCGGCGTTGTTTGCCAATCTGAAGACGATTCAATCGGCACGCTTTCGGGCGGCAATCAGCAAAAAGTTATGATCGGTCGGTGGTTGTTAAAGCCAAGCCGTGTGCTGCTACTTGATGAGCCGTTTCAAGGTGTTGATATTGGTGCGCGCCGCGATATTGGCCGCCATATCCGCGACACAGCGGGCAACCGTGCGACGATTGTCTTTGTTGCTGAAATTGATGAAGCAATTGAAATTGCTGACAGAATAATTGTGCTCAATGAAGGCAATCTTGTTGGTGAGCACACCAATGAAAATTTAAATCTGGGCGCCTTGGTTGCACAAATCACTGGCGAAAAAGCTGCATGAGGAACTACACTAATGCGCAATGAAGACTTGCGGTCATTTGCCATACGATATGGCTTTATCATTTTATTGGTAGGCCTATCGGTTTACTTCAGCCTCGAAGCGTCTGGCTTTTTTAGCGCGCGCTCGGCTGTGTTCGTTTTCCAATCGGTTGCGATTACAGGCATTTTGGCACTAGGTGTTACCTGCACTTTGGTTGTCGATGGTTTTGATCTATCCATCGGTTCTGTAGCAACCTCTGCGCTAATGCTGTCGGCTTACTCGATGGTTGTGCTTGAACAGCCTGCCTATGTGGCTGTTCTTTTATGTTTGGCAATGGGTGCTTTTGTTGGTCTGGTGAACGGACTGCTGATTGTAAAAATGAAAGTGCCTGATCTGCTTGCAACGCTTGGCATGATGTTTTTGCTCATCGGTTTGCAGCGTATTCCAACGCAAGGTAATTCAATTGCAACCGGTATGAGCCTTGGCGATGGCAGCACTGCAGAGGGCACTTTCTCTGCAGCTTTTCTTTGGCTTGGACGTCACCGTTTTGATCTGGTTTTGGAGCGCCTTGTGCCTGTGCCTGTGGTGATCTTCTTGCTCGTTGCTTTGGCTGTTTGGATTTTCCTTGAATATACGCGCCATGGACGTTTGATGTATGCCATTGGCTCAAATCAGCGTGCTGCCGAATTGGTTGGCGCGAATGTTCAGCGTTACAAAATTATGGCCTATGTCATATCTGGCGTGACAGCATCGATTGGCGGCATATTGCTTGCTGCACGTTTGGGCCGCGGTGATATCGCGTCTGGTAACAATCTGTTGCTTGATAGTGTTGCTGCAGCGCTTATCGGTTTTGCGGTTCTGGGCGCTGCACGTCCAAACGCATTTGGCACGGCTATGGGCGCACTATTCGTCGGCATCCTGTTGCAGGGCATGACGATGATGAACGCCCCTTATTACACCCAAGATTTCGTTAAAGGCGCGGTGCTTGTTTGCGCGCTCGTATTCACTTTCTATCTTTCGTCGAAAAGTTCGGCGGCTCGTAAAGTTTAGGAACACTCAGATAAACCCATGGGAGGATTAAATATGCTGAGAAGACAAATGTTGAAAATTATTGGTGCCGGAGTATCGGTACTTGCTATCGGAGCATCGGCGTTTGCCGCTGACATGCCTGCACCATTCGACAAGCCGGGCGATGTTAAAATCGCATTGGTGCGTTATCTGTCTACAGGTGATTTTTTCCAGTCATATTTGTCTGGTGTTGAAACACAGGCTGCTGCACTTGGTGTAGACTTGCGTGTGCTTGATAGCCGCCAAGATGCTGCCCTTCAGGCGGATATGGTTGATCAGGCGATTTCGCTTGGTGTGGACGGCATCATCATTCAGCATGGTTTGACAGAATCCATGAAAGAAGCAGCGCAGCGCGCTGTTGATGCAGGCATCAAAGTTGTCGCATTTGATGTGAATGTGGAAAACGAAGCTATTCCGCAAATCGAACAGTCAGATTACCAGCTTGGTAAATTGGCGCTCGATCAAGCCATTATAGATAATGGTAATGATTTCACTGCTGGCTATGTTTACGTACCAGGTATTGCACCGCTTGACCGCCGCGATGTTGCTTGGAAAGAAGCAAAAGAAGCCAATCCTGGTATCACAGAAGCTGCAATGTTTGGTACGATGGACAACCCGATTGCAAACTCGGTTGCCAACCAAGCCCGCTCTGTTTTGCAGGCTAACCCAACTATCAATGTTGTTTTTGCACCTTACGACGAATTTGCAAAAGGCGTGAAAATTGCGGTTGATGAAGCTGGTCTAACAGATGACATCGACATCTATTCAGCAGACGTTTCGACAGCTGATATTTCGGCAATGCGTGAACCAGGTTCTGCATGGGTTGCAACCGTTGCAACAAACCCATCAGTTGTTGGTGAAGTGTCTGTACGCACATTGGCATTGATGCTTGCTGGCGAAAATCCAGGTGCTTCAGTGATCGTTCCTCCGACATTGATCACACAGAAATTCCTGAACGAAAACGACATCAAAAACATGGATGATCTGGGATCAAAAATGCCTCAGTTCCAACATGCAGATGTTTCTGTAGCGGACTGGATTCCACTTCCAAAGCGCTAATGGCGCGTTGAGTTAAACGACAATAACGAACCAAGGCCGCTTATGGCCTTGGTCACAAAAACGGAAACTGGACAATGTTGATTGGCATAGACGGACGCATATCGCCGCAACTGCTTTTTGTTTTATCAAGCATGGGGCATGGTGATGAAATCGCTATTGTGGATTCAAATTTTCCGGCAAGCTCGACTGCCGCATATTGCCAGATAGGCGAGCCGATTGATCTGCTTGGTATCAATGCTGTGGAGTGCATTGAGTTGATCGCTGGCATTATGCCGCTCGACTCATTTGTTGAACATTCTGCGCTGCGCATGGAAATTGATAATGCGCCAGATGAGCTTGGTCCTGTGCATGAAGATGCATCTGTTGTTCTGAATAAAATTGCAGGCAATGAAGACAAATTTGGCTCGATTGAGCGACAAGAATTTTATGAAAGATCAAAGTCAGCATTTGCTGTTGTTCGCACTGGCGAGACGCGTCCCTATGGATGCTTTCTGCTGCGCAAGGGCGTGATCTTTTAAGTCGATGGTCAAAATAATCATGAATTTATATCCACGTAATTCGGCTCACCGAATTGCTAGAAGAGGGCTGAACTATGCGCAATAAAAAGACATCAGAAGAGGTTGCACTGGGCATCAGACGCCGCGTGTTTGAGCATTCAATGCGCAACAATGGCGGATATTTGTCTCAAGCCTGTTCGGCAGGCGAGCAATTGGCTTGGCTGTATAATGAAGAGCTGAAATTGGGCGACCCAACGCTGCCAATGATCCCGAAACCGTTCGAAGGTGTGCCTTCGGCTGATAATCCAAACTATCACACAGGCGCTGGTTATAACGGCCCGTTTGAGCCGCAATATGACCGCTTGTTTATCGCGCCTGCGCACTATGCTTTGGTTGCCTATGCAACGCTCATTGAAGTGGGACGTATGGCACCTGAAGGGTTGGAAATGTTCAACAAGGACGGATCATCGGTTGAGATGATTGGCGCTGAACATTCGCCGGGTATGGAAGTGCACAATGGCACGCTGGGTATAGGTCTATCAACGGGCGCTGGTCTTGCCTATGGCCGCAAGCTGAAAGGCGAGCCGGGCCGCACATGGGTTTATATGTCGGACGGTGAAGTGCAAGAAGGCCAGACATGGGAAGCGGTGCAGGGCGCAAGTTTCCACGGCATTGATAATCTTTATGCGATTATGGATGTTAACCAGCAGCAATGTGATGGTGCGATGGATAGCGTGATGGAGGTTGGTGATCTTAAAGCCAAGTTCCAGAATTTTGGTGCGGTATGTGTCGACATTGACGGTCACGATATCAACGCCATGCGCGATGCGGTTAACGAGCCTCATGATGGCAAGCCGCTTATCATTTTGGCCAATACCAACCCGTTTCATTCGATGCCGATTTTGGAAGAGCGCTTTCCGCGTCTTCATTATGTGCGCTTTAAATCTGAAGATGAACGCTCACGCATGAATGTTTCAATTGCAAAAGATCTGGGTGTTGAGCCGGTCGATTACAGTCACTGATTTTACTGATGCGTGTTTGGTTCCGTTCGGAGCGCACGCAAAATGGAGCCTATTATGGTAGAAATGGTATCACGCCCTTATGCGTCCGCTTTTGAAAAGTTCGCAGTCGGCAAACCAGAAATTTTATGTCTTTCAGCCGATTTGACATCGTCGTGTGAAGTCGACGGTTTTCGTGACCGTCACCCAGATCAATTCTTGTCGCTTGGCATGGCCGAGCAAAATATGATGAGTTTTGCAGGCGGTCTCGGTTTGGCTGGCTTTCGCCCATTCATCCACACTTTTGGTGTGTTTATGTATCGGCGCCCTTATGACCAGCTTATGGCATCGATTGCTTATCCAAGACGCAAAGTGCGTTTGATGGGCTTTTTGCCTGGTATTACGACGCCTGGCGGCATGACGCACCAATCGATTGAAGATATTTCGGTGATGCGTTCCATTCCCAATATGACAATCTTGGAAACCGGCGATGCAACCGAAGTTGAAAGCATCTGCGAAGCGGCCGATTCAATTGATGGTCCGGTTTGGTGCCGCGTGTTGCGCGGCTCTGTGCCGCGTCTGTTTGATACGCCAATTAAAGTTGGTGAAATGCGCGTGCTGTCAGAAGGCGATGATATTCTGGTTGTCACATCGGGCATCACAACAGAAGAAGCGATGCGTGCACGCTCAGCGCTAAAAGAGGCTGGTCTATCCATCCGCCATATTCACCTGCACACAATCAAGCCGTTCGATCACAAGCAATTGCTCGATCATATTGGTTCGGTCAAACATGGTGTTGTGACAATTGAAAACCATGTCACTGAAGGCGGTGTTGGCTCGCTCGTTGCTGAAACAATGGCCGATGCGGGTGTGGGCAAACGTCTCGTGCGTTTGGGCCTTAAAGACACCTATGCGCATGGCGGATCACGTGCTTATCTTATGCGCTATTATGGCTTGGATGCGCTGGCGCTTGTTGGCGGCATTGAAGACATTATGGGGCAGAAATTCGGTATCACTGAAGAAGACATGGAAGCTGCCCGCGTTGATGATGTTCACTCGCTCGTTAAAGCCGAGGCGCTGTAATGGACCGCTTCAATGTAACGTATCGTCTGTTTGCAGACACAGAAACTGAGGCAAGTGATTTTGCCGCAGCGATTGCTTTGGAAAACACCGTGGAAATTCCGCGCGATGTTGTGCCAAGTGGTTACATTGAAGATGTCGTGCTGGGCAAAGTGGAATCTGTTGAAACGGAGACAGATAAAACTTGGCTCGCACGTATCAGCTATCACATCGATGCTGCGGGCGCAGAATTGCCGCAGCTTCTCAATGTGATGTTTGGTAACGCTTCGATTTTGAAGGGTGTTAAACTCGTCGAATTTTCGTTCAATGATGATGTGCGATCGCTCTTCCCGGGTGCACGATTTGGTGCGGCGGGTTTGCGCCAATTGATTGGCAAAAAATCTGGCGGCTTTGTTTGTCCGGTTATCAAGCCACAAGGTTCAAGCGCAGAAGAGCTTGCCGAGCTTTGCTATCAAACTGCGCTGGCTGGCGCTGATATTATCAAAGAAGATCACGGTCTTTCGAACCAGAAAAACGCGCTTTTCAAAGACCGGATTCCACTATGTGCGGAAGCGGTTGCTAAAGCCAATGCGCAACGCAAGGCGAATGGTGATAGCAGTCAGGCGATCTATATGCCGAATATTGGCGGGCACGGCGATGAAGTTGAAGAGCTGGCCTTTTATGCCAAGGAGCATGGTGCACAAGGATTGTTGCTCATTCCGGGATTGTTTGGCTTTGACGCGATGCAACGTTTGGCGCGCAATGACAGTTTTGGTTTGCCGATCATGGCGCATCCGTCCTTTGCGGGTCCTTTCGTTTTATCAGAAGATACGGGGTACTCCCACGGCTGTTATTTGGGCGATCTCATGCGTTTGGCGGGGGCTGATATTAGCGTTTTCCCGAACTATGGCGGCCGCTTTGGTTTCAGCAAAGAACAGTGTCTTGAAATCGTTGATGCGTGTAAATCTGATACGGGTATCGGCAAGGCAATTTTGCCAAGTCCGGGCGGCGGCATGAGCATTGAGCGTTTGCCGGAAATGTATGACACTTATGGCGATGATTGCGTGTATTTGGTCGGTGGTTCGTTGCTGCGCTACGGCGCAAAAATTGGCGATGCGATTAAACAGATGAGTGCCGCGTTAAACAGTTCTGTTTGAAGCTAATAATATTATTGCAGGCCTGCTCGGGGCGTGGTTGCACATACCATATGTAGCTCATCAATCGCCGTGTTGATGGTGAGCTTTGCGCGGTCTAATGCAAATTGATCGCCAAATTCAGCCGAGACGCGTAGCGGGAAAATCCATGATTTTACTTCTTGGGCAGCGGCAGCAAAGGCTGCGCCCTTAGCGCCGTTCGGTGCTTCAATGTGCATATATTCATTGATGATGACTTGATCGACATGATCGCTATTTGTGAGTTGATCAATATAGGCACGTAGTTTTGGAAAGCTGGTCATAGGGCAAGAACTTCATGCTGAATTGCGTGATGGTTCTTTTGTAAAATTGCGCCTTAAGCTTTGCAATTGATCTGCTGGTCTACACACAGCTTTCCACTTGTGAATGTGCATCAGCAGCCAGTGCTGCAACATGCACGAACGACTTCGTTGTTTTGGCAGCAATCCTCCATAAGATATTTGATCAAACCACCAACCGCTTCAAAATTGACATGGTAGGTAATCTGACGTGATTGACGCGTTGATGTCACCATGCCTGTTTCATCCAATGCTGACAGATGAAAGGAAGCTCTGGATGGCGTCGCACCAACCTTCTGCGCGATATCGCCCGCTGACATGCCATCTGATCCTGCGGCCACGAGCTGCTTTAAAATGCGCAGTCTTGTTTCATTTGATAGGGCCGAAAATGACAGGATCGCTTTTTTTTCATCCATATTTCAAATATCCTTGAAATGTTATTCATATGGGTGTTATAGAGCGTTTCAAGAAAAATTGAAATAATGGAATTTAGTATGACGCTGCAAGAATTACTTGACGATTTAAAATCTATGGCGGGGGATATGCCGTTGGTGTTTGTCACACAGGTTGGCGATATTGGGCCGGGCTATCACATAACGGAGTTTAAGCACGCTAGGGTGACAGGCATTGATTGTGGTGCGCGGCAGGCCCAATGGGATGAAACAGCCATTCAATTGCTTGATGGTGCTCAAGGGACACATATGAGTGTCGGTAAATTCGCCGGAATTTTGGAGCAATCAATCAAACGTATCGCAGACCTTGCAAGCCCTGATACGCATGTGGAGTTTTCTCATGGTAATATCGGTATGAGAACTTACAGCATAACGCCGCCAGTACAGACTGAAGGGCGGGTAGAAGTTCAACTGAGCGAGGGTAGAGCTTATTGTAAGCCTGCTCAAGATCAGCAGGTCAGGGCTCTTGCCGCAAGCTCTGCTTGTTGTTCAGGATCAACATCGCAATCTGCATGCTGTGGCTAAAATATTGATTTGAAAAAGCGCATATTGCCGTGATTCCGCTGGTTATGCGGCAGCTAAATTGCTTGCCTGTACCATCTGATCACGGCCATTGTTTTTGGCTTGATAGAGCGCTTTATCTGCTTCATGCATGGCTTGCGAATATTTAGTTTCTTGCGCGAAGAATTCAGATATGCCGGCGCTGACAGTAATGGGAAAACTTCGCCCGTTGAAGTGAATGGGCGTGGATCTTACATTTTGCAAGATACGCTGTGTGATTGTTTCTGCTTGCTCTGCAGTCGTGTCACGAAGAAATAAAGCGAATTCTTCACCGCCAATACGGACAGCCAAATCGGAATCTCTGGCATTTAATTTCAGGATTCTGGCAAAGGAAACCAGTGCTTTGTCACCGCCGTCATGTCCATATTTATCATTGACCGCTTTAAAATAATCAAGATCGAATACGACAACAGAATTGACATTTCCAGATTCTTCGGTGTTATTTTCAACCGAAATTTCAAGCCCGCGCCTGTTCATAAGCCCTGTCAACACATCTGTGTTTGCAGCCGTTTCCAGTTTAATCGTTGCTTCAAAAAGCGCGTGTTCGCGCTCAATGAGTGTGCCAAGAATAACGGTTGAAATAATAGAAGCAGGCAGTAAAAATGGGTAAACATTCCATATTATTTTATTGGCTAATTCCCAAGGCAAAATATAAAGACCGACAAGCTGCAATGAAATCATTGTGCCACCAATGACAAGATGGTGGAATTTTGGTCGCCCCTTACATTTGCATATTTTAATCCAAGAATATCCGAGGATTGCTGCAAGTATAATGCCGACAACACCGGGCAGTGCGCCTTCACCACCGATATAAAATCTTGCGGCACTGGTTGCGATGGAAACAACAATTGCGGCTGGCAACCCGCCAAATGCGGCACCAAGCCCAACCATAATTGCACGGCCATCGATAATAATACCGGGTGCAAATTCAACAGGGGTTATCATCGAGAAAATTGCAGCGAAGGAAAACAAAACACCGGTTATGAGCGATTTTTGCAATGGTGTGCATTTAGCGCGGATAATAATCCCGAACGCTACAGCTGTCAGCGCCATGATGCCGACTGCTTCGATAAATGCCACAACTAAAGCGGTTTTTAACATAAATCACATTTCCCAAGTATATCTTTCTTGATATCGTATACTGGTAAATATAATGTTTAGTGTATGTGCTATCTTTTGCTTTGGTTAATGAATTGCCTGTACTGAGCTTGTTTCTATTTTTATGTATAGAAATCTTACATAATGCTGTCGCGTGGTATTGCTTATGGTGCTCGCAGTGACTGCTGTCGTCGTTTAGTGTGTGTTTGGATGTAATATTTCAATTTACTTGGCAGCTGAATGTATCTGCTAATCCAAGTGAAAAACTTCTTCCATTGAGGCCCACCATTCACCTTCAGCGCG
Organism: Ahrensia sp. 13_GOM-1096m; assembly: GCF_000620605.1. Taxonomy (NCBI): domain Bacteria; kingdom Pseudomonadati; phylum Pseudomonadota; class Alphaproteobacteria; order Hyphomicrobiales; family Ahrensiaceae; genus Ahrensia; species Ahrensia sp. 13_GOM-1096m. Next base: position 244,666 of record NZ_JIAX01000012.1, read on the forward strand.
GGTCTCCAGTGGTCGCTGCATAGGGCCGCATAGCGCCCACCATTCCTGTGTTACAGGATCATTGGCTATGGCCGCATTGTCGGCTTCAAAATTTTTACCCGTATATTCCCAATAGGCAAACATCAGGTTTTCAGGCTGTTTGAGATAAATAGAATAATTGGTGATGTTTGAATCGCGCAAGCGCTGTAGCACTGCTGGCCATACATCAGCATGAAGCCATTTATACATTTCGAGATATTGAGGTTTTAAACCGATGACCATGCCCATGCGTTGTATTTTGGGCTTTTTTTTCTTTGGCGTGTCTACGTCTTTAGAAGTCATGATGTTTGCTCCAATGAATAAAAACGTGTGGCAGTGCCGCCATAAATTTCATCGCGATCTGTTTGGCTCACATTGCTCAGTAATTGATCCGACACGCTGCGCCATTGATCATAATCACCGGCCAAATTTAGCACTGGCCAATCGCTGCCCCACATCACACGCTTTGCGCCAAAATGACTGATCACGTGATCAATAATGGGTTGCAATTGTGCCGCGTTCCAATGGGGGCCAGCCTCATTGGCTAGACCGGAAATCTTGCAGAAAACATTTGGCAAAAGAGCAAGTTTTGCCATGCCATCGCGCCATGCATCACCAGCATCTGCGCCATTGGCGATCACTGGTTTTGCGCAATGATCAATGACGATTGGCAGGTTCGGTATTTGCTGGGCAATATCTGCTAATACATCCAAGTGACGCGGTACAACCAATGCATCAAGCCGCAAGCCTTGGTTTGCGAGAGCGTGAAGATTTTTGATAACTTGCGGACGCTTAATCCAGTTGGTGTCGGAGATGTCCTGTAACATCGGACGCACGCCTTTGAGAATTGGCGCATGTGACAATTGCTTCATTATGTCTGGTGCATTTTCATCGTCAAGATCTACCCAGCCTACGACGCCTTTAATAAAACTGTTTTGGGCGGCTAATCCGATAAGAAATTCGGTTTCGGCAATCGTTGCGGCAGCCTGAACAACCACTGTGCCTGCAATCGCGTGACGCGCTAATATGGGTTCCAAATCTTTGGGCAGAATATCGTGCCGAATATCGGCAACTTCATCGGTCATCCAAGTGTAGTCCCCGCGTGAGATTTGCCAAAAGTGTTGATGGGCGTCGATTTTTGCAGTTTGCGGCATCGGTTTTTCCAGCGGCTTGATGACTACTTGACAGAAAATGTTTTGTATAATTAAAAACAATGCAACTAACGCATCGAGCCGTCAATAGGCTAAAAGGAGTATTGCGACATGCAATCCACGCCAATTTTACAGTTCGGAACGAGTCGTTTTCTTCAAGCGCATATTGATCTGTTTGTTTCGCAAGCCATGGATCGCGGGCAGGCGGCAGGGCCAATTACAATCGTGCAAAGTTCTGGGGATAGCGCACGTGCTAAACGTCTTGAGGGCTTGGTTGGCGCTTACCCTGTACGTGTGGAAGGACTTATTGAGGGCAGTAAGGTTCAAGAAACAATTACGGTGCGTAGCATCGTGCGTGCCTTAACAACGGCGACGGACTGGCTGGAAATTGCGCGCATCTTTGTTGAAGAGGTCAGTATTGTCTTGTCGAATACTGGCGATAAAGGATTTGCGCCGCAGCCATGTGATATGGATGCCGGGTTTGATCAGGCGATGTCTTATCCTGCCAAGCTCACCCAGCTTTTGCGTTTGCGGTTTGAAGCTAATGGCAAGCCTATTCAAATTATGCCGATGGAATTAATTGTTGAAAACGGTGCGGTGCTGAAAAAGCGCGTGCTGGAAATCGCGCAAAATGACAGTGCCGGTTTTAAGCGTTATTTGGATGAGGATGTCGTTTGGGTAAATTCGCTCGTGGACAGGATTGTTTCTGAACCACTTGAACCAGCAGGAGCGGTGGCTGAACCCTATGCGCTTTGGGCGATTGAAGATCAGCCAAAATTGCAGCTGCCTTGTAAACATGAGAGCATTAAAACTGTTGCGTCATTAGATGAAATCGAAGCGCTTAAGCTGTTTGTCTTAAATCTTGGACATAGCTTTTTTGCGGATCGCTGGCTTGCTCGCAAGGGCAGTAAAGATGTGATGATGCGCCAGTTGATGGAGGATGAGGACGAGCTTGCCGCCTTGAAAAAAGTGTATTCTGGTGAGGTAAGACCAGCCTTTGTTGCAGCTAAGCTAGAGCATGAATTTGACGCTTATGTTCGGGTGACTTTGGACCGTTTTGCCAATCCTTTCTTGGATCACAAAATTGCGGATATCGCGCAAAATCATCAGCAAAAAGTTGAGCGCCGGATAAAGGCGATGCTTGATTGGGCGATAGCCAAGGGCGATCAATCTGACAAACCAATTCTACAAGAAATTGTTGACCGAAACACGGAGACTGCATGATGCATTTTGATAAACGACAGGTTGGTAAAACCGACGTTTCCGTGACATCGCTTTCTTTTGGTGGCGCGAGTATCGGCAATTTAGGCGGTGTCGTGCGCGATGCAGATGCGGCGGCAGTGCTGGATTATGCTTGGCAGGCGGGTATCCGCTATTTTGACACTGCGCCGCATTATGGGCGCGGATTATCTGAGCAGCGTATGGGCGCGTTCTTTGCAGGCAAAAACCGTGATGATTACGTTATTTCCACAAAAGTGGGGCGCGTTTTATCTGCCGGAGAGCCAATGGAAGAAGCTGATGGTTTTATTCAGCCCTTACCCAATGCCGTTCGCTATGATTATTCTGCAGACGGTATTCTTGAAAGTTTTGAGGCGAGCTGCGAACGATTGGGCACATCGCGTGTCGATATCATTTATGTTCATGACATTGGTGATGTAACGCATGGTGCCAAAGAAGGTCAGCGCCATATGAGCGATTTGCTCGGTTCTGGTATGGGCGCATTGCATGACCTTAAACAATCAGGCCGTATCGGTGCGATTGGCCTCGGGGTCAATGAGTCTCAGGTTTGTATTGATGTTATGAAAGAGACGACGCTTGATGTTATTCTTCTAGCAGGACGCTTAACATTGCTTGATAGAGAAGTAGAAGACGCGCTGCTTGATCTATGCAAAGCGCAAGGAACAAGTCTTGTTCTTGGCGGTATCTTTAACTCCGGCATATTAGCGACTGGACCGGTAGAGGGCGCATGGTTTGATTACAGTCCTGCATCTGACGAAATTATAGACCGTGTCAAAATTTTGCAGGAAAATGCGCAGAAGGTCGGTCTGACTTTGGCCGAGGCCGCATTGCAATTTGGGCTTCATCATCGTGCTGCATGCTCGGTTTTGCTCGGCACTGGCAAAGTTAAATCATTGCAACGCAATCTTGATGCGGCGCAAATCAAACTGTCTGAAGCCGCGCGTGAATTTGTAACGCGCTAAGGTGTGTGACTGTGGGCTTCTAGTGAGCCAAGCAAGGTTTCTTTTGATGTTGCTAGATGGGTAAGGGCTGCCGCTTCTGCTTTTTTGAAGTCGCGGCTTCTCAAGGCATTTATGTAAATTAAGTGCTCTTTGATCGCGCCTTCATTGCGCTTGCGTTCGTCCGTTTTATTCCATTGAAAGTGGTAGTGGAAAATCAAGGAGATGATTTTCTGAAACTCTTTTATAAAGCGATTACTGACCACGCTGTTGATCGCTGTGTGAAATGCTTCATCCAGTTTTGAAAAGTCATGATAGTCCTTATCAATTCTCTCCAATAGCGCCAAATGCTCTTGCTCTAAAACGTCAAGCCGTGCCCAAATGGCATGGTCCTGCGGCAAAGCCACGAGATGACGCACCGAGTTAAGTTCAAGAACAACGCGGAAATCGGAGAGTTCAATCGCGTAATCTGCGGTAAAACCGTTCAGCACCCATCCGCCGCGCGGACGCCGAACAACGATGCCGAACCGGCTGAGTGATGAGAAAAATTCTTGTAATGTATGTGGCGCAACAGAAAAATATTTCGATAATTGTGCAACGTTGAGCGCTGTTCCGGGCGGCACATCCATGCGCAAAACCCAATCTAAAAATCGGCGTTCGAGTTCTTCAATCGTTATAAGCGTTGCGGGCAATTCCATTTGATCGGATTTCTTAGAGCGCCGCTTGATGAGCTTTTCACGGCCATTCAAAGCGATGATGGATTGTTCATCGAGCTTGCTGAGAACGCTGCGAATGACAGTTCGGCTAACACCTAATTTAGATGCTAAAATATTTTCAGACGGCAAAACCTCGCCGATAGCCATGCCATCGCAAAGCGACAACATCTGCTTGTGTGCAACAATAAAGCGTTCATTCGTGCGGGCCATAAGGTTCTTCGCTCCAGTTCATTCAGATATATAATAACTGTTTTTTGCAATTGTTCAAAAAAAATTAAAAACATTTGACGGTGCCATTTTACGGCTATACGGTTTATTATTATTAAAATCAGAACGTGGCTCTGGGAGGGGTGATCTTGTCTGAAGTACAGACCAAATCAAAAATGCGGTTTTTACCGTCTGGTTCAGCGCTACATAAAGTTTCAGCTTTAATAACGCTGCTTCTCCTTGTTCTGGCGTTCTCATTTACAAGCCCTGCCTTTTTGTCGGTGAACAATGGTCTTACCGTTTTGCTGCAAACAGCAGTGATCGGCCTTTTAGCCATTGGTATGACGATGGTTATTATCACGGGCGGTATTGATCTGAGCGTTGGATCGGTTTTAGCGCTTTCCGGCGTGGTGACGGGTCTTACGATCAAGGCGGGCGTGCCTGTTATTCCTGCCATGGTGCTCGGCGTTATTGCGGGCGGATTGTGCGGGTTTATCAATGGTCTGGTGATTACCAAAATGCGGATTACGCCTTTTGTTGCAACGCTCGGCATGATGATGATTGCGCGCGGTGTTGCGCTGCAATTAACAGGCGCAGCGCCGATCAGCCGACTTGGTGATACATTTGGCGCGCTTGGCAATGGCTCGTTTTTCCGTGTTGTTGAAATGCAGGCAAATGGTTTTCCGAAGGTGATTTTCCCTGGCATTCCTTACCCTGCTGTTCTGCTGCTTGTTATGGCTGTGCTTGGTGCATTTTTATTGCAGCGCCGCCAGATCGGCAGACATATTTTTTCTGTTGGCTCGAATGAGGAAGCGGCGCGCCTTTCAGGGGTGAATGTCACGCGCACTAAGATCTGGGCGTACACTGCATCGGGTGCATTGGCTGGGCTTGCAGGCATGGTTTTGATGTCGCGTCTTGTGACTATTCAGCCCAATGAAGGCGTTATGTATGAGCTTGATGCCATTGCAGCATCGGTCATTGGTGGCGCGTCTTTGATGGGTGGTGTCGGCAGCATTTCAGGCAGCATGATTGGTGCCTTTATCATTGGTGTTCTGCGCAATGGTCTCAACATGGCCGGAACGTCCGCATTCATTCAACAAATCATTATCGGGATCGTTGTTATCGGGGCTGTGTTCATAGACCAGATGCGCAATCGAAACTGATCAAACGTCTTTAACTAAAATCTTCATCTAGGGAGGAAACCATGAAGAACCTACTGAAAACTATGCTTGCAACAAGTGTGCTGGCTTTGGCTACATCGACTGTATCGGCGGGAGAAATTGCCGTTATCGTTAAAACAACAAGCTCTAACTTTTGGCAAAATGTGAACAAGGGTGCGACTGCCGCTATTGGCGAGCAGAGCGAACACACAATGTCATTCAATGGCCCAGCAACGGAATCCGCTGTTGCCGATCAGGTCTCACTTGTTGAAAATGCAATCAACCGCGGTGTATCTGCGATTGTTCTTGCGCCGTCTGATCCAGAAGCGCTTGCGCCTGCCGTTAAGCGTGCTTTTGAAGCCGGTATTCCGGTTGCTATCATTGATAGCGGTTTGGCTGAAGGTAATGAGAAATACTATCAGACATTCCTTTCAACGGACAACTGTGCTGCCGGTGAACAGGCTGCCAAAATGATGATCGAGAATGCAGGAAGCTCCGGCAAGGTTGCTGTGATGTCTTATGTTGCTGGTGTTGGTTCTGAAATCGGCCGTGTTGGTTGCTTCACAAAATATATCGAAGACAATTCTGACATCGAAATTGTTGGGCCGCTTTATTCACAATCGCAAATGGCGACAGCGCTTAACCAGACAACGGATACGCTTGCAGCCAATGGCGATCTTATCGGTATCTTTGGTGCCAATGAACCAACGGCAATCGGCATGGGCCGTGCGATTGAGCAAGCTGGTAAAGCTGGCCAACTCACAGCAATCGGCTTTGATGGTAATGCGGACCTTCAAGACATGGTGAAAAGCGGCACGTTGCTCGCAACTGCCGTGCAAGGCTCGTTCCAAATGGGCGAACTTGGCGTTAACGCTGTGATCGATCTTCTAGCTGGTGAGAAGGTGACTGATTTTATCGATAACGGTGTTGTGATGGTCACAAAAGAGAACATCGATTCTCCTGAAGCACAAAACGTACTTTACTGATTGTGCAGCAGCTGGCGCAGCTTGCGCCAGCTGTTCACCCTATAAGCGGCGAAATCAACTATGCTAAACACAGCAACAGATAAAACTCCTTTGGTCGAGATGTCGAAAATCCACAAAAGATTTGGTGGATTGCATGCGGTCGAAGACGTGTCGGTTAGTCTTCATGCTGGCGAGGTCGTTGGCGTGTTGGGCCACAACGGCGCGGGTAAATCTTGCCTTATGCGCATTTTGTCCGGTGCGATGAATCCCAGTGAAGGTAAAATCCTTATCAATGGCCAAGAGGCTGTTATTGATACGCCGCAAGATGCGCGTCACAATGGTATTGAAACGATCTATCAGACTTTGGCGCTGGCCAATCATTTGGATGCGGCGGCCAATCTTTTCCTTGGGCGTGAATTAAAGACCCGCTTTGGCAATCTTGATGATGCGCGGATGTTTTCGGAAGCTGAAAAGGCGCTGCGCCAACTCAATCCTAATTTTAAGAATTTGCGTGATGCGGTGTCGAATTTATCGGGCGGGCAACGCCAAGTGATTGCGATTGCGCGCGCCATTTATTTTCAAGCCAAAGTGCTGATTATGGATGAACCAACGGCAGCGCTTGGACCATCTGAAACGGCGATGGTTGCAGATTTGACGCGCCGTCTTAAAGCCGAAGGTATCGGCATTTTTCTGATTAGCCACGACATGCATGATGTGTTCGATTTATGCGACAGAGTGATGGTTATGAACAAGGGCCGTAATGTCGGCACGTTCGCCATCGGTGATGTAAACAAGGATGATATTTTGAGCCTGATTATCAAAGGCGCGCTGCCTGACGATTGGACACCGCGAGGACAGGTTCAATGAGCGGACAGATGATGCAAGTTGGTGTGGTTGTTGAGCCTGGAAAATTTGCCATTGAGCAACGCCCCGCCGTAACCGAAGTGCCAGAAGGTTGGGTACTGATTGATATTTGCGCGGTTGGTGTTTGCGGCACGGATTATCATATTTTGGAAGGCAAACATCCGTTTTTGGCCTATCCACGTGTGATTGGTCATGAACTGAGCGGTCGTGTTACGCATGATGGCAATGGCTGGAATGCTGGCGATCTGGTGGTCGTTAATCCCTATCTGTCCTGCGGTTCTTGCCGTGCATGCGAACGCGGTAAACCTAATTGCTGTTACAATATTGAAGTGCTTGGCGTTCACCGCGATGGCGGGCTAGCGACACAGATCGCTGTGCCATCTGGTAATCTTTATTCAGCCGAGGGGCTTAGCTCAATACAGGCCGCAATGGTCGAGTTTTTGGCCATTGGTGCCCATGCTGTTCGCCGCTCTGAAGTGGAGGCGGGGGATAATGTGCTTGTGACCGGCGTCGGTCCTATTGGTATTGGTGCGGCGCTTTTTGCACGGCTTAAAGGTGCCAATGTATCGCTGCTTGATCTGAGCGATGCACGTCTTAATGCAGCGGCAGAGAAGTTTGATTTCAAGCAAGGCTTTACGTCAATTGATGCCGCGTTAGAGCGCACGGATGGTGCCGGCTATGACGTTGTTTTTGATGCCACAGGCCATAGCGGCGCGATAGAGGCTGGATTTAAAACTGTCGCGCATGGCGGCTCCTATGTTCTGGTCAGCGTTGTCAAAGATGACATCACTTTTCATGATCCGGAATTTCACAAAAGAGAAATGCGTTTGATTGGCAGCCGCAATGCGCTCAAACAAGATTTTGATTGGGTTGTGGATTCATTCAAAAAGAATTTGATTGATGCAGACAAGCTTTGTTCCAGCATTTTGTCACTTGAAGAATTGTCATCTCAGTTCAGCGATTTGGCTGCGGATCGTGCCGAACTGATTAAAGTAATCGTGAGGCTTGAGGATTGATATGAGCGCTCCAGATATCTTGAAGCTTCACGATGATGACAATGTCGCGATTGCGCTTGCGCCGCTTAAAGCTGGTGAAAGCGTAGCAGTTGAGGCTATCCTCAAGTCTCACAAAGTGGCTTTGGTTGACATTCCTGCGGGAGAAAACGTGCTGCGCTACGGCCAAATTATTGGCAAAGCGACCGTCATGATACCAGCGGGTTCTCATGTGCATGAGCACAATATGGAAATGAGTGGTCACAAAGTTGATTACGCTTTTTCATCTGCGGTAAACCCACTGCCTGCGCCTGCAACTGAGCGCACCTTCCAAGGGTATCACCGCGCCGATGGACGTGTTGGCACACGCAATTATTTGGGTGTTTTAACGTCGGTCAATTGCTCGGGTTCGGTTGCACGGTTCATCGTAGAGGCGGCGGAAAAATCTGGCATTCTGGATGCGTTTCCCAATGTCGATGGGATTGTGCCAATCGTGCATGGCAGCGGCTGCGGCATGGCGAACCGCGGCGAAGGTTATGATATCTTACTGCGCACTTTAGCGGGATATTCGAAGCATCCTAATTTTGGCGGTATTTTGCTTGTGGGGCTTGGCTGTGAGGTTTTGCAGCTTGCAACGCTGGTTGGTGAGCGCAAAATTACAGCTGATGGCCCGATGCGTTATATGACCATTCAGCAAATGGGCGGAACACAGCGCACGATTGAAAAAGGGCTTGAGGAACTAACTTCGCTTGCGGCCTATGCTAATCAGGCGGAACGTGCACCTGCGCCCATATCTGAACTTATGCTAGGTATGCAATGCGGCGGCTCTGACGGCTATTCTGGCTTTACGGCCAATCCTGCTCTGGGTGTTGCATCTGACCTCTTAGTCTCACATGGCGGCACATCGATTTTATCTGAAACATCTGAAATTTATGGCGCTGAACATCTTTTAACACGCCGCGCTGTAACAGCTGAAGTCGGTCAAGCGCTTGTTGATAAATTGACGTGGTGGGAAGAATATTGCGCACGGCATGGCGCAAAAATGGACAATAATCCAAGCCCTGGCAATAAGCGTGGCGGCTTGACGACAATTCTTGAAAAGTCGTTGGGCGCTGTATCAAAAAGCGGACAGGCACCGCTTGCAGGCGTTTATGATTATGCTGCACCGATTACGCAAAAAGGTTTCGTGTTCATGGATAGTCCGGGATATGATCCATGTTCGGTCACGGGGCAGGTCGCATCGGGCGCAAATTTGATCGCCTTCACAACAGGGCGAGGGTCTGTATCTGGCTATATGCCAACACCGTGCATCAAGCTTGCATCAAACTCCGATATGTATGCGCGCATGAGCGGCGACATGGACATCAATTGCGGTGAGATTGCCGAAGGGCATTCCCTTGCCGACAAGGGCGCGGAAATTTTCGAAATGCTGATTGATGTGGCGAGCGGCACAAAAACAAAAAGTGAAACACTTGGCTTTGGCGGTGTTGAATTTGTGCCTTGGCAAATAGGCGCGGTGCTTTAGTTCAGTTCAAGGCCTTCCTTGAATAACAAGCTTCAGTTCTGAGATTAAAGCTTTGTCCGCTGATCTGATGGCGATTTAGCGATGACATGCGCGCAAATAGAGCGCGATAAAATGGGTATATGCAAAGAGTATGCCTAAAGTTTTGTGCTGCACGGCACTTGGTAATATCCAGTTTATATTTATACTGGTAGAAGAAAGATATATTCTTTTATTCTTGGTGCCACTTTACTTTCAAAATGAATGCCTACATCAGTGCGGCTTCAAACGAGAGATTGGATTTATACCGATTTCAATTCATCGACTTGCCTGAGCTAAATTAGAGAAGTGATATGAAGCCAATTTTTAAGAAAATGGTTATTACTGCCGGTCTTGAAATTATCGCTCTAAGCCAGTTAGGGCGATTGATGCCGCAGGCCGCTGGACGCGGTGTCATATTCACGCTTCATCATGTGCGCCCTGCAATGAATAGACCGTATGAACCCAATGCGCTTCTATCAATTACGCCGGACTTTCTCGATCAGGCTATCCAAGAGGCAATATCAAAAGGCTATACGCCGGTTGCGCTGACTGATCTGCCAGAATTGCTTGCCAAAGGCGACAAGAGTAAGCGCTATGTTGCGTTCACACTGGATGACGGTTGCCGTGACAATGCTGAATTTGCAGCGCCGGTTTTTAGAAAATACGGCGTGCCTTATACTTTGTACATTACCAAGGGGCTTGTGGAGCGAACGCATACAATGTGGTGGGAAACCGCAGAGGTTTTGACACGCGCCGTTGATCAATTTCAATTCGATTTTGGTGATGGTCCCGAGGCTGTCACTTGCTCAACTCACAAGCAGAAACATGCGGTGTTCTTACGCATAGCGCAATTTATTGAATCTATGGATGAAGACGCTACTGTTAACCGTCTGAACGAAGCGGCGATCGCGCACGGTGTTGATCCGATGAAGATTATCGAAGATGAAGTTATGAATGCTGATGAGCTGCGAGAGCTTGCTAAAGACCCTCTTGCAAGTTTTGGCGCACATACGGTTTCGCATTGTTGTTTAACCCGTCTCGATGCTGCGCGCTTGGACCGCGAAATGGCTGACTGTATTGAGGCGATAAAAGAATGGACGCAAACGCTTCCTGTATCGATTGCCTATCCATATGGGTGGAAGCGTGCTTGTGGGCCGCGCGAAGCAAAGGCTGCACGCAGAGCCGGACTTAGAATTGGTGTGACGACACAGCCAGATGTTTTAATAAATTATAGCCAAGATGAGTGGATGTTATTGCCACGGATTTCGCTCAATGGTTTCTACCAAAAGCGACGCTATGTTGCGGCGCTTCTTAGCGGAGTTCCATTTCGTTTAATGTAAGCGGTTTAGGGCTATACGTTTTAAACTAAGTTTAGATTTTTGGTGAATCGAACGAAAGCTTCATTCAACTGCGCAGCCAGAACACCAGCCATATTATGGAGGCTGGTGAAAAGCGCAATTAAACCATAATAAGCTTATGCTTTTCCAATATTGAGATCAGCATTGCACCTGCACGCACGCGGTGCTCTGTGTGGATTGTCTTTGCTGTAAGAGCATCACCTGCTTTTATTGCATCCAATAGAAGGCGATGGTCTTCGTTCGATTTCGTCGGTGATGGGCGCAGATAAAGCGTTAATGCGCGCGCGCGGCGCACTTGATCGTTGAAAACATTGACGATGCTTTTTATGCGTGAATTATCGGCCAGTCTGATTAGTTCATTGTGCCGTATGAATAGATAGTCGTTCATCGATCTTTCAAACGAAGATCCCAAATGGAATTAATAACATCAAAGAGGGCGGAGATTGTATCTTTGTCTTTGGTGCGCTCCAACGTAACGATGCTGAGGCAAGCAGGTACGGAAAGTTTTTCGCATATAGAAAGGCCAAAAGATTGTCTTTGGTGAAGCGCGATGGATTCCCTGCAAAGGCTTAGTCCAACGCCTGATCGCACCATTTCCAGCATTGATGCTTCCTGATCGACAAGCGCGACGGTGTTTTGCTTGCAGCCATGTTTTTCAAAAATAGAAGCAAGCAAACGATTGTGAACGGATGTCTCAGGCGTTCCGATCCAGGGTAGCTTCGCGAACTCAGACCAGTCACTCGTTTCTATACGGTTCTGCCAGCCTGCGGGCGCGATCACGCGGTAAGAAAAATCTGCTAATTTGACGCTGTGAATGGGTTCATCGCCAGCCATATGATCCATTAAATTTGGGTCGCTTAAATAAAAGCCTGCATCAATTTGGCCGCGCTTTAAGCGGTTCAATATTTCACCACTCACGCCGTGCACCAACTCCGTTGCAATATCAGGAAAATCCGATCTTAATTGATGGAGCAATCGGCCAAGGCGGATGAATTCTGGGTCGACGATAGTGCCAATTTTGAGGGTACCCGTAACACGGTCGAACTGTTGTCGTGCGGTCCTGCGAAAGTCACTCATGGCCACAAGCACCGCTTCTGCTTTTTGCAAAATGGCCGCACCGTCCTGTGTGATTTGCAGGCCATTAGGTGTTCGTTGAAACAGTTGAACACCGGTTTCAGCGCTCAGCCGCTTTAGCTGATGACTGACGGCAGGCTGCGTTAAATTTAATAGCTCAGCTGCGCGAGATACACTGCCTTCACGGGCAACTGTAACAAAAGCTTGGATGGTGTTGAGATTGAAAAAGCGTTCCATATAAATTTTTGTAATATCACTATGTACCATTTGTCATTAGGAAAATTCGAAATTTTCCATATTCTAGGTTCAGATGACGCGCTTGGAGGAGGCGTGGTACGTTTCAAACAGACGATCTGCTCTTCTCCTTCTTTCGTTGTCTTTTAAAGAGTTGGAAGGCGGCGCATGTCTGAATTTAAAACAGAGTTCGATTTTATCATTATTGGTGGCGGCTCCGCTGGTTGCCTGCTCGCCAATCGGTTGAGCGCCGACCCTGCAAATCAAGTTTTGCTCGTTGAGGCGGGAAAGCCTGACACTTATCCATGGATGCATATTCCGGTTGGCTATCTTTACTGCATAGGCAATCCGCGTGCTGATTGGATGTATAATACTGAACCCGACAAAGGGTTGAACGGACGTGTCTTGCGTTATCCGCGCGGTAAAACGCTTGGCGGATGCTCATCCATCAACGGTATGATTTATATGCGCGGTCAGTCGCGTGATTATGATAATTGGGCAAAGCTGACAGGCGAAGACGCTTGGAACTGGGAAAATGCGCTCGACGCATTTAAGGCTCACGAAGACCATTATAAGCTTGATGATGGCGCAGACCCTGCAACGGGCAGTAATATCCGGTTTTCAGATATGCACGGGCATGGCGGTGAATGGCGCATAGAAAAGCAGCGCTTGCATTGGGATGTGCTGGATAAATTTGCTGATGCTGCTGTGGAAATGGGCGTTGAAAGAACGGATGATTTCAACAGTGGTGATAATAGCGGTGTTGGCTATTTCGATGTCAACCAACGCTCAGGTTGGCGTTGGAATACATCGAAAGCCTTTTTACGACCGGCAAAGGCGCGTCAAAATTTGACAATTTGGACTGAGGCACAGGTCGAGAAATTAAAAATTGAACCAGCAAGTGATGGCAGTTTGCGGTGTGTTGGCGCACATATAAATTATGGCGGTTCGTCAATTTTTATTCGTGCAAACCGCGAAGTCATCCTATCGGCAGGATCGATTAATTCTCCGCAAATCTTACAGCTATCAGGTATTGGTCCTGCACCATTATTGAAGGCTCACGGCATTGAAGTTCATGTTGATGCGCCTGTCGGCGAGAATTTGCAGGACCATCTTCAAATCAGGGCTGTGTTTAAAGTTAAAGGCACGCGCACACTCAACACAGTGGCAAAAAGCCTGTTTGGAAAAGCGATGATTGGCGCAGAATATCTGTTCAAGCGCTCTGGCCCAATGAGCATGGCGCCCAGCCAGCTTGGCGCATTTACACGCTCTGACCCTAGTCGTTCTCATGCTAATCTTGAATACCATGTTCAGCCGCTCAGCTTGGAAGCGTTTGGCGAAGATTTACATGATTTTCCTGCGATGACCGTGAGCGTTTGCAACTTGAACCCGACCAGCCGCGGTACTGTGCAAATCCGTTCAAATGATTATCGGGACCCGCCTAAAATTTCACCGAATTATCTTGCCACTGAAGATGATCGTAAAGTTGCAGCAGACAGCTTGAGACAAGTGCGCGAAATTATGGCGCAGCCCGCAATGCAGGTTTATGAGCCAGAGGAATATAAGCCCGGCATTCAGTATCAAAGCGATGATGATTTGGCCAAGCTCGCAGGAGATATCGCCAATACAATTTTCCATCCTGTCGGAACGGTCAAAATGGGGCGTTCAGATGATCCGGCGGCGGTGCTTGATCCACATTTGCGCGTCAAAGGTGTCGATGGATTGCGCGTGGTTGATGCGAGCATCATGCCCGAGATTGTCAGTGGCAACACAAATTCCCCAACGCTGATGATCGCTGAAAAAGCTGCCGGATGGATATTGTCTGGGCAGTGATGCGCGGCCGTGAGTTTGCTTTTTTCCTGGAGATACTATGTTTGCCGCTGTTTCAAACTACCTCTAAGTGAGTATGCAACTGCTCGGTGATACTGGCATTACCTTGGTTCTTTTTTCTTCTTTTAATCAAGTTAAGCTTCGTATGTATTTATATATTTGAGTGTTTTATTATTTGTACTTATATTAAGCGCTGTATAATTTTCATTGTGCTCACATGAATTAACTATATAATTTGAGAGAACTGATATGGATATCACGCTTATTAGCGGTCTCATCGCTATGTTCGGGTGGGGTGCTGCCGATTATGTTCAGGCACAAGGTATTCGTTCAATCGGCACGCCGCATAAGGCTAAAAACTGATCTGCCTACACTAAATCGGACCATTTAAAGCTGGAATTTTCCATTTATAATCCCTGCTTAGGGAGAAGAAAAACTCTATGAAAGTATCGAATTTTTGCGTAACGTAAATTGCATTTATTTTGAAGCAAGCTGAGGGTGATGCTTCTGTTGCCGAAGTCTGTCGCAAAGCCGGTACCGGCCCCTCTCAGCATTTGCTACGCAATTGCTTGCGGAAATGGTGGCAACAGTTATAATTGGCGCAAGAAATATGCCGGTCTTAGGGCGTCTGAGGTGAAGCGTCTGCGGCAGTTGGAAGATGAAAACAATCGGTTGAAGAAGATTGTGGCTGATCTCTCATTGGACAAAGCCATGCTTCAGGATGTTTTGTCAAAAAATGTATGGTCTGCCCCTTTTTTGCAAGGATAATTTATTGACATGAGACGGTTGCTCAAATGTATCCGGCCTCTCCAGAGTGAGCTGCTTTTGCAGCTAGGCCATGATGAGATCTGCACGCAACGTTCCTGATTAGCGGTACGGGCTTGGAGCCCTCTTTTTTTGCACTAGGGTTACGTCTCGTCGATCTTCCGTTTTGTCATCAGTTTTATCTTCGTAATTAGTAGATGGTCAGTATGTCGAGGCTTATGCGTGCGCTGGATCCACCCGTTTATAGAGGGCACCGGGTTTGTTCAAGATTACCCATGCAATTCGCGCTATCTTGTTTGCCAGCGCGACTACAACTTTATTGGGATGCATGCGCAGCTTCAGTCTAGCAATCCAATCGCCAAAACGGTCTCGGACACTTTTGAGATGGATCATGCAAGCACGCGCTCCATGGATAAGCAGGCGTCTAACGTAAGGGTTTCCGTGTTTACTTATCCCAAGCAAGGTCGGTTTACCTCCTGTCGAATGCTGTCCTGGAACTAATCCCAGCCACTATGCTAAATCACGCGCTTTTGTGAATTGCTTGCCATCCCCGACAGCGGCCAACAGTGCAGTAGCACCTAAAGCTCCAATACCGGGAACTGTCATGAGGCGGCGCGCGACATCATCTCTGGCAGCATGCGCTTCAATCTCGCGTGTTACTGCCAAGGTGCGTTTCTCCAGCACAGCAAGATCATCGAACTGATCAGCCAATATCCTACGCATATTTGCTGATAGGTCATTGGTCTCGTCTGCCAATACACGAGGAAGATCAACCTTGAATACGCCCGCACCATTGCGAATGGCGATACCATATTCCAAGCACAATGCCCGAATCTGATTTATCAGTTGGGTACGGCTGGATACCACACGGCTTCGGATACGATGGAGAGCCTGCATGTCGATATTTTGGTATAGGTCGCTCAAGTTTTTATCGTTGGCGTGAAGGCTATACCAATCAAGGCGAAGCTGACCTAATCAACCGCCCATCTATTCCAAAGCAGCACTATAATTGGACGCCGGTCGAGATTGAGGAAAAGGTTCTCCACCTGTGCAGTAACTATCACCTCGGACCAATTCGTATCGTCTGGTACATGCAACGGTATCATGGCATTAATATTGCCAGCGCCACCGTTGCGAGAATTCTAAAACGCAATGGGATGAACCGTTTTCCTAGGGGGACTCGTATACGCAAGATTCACACCAAACGCTACAAAAACAAGTTCCTGGCCATCATATCCAGATGGATGTTAAATTCCTGACATTCAAAGGAAAACGCGCGAAAAGATACGACGCTTTCAATATACCGCTATCGATGATGCCACGCGCGTCAGAGCTCTCAAAATCTACGAAAGACATATCCAGGCAAATGCAATTGATTTCGTTGAGCATGTCATCGAGAAAATCCCGTTCCGCATCAAGAAAATCCGAACTGACAATGGACATGAGTTCCAAGCCAAGTTCCACTGGTATGTCGAAGATCTCGGCATCCGCCACGCATATATCAAACGCGCAACACCGCAATTAAACGGAAAGGTAGAGCGCTCACATAGGTCTGATGAGCAGGAATTTTATCAGCTTCTCAGCTACAAAGGTGATGTCAACCTCGAAGCAAAACTCGATGAATGGGAAAGGTTCTATAACTTCCATCGACCGCATGGGGCATTCAATGCCCCCCTACGAAGCGCTCGGAGAAAGAAAAGCTACAATGATGATATAAAATGTCCTGAGGGTAACAGTACCTTACAATAATTCGGTTGAGCGCGGCCTCAAATTGAGGTGCGCAAAGGAGGCAGCAATGTGGAGTATTGAGTAAACTTTATTTTCAATGTATGCATATGCGCATATGCTGTTAGGCGTATGAAATGTTTACAATTGGGAGGATATTATGAGGTTAAATATTAGAATTGGTGCACTAATTAGCGCGGCCACCATGTCAGTGACAGCCAGTACAGCTTATGCAGATGGTGTATGGCCGGATCTGCCGGTTGGGTTCAAGAATGGAATTTTTGCGCAGGACGGAAGCGTTGCGTTTGTTGGTTTAGGCTCCGCCGGAAAGGCTCTTTTTTCAATGGATTTGGCGGCGGATGAGCGTTCATGGAAGTCGCTTAGTTCATTTCCTGGCCCAGATACCAGCGGAGCTACATTTGCAATGGCGGACGGAAAGCTCTTTGTATTTTCCGGTTCAGGAAAAATGAGTGATGACGACGCTTCACCAATAATTTTTACAGATGTTTATAGCTATGAGATAGAAGAAAACGTATGGGAGAAAATTGAAACCTCAACACCGGTCGGGCTATTAGGTGCATCTGCGCACGCAATTGATGATGACCGAATTGCAATATTTGGTGGTTATAACAAAGAGCTTTTCGATAAATATCTCAATGATGTGGTGACAACGGACAAAGACGCAGAACCTGAAAAGTGGCAAGCAATTGTAGATGCGTATATGGGGATGCCTCCCAGAGACTATCACTGGAACAATAAGGTTTTGGTCTATACTATTTCAACAAACAGCTGGTCGGATCTAGGTGAAAATCCTTTCTTACCCAATACAGGGTCCGCGGTGGTTGAAGTTGACGACGGCATTCTTCTGATCAATGGCGAGATTAAGCCGGGATTACGCACACCCCAAGTCAAGCATATATCGTTTGAGGAGGGCGGTGCGCAATGGCACGAATGGCCTAGTCTGCCGGCACGTGTAGGTGATGCACTTCAAGAAGGTCTTGCGAGTCCTTTTGCTGGCTACTCTGGCGATGCTTTAATCGTTGCAGGTGGTGCGAACTTTCAAGGCGCACGTGCGCGATCATTTGCTGAACAGTGGTTTACGCATGATGGTTATCCAAAAGCTTTCAATGCTGATATTTACGTCATGCGTGACGGCTGGTGGAAAGAGGTGAACGATCTGCCAGAAGGTTTGGCGTATGGCGCGACATTCAAAACTAAAACGGGAATTTTGGCCGTTGGGGGTGAAGACGGGGACCGTAATGCACGAACGGAAGCGTTCGAGTTGACTTGGAATGGCGAAACGGTAGTAGTCACCGACTAGACTGCATGCCTGCAATCGACCTAAAAGATTGCAGGCATCAAGTATTTTGCCGTCAACTTGGTCGCGCTAAGCTACAAAAATTGCTAAGCTTGGCTATGCATTGATTGTTAGCTGACCGGAACGAACTCATGGCAAATATTGCTCCAATAGAATTATTAGCAGTAAAACGACGGGTATCCGATGCTGTTGCCGATCTAATAATGCGCCGAATTATCGATGGCGAATACACCGTCGGCGATCATTTGCCTTCTGAAAAAGAAATGATGCACGAGTTCGATGTTGGCCGCGTCAGTGTCCGTGAAGCCATTGCATCGCTTCGCTGGAAAGGCTTTCTTTCTGTGAAGCAAGGCGAAAGGCCTCTGATAACAAAGCCCGCACCGAGTAAGGTTATTGAGCAAATTTCGCACGTGGCTCAGCTTATGATGGCTTCACAAAGCGGCGTTAGTCAGTTCAATCAGGCAAGGCTTATTTTTGAACAGGGTATAGTGCAATATGTTGTTTCTCATGCAGACGACGAACAGATCGCTACAATTGCTGAAGCACACCAGCAAAATGAGCAGCTTCTCGAAGATCCGGAAGCGTTTATTACAGGAGATATCGGTTTCCATCGTGCGCTAGTCAACGTTACTCAAAATCCAATATTAACGTCTACACACATGGCGTTGGTGGAATGGCTTATCTTAGACAGGTTGCAACGGTCACATAAGAATCCTGCGCAAAGTCATCAGGAGCATGCTGTGATATTAAAGGCAATAAAGGATCGAGATTTGCTTGGCGCGGTTCAGGCTATGTCTGGCCATTTAGATCGCACCTTGGTCACTGAGATTTAGACACTCTAAGTATGGGGTGGTTAGATGCGCGTTTTCGTAGCTCAATGAGCGGCAAAATTTCAAAACTTTTTGCCGCTCAATTCACCTAAGTTTTTACCAGTGCTATCAAGCAACCCATTTCTTGATTTCAGGGTTCTGCATGACTTTAGCCATGATATCATCCCCGTTCTTCACTCGCATTTGCATGGGTGCTCGCGTCGGGCCACAATCAATGCCAATAGCACGGAAGGCTGCTTTCATACCTGGCAAAACGCCGGTTTCAAGCAATGCTTCCACGAAAATTTGCGATGTATTTTGAAGCTCTTGGGCAGTTGCAAGGTCGCGATCAGACACTGCTTTGTGAAGCGCTACATAGAGTTTTCCAAGGATATTATACGTCGTTCCGATGCCGCCATCCGCACCCAAAGCTGCGGCTGATAAGTAAATTTCATCAAAGCCAAAGAAAAATGCACTGTCGGGGCAACGACGTTTTAGCATAGAGAATTTGAACAAGTCATTTGATGTAAACTTAATTCCGGCCACATTTGGCAGCGCTAGAATGCGAACAAGCGTGTCTAATCCAATCGGACGTCCGGTGCGGATTGGTACTTCATATACAAGTAGCGGCAGATCAGTGGCCGCTGCCAATTCTTCATAATACTGAAAGATTTCTTCATCGCTGAATGGATATGAATGTGGTGGAAGTGCGGAAAGGCCATGATAGCCTAATTCTTTCGCTTGTGTAGCAAGCTTTAGTGAATCGCGTAGATTTGGCATTCCCACATGTGCTATAAGGTGAGCGCTAGATCCTGACGCAAGCGTCGCAACATCGCGTTGCTGTTCAAGAAGCTCAGACGTATCCAGTAAACCCTGTTCACCGCTGCTGCCTCCAACATATAGCCCAGCTAGACCCTGCTTTAGCACATATTCTGTGAGCGATTTTTGCCGCTGAGGATCGTAGGTCCCCTCATCGGTAAGACCCGTCATGAGTGCTGCATACATCCCGCTATGTTTCGTCGTCAAAAGAAATACTCCAGTTTTGGCAGCCGTCAGCTGCAATCATGAATTGATTGCTTCACCATATATGTAAGTTTAAAGTTGGTAAATAGCATATTTTGGTTTGACAATAAGGAAATCTAGTAATACCAAATATGAGCGATGGAGCCTTTAATGCTCTGCAAGTCAACGGGTAAGCGATTAAAGAGGTGGTCTGTGAAGATGATGTTAGCTGACCGAGATGAGCATGAAAGCAAGAGCAAGAACGCATCTAGTTCGATTGCGGAAGCTATAATAGGCGATATTCGTAGTGGTGAATTAGCGATAGGTAGTGTCGTGCCGACCGAGCGCGAGTTATGCGACCGATTTGATGCATCTCGACCGACAGTGCGTGAAGCATTAGCGCAATTGCAGATGCGCGGACATATCAGCAGTTCTGGGGCTGGGACCCGGCCGCGAATTTCACGTCCTTCATTGCAGGCTATACTCACATCTGCGGGTGACAGCATTCGTGACATATTAGGTGACGCTGAAAGTGGCGCGCATCTCGAACAGATGCGTCAGTTTATTGAGGCTGGTGCGGCACGCGAAGCTGCAATCCGAGCAAGTAATCTTCAAGTCATCACGCTCAATACTAAATTGGAGAAAAACTTCAACGCAATAGGTACGCCTCAGTTTGCAGAAACGGATATAGCGTTTCACCGAGCTCTGGTTTCTGTTCTTGGTAACCCAATTTTTCTGACGCTACATGATATGTTTGTGAGCACAATGCTCGCGCACCGGCCTCCAACTTCTGATCCAGCTAAGTACGACAAGATCGCCTATGAGGAGCACCGTGCAATTTATCAGGCTGTTCTAGATGGGGATGTCGTCGCTGCCACTGAGGTTATGGATAAGCATTTGGCCCGTTCATACCGGGCGCGAATGGCAGCGCCGCGAACAGTCATTGATCACACACTCGCCGATAAAACACTTTAACCAGAGGGTATTTACCTTCGCATTCATCGTATCAATGGAGGAAAAGATGAAACTAACTGCAACACTACTCGCCGGCATTACAGCGCTGGCTACCACAGTTTCCGTATCTCACGCGACTGAACTAACTTTCGGGATGCAGGATAACGAAGTATCTAACGTCTACAAAGGCGCTGTTGAGTTCCAAGAAAAGCTATCAGAACTTTCTGGCGGAGAAATGACAGTTAAGTTGTTTCCATCCGCAACGCTTGGCGATTTTAAAGCAATGGTCGCTCAGGTTCAAGCTAGTGAACTTGATATGGTCCTAACAGGCTATCCGGATATGAGTTATGTCATTCCTGAATTGAAGCTCGTTGGCGCGCCGTATGTGGTTGATGATTTTGATCACCTGAAAGAAATAGTTGCGGGGCCTTGGGGCCAAAAAATGGATGCCAAATTCCAAGGCCAAGGCGTGAAATTGTTGGATGTTTGGTATTACGGTACACGTCAAACTACATCTAACCGTGCAATTAATAGTATGGAAGATATGAAGGGTTTGCGCATGCGCACGCCAAACGTTCCATTTTTAATTGCATTTGCTGAAAACACTGGCGCAACACCTGCGCCAGTCGCCTTTCAGGAAGTTTATTTAGCACTCCAAACAAACCAAGTTGATGCTGAAGAGAACCCATTGCCAACAATTGAGGCCATGAAGTTCTATGAAGTGCAAAGCCACATTGCGATGACAAATCACTTCATTGCTTCCGGTGCGATCCAGATATCAAAAGCCAAATGGGACGGGTTCTCTGATGAAGAGAAAGGTTGGGTTAGTGAGGCCGTGGCAGCTGGCGGCAAGCTTTCTAATGACCTGACATTTGAAGCGGAAAAAGAACTTGTTTCTAAATTCAAAGACCTTGGATTGACGATTACAGAGCCTGATCTCGCGCCATTCCGCTCTGCGATGAAGCCGTATTACGATACTTTGGAAGCCGAGTTTGGCGAAGGCGCAATCTCAGACGTTCGCGGTCGTTAAATAGTCGATGGGAGGGCGTTGTTTGCCCTCCCGCACATATCTGGATGGAGGCAAATCATGCTGCCAGAACGCAAATATAGTTTTGAAGGCGTTGTTGCCTCTCTATTGTTTATTGCATTACTCATCGTGGTGATGATTCAAATTTTCGGTCGAACGCCATTGTTTGCGGGGCCGGTTTGGACTGAAGAGCTAGCGCGTTGGCTATGGGTATGGATGGCGTTCATTGCGATTGCCGAAGTCGAGAGAACTGACAGGCAGCTCCGGATGGGTTTCTTGTCGGAAATGTTGCCGGCAAAATACCAGAGGGGCTTATTCACCCTCATAGATATTGCTTACCTTGGCATCATGATACACCTTTCATGGATCGGCTATAAAACCGTTTTGCGCACTTGGAACAATGAGGCAGTGACCTTGCCAACCTCTGATGCAGCACTATACGCGTCTGCATTTGTTGCATCATTTCTCATTATAAATCGAATTCTCCGCAGAATTTTTGGACGTACTGATCTGAATAAAAACGTGGAGCCATCGTTATGATACTCGGGACAATTGGTGTTTTATGGCTTTTGATGGTGCTGATTGGTGTCCCAATTGGTGTCGCAATGATTTTTGTTTCGATGGGGTATTTTTATTATTCTGGAATTGGCTTGGCATTTGCCATGCAGAGAATGGTGGATGGTTTAAATAGCTTTCCCATGCTTGCCGTACCGCTATTCATACTGGCAGCGGCGATTTTGAACACTGCAGGAATAACGCACCATCTTTTTGGTTTTGCTCGCGCGCTAGTTGGGCACATTACAGGTGGCCTCGGTCATGTAAATGTACTCGCGTCCTTGTTTTTTTCCGGCATGTCGGGCTCTGCTCTTGCGGATGCAGGTGGACTTGGAAAAATGGAAATCGAAGCCATGCGCAAAGCGGGTTACGATGATGACTTCGCAGGCTCTGTAACTGCTGCTTCTTCCATGATTGGTCCCCTTGTTCCTCCGTCAATTACGATGGTGCTCTATGGCGTGATTTCTAACACCTCTATAGGAAAACTGTTTTTGGGCGGTATTGTTCCGGGCATATTGTGTGCAGGCTCGCTGATGGTGATGGTATATATAATCGCGCGTAAAAAAGAATATCCACGTGATGAACGCAAAAGTTTCAGCGAAATTGGCGCTTTATTTATACGTTCGTTCCCTGCGCTGTTCACGCCTGTAGTTATTGTTGGCGGTATATTCTCAGGTTATTTTTCGCCCACAGAAGCCGCAGCGGTCACCGTAATATATGCTATTTTGATTGATTTAGTTTTCTATAGAGAACTTACATTAAAGCGCCTGTGGAATTCTATCTATGAGACCACTGCAACCTCAGCATCCATTGCAACAATTATTGCAGGGGTTGGACTATTGGGCTTTGTCCTTGCGCGTGAACAGGCACCGCAGCAGATCGCGACCATGTTTTTGACCATTGCTGATAGCCCCCTCACGTTCTTAATTGCGGTCAACCTAATGATCTTCGTTTTGGGGGCGTTTATCGAGTCTCTTGTGATCTTGCTTATAGTCGTGCCAATCCTCGTGCCGATTGCTGCAACTTTCGGAATTGATCCGGTTCACTTCGGCATTATTGTTGTTTTGAATTTGATGATATCTATACTTACCCCGCCAATGGGCATGGCCTTGTTTGTTGTGGCTCAAGTTGGAGATATTCCATATCAGCGGTTGGCTAAAGCGATATTGCCGTGGCTTATTCCACCAATTGTTGTTTTAATTTTGGTTTGTATGTTCCCGATTTTGGCCACAGGCCTACCAAGCTTAATGGGTTAAAAATGAATATTCTAGAAAATTTGAACCGCGGGCTGGTGGTTTCCTGCCAGCCTGTTGATGGTGGGCCTATGGACCGTCCGGACATCATTGCATCTATGGCGAGGGCCGCTGTTGCGGGAGGCGCGTCAGGGCTGCGCATTGAGGGCGTTGAAAATTTAAAAGCAGTTCGTCCACATGTAAGCGTGCCAATTATCGCAATTGTCAAACGTGACTTGCCTGATACTGCTGTGCGAATAACACCAACATTGCGAGATGTTGAAGGATTGGTTGCAGCTGGCGCTGATATCATAGCTTATGATGCTACCGACCGATCACGACCCGATTCAAGAACTGATATCATCAACGCTATTAACGCTGCTGGTGTTATAGGTATGGCAGATTGCTCTACGTTCGCGGATGCCCAAACCGCGCTTGCAGAAGGGGCTTTGTTAATTGGTACAACTTTGGCGGGCTATACCGAAGAAACAAGCGACGGCAGTACTGAACCGAATTTGGATCTGGTGCGGGCGTTTAGTAAGCTGGGCGGTTTTATTATGGCTGAAGGTAGATACAACACGCCTGAGTTTGCTCGTGCAGCAATTGAAGCGGGAGCAGACTGTATAACCGTAGGTAGTGCTCTAACGCGGCTTGAACACGCAACAAGTTGGTTCAAACAGGCGGTAGATGGAGCAGCGAAACATGAAGCGCGCTGATCTTACCGGTTTTGCGCTTGATTTGGGGGGAACGAAAACCGCCGCTGCGCGCATTGAAAATGGCACAGTAATAGAGCGTGTCCAAACCAATACCGAAGGTGCATTTGTCGTGGAACGCCACTTGGATATAATGGCGGAATTACTTGAGAAAGTTGGTCACACGAAGGCCGAACCTTTGGGGGTTGCCGTAACGGGTAGGGTCACCCAGGAGGGTAATTGGCATAGCGTGAATCATGGAACGCTAACGCAAATTGATAATGCGCCGCTTGGTAATGCACTTAAAGAGCGGTTTGGATCTGGTTATCTATGCAACGACGCCACTGCCGCAAGCGTAGCGGAATTTCATTTTGGCGCTGGGCGTCAAAGCGAAAATTTTGCCTATATAACTGTTTCGACCGGCGTGGGTGGTGGTTTGATTGTAAACGGCCGGCCTATTCAAAGTAATAATGGTCTCGCGGGGCATATTGGCTTTATCTCAACGCCATTAGGTAACGATTTGTGCGGAAGCGGCAGGAATGGAACAGTGGAGAGTGTTGCTGGTGGACGCGCAATTGCTGCAGCAGCGGCAAAAGCCGGTCACCATGAAATGGATGCGCGTGCTGTTTTTGCTGTAGCGGCGCAAGGTGAAGGCTGGGCGATAGAAATCATTGATAGATCAGCTAATGCCATCGCTATATTATGCTCGGATCTGACGGCAATGTTGGGTCTTGATAATGTTGCTCTTGGCGGCAGCATCGGCTTGGCTGCTGGCTACACACAAAAAGTCATAACGCATTTGGCGCTTGAGCCTGCGCTATTTCATGTTGCTATCTGTAACGCCGAACTTGATCAGAACAGCCCGCTTATTGGCGCTCTTGCGTTACACTATATGCGAGGTAACAAGTGAAAGTATTGATTTTTGACAACGAAGAAAATGCGACGCGAAGAGTGGCCGACTTTGTTTTAGATACGGTGACTAAAGAGCCAAACTCTGTCCTGGGCTTGGCGACAGGAGGAACTATGTTGGCATTGTATGCTTTGCTTTGTCGCAAGTATCATGACGGTTTAGTTTCATTTTCTGATGTCACCACGTTTAACCTTGATGAATATATTGGATTGAATCCAGAGCATCCATGTTCATATCATCACTATATGCGTAATGCATTTTTCGATCATGTAGATATCAATCTGAGTAACACGAAGATTCCTTATGGCAATGCGGCTGACCCATCAGAGGAGGCGAAAAGATATGAGAGCCAAATTGCGCAATCTAACGGTATTGATCTGCAATTACTTGGTATCGGTCAGAATGGTCATATCGGGTTTAACGAACCGACATCTAGCCTCGCTTCACGTACACGTATAAAAACGCTGACAGAGAGCACACGGCAGGCCAATAAAGTTTACTTTGATAGTCTGAATGAGGCACCAAAATATTCAATCACGATGGGAATCGCGACAATTTTGGAAGCCCGAAATCTAGTTCTCTTAGCAACAGGTGTTTCTAAATCCGCCGCTGTTTCTGACATGATTGAGGGGCCAATTAGCGCTTCCTGTCCTGCATCTGCCTTACAAATGCATCCATCCGCCACAATCGTTCTCGATCAGGAGGCTGCTTCCCAACTAAAGTTGACGTCATACTACCATAATGTCCACCCGCAAGGATCAGATAGTGCATTCGACTAGCTCCACCAAATCCCCTACAAAAATTTTTGCTCGTCGTCTCTTTGATGGGACGAACGACTCGCACCTAGAAAATCAAATAATTGAAATTCGCCAAGGCAAGATTGTTGATGTTCGATCAAGTGAGCCTGGCGAAGAAAATAGCGCTGGAGTCATCTCGGCTGATATCGTTGCTCCAGGCTTTATAGACATTCAAATCAATGGCGCGAATGACATACAATTTAATGATGACGTTACAGTAGATGCGCTCGCGCGCATGGCTTATGGCGCACGACAGGGTGGCACGGCGTATATTCTGCCAACATTCATCACAGCTCAAGACATGCAATATGTGAAAGCGATCGATACAGTTAAGGTTGCTTTACGTAATAAGTTGCCGGGGATTTTAGGCTTACATTTAGAAGGTCCGTTTCTTTCAAGAGAACGCCCGGGTATTCATGAAAAGAGTTGTATACGGGTCATGAATGACACCGATATTGCGCACCTTACAGAACCTTTTGATGGTGCGCTTTTGGTTACGGTGGCTCCCGAAACGCTGCCGAGCAAAGCGCTGAATACACTTGTCGACGCAGGCGTTATGGTGTTTGCAGGACATAGCGATGCCTCCAGCGATGTCATGCAGCAGGCTGAGGAAAATGGACTGAGGGGCACGACGCATCTATTCAATGCAATGTCTCAGCTAACGGTTAGAGAACCGGGGGTAGTCGGCGCGACATTATCATCCGACAGCTTGTATGCAGGCATTATTGCCGATGGGCATCATGTCAATTGGATGAATATTAAGATCGCGGTGAAACAAATGTCGAAGCGTTTATGCCTTGTAACAGACGCTATGTTGACACTTGCAGGTGCAAGGCAAGAATTTACCTTACACGGTGAAACAATTCGGCTTAGGAACGGTCGATTAACAAATGCAGAAGATCGATTGGCGGGGGCACATGTCGCGATGGATCAGAGCGTGCGAAACATGGTGAAAAACACCGACGTGCCCCTTTCACAAGCATTAAGAATGGCGTCACGAAACCCTGCCGAAGCCATTGGGTATGGCCATGAACTTGGCCAAGTGAAGCGTGGTTTTCGAGCATCATTGTCGCTTCTGACTGAAGATTTACATGCTTCCGGCGTAGTTGTTGATGGTGAATATTTTGAACAAGTGATTTAATAGAATACCGCATCCACTTGGTCCTCTAAGATAATTGTTGCAAAAGTCTGATGATGGTCAATTGCAGGATTTTAAATGTGCTGCATCGCCACTTATGTATCGCCGATTTGCTATTCTCTCACCGATCCGCAGCAAAATTTTACTCTTGATCGGGAAGGTTTACGCCGCTCGCCCCTTGTGGCTCGACCTCGTAATCTATGTTGGCGCCCCTTCTCTTTTATAAACTCGAACAGTTGATTGGGGCTTCGACCCCGGAGCATAAGAAAGAGATTTATATCATGATAAATGAGAAGGACTTTGTTGGTCTTGATGTTGGAAAATTTGAAATCTTTGTATTCATTGGCACTTCTGCGACAGCTTTTTCAGTATCGAACACACCATCTGGTTATGCCCTAATTCAAAATAAAATAGGCAAGCCCGGCGCTCAGATAATCGCATTGGAGCCAACTGGTAGCTATGAATGGGGTGTATGGGAAACATTGGATAGAGCCGAGTACGATGTACGGCAAATATCGGTTGCGCATGTCCGTGCATTTGCGCGCGCTACAGGTGCCTTAGCAAAGACGGATCCCATTGACGCCCGCCTGATCACAAAGTTTATGGCATTCAGACCGGATAGCGGAAGAAAGTTACCTGCCAAGAAATTACATATTCTCAATGCTTTAAGCTCCAAGCACCGCCAGATGGTGGAAGTACGTAAATGTGTAAAGTGTTAGAGCAAACAGCAGTACAATGCGCATATGATGGAGTTGGATGAAGAGCTGCTTGATTCACTTTCCAGCCAAATCAAATCTTTGGACAACGAGATAAAAGCCCAGATTGAAACTGATGCTCGAATGCAGCAACATTCCCAGATACTGCGTTCGATCCCTGGGATTGGCACCGTCTTATGCGCTGCTTTAATCGGAGAAATTCCTGAATTGGGTACAATCAGTGACAATCAAGTTGCCGCACTTGCGGGGATTGCTCCTATTAAAAACGGCAGTGGCCGCACCGATAGTCGACGTTCAATCAAAGGCGGAAGATATAATATCCGTTGTCTGCTGTATTAGGCAGCTTTGGTCGCATCCACGCACAATAAACCACTCAAAGAGTTTCCACAGCGACTGAAAGAAAAAGGGAAACCACACAAAGTCATTTTGATTGCTGTGGCACGAAAGTTACTCGTCATAGCCAATGCAATGATAGCCAAAAAACAGTTATGGTACACTGCGTGAAATACAGTTGCTAGATTTGTAGACAGCTTGCCCATTAAAAAATGAGGACAAGGAGACAGTCATGGGCAAGCCAAGATTTACCGAAGAATTCTAGTTTAACGCCATTAAGCAGATCACTGAACGTGGTCATTCTGTTGCCGATGTTTCGCACCGGCTGGAGGCAAGCACGGTATGAGTAATGCGAGTTTTTACAAATGGCGGGCGAAATATGGTGGTTTAGTCAGCATAAATGTGTCTAACTTGCTGTCTGAACTCGACAGGAATTGTAGTTTTGTCTAACCTGAGAAATCAGGTTTTGATGTTTTTTCAAGTGAGACATGTGTCCGTATTCGGAATGCTCTAACTTAATTGAAAATGGTCTCGCCAGCTCAGCCCAACCTCAACCGCTTTTTTTGGGTTGTATTCACATCCGAAATAACCACCGTAACCTGCTGCTAAGAATTCTCTCAAAGCGATGCCATAGTCGATACTTCCTTGGTTTGGTTCTGCCCGTTCTGGAAATGACGCTATTTGGATGTGGCCGATCCGGCTTTTGTGTTTATGGAACTGCTCCATCATCGCTCCATGCTCGGCTTCGATATGGTAGCAATCGAACAAAATACGTAATCGTGGATTATCAATCTCATCCAAAATCTCGGCGGCCTGATCAATGTCATGCAGGAAATAATCGGGCATCGCGGCACGGCAAATTGGCTCGATTAGTATCGTAATATCGCTTGCATTGAGTGCATGGCGAAGCGCGCGTAAATAACTGTTACGATTACCTTCATCACCTGTACGTCCAGCGAGAACATGAATTGAACCAGCACCGATCCGCTGGGCGGTCTCGATAGCGGTGTCGATATCTTTTAGTGCTTCTTTTTTACGTGAGGCTATGGCTGCACAACCGGCTGTTTCGCCCATACGTACATTTAGCCCTAATACTCGTAACCCAGTCTCGGTAAGTACATCGGACAGCGCTAATGTGTCAGCCTGTTGGGCTTCGTCATGGAACTCAACGGCATCAAAACCACACGCGGCGGCTCTACGAATACGATCAATAAAGAGCAACTCTTTCCATAGGAAACCGGTATTGGCAGAAAAGCGATAATGGTTCATGCGTTAGCTTCCGGATTATATTTGCGGTTGAGCTCGGCAATTTGCGAAGATGTTAGATGTCGAGGGGATAGGCCGCGCGTTAGGATTGCTAGTTTTGCCGTCTCTTCTAGTTCCTCTATTGCATTGACCGCACCTTCAAGATCATGCCCCGCAACGACGGGACCGTGGTTTGCTAACAATACAGCCGAACGTCTGCCGCCGAGCCCACGTAATGCGTCCCCCATTGCTGTATCTCCAGGCATGAATACCGGAAGAAGCTTCACACGTCCGAGGCGCATAATCGCATAGGGTGTAAGCGGCGGTAAAACATCGTCGGGGTTTATGTCAGGTAGCATAGACAATGCAACGGAGTGGGTGGAATGAAGATGCACGACCGCACCAGTTGAAGAGCGTGTTTCATAAAATGCGCTGTGAAGTGGCATTTCTTTTGTTGGGGCATCGCCGCTCTTATGTCTCATGTTTTTGTCAAAAAGACTAAGTCTTGCAGGATCGAGTGCTCCAAATGAGCTGCCTGTCGGGGTTACAAGTAGTCCGCCGTCGTCCAGCCGCACAGAAATGTTTCCCGATGCTCCACCTGTTAGTCCGCGGTCAAACATCGATTTTGCAAGTCGGCAGATAGACTCTCGTAAATTGGATTCTATGGTCATGTTTCCTCCAATTTTTGGGCAGCATGCGTAAAAAAGTTTTCAGCGCCGAAATTACCGGATTTCAATGCCA
This sequence comes from Ahrensia sp. 13_GOM-1096m, assembly GCF_000620605.1. Lineage (NCBI taxonomy): Bacteria > Pseudomonadati > Pseudomonadota > Alphaproteobacteria > Hyphomicrobiales > Ahrensiaceae > Ahrensia > Ahrensia sp. 13_GOM-1096m. The sequence continues at coordinate 274,914 of NZ_JIAX01000012.1, forward strand.
GTACCAGATTGCGACCTGATACGCGCAACGCTGGTACGCCAACGGCGATTGTAGGTCCAATCTCCAGTGTGTCGGCCTCAAGCGCTTCGACGATTGCACCTGAAGTTTCTCCGCCAGCTGTAATTAGTCGAACGAAGCCAGCTTCAACTGCCGCTCTGGCCAATTGTGCGAAGAAATTTTCAACGATTTGTGCGGACTTTTCAGTTCCAAATTTTTGTTGATTATTTTTAATTACTTGTGGGTCATCGGAGGTGTAGACCAATGGTAAAGTAGTTTGCGCCATTGCCCAATTGATCACATCGTTCACGGTTTCTTGGCCGTCGAATAGGGCTGACACGTCAATTCTGCGTTGGGCCCCTCCATTTTCACGGTGATAGGCAATTTGCGCCCGCGTCGTCTTTGAGCACGAACCAGCGATTGCAAGCGCAGGACCTTTTTCACCGCGCCAAGACGCTAAGCTATGTGTAGTGCCTATTAGAAGCTCAGGTAGACCAATCGCTATACCCGATCCTCCGGTGATAAGGGGAAAGCCCTCAGCAGCTTTTCCAAGCGCTTTCAAATCGCAGTCAGAGATGGCATCACAAACGATAATTTGCCGTCCAGAGTTCGTTTCGCTTATTAGTGCTTCTCTTGCTTTCCCATTGCGAATATCATCAAGCGTCAGATGTCCAACGGAGCTTTTGGTTTGATGTCCAAGCCAGCGCCTAATGTCAGGATCTACCATCGGGGTTAAAGGGTGCGCCTCCATGCCGCTTTCGCTTAATAAACGATCGCCTACGAAGAGGTGTCCTTGGTAAATTGTTCTGCCTGTTGCAGGGAAGGCAGGACAAACGATAACGGGAGCGGATGTGCCAGCTTCTTCAATCAGCGCTTCAATAACGGGTCCAATGTTGCCATCGCGGCGTGAATCAAACGTCGAACAATATTTAAGTAAGATTTGTTGGCAGCCTTGATCGCGAAGCCAGCGATAGGCGGCAAGGGATGCTTTTACAGCATTTTCCACCGGCATGGTCCGTGTTTTGAGCGCCACAATGCCAGCTTCCACTTCGTTGTCTGCAGGTTTTGAAGGTACGCCAACATATTGTGTGGTACGTAAACCACCGTTTGCCAATGTTAGCCCTAAATCCGATGAACCTGTGAAATCGTCGCCAATTGCGCCTAAAATCATTGAGTGCTCCATGGTCGTTAGCGCCATTGCCAATGTTTGCAGTAGATAATTCTTGCATAGCAATGGCAGTGGTGTTGGCGCCTATAGACGCGTTGTTTTTGTGTTGATCAAACTGTTCAGTCTATCAGTACCCGCCAGCTTTCATCTGTATGCCGACTTCAGAACCTCTTATGGTCGCAACCGCAGATCTAAGCTCACGTGTTAAGGCACCAAAATCATTGCCCGGTGTTACAAGATCAAAGCCTTGCTCTACTCTGGCCCGTGCACCTTCTCCATTTGCGCAAAATACACCCGCTAACTTCTTTGCCGCACGTGTTCGCTCCAGAACGTGTGCAATAGCTTCAGCTGTCGCAGGACCGTCTGTGCCCTGGCCGGGGCGTTCGCCATAGGCCAGCGCAAGATCATTTGGTCCAATGTAAATCATGTCGACGTCTTCAACAGATAGAATTGCGTCGATGTTTTCTACTGCCTCGCACGTTTCTATCATCGGAATAACTAGAATTTCATCATTGGCATTAGCGAAGTAATCATCTCCGCCATATAGAAGTCCGCGTGAGGGACCAAAAGAGCGGCTGCCTTGGCTTGGATATTTGCATGCGCTTGCAAATGAGCGCGCGTCTTCTTCCGTTGATATCATTGGGCAGATTATGCCGTAAGCACCTGCATCAAGTATATGCATGATTTGAGCTGCATCATTACAGGACACGCGCGCTAGGGGCACTGCATCCGTTGTGGAAATAGCTTGAAACATGGTCAGGCCAGTATCAAACCCGATCATTCCATGCTGAAAATCAATGGTGACGCTGTCAAAACCTTGTCGCGCGACACCTTCAGCGGCATAACTAGAGCCTATAGAGAGCCAAGCATTTATTGCTGGCCGTCCTTCGGCAAAAATTTCTTTCAACTTATTCTTACGCATGCGTTTTGTCCTTTAGAAGACGTGCTTACCAACGAAGTTCCATTTGGCTTCTTCGCTGTTTCAATTTTCATTGGTGCTCTGGCAGCACACAAAATTTCCTCACATGGTTCACTTTTTTAATAAATAATGTCAACATAATTGTTAACATTATTTATATGGAAAAGTTATTTACCGCTGTGTTATCAGGTAATTTCAACCTGAATCTTTCTCTCAAATCCAGCATTTGGCATTTGTTTTGGCTTGCTGAGTTTGTTTATTGCAATAAAAATGTGGGAAGAGAGGTTTCGTTGTTGCGCAACAATAATATTGACAATCTACAGATCAAATTCCAATACAGATTTACCGATCTTGGTGCGTTAGAGGGTCAATTTAGTCATGACAGACGAGATAATCAGTCGAATCGAAGAAGATATAGTCTTTGGAGTTTATCCTCCTGGAGGTAAGCTGGTGGAGGATCAGCTTGGTGAAAGATTTGGTTTATCGCGCTATAATCTTCGTTCGGCACTCTCTATTCTTCAGGAGAAGGGGTTGGTTGAAAAGATTCCCAATCGTGGAGTGCGTGTAATTGAACCTACGCCAAAAGAGATTGATGAACTGTATGAAATCCGCCTGTTGTTGGAAAGCCATGCGGCTTCGCAGACCCCTTTGCCAGCTCATCCGTCATTAATTGAAAGTCTTGAAATCAAGCATCAAGAACACAAAGAGGCTGCAGCTAAGGGGGATCTTAGGGCAGTTTTTCGTCACAATCTCGCTTTTCACAGTATTCAATTTTCTGCTTGTCCTAACGAAAAGCTTCGAGATGCAATAGAGCAATATGCACGCAAGGTTCATATCGTTCGAGCGGTAAAGTACTTTGATGCTAGTCATCTTGAACGGGTAATTCAGCAGCATGCTGCAATTGTAAGCTCTTTACGTGGGTCTGACACGTGGACTTATGTTCAGGCCGTACGCGAACACATACCTGCCTCCAGTCAAGCTTATCGTACCGCCTATGAATTAAAGTACGGCGTTTCAGGAGTGTCTTGAGGATTGTTAGAAAAATTGTTAACAATTTAGTTGACAATAATGAATTATATGCTGAATGTATGCTGACATTCATTTGGAGGATTATGATGTCATTTACATTGCACCGCGGCTTAGTTGCTGCATTACTGCTTGGTTGTAGCTTTCCGGCGTATGCTCAAGATGAGCGACGCGTCAAAATTGTGTTGGGCGAAGAGGCTCAGCTTATTGACCCTTGTATGGCATCACGTTCAGATGTCGGTCGCGTTGTACTACAGAACATCTCTGAAACGCTTACAGTGCTAGATCCGCGTTCTGCCGACTTGCGGCCGCGGTTAGCTATGTCTTGGACGCAGGTTGATGATGATACTTGGCAGTTCAAGTTGCGTGAGGGGGTAAAATTCTCTGATGGTACTGCATTTGATGCAAAAGACGTCGCGCATTCAATTGCACGTACAACTTCCGGTGCGATTAACTGCGAGATAGGCGTTAAATATTTTGGCGGGTTAGATATCTCAACAGATGTTATCGACGCACAAACGATCGAGATAACGACCAACCCAGCGCAGCCGATCTTGCCTGTTTTGATGTCAACAATGACTATCGTACCTGAAGAGACTGCTATGGATGAACATACGCGCAGTCCTGTCGGAACTGGACCTTACATTTTTGATGAATGGAAAGCTGGACAGAGCATTAGTTTGTCACGCAACCCTAGTTATTGGGGTGAAACTCCTGAGGTCGAGGGAGCGACCTATTTGTTCCGTTCGGACAGATCAGTGGCAGCACTGATGGTTGAAAATGGTGAGGCAGATATTGTACCCAATATTGCTGTTCAAGATGCGACGAATACTGACACGGATTTTGCTTATCCAAACTCCGAGACTTTCTTCTTGCGTATTGATACCCAAGTTGCGCCACTAAATGATCGACGTGTGCGTGAAGCGCTTAATTTAGCGATTGATCGTGAAGCGTTTAAGGGAAGCATTTTGTCATCTGAGGTGGTGAGCGCTACTCAAATCGTACCGCCAACGACAATCGGTTCCAATGACACTTTAACTCCCTATCCATATGATCCAGAAAAAGCGCGCAGTTTAATCGAAGAAGCGCGGGCTGATGGAGTGCCGGTCGATACTCCTATCAAGTTGATTGGACGCACAGGGATTTTTCCAAACGGAACGGAAGTGATGGAGGCTATGCAAGCCATGCTTTCAGATGCAGGCTTTAAAGTCGATCTGAACATGTATGATGTCGCAGAGTGGGAAAATTTCTATACGAAACCGTTTGCGGAAGATCGCTCACCACAGATCATTCAGTTGCAGCATGACAACGCTAAAGGTGATCCTGTCTTTAGCATGTTCTTCAAATATCATTCTGACGGCCTTCAGAGTGTGCTGGAAGATGATGAGGTGGATCGTTTAATCGACGAAGCGACTGTGGCTACAGGTGAAGCGCGTGCTGATTTGTGGAAGCAGCTCTTTGCACGTCTCCATGATGATATCATATCTGATATCGTGATGTTCCATATGGTTGGATATACTCGTGTATCAGAGCGGCTGGATTTTGAACCATCAATCGCTACAAATAGCGAGCTGCAACTCGCTGAAATTTCTTTCCGCTAGAAATAGTTGTGTCGGGAGGGCGCATCATTAGCGCTCTCCCTCAAGCTAGGAATGTCATGCTAAAACATCTTCGCAATCGGTTGATCTCAAGCTTGCTATCGCTCGCTGCGCTAATCGTCATCGTGTTCTTTCTATCACGATTGACGGGGGATCCTTCAGCGCTTTACTTGCCTCTCGATGCTTCTATTGAATCTCGTGAAAATTTTCGCGAAATCAATGGGTTAAATGATCCGCTCATCGTTCAGTTCAGCAGTTTTGCAAAAGATATTGTGCAGTTTGATTTTGGCAAAAGCCTGCGTACCTCGCGCCCAGCGCTTGAAATGGTGCTTGAAGCCTTCATCTGGACCTTACAGTTGGCATTAATAACGATAGCACTCGTCATTCTTGTGGCCACAGTGATCGGTTCACTGGCAGCATTTAACGTTGGCGGTCTTTTTGATCGGGTCGCTACAGTCGTTTCGCTAATAGGTGCTAGTGCGCCAGATTTTTGGATAGCCATCGTTGGAATTCTTATATTCTCCATTGGTTTTGGTTGGTTGCCAACTTCGGGTACAGGAAGTCTTTTGCATTGGGTTTTACCCGTAGCAATATTATTCATTCGTCCCTTTGGGCTTATTACACAAGTTGTACGCAACTCCATGATTGCCGCACTGCATGCGCCTTATACAAAAACAGCACGTGCAAAGGGGGCAGGCCCCCGCCGGATTATTTTCGGGCATTCTTTGCGAAATGCGGCTCTGCCAATAGTTACCGTAATGGGAGACCAAGCTGCAGGCATGTTAAATGGTGCCGTAATCGTAGAGACAATTTTCGGGTTTCCTGGTGTGGGTAAGCTGATGATCGACTCGATTCTTATGCGCGATTTTTCGGTTATTTTAGCCTCCATTGTCGTCACAGCGATCGCCATTCTTCTCATGAACATTTTGATTGATTTATCTTATGCAGCACTCGACCCCCGAACTCGTGCCTGAGCACATAACCCCTCCGAGTACCATGGCTCTTTTGCGTCGCAACCCTGCAGCCCTGGCTGCTGCTATGTTGTTGTTTGTGTTGGTACTTGCTGCGCTTTTTGTCGCTCCAATTCTAGTTGATGCTGCATCATCAACGGACCTAAGAGGTCGCAATGCACCTCCTTTTGATTTTGGACGTAATTGGCTTTTTGTACTAGGTGCTGATGCTTTGGGCCGGCCTATACTGCCGCGCATCATCGTGGCTGCTCAAAACACGCTGCTTATTGCAGGATGTTCTGTGGTTTTTGCACTTGGCGTCGGTAGCGGGCTAGGCCTTATCGCAGGATATGTGGGCGGGACAATCTCTCAAATTTTGATGCGTGTCGCAGACATCATAATGTCGTTTCCATCATTATTATTGGCGGTCATCGTTCTTTATATGCTTGAGCCATCGATTTTCAATCTTGTGATCGTTCTGACAATTACGCGCATTCCTGTTTATTTACGTACGACGCGTGCTGAAGTGATGGAAATACGCAAACGCATGTTCGTGCAGGCTTCTGCGGTGATGGGTGCTTCACACCTGCGCATTATTTTGACTCATATACTGCCAATCGTGCTGCCTACATTAATGACAATTGCGACGCTTGAGTTTGCATTCGTTGTTCTCGCTGAAAGTTCGTTGTCATTCTTGGGTATAGGAATTCAACCACCTGATATCACTTGGGGTATGATGGTCGCGCAAGGAAAGCCTTACCTTACACAAGCTTGGTGGCTTTCATTCTGGCCAGGCCTTGCGATCATTCTGACAACTTTATCACTGGCATTATTATCAAATTGGATGCGCCTTGCTTTTGATCCAGCACAACGTTGGAGGTTGGAATTATGATGGGAAACAAAGTGGAGCATCTTCTCGACGTTCGAAACCTTAGCATTGAATTTCATGGTGGGCGGGGCATTACACGCTCAGTCAAAGGGGTAAGTTTTCATCTTAATAAAGGGGAAACGCTCGGTATCCTTGGAGAGAGTGGATCAGGCAAGTCGGTATCTACTAGCGCTATTATGGGGCTACTTGATCAACCACCTGCGCGAATTACTTCGGGGGAAGTGCTGTTTGACGGGGTAGACCTATTGCAGATTCCCGAAAGAGCGCGTCGAGATATTAATGGACGCCGCATAGCTATGGTATTCCAGGACCCTGCTGCTTATCTGAATCCTGTTCAGAAGGTTGGCAAACAGATAATGGAAATGATGACACTGCACGGTGTCTCGCGTCATGAGGCGCGTGAACGGACGCTTGAATTAGCAAAGCGCGTTCGTATTCCTGACGCTAGCAAACGTCTCGATGCTTATCCTCATCAGTTTTCAGGTGGCCAGCGCCAACGTTTGATGATCGCAATGGCTCTTGCGATGAAGCCTGAAATTTTGATCGCTGATGAGCCGACAACCGCGCTTGACGTTACTGTGCAGAGCGAAATTATTGAGTTGCTTGTTGAGTTGCGCGAAGAGATGGGACTGGCGATGATTATGATTTCTCATGATCTAGGGTTGGTTTCGAAAGTCGCTGACCGATTGCTGGTTATGAAAGATGGCGAAATCGTTGAGCAAGGTGTGTCAGAGGCAATCGTCAAAGCGCCTTCGCACCCTTATACGCGTAAGCTTCTACAAGCCGTTCCGGGGCAGGTGCGCAAAGATGCAAGCCGCCCAGATGGGGACCCGCTACTTAAAGTCCGTAATTTAGCGCAGACTTATGGAACTGTGCAGGTTTTGAAAGATATCTCTTTTGACCTTCATTCAGGCGAGACTGTTGCAGTTGTAGGCGAAAGTGGATCAGGGAAATCGACTCTAACACGCAGCTTACTGATGATGGAAAAACCGTCCCACGGAACAATTCATCTTGATAAGCAAGATCTCGTCAACGCCACAGCCGCGGAGCGTGGTCAAGTGCGTCGCCGAATGCAGATGATCTTTCAGGACCCAGGACAATCCCTCAACCCACGTTGGAGTGTCAGTGCGATAATATCTGAACCTTGGAGAATTCATCGTGACGTTCTGCCGCCTAACCGTCAGCGTGACCGTATTGTTGAGTTATTGGAGCTTGTTGGTTTAAGTGCGGAACATGCAACAAGGCATGCTGGGCAATTCTCTGGTGGTCAGAAGCAGCGTATCGCTATTGCACGCGCGCTTGCACTCAATCCAGAAATTTTGATTTGTGATGAGGCTGTTTCTGCTCTTGATGCATCAATCCAAGCACAAATCGTGGAGCTCTTACAGTCGCTGCAACGCGAACTGGGTATTGCATATCTCTTCGTTGCTCACGACTTACCATTGGTACGGGCATTTGCGGATTGGATAATGGTGTTTCAAGCGGGCGAGCTTGTTGAGCAAAATACGCCGGTAAACATTTTCGGATCGCCGCAACACGAATATACGAAACAGCTCATCCGTAGCAATGAAAAGTACGAGATCGGGGCACTCACGTATTCGTGAGGCTTATCCCGACAGGAGATTTTGAGATATGATAGACTATTTTAAATGGCCCGCCATTGTGACGGTGCTTGGGCTATTTCTTGGTGCTTGGTTGGGATGGAGCGTTAGCGGCACGCTTGCAGGTGCTGCCGGGGCATTCTTCATTACGGCTATATTGTCGATACTGGAAATTTCCCTTTCATTCGACAATGCAATTGTAAATGCTAACAAGCTGCGTGACATGTCACCGATATGGCGGCAGCGCTTTTTAACATGGGGAATTCTCATTGCCGTGTTTGGCATGCGGATAATTTTCCCATTGGCTGTTGTATGCATAGCAGCCGCTATATCGCCTTGGGCAGCGGTTCAACTAGCTTGGAACGAGCCTTCAGAATATGCAAAAATTATGTCGCAGGCGCATATGTCGATTGCTGCTTTTGGCGGTAGTTTTCTAATGCTCGTCGCGCTGGATTTCTTTCTCGATACGAAAAAGGAAGTGCATTGGGCATTATGGATTGAAGCCAGAAGCGCTTTACTTGGCAACGTCAAGGGAGCAGGTGTTGCTATTGTTCTTGCGCTACTGCTTGGCGTGTCCATGGCGCTTTCAGATGACCAGCAGGCTGATTTCGTCATCGCAGGTTCATGGGGCATTCTGACTTTTCTCGCTGTGTCGAGCTTAGGTCATTTTTTAGACCGAAGCACTGGGCGAGATGTTGCTGTGAGCGGCGGATTAGGTGCATTTCTTTACTTAGAAGTCCTCGATGCAAGCTTTTCGTTCGATGGTGTCGTTGGCGCGTTCGCTTTAACTCAAAACCTTTTTATCATCGCTATCGGCCTTGGTATCGGAGCAATGTATGTACGGGCGATGACAATTATGCTTGTCGATAATCGAACTCTTAATGATTATCGATACCTTGAACATGGTGCATTTTATGCAGTCTTAGCACTTTCGATGATTATGTTTTTGCAAGCGGTATTCCATGTACCTGAAATTGTTACCGGCTTAATCGGAGCAGGATTAATTTGCTTGGCATTTTTGTCTTCGCTTCGGTTCAATCGCAGAGTGGAGCATAGTTAATAGGGCAATATAAGAATAACCAAGTTTATTTGGTTCCCATGGAGCAAAACCAGTTGACGCTCGTTTAAAAATACCAATGATCTGTTCTGCTGAAACGTGTGCGCTTCATTATTCGTTTTAAATAGTTGGGATGAATTGTACTCAAAGTTGATTGCAAGATTGATTAATTCCGATGTTTATGGAGTGCTTCTAGCGCATCCTCATAATGACGAGCTTAATCAGCGTTTGCTCATATTGAATGTGTGCGTCGTCATAAGTTTTGGAATAGATGGTAGGATAAATTAAGTCGCTATCTGTCGGTAGATCCTTGATGAGGAACAGATTCTAATGCCAGCTGCGTTAACTCATTGCCAAACCATGTCATAAAATTATATGCGGGCTGGTTCACCCCCGCTGTTTCAGGTACAATAAACTGGAACACCCTCTCACATTCCAACCGCATTGGAAAAGGTTCAATCAACCTTCCTTCGCGTATCGCATCCATGACAAATATGTCCCGAAGTATGGCAAGACCACTACCGTCGATCGCAGCCTGCAGGATAAGGTCAGCGTTATTGTATGTAAGACTTGGTCGTGTACTTGGCCGAAAATCACCCCAAAAAGTTGAAAAGTAATTTGCCCAATACAATGCTTCGTCTTCATAAATTAACTGGGCTTGCGAAAAGAATGTCACATTAAGTTTGGTGTGTTGCGGCAAGCCTTCGGTGATGCGTGCAAAATACTCGGGTGAGCAAACAACTCTCATTCGTTCTGCTGGGACCGGAACCAAAATATTTGGTTTGTCTTTGCTCGACGCAGCCGAATTGCGAGGCAGCATTCGAATGGCAATATCAATCCGATCTTCCTTCAGGTTCGAGTAGCGGTTGGACGCGCAGATTCTAACATTCGTACCTGGGAACTCATCAAGGAATTTAGATATTCTACGTTGTAGAACAATTGTTGCTAGCGAGGGGGTAATACCTATTGAAAGGACTTTTTGATGGTATTGACTGCCCACCAAATGACCTATGTGTTCCAGCTGGTGGGTAATGGTTCTAATCTCAGGCAATATAGATTGCATGAATTCTGTGGGTTCTAAATTTTTTCCCTTAACGCGAAACAACTTCGCACCCCATTTTCCTTCTAACTTACTGATATGATAAGAAATAGTTGGCTGAGTAAGGTTGAGCTCGCGAGCTGCTGCTGAAAAGGAAAGCAGGCGGGCAACGCTCTGCAGCGATTGCGCTTCTTGCAATGTAGGGACAAATCTTCGAACGATAACCATGTTAAAGTATAGAGTTTTTCTATAGGCAGGACAACAAAAATTATTTGTCAAATCCGCAGCGAATGATGAATGTTTTCGTAAGGTCTGGATTTCATTCAATGGAGGAATAAAAATGCAATCTTCGAAACGTTCTATTCTAGCTGGCATAGCCGCTACACTATGTTTAACAATGGCGGGAATTGGTGCCCAAGCTGGAGAAACACTAGATCGTGTCAATGATAAGGGAGTTTTGACAGTTGCGACAAACTCTGACTACCGCCCTAATTCATTTATGAATGATAGCAACGAACTAGACGGGTTCGATATTTCTGTATCAAAAGAGATAGCAAAGCGTCTTGGTGTTGAAATCAAATTTGTAACTCCGGGCTGGGAGGTTATGTCTGCCGGGCGCTTTTCGGGCCGATGGGATATGGTCGTAGGTTCGATGACGCCAACAAAAGCGCGCGCGGAAGTGCTTGATTTTCCTGCGCTGTACTATTTTAGCCCAGCAGCCTTTGCAGTGCACAATGATTCACCAGCGGCAAAACCGAGCGATCTAGATGGTAAAATTATTGGTGTTGTATCCGCTTCAACATATAATCGTTATCTAGAGCATAATCTAGATTTAGACGTCGTAGGAATGCCAGAGTTTACCTATGATGTAACGCCTGGCGAAATTATAACCTACGGCGATGTGAATGAGTTTGATGATCTTGCATTGGGCGATGGCGCTCGTATTCATGCCGTCTTACAATCAGTGCCTGTGATTGAGGAAGCCATTAGGTCTGGCCTGCCTATCAAGCGCATCGGTTCACCTGTCTTTTTTGAACCTCTGGCAGTTGCAACTGATAAAGGTGACGTTGAGTTTAACGCCCGTTTGTCGGAAATTGTCGATGCGATGAAAGCTGACGGTACACTGGCCGCTATGTCTGTCAAATGGCATGGCGTCGACTTGGTAACGACAAACTAAGGGCACTGCATTGATAACACTTTTCAAAGGCAGCTTCACTCATGGCCCTGAACGGCTAAGGCTTGCATTGCTTTTTGCATTGCCCATTTTCGCAATGACTTTTATCGCCTCTGCAAACCTTGGTGCTTTTGGCAGCTTGCTTCAGGCTACAATGAGCCCACAAACCCTTGCGGGTTTGTGGGGACGTTTTTCAACAGCGTTGGTAGCATTTATAATTGCGGCGAGCACATTATATGCCCTTTTAGGTCTTCCGCGTCGCCGCCAATTCTATTTGACGTGGGCAATATTGGCTGGAGCAGCGTTGCTGCTGTTCTACTCTTTCAATCTTAGTTTTGCTTTCATCGGAAAAAAGTTACCCTACCTTATCTCTCAAGGTGCCGTCACAACACTTTACGTTTCGGCTATATCAATTAGCTTGGCATTTATGTTCGCTCTAGCCGGTGCGACTGCGAAGTTGTCAGGGGTTGGAATTGTTGAAGGTATAGGGGCATTTTACACTTCGTACTTCCGGGGTACACCATTACTGGTTCAACTGTTTCTGATTTATATGGGCCTGCCGCAGATAGGTATCATTGTAGCGCCCATACCGGCGGCTATAGCGGCTCTTTCTCTAGTCTATGGCGCGTATATGACTGAGATATTCCGTTCGGGCATTCAATCCCTATCTAGCGGGCAGTGGGAAGCTGCAGATGCTCTCGGGCTGAACCGTTTAACGACTTTCCGGCATGTAATTCTACCTCAGGCCATTAGGGTGATTATTCCCCCGACGGGAAACCAATTTATTGCTATGCTCAAAGATAGCTCCTTGGTTAGTGTCGTGGGGGTTTGGGATCTGATGTTCCTAGCTCGTACTGTGGGCCGGTCTGATTTTAAAATCCTTGAGATGCTGATTACGGTCTCGATCATATATTGGCTTATGTCCATTGTTCTAGAGCTCGCTCAAAAGCGCATAGAAACCCATTACTCAAAATCACTCAAACGATAACCTGTTTGGTATAAAAGGACTTTTTATCGTGAATAATCAAAACAAAGATGCTCACTTAACAGTGGCAGTGCTAGCTAATTCGGGCTTTGACAAGTCCGTGGGCCTTACAAATCAATGTCTAGATGATAAGTATTTAACAGCGATTCTACTGGGCTGTGGAGCGGTTCCAATAATAGTGCCAACACTGCTTGAGCCACATCAACTCGATGTCATCCTGGATCTGGTTGATGGTGTTATGTTAACAGGCGATGTTTCTAATATTGAGCCAAAGCATTACGGACTTTCGGGCAGTGAAAAAAGCCATGGGCCGTTCGATCAGAAAAGAGATAAAGCCGCCTTTCATCTGATAAACGCTGCACAAAGACGTAAAATTCCGATTTTGGGCCTTTGCCGCGGCATGCAAGAGATAAATGTAGCTATGGGTGGTACACTTAGGGCAGATTTCGTAGGCAGAGATGGCTTTCCGGATCATTGCGCAATTGAGAAAAGCTCAGAACCAGACTGCATTTATAAAAATTCGCATCATGTGACTGTAAACTTGAAATCAGACTTGGGCAGTGCAATTGGAAAATCTCGTGTTCTCGTGAACTCGGTGCACGTGCAAGCCGTTGGTAAATTAGCTGAAGGGTTGTCTTCTGTAGCGGTTTCTGACGATGGTCTAATCGAAGCATTCGAAGATAGTAAACACCGCAACATGTTCGGGGTGCAATGGCATCCGGAATACAGAGCAGAAGACTCTCCCGTTTCAATGGCGGTCTTTGGTCATTTTTCTCGTATTATGAGGGCGTCTCGACGTATTGAATGACGCTGCATTTTGGCATCAGTAAGCGCGGCAATACTTACTTGAGAACTCTTTTTATTCACGGCGCGCGAGCGGCATTGCCAACCTTTTCAAAGTCAGGAAATAGTTTGCCCCTCTGACTTCGGAATATGCTCTCGCGATGTCATCGCAATGTGGTCATCGTTGCTTTGGCAAATAAATTGGTTCGCATCGCATGGGCAACGCTGCGCCATGGTAGCGTTTTCGCGCCAGTTAAAGTTCCGACTGAGATTGCTATGTAAATCGGCAATCACGGTGCTTACCATCTGATCTGACCCCAGTAAATCGGACTATTGATTGTCGGGTGATTCTGATCCAGTTTGTTGTTTCGTCCTGATCCACCTTCAATTCGAAAATCTTTATACCAGTAACTAGTTACGCCTGCTTAGGTGGGACAGGTTCAAATGAAAAGATGGGTCAAAATCTTCTGAAAATTCAACATTGAAAGGGATTCAAGTTTATTATCAGACAAGTGTGTTTCTTTTTTCAAAATTAATCGCACAACCACTTTGATGGATGTATTTAGAAAAGCAAAGGCCTCGCCGAAGCGAGGCCCATTCAGCATCATGTAGAGGCTTGCAATTGCCAGTTTACATGATGGCCCTTGGTAGGGTCTTAATGCCGATCAAACCGAAGCTTGAGAGCGGCTCTCACTGGTTTACATATACAATTAAAGGTGTTTTGTCAATGTCGAGAGACCCATTCCACGTAAAACGCATTCTCTGACACATTTCAAAATATCATTTCCAACTGGTGTATTCAGATAATATCTTTTGCCATCTTTACCTTTATTTCCACGGATCAGATCAAGACGCTGAAAGCCTACTGCATTGACCATATCGCCTTTAATCCAAACAGTTTTAGCGTTAAAAGGCTTAGGCATGTCGAAAGGCAGATCAATCTCACAGTGATAAGGCATCGGCTTCTGAGGAGGCGTAGTGCTTAAAGCGACAACTGTGCAAAGATGTGGCCTAGCTTGAATTTTCGGACTAAGAACAATCACTGGCCTTCTTTTAGTCATTTCTGGCGGGGTGAAACCATTGCTATAGTCACAAAGCAAAATAACGCCTTGATCTGGATGATAATGAATTGCCAAAGCGAACTTTCTAATCGAATCGTACAGTTGCGAAACAATACTGTTTTATATCGCCAAGTTCCAATAGCTGAATTTTCAGTCGTGAGGATATCTGAACAACTGAATCATGTCGCATATATGTTGCATGGATTCGCGGTGTCTATTTGAGAACCCTTGGAAACCAAAGGGAATCAGACGCAACAAGGCGCAACATAGAGAAATGAACCTCTAGGGTTCATGCGCTCTAAATTATTGTTTTCATTGAGGAATTTTTGTGGCGGGAGAGGGACTCTATGCTGACTAGGTTTCTCGCTACCAAATGGTTGGCTAACTCATTGAAATTGCTTGTACGCAGTAAGATCGCAGTATCCACTGTGATACAACGCTGGTTACAACATTGTATCTTAATTCATAAATTGTGACTGCTAAGTTTTGCAAGTTAATTCTGAATTGCACGACCAGTCTTTGGCATGACTAGCGTATTCTGAGCGCGGCATAAATATCGTTTTTGTGGCCTTAAACTTAAACGTAGTACCGCTAAGAAAACACGCTTTAGGCGCCATTGATAGTGTTTGCCATTGAGTGGCCTGATCGTTGTTGATTGTCGGGTGAGACTGATCCAGTTTGTTGTTTCGTCGTGATCCACCTTCAATTCGAAAATCTTTATACCAGTAACTGGATACGCCTGCTTAGGTGGGACAATTATAAATGAAAAAATGGGTCAAAATCTGCTGAAAATCAACAGTTACGTAATAACTGCGTACAATGATCGTCTTAATGGCGTTGAACTTGAATTATTCTGTAAATGTTGGCTTGCCCATCACGGTCTCCTTGTCGTCATTTTTAATCGGCAAGGGGACTTAAATTCAAAGTCGATGCAAATGATACTGGAACCATATAGCCTGTTTTTGCATTGACCTTGGTGAAGGAGGATATATCCATGATATCTGATACACCACTTATAGCCTCTGATGACATTGAAGGCACTAAGGTATTCAATCTCCAAGGCGACACTATAGCCCACATAGATCATCTAATGATCGATAGAAAAACCGGCTTAACTAGCTATGCAATAATTCATTTTGGTGGCTTTTTAGGTGTGGGAGAAGAAACTCGCCCAATTCCATGGCGCAAACTTTCCTATGACGATAAAAAAATATGGCTATGTTATTGATATAACTAAAGAACAATTAAACGAGGCGCCCGAGCTAAAATTTGACTGGCATCGTGACAGAGATTGGGAGAAACGCACCCATGATTTCTATGCTGTTAAACCCTATTGGGACATTTTTTGATACCTAAACGGCATCTATCTTTATCGCTCAAACGTACTCTAACAGATTATCAAAGAATTCGTATCAAGCAGCCCCCACCAATCTGTTGGTGTCTGCTTGATTAAAGTATTCCGTTATCTGCTCTGCTGAAATGGGTTTTGAAAAATAATAACCCTGTCCACAGTCACAGCCAACTGCAGTCATGTAATCGAGCTGACCTTCTGTCTCTATTCCCTCAGCAATGATGTCTAAGTCCAACGATTTTCCCAGTGCCACGAGGGCATGAACAATAGCAGTATTGCCCACATCCTGGCCAAGACCAGAAACAAATGATTGATCAATTTTGATGCAGTCGACTGGATGGTCACGTAAATGGCTAAGAGAGACATAACCTGTTCCGAAATCATCCAACGCGATTGTAACACCGATGGATGAAAGCCGCTCAAGCACTTCCGAAATGGTAATCCCCCCTAAAAATAACGGTGTTTCAAAGTAGATTTTTCTCAGCATAATGAACGAGGAGATTTTGAATGAAAACGACCCGATATAGTGAAAAGCAGATCATGGTGATTCTTAGCCAAGCTGAGGAGGGCATTCCAAGTCCGCGCACGATTTACTCAGCCGTTGGGGATTTGAACGAGCATCGCATGCGCGTTAATCAGTCCCCCTAACGATCCTGAGAACTTGTTACTGCTTAACATCCAGCGCACTGTGCTGAGTAATGAGTTTCCACTAAAGTTGCGCTCGACCAACACAAGGTCATAAGCGGGATCAATCATAAGAAAATGTTCGCCATACCCATCGGCCCACACTGTTCCTGTTTCCTCTTGAACCCACCACTGGTAGCCAAAGCCTGAATACCTTTGAATGGGTACATGGCTTTCTTCAAGGTTACTGTGAGACGTTGTCGTGAGCTCGATCCAGTCTTGTGGGACAATTTGGCGACCAGCCCAATGCCCGTTTTGTGCGACCATCGCACCGATCCGCGCCATATCGCGGGCGCTCATGTAAATATAATACTGAAGGTGTTGGGTATCCTTGCTCGGCCAAAACCAAGGGTCACCCATGATCACATTGTTGGCATCGAAATCTTGCAACCCCAAAGGATTTGCCAAAAACTCTTCCATAAACGCGCCGATTTCGTACCCTGTTTCTTGAATAAAGATTGTGCCAAGCGCGTTGGCATCAAAGTTATTGGAGAAGAAGTACTCGCCGGGCTCATGACTTTCGCGTTCGGGTCGGTCCGTTATTTGACTGTCATGCTCGCCAGCTGCAGGCAAATAGATTCCAGATCGAGACATTAGCAAATCACGGACCGTTGCCCTCTTTTCTTGATCTGTTAACGGCGTGTTTTCATCGATCCCAAGATCTGCCAGTGTTTTATCAAGTTCAATCAGACCTCGTTCAACTGCAATACCATAGATCAGACTTAGGAGGGACTTTCTTATTGAATGCGTGTTCATGAGCTGACTGGTAGGGCCATCTTCGAAGATGACCTTTTCCCCCTTCATAACCACCCTTGCACGGATGCGGTCATCAGTTTCTGGGCCTGGCCAAACTGCTGCAATTTGTGCCGCATGATCATTAATTTGGGAGATTTCGGTCTGATAAACCGGTGAAGGATTTGGAATACGCGGTAAAGCGGACCAAATTACAGTCATGACGAAAAGAGCAGCGATTAGAAATAATGATTTGAGTAACATGTATAGGAATCCAGTTGGCAACAATGGCGTATTTATCAATGAACCTAATCTGCGGTACAAAAAACGACAACGAGGATCTATCCTGACATTTCACCTCACTATTCACGAAAGAGGGCTCTTATAAACGCAAGTTTTCACTAAACGATTGGCAGTGCGCAAGGTTTTAGCAGGTTTGTAAATCGGCATGGTAGATCTGACTAGGTTGCCCGCCTTAGATTGGTTGATAGCTGACGCCCATTTCAGCGCAGGCAATCATCGAGACGAGAAATGCGACGCTTAGGAGGCCTTTACGCTTCATCGGGCCAGCCCCATGCGAGAACGACGATCACCAACAATGTTGCAATTTCAATAGACGCAAAGAAGATGTAGTGAAGTTTAATACTGCCCCCACCAATAATAAATACTGCCGTCAAAACTGCGGCGACGAAATTGGCAATCCGGTTCCACATGCGTGCAAGGACGCGAGATAGGTAGACCATTAAAATTGCAACTTCGATGAAGATTGCTGCGATCAACAATAATTCTGGCGTGACAACGATGCCTTCGGCATTCCCGAAGGAGACACCATCTGTACCGATGGCCATAAGTTCGGCCAATGCACCAGGATATGCGAAGCCGACGATGTCGGCGAAAGCCATGTTGAATAGTAAGATGACCCATAAGGTCGATATTTTTGTGCGTATGTCTAACACTTTTATCGGGGGTGCCATATCCTGCATAAATTCTCCACAACGTTGAAAGGGGACTATGAGTAATTGCGCCCTTGTGTGCAGAAAAAATGGTAGCGTTCGACCGAACCAGCCGGTCCGTACCTATTTAGTTCTTGGAGTAACGCCCTCTGCAGCGGCGATGCGATACTGCCGCGGCGTTTGGCCCATCACCTTTTTAAACGCAGCATTAAAAGTGGACTTTGCATTAAATCCAGCATTTTCTGATATCGTGAGAACCGATCGGTCTGTGCTGCGCAAGTCCGCACAGGCAGCTTTGATACGCCATCCGTTAACGTAGTCATAAAAGTTGACACCTAAATGTTCATTCAAAGTCTGGCTGATGTTGTTTTGTGAGACACCTGTGACGTTCGCCAGATCTATCAACAATAGGTTTGGGTTTTTCCATAGCTGCGTATCTTGCATGGCAACATCTAACTTACGCGCGATCCGCGTCAGATCTTTGTCTTGCAGTGCAGATCGCGCGTATCGACGGCCATTCCGCTCGCCTGTGTCTAGTTCGCTCCAAGATGGCATGGTATTTTTCTGCAAAACACCGAACATACCCACGACCAGAACTACGCAGAAGTAAAACAACGCGACTAATTTATTCGAGAATAGTTCCGCGCTGCTAAACGCCGGATAGACCGAAGTTATGAGGACCAAAACGGTAAATGTAACAACGATCGTTATCAGGACGTGCAACCACGTCAGTGAAACTCCATCGACTTTGGAATAAAGGTCTCTGACGGCGCGACGATGTTTAATCAAGCGGCTCATGGACGCAACGCCATAAAGGATTAAGATCGTGATCCACGCGATCCATGCCAGCAACATAAAAATGATCGCGATGAAACTTGTCGGATCGAGAAGATCACCACCCGCTGTCATGATGATTGTACGCTGCTGCTCGGGCAGTGATAGATAGGGCAGCGCCCCGACGATACAAATCGCGATTGGTACCAAATGCCATAAATCCCTGAGCGCCCACCCTACATTCCGAGAGGTCAGGCCGCGAACATAAAACCAGATACATGCCCCAAGCGATGGAACAAAAAAGAGCGTTGTCCTTTGAAGCCAGAGTGATCGTTGTTCATCCGGCAAGCTTTGATTGAGAAGTTCTGCAGCTTCAGCGGAAATGATAACAAAGAAATATGTGAGGGCGATTAGGTGGGAGGGCCACTTTGCATCCGCAATGCAGCCTCGGATGACCAAGCCAATGCAAACTACAGCAACACCGATTGACATGGACAGAAGCACAGTAGTGGAAAAAATCTCTATCATTGAGTTCTCAAAGCCGCATGAATTGAGTGCAAAAATGAACGGAAACTAATTGAACCGCGATCAGTTTACGGTTTCGGATACACTCTCAATCGTGCAAAGCCAAATGCTCTCACTTGCTTCTGTGAACGGACTGGTGGTTTCCCGCATTCGCCCCCAGGCAGAAATACGGTGGGTCTGAGCCTGGACGACTGTTCTGTGCCATCACGTCCAGAGTCCATTATGGGCCTGTTGATTGTCCGGTGAGACTGATCCAGTTTGTTGTTTCGTCATGATCCACCTTCAATTCGAAAATCTTTATACCAGTGACTAGTTATGCCTGCTTAGGTGGGACAGGTTCAAATGAAAAAATGGGTCAAAATCTACTGAAAATCAACACGGACAGTCGCCTAAGTGGTGAAAAAGGACTGAATTTCATATTGCATCTTATGCGACAATGTTTCAAAATTGGATGGCTGCTTTGAGCCCTTACCTACATTAATTTGACAACTGGGAAGCTGTCATCGATGGGCGAAATTCGGTCACTGTGTATCGAGCCAGCTTCTTCGAATTAAAGGGATCCCCGGCTAGAATTCTTTCTAGAGCTTCCCGAGTTTCGGCTGTAGCGATGATCACACCACCAGTACGGGGCACCTTTGGGCCAGACGCAATGAAATTGCCAGAAGCATAGTTTTCTTTGAGAAATTCCACATGGGCATCAAGCTCAGGTTCAATATCATCGAACGATGCAACGTAGTGAAGGTCAACTACAAAGAGGTTTTGCTCGGACGGGATCAAAGTCATTTTATACTCATACTCAGTTTAATGTTTTCGAGAAATGTAACAATCGCACCCGAAAATATGATTGGCAACTAATTCCGCATAGCTGACCTTTACTGTTAAAAAAGCCATCCGTTTAGCAGCCTTCCATGCTGCATCTTATGCGACAACGAAGGTCTGGATTGAGCCCAATCGAGACCTTAGCCTTGAATTTTGCGACCAATATTTGCGACACTTAAATACTTGATTTTGTTGGTCTGCATTTACCGTTGCAAAAACCATGGTTTTTGCAACAAACATCGGATTCTACTACTGGCGTTTTGCCATCGCGTAGCCAATGGCGAAGCCTATGCCGATTAGCACGGCAGCAACGAGCAGCATACCGCCGCCCATAAATCCCATCATACCACCCATGCTGTCCATCATGCCGTTTTCCATCATCTAGCTATTCCACGTTTTGTTATGTTGATTACCCTGCACAGCAGGACAGCTTTTTCACATCCATATCGAAGGTTTGTGCAGCAAGTTTGAGACCTTCCACGGTTGTCAGGTATGGGAAAATCATCGCGCCTAGTTCTTCATAAGTCATGCCTGCTTTGATTGCTAAAACTGCCGTTTGAATAGAATCTGAGCCTTCGGGTGCTAGAATATGCGCGCCCAACAGCTTTTTGGTTTTAGCGTCAGCAACTAACTTTATTAGGCCGCGTGTATCGCGAGCAGCTAATGCACGAGGCACGTTATCGAGTGTGAGAACAGAAGTGCGAACGTCAGAACCTTGTTCCCTTGCTTGTGCTTTGGTGAGGCCAACACTGGCAATTTGTGGGTCGGTGAAAACGACTGCGGGCATGGCTGAGTTGTCGTACGAAAGTGAGTTGCTGTTCAGGGCATTTTTAGCAGCGATTTTTGCGCCATAAGCGGCCATGTAGACAAATTGGTCATGTCCCGTGACATCACCCGCCGCATAGACGTTTTCGCGTGTGGTGCGCATTCTTTCATCGACCTTCACCCCGCCAAGTTGGTTTAAATCGATGCCAGCATCGCCAAGATTGAGGCTTTCAACATTGGGAGTGCGTCCTGTGGCGATTAAGACCTTTTCGGCTAAAACCTCACGAGGCTTGCCGTCATGTTGGACAGTGAGAACAATAGAGCCGCCGCGTTCTTCAATACGGTCATAGGAAATTCCACGAATGAGCGTGATGCCTTCATCTTCAAAATATCCATGAGGGCTTTGCCGATTTCAGGCTCTGCTTCTGGCAGCAGTCCACGACGACTAATAATCGTCACCTTGACTCCAGCCCATGCGAACACTTGAGCGATTTCCGCTCCGATATAGCCTGCCCCAATCACCAACAAGGATTCAGGCAGTTGCTCTAATTCAAGAGCAGTCGTGCTTGTTAGGTATGGGACACTTTCAATACCTTCGATTGAGGGCAGTGCAGGCCGCGTTCCCGTAGCGATAATAACCATATTGGCGTCGATGATATCGTCGCCGACTGAGAGCTTTCCATCATCTGAAAACGCAGCTTCGCCTTCGATATAGGAAACGGAATCATTTGCTGGCAGCAGGTCGCTATATTTCGCTTTGCGAAGGTCATCGACAAGTTCTTGTTTTTGTTGAACGACAGCTTGCCAATCGGTCACTTTTGCAGAGACTTCTATGCCATTGAATCGGTCAGCGGTCTTTGCAACGTGCAGCGTTTCAACGGCGCATATCAAAGCCTTCGACGGTACACAGCCGACATTGACACACGTTCCACCAATCGTGCCGTAGCCAATGAGAGCGACCCGTGCACCTTCATCTGCTGCCGTGATTGCCGCAGAGAAACCCGCCGACCCTGCGCCGATAACGGCTAAGTCGAATTTGCTGTTTTTGGTCATGTTGTTTGTGCCTTTGATTTACGCCATACTGCGTAGACTGTAATGCCGATGAAAATTGCGAGTGCGGGCAGAAGCACAATGTCGAGATATCCGATGATTGCAGATAACCCGACTGCTCCTAGCAAGATGACGAGAACGGGTGTGAAGCAGCATAGTGCTGCAATGACAGTGCCGACTATCCCAGTTGCGAGTAGTTTGTTGTTGTTCATGATTGATGCCTCAAGATTTCCCAGAGTGAGCGTGCAACAACATTTTCCCAAAGCGGCGCGGTTAATGCGCC
Source organism: Ahrensia sp. 13_GOM-1096m (assembly GCF_000620605.1). Lineage (NCBI taxonomy): Bacteria > Pseudomonadati > Pseudomonadota > Alphaproteobacteria > Hyphomicrobiales > Ahrensiaceae > Ahrensia > Ahrensia sp. 13_GOM-1096m. Next base: position 297,097 of record NZ_JIAX01000012.1, read on the forward strand.
GATGAAAACAAGTGTTGCGATGCTGGTTAGAATTAGGCCGCTACGATTACCGCGTAGACCACATGGAGAGCGCCACAATCGCAGCCACGACCACGCGACAGAAATTCCAACGACTAGAAGTATGATTTCACGGCAGCGCACGAATGGGCTTAGGAACGTCAACCACGAGCCACCAAGCCCCACGATAGACAATCCCAATGGCAAAATGTAGCAGGAAGCTGACAGTGCAGCCAGCACTATTGCCCCGCCTGTCAAAGCTGAATCGGCTTTTTTGCCTTGAGCCTGTGACGGCAAAATTGAGCGTTTCGTTTGTTCCATGTTTCTACTATAACATCTGTAGCGACTACAGGGGCAAATAGAAAATGGGCTGGCCTATCGGTAAAGCATCGGAATTAAGTGGCGTAGGCATTGAGACTATTCGCTACTACGAACGGGAAGGTACCACTCCTAAGCCAGACCGCACGGCAGCAGGGCGGCGGGATTATGATGCAAAGGCCGTTTCTCGACTGCGCTTTGTAAAGCGATGCCGAGAACTTGGGTTCTCGATTCCTGATATCCGAACGCTTCTCAAAATTTCACATTCTGATGATGCGACATGCGATGATGCAGGGAAAATTGGAGTGGATAATCTGGCATTGGTGCGCGGTAAAATTGACGACCTTAAACGCATGGAACGAGCGCTATCCGAACTTGTTGCTTCATGCCGTAAAGGACAGACTGATTGCCCTATGCTAAAAGCGCTTTTTGCCGATTAGGCAAAGCATTCTGTTAGGGCAAGATACAGATGCATCGGTCTGGGCAATTTAGAAATGCGACACAGGACAGGTTGACGTCTGTTCCATCACATTAGCTACGAGTTCC